>NZ_SATR01000014.1 GCF_004551525.1 Vibrio ouci | reverse complement strand
ACAACTGGCTTACTGACATTGAATATGGAGGCAGTAGCTTCTTCAATATGGCTTCTTTTCTTTCTGCTGGAATACGAGACACAATTCATTCTTACCGCCCAAACTGGTTAAATTTTAACAGTGACAACTATCCTGCCAGAGGGGGGTTCCTGAAACTCATTTCTGTCCAAACAAAAGTCCGCAGTAGACTTTTAGAGATCCCCAACTCACTCGTTCCTCGTTCTTGAGGATGACGATTTAAAAAAGGGCTGACGTATTACGCCAGCCCTTCATAATTTTGTGCTTTTGCTAATTCTCTAACATGCCTAATTTATCAGGTACACCATTCCAGCTGAGTCATTGAACGTAGCAATGGCGACAGGCATTATTCTGGATAACCTACGCGGTCAGCACAGCTAAAGACTAACCTCAGAACATAATGAAGCGCAGTGATGGCCAATCACTGCGCTTTTTCTTTTGTGGTTCCATACATAAGAGAAATGAGGTAATCGTCTACGGATTATGTGGCATAAGAATTAGAAAGTGGCGACCAGTTTCCCTCGCACTCGGCCTTGTTTACTCTCATCGTAAGCCTTAGCAATGTCCTCGAAATGATATTGACCACTGATAGTCACTTTAAGCTGGTCGTCATCAATTAAGTCGGTAATGTGACGCAAATGCTCTGCATTGTATTGAACGAAAACAAACTCTGTTTCGACGCCTTTTCTCTCTGCGGCTTTTATGATTTCCGGCGGAATCCACGAAATACTCACCAGTTTTCCCTTTGGTTTTAGCACTTCAATCGCTTCGAGCTGAAACTCCCCTGATTGAGATTCAAGAACCAAATCAACGGGGTTGTCTTTTAGGACATCGATAATGTTGCTTGTCCGGTAATCAATCACTTCATCTGCACCGAGATCAAGTACGTAATCTCTATTTTTTGCCGAGGTGGTGGCAATTACATAAGCCCCCATGATTTTGGCCAATTGAATCGCGATTGAACCAACCCCACCGGCGCCCGCTTGAATTAGAACACGCTGATGGCGACGAATGTTTCCTGCTGTGAATAAGGCTTGCCAGCTAGTTAAGCTAACCATAGGGACAGAGGCCGCTTTTACAATATCTAAGGTCTTAGGTGCAAGTGAAAGCAGTGAACGCTTGATGGTGCAGTATTCCGATAGCGCACCCTCTTGGCCGATGGCTTTCATGCCGTAAACTTTATCTCCTGCAAGGTAGCCTTTGCCTGCATGAACCACTTCCCCTGCTACATCCCAGCCTAGGGTGAGAGGTAAGGGTTGATTAATCAACTGGTCAAGTTGCCCTGACGCAATTTTCCAATCGACAGGGTTGATGCCGACCGCCGCAACTTTAATCAGAATCTCATCGTGCTCTGGTTCTGGAACGGCGATATCTCGAATTTCTACTCGTCCTGTTTCATTAAGTTGAACAGCTTTCATGATGTCTCTCCATTTACGAATCGAGAGTCATGGTATTTATTCCTATTCGGTTGATAAACATACCTTGTTGGTTAACAGTTTTTCCATATTGGAACAAATAAAGCGACAGCAAGCATGGACAAGCTCAACGCAATGCGGATATTCATTCGGGTGACCGAAACGGGAAATTTTTCAAAAACAGCCGATGAGCTAAACACCACACCTTCTTATGTGAGCAAACAGATTTCGGCATTGGAGAAATCCCTCGGTACTCGTTTATTGCAAAGAACCACGCGTGTTCTAACGTTGACTGAGTCGGGCCAATCATTTCTTAAACATTGCCGAAAAATAGTCACTCAATTGTCGATTGCGGAAAGTGAAATCGCCGAGCTGAGAGGAACACCTTCAGGGTTACTGCGAGTGAGTATGCCGAGTGTTCTGGGCGATCGAGACAGCGCTAATCTATGTGCAGGTTTTTTAAAACAGTATCCTGAGATTGAGCTAGATATTTCGGTTGAAGATCGCTTTGTTGATATGGTCGAAGAAGGCTTCGATGTTTGTATTCGGGCCAGTGCAGAATTTCCGGACTCTACGCTCATCTATAAACGAATAGGTGATTTGGGGATTCACTTGATGGCTTCTCCGGAGTATTTAGCTGAGTATGGCCACCCCAAAACGGCGGCTGAGCTGACTAATCATCAGTTAATTTCTCATCGTAATGCACGAACAAGTACCTTCACATTTGAAAAGCAAGGTAAGGTTGAACAGGTGACGTTTAATCGTAGGGTTAAAGTGAATAGCACAGCGATCGTTCGTCATATTGTCGAGCAAGGAACGGGAATGGGCTTTCTGCCTAAGCCCTCGCAAACAGGAATGCTTGAGCAAAATAGGTTGGTGTCGTTATTGCCAAATTATCAAGAGGGTAAGATTACCATCAGTCTTGTGTACCCAGAGCGAACTTATACACCCCTAAAGGTATATAAGTTTATCGAGTTCTTTGAGCAGTGGTTTAAGCGCTACGACTATCGAGTTTAGGTGAAGCTTT
This sequence comes from Vibrio ouci, assembly GCF_004551525.1. GTDB lineage: Bacteria > Pseudomonadota > Gammaproteobacteria > Enterobacterales > Vibrionaceae > Vibrio > Vibrio ouci. The sequence continues at coordinate 119,456 of NZ_SATR01000014.1, read as the reverse complement.
GCTAGCAAGCAGAGTCGCCGACATAACCTAGCAGAAACTGAAGTGTCTATTGGGTCACGTGAACTCTGCCTCTATCTGATATATGACCAATCATCGCACCCGATAAGCGAGAGCTTGCCGTGGTTATCCAGTCACCTGTACCCCTATATACGGTCGTCAGCACAATGCGGTGACGTTGATTGAAATACTGACCTTTTCGTAGAGAGTACTCGTTGTGAGCGCTCCTACTGGTACTATTGCCCGCATTTAGGTGACTAGTAAATCGGTAGCGGCCACTTCGTTGCGCATGGCCATAATAGCGGTGACTACTGGATAGAACGATATTGCTATTAACTCTCGCTCGGTACCGGCTGCTGGTGTAGGCATAGAGTTGAGGGTAAGTGGACAATGTACTCTCAGCTGACTCGACGTGACTGATGTCATCACTCTCATTTGAGTTAAAACGTCCTCCCTGATATACCTCATTAAACTCCTCATACACAAGTTGGTTAATCATCGCTTCTGGCAACTGGACTTTTTTTCCTTCGTTGTAGATAAATTGTCGAATTTTTTGGCCATAGTTGTCATATAAATCGACAACTTGAGCCTCGAACTCTTCTCTTGAAAGGTTTGGTGAGCCCGTAACCGTAGTGAGTATCGAAGTGCAAGGGTAGGCGGTGTCGAAGTCCGTTAAGCACTCTGATTGAAATATATATGGTTCAGACTCTTTACCGCATCGATACTCGTCGCCATCTTGCATATCGAAAGGTGGCATACAGAGTGATACGTTTTGGTGTGATAGAAACAGAACTTCGGTAGTACGATCTGAGGCTAGGGTAAAACTGGTCCACAGTAGGATAGGGATAAAAGCAAGCCACCGCATCATCATAGTAGTCTCCTTAAACAGGGATGAGATAACGGAGTTCAGTACATTTATGTACCAAACTCGTTCGAGGTTATCCAGTCAACAAGAGGACGTTATTGGAGACAAATTATTGGTGATAATTTATTTATCGCTAATAGGGACTTTGGGGTAGGTAAATGGCTTTACACGGTTATTTCGCTTAGCTTTTTCTCGATGGAGTTAATAGCCAATTGCACAGATTTTGGCATCGGGCCGGTGTAAGGGTGCAACGCATAGACGCTATTTTTCGCAAGATCATAGTCTGGTTGATAGCGTTCAATGTTGGGATTCTTCATCGCAATAAACTCTGGGATTAACCCTATACCTAAGCCTTGTTCCACCATTAAAGCGACCTGATTAATGCTGTTAGCTTGATGATGGGCAGGAAATTCCCAAGTGAGCTTTTCCTTAGTAACACAATGAGTGACATTGTGTTTGATGATATTCCCTTGCCACTGATTGGCTATATAACGGTTCTCGACGGGCGTTGTTTGAGTCGAGTTAGCTTGGCATAACCAGTCTTTGAACTCGCCAATCTTTTTCTGTTTGTAGTTACTGTCCGGTGAGCTACCGACTCGAATTGCCAAATCAATATCATTTTTCATCAGCGCCAGTTTATGGTCATCGGCGATGAGTTTGAGTGACACTTTTGGGAACGGTTGAAACGCCTCAGATAGGGCAGGGATGAGTAAATGTTCCATCAGAGCATTTGGGGCGGTGATGGCGAGAGTGCCAGATGGCTCAGACGAAAAGCGTCGGATGTCGTCCCATGCTAAAGAGACAATATCGTTCATGGATACGCAGTGCGCATAGAACTTTTCCCCCGCAGGAGTGAGCGACTGTTGCCTAGTTGTTCGTTTGAGCAATACCAGTTCTAGACTGCTTTCTAGTTGCTTTAGATGAGTGCTTAAAACCGACTTAGACAGTCCCAGTTTTTCAGCGGCCTTGGTGATAGATCCTGCCTCTACGATCGTTTTAAAGATCAGCATCTGTTTATGTTTGTTCATATTGTTTGCTTTTCTGGAACTGTGTTTTCTAATTATATTGTTTTTCAGGCTAATTAATAAGCCTATATTGAGTTCATTCGAAAGACGACCCAAAGGTTTCTGACTTATCACACACAAGTGAAACCGTGGATTGGGTTTGACCAGACAGCAGAGAAGGTAAGGAAAATGAACGATTCAGTATTAGTAGCATGCCAAGCGGGTATTGAAGCTTGGAAAGTAGCGTTTAACAGCCAAAATGCAAAAGGCTGTGCAGAGCAATATGCCGAAGGCACAACCATGGTGGCGAAACCATTTGGTACGTTTGAAGGCCGCGAACAAATCCAAGCGTTTTGGCAAAACATTATGGTTCAGGGCTTTTCAGAGGTTGCCTACCAAGAAACAACTTGGGAGAAGGTCGACGAGAAGAGCTACATTTTGGCTTCGAAATGGACGATGAACAAAGCCTTCGGTGTGGTTCATAAAGAAGTTTGGACGATGCAAGACGATGGCAAAGCACGCCTAACTTATGATGAATTTGAAGTGTTGGGCGAAAGGTAGTCTTTAGGTACCGCAAGAACGAAAAGAGGGCTGACAATTACTGTCAGCCCTCTTTGTGTATCTAGTTTGCGCAGAAATGTGCTAATTACTTTTCTAACATGCCCAATTTATCAGGCACACCATTCCACTTTTCTGCTTCATCCATCGCTGGTTTTACTTCGGTTTGTACTGGCCATAGTTCGGCTAGCTCAGCATTTAACTCAATGAAGAGAGTTTGATCGTCTGGCACTTCATCTTCTTGGAAGATCGCGTGAGCGTCACATTCATCAACACACAGACCACAATCGATACACTCGATTGGGTTGATGACCATAAAGTTTGGACCTTCATGAAACGCATCTGCCGGGCATACAGCGACACAGTCAGTGTATTTACATTGGATACAGTTATCAGTTACGACAAACGCCATGATGAATGCTCTTAAGTTTAAGGCCAGTTGACCGAGTGAATTTGAAGATAGGGGATAATACTCATCCTAAGCCAAAATTCAATATCCTAAATCGGGAATGTTATTTCCTAACTATGAATTAGTATGACAGACAAACCAATTTCTCGTAAAATGCGCGCCATTGTGAGCTGACCGTTCGTCAAACGGTTTTGGCTAAGACACCTATCGATACGAGACATCAACATGATACGTTTAAATGAAATCAAGCTTCCTCTTGATCACGAGGAAGAGGCACTAACTGCTGCCATCACCAAGAAACTTGGCATCTCTGAAGACCAAGTCATCTCTTACAATGTATTTAGACGTGGCTACGATGCTCGTAAAAAAGCCAACATCCTACTTATCTACACGTTAGACGTGATCGTTGAAAATGAAGCTGAGCTGTTAGAGCAATTCGTTAGTGACCCGCACGTAAAAGAGACTCCAGACATGGAGTACAAGTTCGTTGCGAAAGCGCCAGAGAACCTAACAGAGCGTCCAGTCGTTATCGGCTTTGGCCCATGTGGTCTATTTGCTGCGCTGATTCTTGCGCAATCAGGCTTTAAACCTATCGTGGTTGAGCGTGGTAAAGAAGTGCGTGAACGTACTAAAGATACGTTTGGCTTCTGGCGTAAGCGTACACTGAACACTGAATCAAACGTACAGTTTGGTGAAGGTGGTGCAGGTACATTCTCTGACGGTAAGCTATACAGCCAAATTAAAGATCCAAACTTCTACGGCCGAAAGGTGACGACTGAATTTGTAGCCGCAGGCGCTCCAGAAGAGATCATGTACGTAAGTAAGCCGCACATCGGTACTTTCAAACTGGTTACGATGATCGAGAAAATGCGTGCGAAAATCATCGAACTGGGTGGTGAAATCCGCTTTAGCACTCGTGTTGATGATATCCATATGGATGGCGAGCAAATTACAGGTCTAACGCTATCAAACGGCGAAGAGATCAAATCTCGCTACGTGGTACTTGCTGTTGGTCACAGTGCGCGTGATACATTCGAAATGCTACATGAGCGCGGCGTTTACATGGAAGCAAAACCTTTCTCGGTTGGTTTCCGTATCGAACATAAGCAGTCAATGATCGACGAAGCTCGTTTTGGTAAAAATGCGGGTAACCCTATCCTTGGCGCGGCGGACTATAAACTGGTTCACCACTGTAAGAATGGTCGTACTGTGTACAGCTTCTGTATGTGTCCAGGTGGTACTGTGGTTGCTGCAACGTCTGAAGAAGGCCGCGTAGTAACGAATGGCATGAGCCAATACTCTCGTTCAGAGCGTAACGCAAACAGCGCTATCGTTGTCGGCATCGACCCAGAGCGTGATTACCCAGGTGACCCACTAGCAGGTATCCGTTTCCAGCGTGAGCTTGAGTCAGGTGCTTATGTTCTTGGTGGTGAAAACTACGATGCGCCAGCGCAGAAGATTGGTGACTTCCTGAAAGGTCGCGATCCTAGTGAGATTGGTGATGTTCAGCCGTCATTCACTCCGGGTATCCACCTAACAGATATCTCTAAAGCGCTACCGGATTTCGCAATCGAAGCGATTCGTGAAGCGATTCCAGCGTTCGACAAGAAGATCAAAGGCTTTGCATCGGACGATGGTCTACTGACAGGCGTAGAGACTCGTACATCTTCACCAGTGTGTATCAAGCGTGGTAAAGACTTCCAGAGTGTTAACCTAAAAGGCTTCTTCCCAGCAGGTGAGGGCGCAGGTTACGCAGGCGGTATCTTGTCGGCAGGTATTGACGGCATCAAGGTTGCGGAAGCGCTATCTAAAGCGATGGTTGAAGACGCAGAAAATGCTTAATTGCTAACACCATGATTTGAAAGGCTCCGCTGCTTGGCATCGGAGCCTTTTTTATTTTCTACCCTTCAAAGAGGATCCGAGCGGCTACACTGAATATTGTTGAGTGTCTTGTTATTAAATAAGGAAGCGTTTTCCTGAGGGGGCAAAATGGCATCTCAGAATATTCAACATTTCTTCCATCCCAGCTCTGGGACAATTAGCTACGTTGTCGCTGATGGCGATACCAATGAAGCGATTATTATAGATCCTGTGGCCGACTATGATCTTGATTTAGATAAAATAAGTTACGAATCGGCACATGAGATTATTTCGCACATTAAGGCGGAGCAACTCCATATCGTCGCTATTTTAGAAACCCACATTCATGCCGACCACCTGTCTGGCTCGTTCTATCTTAGTCAGCACCTAGACGCGCCAATTTACGTCTCTGAAGGGGTGAAAGAAGTCTACGCACAATGGAAAGGCGATCTTTGCCTTAGCGAGCTATACCACTTCGAGCATTTCTTATTGGAGAATGAAGAAATGGACTTCGGCAATTCCCATTTAGAGGTGATGAGTACGCCGGGTCATACACCGTCAGATTTAACGTTTAAAATTGGTGATGCGTTGTTTGTCGGCGATTCATTGTTTTATCACGGTACTGGTCGTGCAGACTTCCCTGGAGGCAGTGCCGAGAAGATGTTTGAGTCAATTCGAAAGCTTTATGAGCTAAAAGACAGTACCGACGTCTATCTGTGCCACAACTACCCAGATAAGGTCGAAAACCTCCATTTTAAAACCACGATTGGTGAAGAAAAACACGACAATGTCATGTTGGATGAGCTCACCACTCGCGCGCAATTTGTCGAAATAAGAGAAGGTCGTGATGGACAGCTCCCGCCGCCAAAATTGCTTAAGCCTGCGCTAGAGTTCAATCTTACCGCGTGTCATTCGCCGCACTAGTTTGAACATAAATTTGCCCCAGTTTGATCAGCTCATTCTGGGGCATTTTTTTGTGTCGCGAGATTGGCCACTGGTGTGAATAATTGCCCTCACTATTGTTCAGGTCTTGCTGACGGTTTAGCGGCTAAGAGCTGTTTAACTAGAAAAATGTTTCGCGTTCTAAATATTTATTTGCAGATGATTTTAGGGTGAGTTGTTTGGGGTTGTTTATTGGTGTGGTTGAGGTTGATTGTTCTTCGTGGGGTTGTGTTTAAGTATTTGATATTAATTAGTTATTTGTGTTCTTGTTATGGCTTATGTATTGGGTTTTTATTTGGATTTTTTGTTGTTTTTCAGAGTTTGTAATTATTAGTGTTAGTGGTTGTTTTGGGGTGTTTTGATCGAATTTATAGATAAATGATTTGAGATCGAAAGGGTTTTGAGGCATTTTATATTTAATTGAACGTTCAATAAAAAAAGAAAAGGAAGTCAAAATGCCCAAGGTTGGCATGCCAGAAATCAGGAAACCTCAGTTGGTTAAAGCGACGATGGCGGTCATCGATCGCGTAGGTTTGCATGCAGCAAGCATCGCTTTGATCAGCAAAGAAGCGGGTGTTTCTACCGGGATCATTAATCACTATTTTGGTGGTAAACATGGTCTGCTTGAAGAAACCATGCGTGAGATTTTGCGTCAGCACTCTGCAACCATTATACAAAGCCTCGCGCGACTGCCGAAAGAGGCCTATCAGCAGCGTATTATTGCCATTGTTGATGGTAACTTTGTTGGATTCCAAGCAGAAAATCAGGTAGCAAAAACTTGGTTAGCGTTCTGGTCATACTCAATGCATGAGCCTCAGCTCAAGCGTTTACAGCGAGTGAATGAAAAGCGCTTGCTCTCCCATCTTAAAATTGAACTCAAAGCCCTTTTTGGTGCCGACCAAGCCGAGGTCATTGCACATGGTATCGCCGCGTTAATTGATGGCATCTGGCTGCGTGGGACGCTCAACCCACAAGGTATTGATGCGGATAAAGCGCGCTTTATCATCAACGATTATCTCGACAAACAACTCACTTTCTACTCAAAAAAATAACGAAAAGTCAGACTTTTAAATGGAAATGAAAACACTTTATATCGATGGCAAAGCGCAACCGGCAACGTCTGGTGAAAGCTTTGTGACATACAACCCTGCAACAGGTGAGCCGCTTGCGGAAGTTGCTCAAGCAAGCCAAAACGACCTAGAACTGGCAGTGGAGTCAGCGAAACAAGGTTTTGCCGTATGGTCAGCAATGAGTCCAACAGAGCGCAGCCGTATTCTACTGAAAGCGGTAGCGCTTCTTCGTCAGCGAAACGACGAACTGGCGGCACTCGAAGTTGCGGATACCGGTAAACCGCTGCAAGAAGCGATTGAAGTTGATATTGCTACGGGCGCTGATGTTATCGAGTATTTCGCCGGCCTAGCTCCTGCGCTACAAGGTGAACAGCAGCCATTGAGTGATAGCCAGTTTTTCTACACTCGTCGTGAGCCGCTAGGGATTTGTGCGGGTATTGGCGCATGGAATTACCCGATTCAGATTGCGATGTGGAAATCAGCGCCAGCACTGGCAGCAGGCAACGTCATGATCTTCAAGCCTTCAGAAGAAACCCCGCTTAGCGCATTAAAACTGGCCGAGATTTTTACTGAAGCTGGCTTACCTGACGGTGTGTTCAATGTCGTTCAAGGCGATCACCGTGTTGGGCAAATGCTAACGGCCCACCCTGATATCGCTAAGGTTTCGTTTACTGGTGAATCTGGTACCGGCAAGTTGGTGATGGCTGACAGTGCGAAAACATTAAAGCAAGTGACGATGGAGCTGGGTGGTAAGTCGCCAATGATTGTGTTTGAAGACGCCAAGCTTGATGACGCTGTCTCTGCCGCTATGGTTGCCAACTTCTACACCCAAGGCGAAGTCTGCACCAATGGCACACGTGTCTTTGTCCATGAATCCCTTTACCCGCAGTTTATTGAACAGCTAAAAGCACGTACTGAAAAGCTGATTGTTGGCGACCCGATGGATATGCAAACTCAAATCGGCGCGCTGATCTCTAAAGAGCATTTAGGCAAGGTTTTAGCGGCTATCGAAAGCGCTAAACAGAGCGGTGCGACGCTGCTTACTGGCGGATATCAAGTGACTGACAACGATCTTGTTACAGGTAACTTTGTTGCTCCAACTGTGTTTGTTGATTGTGATGACAACATGGAACACGTCCAACAAGAGATCTTTGGCCCTGTCATGTCAGTGCTGACTTTTAGCGATGAGCAAGAGGTGATCAAACGTGCCAACAATACCGATTACGGCCTAGCAGCGGGTATCTTTACTCAAAACTTAGCGCGTGCTCACCGCGTGATACATCAGATGCAAGCTGGGATTTGTTGGGTCAACACCTGGGGTGACTCACCAGCAGAGATGCCTGTCGGTGGCTACAAGCATTCGGGTATCGGCCGCGAAAATGGCCCAGAAACCCTACGCCATTACACCCAGACTAAAAGCGTGTTGATCGAGCTTGGCGACTACGCCAGCCCATACGCCTAATATAGATTCTACGGAGAGATAACATGCAACAACGCTACGATTATATTATCGTCGGCGCGGGCTCGGCCGGCTGTGTACTGGCGGATCGTCTGACAGACAGTGGTGAGCACCAAGTGCTGCTGCTAGAAGCTGGTGGTACAGACAAAAGCATTTTTATCCAAATGCCAACGGCTCTTTCCTACCCAATGAATACCGAAAAGTATGCGTGGCAATTTGAAACCGTTGCAGAGCAGGGGCTTGATGGTCGTCAGCTTCATTGCCCACGTGGAAAAGTATTAGGCGGAAGCTCGTCTATTAACGGCATGGTTTATGTTCGTGGCCACGCTTGTGACTTTGACCAATGGGAAGAGCAGGGCGCCAAAGGTTGGAACTACCAATCTTGTCTGCCTTATTTCCGCCGTGCTGAAAGTTGGATTGGTGGAGAAGATAATTACCGTGGTGGCAATGGTCCGGTAGGAACGTGCGGTGGTAACGACATGCAGCGTAACCCGCTTTACCAAGCCTTTATTGATGCTGGTAAAGAAGCAGGCTATCCAGAAACCAAAGATTACAACGGCTATCAGCAAGAAGGCTTTGGCCCGATGCATATGACGGTTGATGGCGGTGTTAGAGCTTCGACTTCTAATGCTTACCTAAGACGAGCTCTAAAACGAGACAACTTAACCTTGGTGAAAGGTGTGGTCGCACGCAAAGTGATCATGGAAGGCAAGACCGCAGTCGGTGTTGAGTTTGAAAAGTCGGGGCGCGTTATCAAGGCGTTTGCCAAGAAAGAAGTGGTGTCGAGCGCGGGGTCAGTCGGCTCGGTGCAATTGCTGCAGCTATCTGGCATTGGTCCAAAGCAGGTGCTTGCCGAAGCGGGCGTTGAACTGGTTCATGATTTGCCGGGCGTTGGCCAAAACCTCCAAGACCATTTAGAGGTTTATTTCCAGTACCACTGTACTCAACCGATTACGCTCAATAGCAAGTTAGGTTTGGTGAGTAAGGGGCTAATTGGCACTGAATGGATCTTAACTCGTAAGGGGTTAGGTGCGACTAATCATTTTGAGTCTTGCGCCTTTATTCGTTCACGCAAAGGACTGAAGTGGCCAAATATCCAATATCACTTCCTACCTGCAGCAATGCGTTATGACGGCCAAGCTGCGTTTGATGGCCATGGCTTCCAAGTTCATGTTGGCCCGAATAAGCCCGAAAGTCGCGGCTCAATAGAGATCACTTCTTCGAATCCAAGCGATAAGCCGCGCATTGAATTTAACTACATTTCAACTGAGCAAGATCGTCAAGATTGGCGCGATTGTATCCGTCTTACTCGTGAAATTTTGATGCAGCCAGCGATGGACAATTTCCGCGGTGAAGAGATTCAGCCGGGGGTTGATGTAACAAGCGATGAAGCGATTGACCAATGGGTTACGGAAAACGTGGAAAGTGCCTACCACCCATCATGTAGCTGCAAAATGGGCGCAGATGATGACCCAATGGCGGTGCTTGATGAAGCGTGTCGCGTACGTGGCGTTGCAGGACTTCGCGTGGTGGACTCTTCGATTTTCCCAACCATTCCAAACGGAAACCTTAACGCACCAACCATTATGGTGGCTGAACGCGCCGCAGACATGATTCTTGGTAAGCCAAGTTTAGAAACCAACGAACAAGCGGTTTGGATTGCTCCAGACTGGCAACAAAAACAGAGAAATACCGCTCCACTCAGAGAGCTGGATTAACTTCCAAAAAGTCAGTAACTATTACAAGGAAAACACCATGTCTATGATGACAAAAACACTTTCGACCATCGCCCTAAGCAGTTTAGCGATGAACGCTTATGCCAACCAATGTGAAACCGTACGTTTTGCTGACGTAGGTTGGACAGACATTACCGCGACGACGGCTGTGACTTCAGAACTACTGAACGGCCTTGGCTATAAAACCAAAACAGATTTGCTGTCTGTACCTGTGACTTACTCATCAATGGCGAACGGTGATATCGATATCTTCCTTGGCAACTGGATGCCAACCATGGAGGGAGATATCGCTAAATACCGTGAAGCTGGCACTGTTGAAACCGTTCGTGCCAACTTAGAAGGCGCGAAGTACACATTGGCAGTACCTAAGTATGTTTACGATGCAGGTGTGAAGAGCTTTGCTGACTTAGCTAAGAATGCCGATAAATTCAAAGACCGCATCTACGGCATTGAGCCGGGCAATGATGGTAACCGCCTGATTCAGTCGATGATCGACAGCGATGCATTTGGTCTGAAAGACTTCAGCCTAGTTGAATCAAGTGAAGCGGGCATGGTGTCGCAAGTATCACGCGCAGTGCGTCGTAACCAATGGATTGTTTATTTAGGTTGGGCACCACACCCAATGAACAGCAACATTGAGATGGCTTACCTAGACGGCGGTGATGACTTCTTTGGTCCGAACTACGGCGGTGCAAATGTTTATACCAACGTACGTAAAGACTATCTAAATGAGTGTCAAAACGTAGGCAACTTGCTTAAAAACCTAGAGTTTAGTCTAGAGATGGAAAACGAGCTGATGGAAGCGATTCTTAACCAGAACGTGAAACCTGCGAAAGCGGCTCAGCAATGGCTAAAAGCGAACCCACAGCAAGTTGAAGCGTGGCTAGATGGAGTGAAAACTCTGAAAGGCGAAGATGCTCAAGGCGCTGTAAGCAACTACATCAACTCTAAAGCTTAACGCGCAATATTTAGGGTGGGCATGATGCCTACCCTTTCTCACACGCTAAAATAATCATTACCACAAAGGCTGTATTGTGAATTTTATTACTGACAACAAAATCCCACTGGGTCAATGGATGGAAGCAGGAGTTGATTGGCTAACCTTCAATGCTGCAGGTCTGTTTGATGCGATCGCGATCTTCTTAGAGACGATCATTCTTTTTGTTGTAGATATTTTTAAGTGGATGCCTCCTGCAATGCCAATCGTTATGACGGCGGCGATTGCTTGGTACTTACACCGTAGTATCCCGCTTGTTCTGTTTGTTATTGGTGCACTGCTTACCATCTTAAACCTTGGCTACTGGCAAGAAATGCTAGAAACCTTTGTTCTGGTTTTCTCAGCGACAACGATTTCTGTATTAATTGGCGTACCTATCGGCATCATGGCGGCTCACCGTCCTTGGTTATACACCTTACTAAGACCCATTTTGGACCTAATGCAGACGGTACCTACGTTTGTTTACCTGATTCCAACGCTAGTCTTGTTTGGTTTAGGCATCGTACCTGGACTGATTTCAACCATCATTTTCGCGATTGCTGCGCCGATTCGTTTGACTTACCTAGGTATCACTAAAGTGCCTGAAGAACTGGTCGAAGCGGGTAAAGCGTTTGGTGCAACGCGTATGAAGCTGCTATTTAAAGTTGAGCTGCCAGCAGCCATGCCAAGCATTATGGCGGGCGTGACTCAGTGCATTATGTTATCGCTTTCTATGGTGGTGATTGCCGCTCTAGTAGGCGCAGATGGCTTAGGTAAACCTGTGGTTCGTGCGTTGAACACAGTAAATATTTCGCAAGGTTTTGAAGCCGGATTGGCTATCGTTCTTGTGGCGATCATTCTCGATCGTCTGTGTAAATCACCAAACCAGAAGGAAGCTTAATCATGGATGCGATTACCATTAAAAACCTCGATGTGGTGTTTGGTGATAAACCACAGCTGGCGCTCGAGCTGCTAGATAACGGCAAAACTCGCCAAGAAATTATTGATGAAACCGCGCAAGTCGTTGGTGTTGATAATGTATCCCTGACTGTCAAAGAAGGTGAAATTTGCGTACTGATGGGCCTATCTGGCTCGGGCAAATCAAGCCTGCTACGCGCGGTAAATGGTCTTAATGAGATTTCACGTGGCGCGTTAGAGCTAAAAGATGGTGACGAGAAAGTCGACCTAGCTAACTGTGACGACGAAACCTTGCGCCGCTTACGTACCCATCGTGTGTCCATGGTGTTCCAAAAGTTTGCCTTAATGCCGTGGTTAACGGTATTGGACAATGTTGCATTCGGCTTAGAGCTGCAAGGTATGGGTAAATCTGAGCGCCAGAGCAAAGCCCGTGAGCAGCTTGAGATGGTTGGTCTGTCAGAGTGGGAATCTAAGTATCCTCATGAGTTATCTGGTGGTATGCAGCAGCGTGTCGGTCTAGCGAGAGCCTTCGCGATGGATACCGATATCTTATTAATGGATGAACCGTTTTCTGCCCTTGATCCGCTCATTCGTACTCAGCTGCAAGATGAATTGATCATGCTGCAAGAGAAGCTCAATAAGACCATTTTGTTTGTTAGCCACGATCTAGATGAAGCGCTAAAAATTGGTAACAATATTGCGATTATGGAATCTGGTCGACTGATTCAACATGGCAAGCCAGAAGAGATCATTCTTACACCAGAAAATGATTATGTGCGTGATTTTGTTGCTCACACTAACCCGCTTAATGTCCTAAAAGGTCGCTCATTGATGCAGCCAGTCAGCGAGTTAACTAAAGAGCAAAGCCAACTGCAGGTATGTACTGCGCAGCCTGTGTGGGTAGAGCAAACCAGTGATCAGCTTCGTTTGGTAGAAAGTGATGAGCTGACATTGATTGAGTGGGACTGTGAAACCAGCCGAATTGAAGATGTTACGAGTTCAACGGTTGTCGTTGCCAGTCCAGATATTGGCATGCGAGAGGCGATTGAATTAAAGCAGCGCAGCGGACAGCCGATCTTATTGGTTGAAGATGGCAATCTGGTGGGAGTGCTTAATGACAGCGAGTTTTATGACGCGCTGCTAGGTAACTATAACGCCCCGCAAGCGGCTTAGAACTGAGCTGGTTGATTGAAAAGGCACCAATTGCTGGTGCCTTTTGTCGTTATAGCTGCGCAGTTATTTCCTCTATCTGCTGCTGCCACTCTTGCTGCATGGCTGGTTTTTGGTGTTTAGGTTTACGTTGCTTATCCGCTTCAAGCAAACTCTCCAGTTCCAACAATCTTTCAAGAAGTTGCTCCTCTGAGTCAGCTTCCACAGTTGGAGAAACTGGGTTCGAAGGCGAACTCGTTGCAGAGGTTGAATCTGCTGATTTTGGTGCTGAATCGGCAATACGCGCGTATACCTCTTCAGCAGAGAGATATTCGGTCAGTGAGCCGTTTTCAACAAACCAGAAGCGGTTACAGCTTTGCTCAATCAGACTACGATCATGACTGACCAGTAAAGCAGCGCCTTCAAACTCTTGTAGAGTTTGAATGAGCTCCTCTTTTCCTTCCATATCGAGGTGGTTGGTCGGTTCGTCAAGAAATAGCATGTGGTAGCGAGCTAAGGTCAAACCGATAAATAGTAGCCTTGCCCGTTCACCACCACTTAAGCTAGCCACTAACTGATCGTGTCGAGCATACTCAAAACCTGCGCTAATGAGTGAGCGTTTGGCAGTCTCACTGCTGATTTCAGCAAAGGATTGCAGCGTGTCACTGATCGTTTGGTTATCGTCGAGCTGCTCTAGTGATTGATCGTAATAACCAAGTCGACAGCGGTCATGGAAAGTCACTGATTTTGAGGTGCAAATATCCGGCATCTCTTTGCTCTGGTAGTGTCGATAGAGCAAGTTAAGCAGTGTAGACTTGCCGCAACCATTACTGCCAAGAACCGCGATTCTGTCGCCACTTTTGACGCGCATTTCTGTCATATCAAACAAATGCAACGCACTATCTGGCGGCGTGACAGAAAAAGGCATGGTTTCCAGCAATCTGTTGGCGGGTAATCGCTCGCCTTGCAGTCGCAGTGCCCAAGGTGTGCCATCGGTCAGCTCGGTTTGCTGTTCTTCTAAGCGTTCTTTACGGGCAAACATAGTCTTGGCTTTACGAGCTAAATCCTCGTTGTCATAGACCTTACCCCAGGTCGCCAGTCGCTTAGCACTCTTTTCTATACGGTCGATCTCTTTTTGCTCGCTCGCATGGCGTAATCGATCGGTTTCATCTTTCTCATCTAATGCCTGCCTTGCTTGTGAGCAAGGTAGGGAGAAGTGATGAAGCGTTTGATCACGCATGACCCAAGTGGTGTTAGTGACTCGATCTAACAAGGTTTGATCGTGAGAAACCAATATAAATGAGCCTTTCCAAGCGGATAAGAACTGCTCTAACCAAAGTAGTGAGGGCAAGTCCAAGTGGTTGCTTGGTTCATCAAGCAAAAGCAGATCTGGCTGGTGGATAATCGCGCGCGCTAGCAAAAGGCGCATTTGCTGACCGCCACTGCAGTTCTCTACGGGCATCTCGCGCTCGCGTATCGAAAAGCCAAGCTCATCCAACAAGAGTTCTGCTCGCCAAATCTCATCATCTGATATGAACTCAGATAACGCAGATAAAACCGAATGGGAGTTGAGAGCCTCAGGTAAATGCTGCTCTACATAGCGCATCAAACAGGTATTGGCTTTGGCTACTGCGCCACTGCTTGGTTCAAACTGACCGGAAAGCAATTTCAGTAACGAACTTTTACCACAGCCGTTATGGCCAATTAATCCAACTTTGTCGCCACGCTGAATGGTGAAAGTAATCGCGTTGAAAAGAGGTTGAGTTGTGAAGTTTAGGGTGACTGCCTGTGCAGTTAAATAAGTACTCATAATGTTCTCAAGAATTTTGGGCGCAAAAGGCCTTTGTCAGAGCTGACAATAATTCTTCGAGCTTGAGGGAAGGTACTCGGGTGACGTATTTCGTCGAAAGGTAATTATTCGCTCAAGTCGAGATTATCGCAGCGCGAAATCTGAAACTCTTGAGCGGTCCTTCATGCCATAAAAGCGTGGGTTGATAGAACACCACAAAGACATAAATTCCTCCTTAAGTTAGTTATAAAGTGTTGCCACTTCGGGTTTATGTGTGATGAAGATTCTAACTTGTAATCGCATAAAGGGTAGGCTGATGACTAAAAAGTGTCTTAGTGATCTCGTTGCCGAGACGCAGAGCCAGTGACAAAACAAAAGGCATCGTCGAAACGATGCCTTAACTAGATGTTAATGAGTGCTAGTGATGAAAGAGGGTTATCCTTCTCCTTCAGAGAGCAAGGCATCAAAGCGCGGGTTGCCATGCATGCCTTCCAAATCCGGTTCGGTATCAATTAAGTCGCGAATCGAAGGGCTGGCATCTATCGCGCGAGTCAGGTCTTCGATCGCTTGTTCTTCGATGCCGAGTCGAGAATAAGCACAAGCTCGTTGGTATAGGGCTGGGCCGTTGGTATCGTCGAGTTCTAACACACGATTACATAAGCTCAGTGCCCAGTGGTACTCTTTGATTTCCATTGCTGCATCCGCCTTGTAGGTCAGCGCTTCGAGATCGCCCGGACGCAGGGTTAAGATTTCATCATACACATCAATACGCTGCTCAGCCGTTGGCATGCTTTGCGCGCGAAGCCAGAGGTTATGGATCTCGTTAATCTTCTCAATTTCTTTGTTGTTTTCACTAATGATGCGCGTTTTACGTTTTAAGTCTCGCTCCAAAGCGCCGAACTTTTTCTGATATTCATCAGCAATCGCATCAAGGCGTTTATCCGCCATCTCTTTGGTATTGGCTTTAAACTCACGCAGAGACTGCCAGCCGACAAAAGCGATCATTGAAGCAACACCTGCGATAATGTAGAAGAAGTAAGTCACTGTCACATTGGCGTAGTTTAATGATTTGTCCGCAACGCTAAGCTCGCGGTCAGTGATTTGAACGATCAACTTACGTTCTAGATCTTGCTGATCTTGGCGAAGCGATTTTAGCTCGTCAAGGATGTAGCGCTCCATCAAAGGACGATCAAGTAAGTCAGACTCTGAGTGTTTGGTCTGTTCAGCATAGACAGGTTGTAGACAAGTGAGAAAGCTGATCAATAGGGCAAGAACTACAGGCATGAGCACATCCATTTAACGCATTGTTTTGTCAATGATTAACATTAGCAAACAGGTGGCGAATTTGGCCAATATTAATATGAATTTTTATGACAACACGTGAGCAGTAGGGTGTAAGTTAATCGTATTCCACCCAAGTACTCACCCTTGCTTCGAGTCAGTGAAGGGGGAGGTGATGTGCTTCACTGTTGATAAAGTAGACAGAACCTAAATTGTCAGCAGGAAGCATGTCGTGAATCAACGTCAAAAACAGCAGCAAGAGTTTGATCAAAGCGAACAAAACTTAATTGTCGGCTCAGAGCAGCAATGCCCCTTGTCACCAGAACAATTAGCGATGACAACAGCGGATTGTGACTATGTGGTCGAAACGTTCGAAAGCGGATTAACCGCGCAGGTTTTTCATATTCGTATCGATGGGCAAGACTACACATTGAAGAAAAAACGACCGCAGGCCAAAGTGCAAAACCTTGATGGTCAGTATTCTTTCCTCAATGAAGTTCAGCGACGCTTCGATTTTCAAACTCAAAAGAATAACCCGAATTCAGCGCCGGATTTTCAGCACATTGTCGAAACGATTTATGCCAATTACCGATTAGGGATTATCGTTTCTGAATGGATTGAAGGTACGCCAATTGTAGAGATTACGGATGATTTGATGGTGGAACTCTTCTCTACATTGCTTGCCTGTGAGCGCATTGGATTATTCGAATGGGATCTGTGTAGTGGCAACCTGTTAGTGAATGAACAAGGCCAACTTAAGCTGTTTGACTTCGGTTACATGTATCGCTTTGAACCGCTGCAACACTTCAATAGTAATGGCTTGAGTGCCCCCCTGTTTGATGCCAGTGAGCGATTTGAAACTCGTTTCCTTTCTGGTTGGCTATTAGAAAAAGAATACTCACAGAAAGAGTCGTTACAGCTCTTCAAAGCGGTGAAGCGACAAGCGTTGAGGATGCTGGAAGACAAACGCGGGTGGCTAGACGCGAATCAAGCTAAACCAGAAGTGATAGAGCGTGTGCAAGCGTCGATAGAAAAGGTAGAAACCGCACTAAGCTCAGATGCCAAGCTAGAACATTTATTTACCCTTGAGATGTTCCGTTCACATGTACTGGATATTGAAGATGACCTTGAGGGTAAGAGCTGTACTTCGACGACAATCAAACGTGTGCAGTTTGTTTTGGCTATGTTAGAGCAACACTATAACTTGCTGCGAGAAGGAGGTGCGTTGTTCTATCAAAACCAAGACAAATCTCAGGCTCAGTTACGAGAAGACTATTTGCGTAAAAAGGCATTGGTGGTTGAGTATCAACTTTGATGTAAAAAAGCACCGCGAATGCGGTGCTTTAAGTTATTGACTTTATCTACGGTTAAATCTTTTCTACGTCCATATTGAACAGAGTAAAACTGTACATGTCGGCATAAAGGTTGATCATCTTGCTAGTTGGTGTTCCTGCGCCATGTCCGGCATCGGTTTCGATACGAATTAGCGTTGGTTTACTCCCCGCCTGCTTAGATTGGAGTTCAGCGGCAAACTTATACGAGTGTGCTGGGACCACACGGTCATCGTGATCACCTGTGGTGATCATTGTCGCCGGGTACTCGACCCCTTTTTTGACATTATGAACAGGGGAGTAGTTCTTCAGGTAGTCAAACATCTCTTTACTTTGTTCGGCAGTACCATAGTCATACGCCCAGCCAGCGCCTGCGGTGAAGGTATGGTAGCGAAGCATATCCAGTACACCAACTGCTGGCAGTGCGACTTTGAACAGCTCAGGACGTTGGGTCATCGCGGCACCGACGAGCAGCCCACCATTAGAGCCACCATTAATTGCCAGTTTGTCTGACGAGGTATAGCCTTTATCAACTAGGAATTCTGCTGCGGCAATGAAATCATCAAACACGTTTTGCTTTTGCATTTGGGTGCCAGCGTTGTGCCACTCTTTGCCATATTCACCGCCACCGCGTAGGTTAGCAACCGCATAGATACCACCTAACTCTAACCATGCTGCGCGGCTTGGGCTAAATGCAGGGGTTAGGCTGATGTTAAATCCACCGTAACCATAGAGAATAGTTGGCGCGCTACCGTTCAGTTTGATGCCTTTTTTATAGGTCAAAATCATTGGTACTTTGGTGCCGTCTTTCGATGTGTAGAACACTTGCTTTGATTCAAACAGATCGGAGTCGAACGGTGCCGCTGATTCGTGATAAACACTGCTATCACCACTTTTAATATTCAGCTTGTAGGTTGTACCTGGCATTTTATAGTTGGTGAAGGTGTAGTAAACGTCTGTTTCGTCATCTTTTCCACTAAAGCCATGTGCACTGCCGATATCTGGAAGCTCGATTTTGCGGATAAACTTGCCGTCCATATCGTATTGTTTCACTTGCGAAGTGGCATCCACCATATATTGAGCGAACATGTTACCGCCAGCTGTCGAGACGCTAAGTACATTGTTGGTTTCAGGAATCACATCTTGCCAGTTTTTTTGCTCAGGGCTGGCGGCATCGACCACAACAACGCGCTTATTTGGAGCGTTTAAGTTGGTTGAAAGATAAAGCTTACTACCGATACTATCGATTACCCATGTATCTGAGTCAGTGTTGTCCAATACAGTCACTAATGGGCTATCTTGTTTGCTCAGATCTTTTACGTAAAGCTTATTACCAGAGGTAGACTCCATTGCGCCAATGATTAGGTACTGGCCGTCTTCCGTTGTGTAACCCGCGACATAGCGATGCTTTTCTTGCTCGTTTCCACCGAATATAAGCTGGTCTTCACTCTGTTTAGTGCCGAGTTTATGGAAGTAGAGTTTGTGTTGATCGGTTTTGGCTGATAGTTCGCTGCCTTCAGGCTTGTCGTAACTTGAGTAGTAGAAGCCTTCGTTATGTAGCCAGCTAATGTCACTGAATTTGACATCAACCAGTGTCTCGCCGATTTGCTGTTTGGTTGCGGCATCAAGCACGATGACTTTACGCCAATCACTACCACCTTCAGAGATACTGTACGCGAAGAGCGAGCCATCTTGCGAGAAACTCGTACCGCCAAGAGAGGTTGTGCCTTCTTCGCTAAAGGTATTTGGGTCTAGGAAAACCTCTGGTTCACCGTCGCCAAGCTGGCGATATAGAACGTCTTGATTTTGTAGACCGTCATTCTTGTAGAAGTAGGTGTATTTCCCCTCTTTAAATGGACTGCCGACTTTCTCGTAGTCCATAAGCTGAGTGAGACGCTGCTCAATTTGGTCCCTATAAGGTATCTGTTCTAGGTAATCAAATGTGACTTTGTTTTGTGCTTCAACCCAGCCAGCGGTGTCGTTGCTGCGATCATCTTCTAGCCAGCGATATGGGTCTTTTACTTGGGTGCCAAAGTATTCGTCCACCACATCGACGGTTTTGGTATTTGGATATTGTATTGTCATCTGCTGTACCTGCTGCTGCGTAGCTTCATCTGCACGCGCGGTTGGAAATCCGCCTAACAGAGAAATGGAGATTGCCAAAGCCAAGGTTTGTAAATACATGGTGTCTCCTTGTGCTTATGTGACTTTATAAATGAGAGTGAGACCCTACTAGACTTGCCTGCTAGAGGCTAATTCAGAGGGGTGGGTATCTAGACCTTGTGAAAAGTGTCTAGATACCTATTTTCTCAAACCTGTTGTCGTTACTTGGCTTGTTGCATTTCTACTAATCCACCTGCGTTGTGCAGATTAGTAAACCCCTGAGCGGTTAAATACTGAAAAGCTTTACCAGAACGATTACCACTGCGACAGTACAATACGATCTGCGAGTCCTTATCTATGTTGGCAAAATGCTTGTCTAACTCAGAGAGCGGGTAGTTTTTCGCATTGTCCAAATGACCATCGGCAAATTCTTGTGGTGTGCGTACATCAACAATCATTGCTCCTTGCTCAATCCATTCCCAGCCAATATCTGCTCGCTCTGTTGCAAAAACAGGCGAGGCCATAAGTGCTGCTGAGGTGAAGAATGCTACGAGCCATTTATTCATGGTTAATTTCCTTATTGGTATGCTGAATAAAGCATAACGATTTAGCGAGCCGTTACCGAGATAAAATTCACATTGCTTTGTCGTAATTGAGATACTCGATGCATAAATCATGAAAGGCTTGGGCTTGGGGCGATATGGTGCGATCGCTCAAGGTGAAAATGCCAATCTGTCTTTCTAACGGTGGGTCGATCAGCGGTATCCAAACCAAGCGAGTTTCATTGGTAGGAAAGGCAAGTTTAGGCAAAGTGGTTACGCCGATCCCGAGCTCCAATACCGAAAACAGTGAAGTAATGTTCTCGACTGAATAAAGCGCTTGTTCACTGAGCGCTCTAGCGGGAGTTGGGTCTAGTAGGGTACAAGTGCCATTGCGAATAAATGGTTGTTCAAGCAATGTTTGCCACTCTATTCCCTCGGGATGTTGAGCAATGGGATTATCTTTCAGGCAAACCACACCAATGGGATCTGAGAGAAGTGAGGTGAAGTTTATCCCGCCTTCATCTAGGTGAGAGGGGTTACCGAGCGCTAAATCCACTTCACCAGAAAGCAGCCTCTCTTCAACCCCTGCGGCGTTATCATCAATTAGGCTCACTTCTACATTGGGGAATTGTTCACTGAATGCGCCCAGTACACTAGGGATAAGTTTGGCCGCCACCGAAGGCACGCTAGCAATTCTTACACGCCCTTGTTGCCCCGCAGCGGCTGCTCTTAAGTCGTTGTCGAGTGCGTTATAGATATTCAGAAACTGGATTATTTTCGGTAAACATATCTCACCAAATGGGGTCAGCTTTGCTTTGTTACCGGCTTCAAATAGCGGCTGTCCGAGGATCTTTTCCAGCTCTTTGATTGATGTCGATAAGGCTGCCTGAGAGCGATTCGCTCGGTGTGACGCTGCTCGAAAACCGCCTTCTTCTACCACCATCACAAAATGCATTAATTGTTGAAGCTTGATACTCATCTGACCACCATTCCAATCCCTTTGTTTCTCTGATGTTATTTAGGGTGATAAAAAAAACTTATCAAATGTAAAAAATTTACCGTTAGATTTATCAAGTGTCAATGTGCATGATTTAACCATCTTGAAACAAAGTCGTTACAAAGGTTGAAAGGCACGTGAATACTCCAACAAAAAAACACCCAGTAAAAACCGCTCTATTTGCTTCTAAAGCACCGCTTGAATGGGCAGTTGTCGGCAATGGCACTTTGTACACGGCGCAAATCCCAATTGATGATACGGGCGCAGTGGTCGAAGGCGGTATTGAAGCGCAAACACGCCAAACTTTTAGCAATCTAGTACACACCTTGGAGTGTGCGGGTGAGTCTCTCGATTCAGTGCTGCAAGTGCTGATTTATGTCACCGACCGCGAATATCTAAAAACGGTTAATGAAGTGTATGCCGAGTACTTTGAAGCGCCATACCCAAACCGCGCCGCTATGGTCGTTGCGGGTCTAGCGCGTGAGGAAATGTTGGTCGAGTTTGTGGTTTATGCCTCAGCAAGCCAGCCAGAGTAATAACAACTAACGATAAGAATCGAAGCTGATTGATGTTGTCAGTCAGAACTGAACAAGGAAAGAGCAATGACTTTTATAAATAACGTTCAAGCAGAAAAGGCCCTATACATTGGTGGTGAGTGGCAAGCGGGTGTCGATACCATCGCCAACATCAACCCATCGGATATCAGTGAAAACCTGGGTAATTTTGCTCAAGCAAGCCAGTCACAGGTAGAGCAAGCGATTCAAGCGGCTAAGCAAGCACAGCCAGAGTGGGAAAAGACCCCTATCGAGCGCAAGCAAGCGGTACTGCAAGCAATTGGTGATGAGCTGATTGCCCGCTGTGATGAGCTTGGCACGCTGCTTTCTCGTGAAGAAGGTAAGCCTTTTGCTGAAGGTCGCGGTGAGATTTATCGCGCAGGTCAGTTCTTTCAATACTTTGCAGCAGAAGTGCTACGTCAAATTGGTGATAACGCAGCGTCTGTCCGTCCAGGAGTCTCCGTTGAAGTGACTCGCGAAGCTGTTGGCGTTATCGCCATTATCTCTCCTTGGAACTTCCCGACAGCGACTGCTGCGTGGAAGATTGCACCAGCGCTGGCCTTTGGTAATAGCGTGGTGTGGAAACCAGCCAATTTAACCCCAGCAAGTGCGGTCGCGCTAACTGAAATCATTCACCGCCAAGGCTTGCCTGCAGGTACGTTCAACCTTGTGTTGGGTAGCGGCTCTCAAGTTGGTAATACTCTAATCAATTCAAAACAGGTCAATGGCGTGAGCTTTACCGGTTCTGTGGATACCGGTCGTAAAGTGGCTGCTGCTACAGCGCCAAACTTTGTCCGTTGCCAACTAGAAATGGGCAGTAAGAACGCGCTAGTGGTTGCCGATGATGCGGATATCCAAATTGCGGTTGAAGCAACAATTGCCGGTTCGTTTTCTGGTGCAGGTCAAAAATGTACCGCGTCTTCTCGTTTAGTGGTTATGGATGGTATTCATGATGCCTACGTTGAAGCGCTGATCAAACGTATGAGCGAGCTAAAAGTGGGTCATGCACTTGAAGAGGGTATCTTCATGGGACCTGTAGTTGACGGTAATCAGCTAGATGCCAACTTTGCGTGGATTGAGAAAGCTCGTCAAAGCGGCGCCGAACTGGCCTTTGGTGGCGAGCGTTTGAACCTTGAGCATGAAGGTTACTACATGTCGCCAACCCTGTTCCTGAATACGCAAAATAGCTGGGAAGTGAACCAAGAAGAAGTATTTGCGCCAATGGCGAGCGTGATTCGAGTCGCTGATCTCGATGAAGCGATTAGCGTGGTTAATGATACTCGCTTTGGCCTGACTGGCGGGATCATCACCCAAAGCCTGCGCAACAGCGCCATCTTCAAACAACAAGCTCAGACAGGGTGTGTGATGGTCAACCTACCAACAGCAGGGACTGACTACCACGTTCCATTTGGTGGGCGTAAAGAATCTAGCTTTGGTCCACGTGAGCAAGGTCAGTATGCGAAAGAGTTCTATACCGTGGTGAAAACTGCTTACCAACGTCCTTACTAACAGGATGAGGGAGCAGAGCCGTTCTGCTCCCGACTCAATAAGAAGCAATGTAAAGGACAGGGAAAGATTAAGGAGTGGTTATGTACCAAGAACGGATTGTGATCGATGGACTGCAGTACTGCAATTGGGATCGTGAGTATTTTCAAACTTTGAAAGCGAGTGGCATCACCGCGGTTCACGCAACGATTGTCTATCACGAAAACGCGCGTGAAACACTGACTCGATTTGCCGAGTGGAACTTACGCTTTGAACAAAACGCCGACCTGATCATGCCAATCTATTCGATGGCTGATGTCGAGACGGCAAAAGCACAGGGCAAAGTAGGGGTCTTCTTTGGCGCGCAAAACTGCTCTCCGATTGATGATGAAATTGGCCTAATTGAAGTCATGCGTCGCCAAGGTCTGCTGATCATGCAGCTGACTTACAACAACCAGAGCTTACTTGCGACGGGCTGCTACGAGCAAAATGACTCAGGTGTGACTCGTTTTGGTAAGCAAGCGATCGAAGAGATGAATCGCGTCGGCATGATTATCGATATGTCCCACAGCGCGGAGCGATCAACACTTGAAGCGATTGATCTCTCTTCTCGTCCTATTTGTATCAGTCATGCCAACCCAACTTTTGCCCATGATGCGCTGCGCAATAAATCCAATACTGTCATTCAGGCGCTTACCCAGCGTGGTGGTTTGATTGGCTTTAGCTTATACCCCTTCCATCTGCCCAATGGCAGCCAATGTAGCCTTGATGATTTTTGCCAAATGGTGGCGAAAACCGCAGACCTATTTGGGGTAGAACATCTTGGTATCGGTAGTGACTTATGCCTTAACCAACCGCAACAAGTGCTGGAATGGATGCGTAATGGCCGTTGGTCAAAAGCGATGGATTACGGTGAAGGCTCAGCAAGCAATTTTGGCTGGCCTGACGCTTTGCCATGGTTCAGTGGCAGCAAGGGGATGGAAAATATCTACAACGGGTTAATTCGCCATGGGTTCAGTGAACCTGAGGCGGGACAAATACTGGGTGGAAATTGGTTTAACTTCCTACAAGAAGGTCTGGAGCCCATTTCATAACCGTGCATTAAGTCATAACAATGCATTACATAACGCCCTAAACATGGAAAAGCCTGCTCATAAAAAAACTACAAAGTA
Source organism: Vibrio ouci (assembly GCF_004551525.1). Taxonomy (GTDB): domain Bacteria; phylum Pseudomonadota; class Gammaproteobacteria; order Enterobacterales; family Vibrionaceae; genus Vibrio; species Vibrio ouci. Next base: position 95,259 of record NZ_SATR01000014.1, on the reverse strand, counting down.
GGTGTTAATTCAACTTTGCTGCGAGTTGTCGGCTGCTGCAAAACAGTTCTGGAGTCAGAGTATGTCTGATCTAACCAATAGCATGAAAGAGACCACGATGAATGTGTCGTCGGGTCAATCGAAAGCAACACAACAATCATCCAACACCAGTGTTGAAAATTCACCGGATAAATTGGGATTAAGTAATCCTGCATTTTGGTATAGCGGTGGTTTTATCGCGCTATTTGTTGCCTTAGCGCTCTACGATGGCGAGTTACTCTCTTCTATCGTTAATGCCGGCTTTGGTTGGTCGGTGGAGGTCTTTGGGCCTTACTGGCAAATCCTACTTCTTCTCACTTTTCTTATTGGTCTTGGATTAGCGGCAGGGCGAACAGGCAAAGTGATTTTAGGTGGCACAACTCAGCCTGAAATGGATGCGTTCCGTTGGATGGCAATTATCTTCTGTACGCTACTGGCTGGTGGCGGGGTGTTCTGGGCGGCGGCAGAGCCGATTGCTCACTATGTCAGCCCACCACCTCTGTATGGCGCGCAAGACAACCCGCAACAAGGGGCGGTCAACGCACTGTCGCAATCCTTTATGCACTGGGGTTTCCTTGCTTGGGCGATTGTCGGCAGTTTAACTTCGATTGTTGTGATGCATCTTCATTATGACAAGGGCTTACCACTGAAACCGCGCATTCTTCTTTATCCTGTATTGGGAGAAAGAGCACTCAAAGGCCATACCGGCGCACTGATTGATGCGTGTTGTATTATCGCGGTTGCGGCGGGCACCATTGGTCCGATTGGCTTCTTAGGCTTGCAGGTTAGCTACGCGTTAAACGCTTTGTTTGATATTCCCGATGGCTTTACTACTCAGCTGATTATCATCCTATTTGCGATTGCTCTTTACACACTTTCTGCGCTGAGTGGCTTAAACCGCGGCATGCAGATGCTGAGTCGCTACAACGTGATCTTAGCTATCGCTCTGATGATTTACATCCTGCTGTTTGGTCCAACTGACTTTATCTTCAATGGCTACATTCAAGGTGTCGGTAGCATGTTAGATAACTTCATTCCAATGGCTACTTACCGCGGTGATGAAGGTTGGTTGAGCTGGTGGACCGTATTCTTCTGGGGTTGGTTCTTAGGTTACGGCCCAATGATGGCTATCTTTATTGCTCGTATCTCACGTGGCCGCAGCATTCGCCAAATCATCTCTACTATCAGTATTGTTGCGCCGTTAACTACCTGCTTCTGGTTCACCATTGTTGGTGGTTCTGGTCTTGCATTTGAAATCGCTGAACCGGGCAGTGTGAGTAAAGCCTTCGAAGGTTTTAACTTACCAGGCGCGCTATTGGCGGTCACTCAACAGTTGCCACTGCCGATGCTGGTTTCGATTTTATTCCTGATTTTAACCACGATTTTCATTGTGACGACAGGTGACTCAATGACCTACACCATCAGTGTGGTGATCAGTGGTGAAACAGAGCCGAATGCAGTTGTCCGTACCTTCTGGGGTGTGGCAATGGGTATCACAGCGTTGATCCTTATCTCATTGGGATCCGGTGGGGTCTCGGCATTACAGTCCTTCATTGTGATTACTGCCGTTCCGGTGTCGCTTATTTTGCTGCCGTCACTTTGGAATGCGCCGCAAATCGCAATCAAGATGGCTAAAGAGCAAGGTCTATAAACAAATCCAATAACGATGAGCTTGTGTAGGACATTCCCCTACACCTGCACAAGCTCCAATTATTCTTACAATAAAAAATAGGTGGTGAGCAAAATGGATGCACATCGTTCTACTTACACTGAAAACCCGCTGCGTGATGCAGCCATCGTCATGGCTCCTGACAGGCTAGGTGCAATGCACCAAAACCGAATCAGCTTTGTGCGCAGTTTGATTCGTAAAATGGCTCAGCAAGAGTGGCAAGTCACTAAGCATGACTGGCAACTATGTCCACGCGGTTTTGGCCATGTTATCTACAAACTGGCGACGCCAAATCACGTCTATCATTTAGTGGTATTTTGTGACGAGATCGCTGACGAAGAGCGCAATGATCGCGTTATTGCTGAAAAATGGGATGTGACGTTTGCCTTAGTAAAGGGCGATGTTGACGTTACGCTACTCGAACAGTTAAGAGCGAATGTGCCGCTACAAGAAGCCGGTCGTAACCCAAATAATGTGTTGGTTTTAGCTCGTGCCAATAAGAGTGTTCGCGTGTTTGAGCATATTGTCAGTGCGTTGGCGAGTGGTGAACAACCAGAGCCTAAAGAGCTGGCTGAAGTGGGCTATATCCTCCGTACCACTGCTGTTTACGGAAACGGCAAATTTGGCATTGCTGATTTTAAGTTGCTGGAAGATAACCCAGACTTCAACCAGTCATTTAGCGCTCAAATGTGCGCGGTTTATATATTGCGTGAATTCAGCCTAGACTGGGTGCACTACTTAGCCGAGCAACAAGGTGGTGACAAAGCGCTTATGTTGCACAAAGGCTTGCAGCGTTACCTTGGAGTGGGCAACGCGACAGGCTTAGGTATGGCACCTTATCTTATTAATCACCCATGTATCGTCGATCAGTGGATGACATCAAGAGAGCGCGCTGTGGCTGAAGTGTTAGCCATGCCTTGTGATATGCAGTTTGAGCAACCTTTGAACGCGTTGTTGGTTAAAGCCATGCGTCACTTAGAGCAGATTATTACCATCAATGAACATCAAGACCATTTGAATCAACAAGCGCTTAGCGATATTGAGCAGTTGATTGAGCGTTTGCCGCAAGTGATGACTTGTGTGCCAAATTGGAGCGCAGTTCTCAAGCAAGCAGAGACCATGAGTTTGGAAGCCCAAGAAATCCTGACTTTATGCTTGCTTGAGCTTTATCCGACGCTAGTGGATAAGTACGAAAATCAAATGAACACCAGTGAAACGCTTGCGATCCCTAGTGGCAAGAAGGTTGAAGAGCTAGTTAGCTTGATGGAGCAAAAATATCAGTGGGCAGTAGAAGCCGATTATTCGCTAAGCGAGAACAACTACTGGTTTTGGTATCGCTCACAAGATAAAGAAGAGCCAAGACTAGGTGTACGCGGTGAGGAAATCGGTGAAGAGAGAGAACTACCATTAGATATTGGCCGACAAGCGAATCGCCTGTACTTGGCATTGACTCAATGCCCGCAAGAGATGAGTGTGGCGGAGTTCTTACTCCAGCATCCACACTATCGTGCGATTACTCGCCGTGTTTGGACGCTAGGTTGCAGAGAAATGGGTGACATCCAAATGAACGTATTGCGCCAAGATGCACTGCCAATGCACCTATTACGCTGCAAACTGGCGGTGTTTGGTGCAACCAAGTTTGATCCTCGCTCTGATCGCTGGGTGCGAGTGACTTTCTTCCAAGGCGCGCCGCTACTCGAAGAGATTAGCGACCCTAACTACTGCGATACGTGGATTTTCCCAATTATGCCAAGTGCGCAAGACGTGGCTCAAAGTGATAATCAGACAATCAATGGAGGGATTGCATCATGATCGTGTCTCACAATGAACTGGTTGCAGCGGTCAACAAAGCCTTCTTGGGTATGCGTCGCCACTGTGGTGAAGCGGATGTGATAGCCAATATGGTCGCTGATCTTCAGATGGTAGGGCTCAATGGAGTTAGGCATTTTAACAATGCCAGCCAGTTTCTTAGCCTAGATTCTGATTGCGCGGTTTCGATTCAGAATCACAAGCCGGGTCGCTTTGATGTTGATTTTCATGGCGGTAGTGTTGCTTGTCATCTTCCAGCTGTGTTGGACTTTGCTTTAGAGAATATGGTTGAATCCAAAGCGGTCACTATCACGCTAAAGCAGTGTCATAACCGCTGGTTAGCATACAGTGAACTGGTGCGATTGGCTGCGAAAGGCATAGCCTGCCGCGCGCAGTGGGTGAATGGAACTAGCCCGAAGCGCGCCTTGTACGTACTTAACCGTGGCTGCGTGGCACCAGAGGTTTTCTTCTCGGATCAGTTAGCAAGCGATCACAGCGATTTCCATTCCATGACCATCGAGCTAGCGACGCAAGACTTTGATGTTACTCAGAGCTCTGAAGGTTACGCGATTCATATTGACAGTGCAGAGCTAAGCCGCGCGCAAAAGAGCTCTTGGGAAGAGGGGATCTTCGTTGAGGACAGTGAGTGGGAAATGCTGAAGCAAACAGCGACCGTGTTCTTAGTTGAAAACAGTGCTCGCTCAATCCAAGGGGCGGGTGAGTTGGTTTAATTGCACTTATTTGTTTGAAGAGGCTACTTTGTGCAGCCTCTTTTTTTATGGCTAGCTTTTAAACCCAACATGGCTCCAAACAGCAGTAGCCCTGCGCCACACAATTGATTGCCCCATTTGGGTTTGTTCCATCAGGTCATCGATACATGGTGCTCACAGAGCCAAGCAGTGTAAGCAGTTTGGAGTCCAACTTCATTGAATGGCTTGCTGAACAAATGAAAAATTGTATTCCAAAGCAATAACATACCGGCATTTTCAGACTATAGTCACTAGAGAACTCTGACTATAGGTGGTGTTATGCAGCAACAGATAGCGATTCAAGATCAGCTCCCTAATAACCATTGTTATGGCTGCGGGAGCGAAAATGAACTGGGCTTACAAATCAGAAGCTATTGGCAATCAGAATCACAGGCGAGCTGTATGTTTACGCCTGCCCATCATCACTGCGCAGGCCCGACCCATTTTCTTAATGGCGGCATCATCTCAACCATCATTGATTGTCATTGCGTGTGTATGGCCATTGCTAAAGGTTATCAGATGCAAGGACAAGAGGTAGGTGAAGGTGAGCCAGTATGGTTTGCTACTGGCAGCCTTAATGTTTCATTCCTAAAGCCTGTCCCTCTCCAACAGAGTGTGCATCTAACCGCCAACATCGTTGAAGCATCAGCGAAGAAGATGGTTGTTGAGTGTGAGCTACATTCGCAGGGTGAGCTTTGCTGCAAAGCCGAAGTGGTGGCGGTAAAAGTGCCGAGTGAGTGGTTTGGAGCAGATTAACCAAGTATGTGGACTTCGGATCAAATCTAGGAAGGGCATCTAACCCGAAGCTCATACAACTGCGGCTTTACTTCAAAGAATGTTCAGACCGAACACACCTTTTACATCAAATAAGACTTGAGCTGTCTTCTCGCGAGAAAGTTGGCTTCCTTTCGATAGGATCTCGATCAGCTGAGCTTTATCATCTAAATACATGGCGCGCTTTTCTCGGATTGGACGCAGCATATCTTGCAAGCACTCTTCGAGGATTTTTTTGGTCGTGCCATCACCCAGACCACCTGCTTGGTAGTGCTCTTTTAACTGAGCGATGTAAGCAGGATCTGAGTGGAACGCATCAAGATATGTGAATACGACATTGCCTTCGATACGACCAGGGTCTTCAACTCGCAAATGGTTAGGGTCGGTATACATGGATTTTACTGCTGCGCTAATCTCCTTTTCTGATGAGCCAAGGTTAATCGCGTTACCCATGCTTTTTGACATCTTGTTTTTACCGTCAGTGCTTGGCAGTCTTGAGGCGTTGCTTAGCAGCGGCTTGCACTCTTTGAGCACTGTTTTACCCGCTAGCGAATTGAGCTTTCTGACGATTTCATTGGTTTGTTCCAGCATAGGCAGTTGGTCATCACCGACAGGAACTAAAGTGGCGTTGAATGCGGTGATATCCGCTGCTTGAGAAATCGGGTAGGTGAGAAATCCTGCGGGTAATGAACGTTGAAAGCCTTTGCTTTGAATTTCACTTCTTACGGTTGGGTTACGTTCCAGTCTAGCGATGGTAACTAAGTTGCTGTAAAACATGGTCAGTTCAGCCAAGGCTGGCAACTGTGATTGCAGACAAATGGTGGTTTGTGAAGGGTCGATCCCCACAGCTAGGTAGTCTGCGACCACATTGAGAATGTTGGATGAGACCTTACTCGTGTTATGTGCGTTATCGGTCAGACCTTGCATGTCTGCAACTAGAATGTTTTGCTCACAAGTGGATTGCAATGCGACTCGCTGCTTTAAAGATCCAACGTAATGACCGAGATGCAAAGGACCAGTTGCACGATCGCCAGTAAGGATAATTTCTTTAGGTTCAGTGTGTTGTTGAGTTTTCATATGTATATCTCCAAGGAAAATAGATCGCTACTGGAGATACAAAAGAGATGACAATCTTAGCTACCTTCCAGCAGCATAAGAATGTAAGAATTCCGCGCCGCTCTAGTTAGAGCGCCACCAGAAGAAGAATAGTGAAGGTGCGGATATATATTTCATTTTTTCAATCTAACAAGAAGCATTTTGGAACACAACACCCGCGATAGAGATTTATTGCCCTGAACTAACCGCAACATGAAAACAATTTTTGCCTGAGTTTTTGGCTTGATAAAGTGCTTCATCAGCACGACGGAAAGCGTCAGCTTTTATGGCACCTTGGTGATGAGCAACCCCACAACTTACGGTAACTGGCCGTTCAAGCCCAAAGTCTTGGTTTGAGATGAGGGTTTGAATCGCTCTCATCCGCTCTTCAATGATCGAATAGTCCGCAACCTCAAACGCAATTAGAAATTCTTCGCCGCCCCATCGCCCAACTTGGCCGACATGCTTGGTTTCCACTTCTAACGTACGTGCGGTTTGAATCAATACTTGATCACCGACATCATGACCATAGTCATCGTTGATCTTCTTGAAGTCATCAATATCGACTATTGCCAGCCATTTCACTTTTTGCGGTTGTTGTAGCAGTGCTTCCATATGACGACGGTTAAAGAGTTGAGTCAACATATCGGTATGAGATAAGGCTTGCAGCTGTCGGTTGGACTCTTTGAGTAGCGCCAATGTTTTTCGGCGTCCTGAGTCATAGAAATAGGCAATCGAAAATAAAAACAGATAGACGATAGACAGGTGAATGAAGCTGATTTTATCAAAGGGAATCGGCGGCCAATTATGCATATCGATCAAACAGATATAGGCGATAATCGCAAAGTTTAACAAGCTAAAGACAGCGCCAACTTTGTAGCCAAGAACAAATATCGCCACCACAGGCGTTAGAAAAGAGAATGCCAATGCAAATTCGCTGTGATCAGACCCAACGATAAATAGCAGGCTTACTGCGGTCATCACTGAAACCATGATGGTCGCCGCGATTTTTACATTACGGCTCTGCCACAACCAAAAATAAGCAAATAAACAAAAGCCGAGGCCAACAGCTTCTATTGATGCGAGCAAAAAGTTAGGAATGAATAGAGTGTTGTAGTAAATAAACAGGCTTAGTACGGAAGACAACACCGTTAAAGAGGCAAAGACAAATACGCTTTCCCTAAACTCTTCTTGAGTACGGTTTACTCCAAGCCATTTCTCTAATCCATTAGTCAGCACAACAGTTCACATCTTCCTTATTTGAGAAGTGGTCAATATACATGACGAGTTATGCAGCGTCACTCATAATGCGAAAATGAACTAAATACCCTGCTAGATATATAAAATTGTTAGAGATCTAAATGATTCCAAATTGGTACACTTATTAAACTAAGCAGGGAGGCGGTGACGATGAAAGTAATGGTTCTAGGAGCGACAGGGGCAACTGGCCGCTTGGTTGTGACTCAATTGCTGGCAACTGAGTGCGAGGTTATTGCACTGGTGAGAAGAACAGATGTATTGGCGGAACACCCACGTTTGAGTCAGATAACCAGCACAGCTTTGTCGGTCGATAGCTCGGAGTTAAAGCAACGACTAGAAGAGTGTGACGCCGCGATTTGCTGCCTTGGCCATAACTTAACGCTAAAAGGGGTTTATGGTGCGCCAAGAATGTTGGTTCGAGATAGCCTTGAACGAATAATTTCTTCACTTTCAAAACAGAGAACAAGGCCATTTAAGATAGCGCTAATGAGTTCAACAGGTGTGCGAAATTCTGCAGTGGATGCGCCACTGGCAACAAAAGAAAAGTCGGTCGTTATGTTGTTGCGCTGGTTACTGCCACCACAGCGTGACAACGAGCGAGCAGCCAAGCTTTTAAGCCGGATTGGTTTGAAGCGTAAGCACTTTGAGTGGACCATGATTCGACCTGATACTTTGATTGATCAATTAGAAACGAGTGATTATCAATGGCACCCAAGCCCAATACGCAGCGCTTTGTTTGATGCCGGGGAAACCAGCCGTATCAATGTTGCTAATGCCCTGTGTCGATTGGTGGTGGAAGATGACCTATGGCAAGAGTGGAAAGGCAAAACGCCAGTGATTTATAACCAATAGTTGATTGTTGTTAGCTATACTCAATTCAGGCTAGGCCATAACAATAATTCTAATCAAATCGTCGTATATTATATTTCACCCAATATAGGCATGATATGAAAATTGCAGTGGTAGGAATCGGGTATGTCGGGCTAGCCAACGCCATTTTATTAGCTCAGCATAATGAGGTGATTCTGCTTGATGTTGATGCAAGCAAAGTCTTGATGGTTAACCAACAGTTATCTCCAATTGAAGACAGTGATATTGAGGTGTTTCTTCGAGAACACTCGTTGCAGCTGACTGCAACGACGGATGAGCAACTGGCATACTGTGATGCCGATTTCATCATTATTGCAGCTCCTACCGACTATGACACAGAGTCTCGTACATTTGACACTCAGATCGTTGATCAAGTCATGGGTAGAGCAATTGATCTTAACCCATCTGCGACTATCGTGATTAAAAGTACCGTCCCAGTTAATTATACCTATCAAGCAAGGGAGCGTTATCTGCATCGCGACATTCTTTTCTCACCGGAATTTCTTCGAGAAGGTAAGGCACTATATGATTGTTTATACCCATCTCGGATCATTGTTGGAGGCCAGTCGCACACTGCCAAAGTATTTGGACAATTGTTATCGCAAGGAGCCAAAGTGGCAGATCCTGTCATTATCTATACCGACTCTTGCGAAGCGGAATCAATAAAGCTGTTTGCCAATACGTTCCTCGCCATGCGCGTGGCTTTTTTCAACGAGTTGGATACCTACGCAGAGATTAATCATCTCAATAGCAGAGATATCATTGAAGGTGTTTGCTACGACCCTAGAATTGGCCAGTACTACAATAATCCGTCGTTTGGATATGGTGGATATTGTCTACCGAAAGACACTAAGCAGTTATACAGCAATTTTGAAGGCATCCCGAATCGAATGATCAGCGGTATTGTTGAATCTAACTCTGTGCGCAAAGATCATATTGTCAATGTTATCTTGTCCCGTCAGCCGAGCGTAGTAGGGGTCTATCGACTCATCACAAAAGTTGGCTCTGATAACTTCCGTTCATCGGCCATACTTGGCGTGATTGATCGACTTAAAGCGAAAGGCATGCGAGTGGTTATCTACGAGCCGAAGTTATCAAAGTCAGTCTTTCATCAGTGTGAGGTTATCCATCAACTTAGTGAATTTAAGCAAGCGGCGAGTATTATTTTAGCCAATCGAATCAGCCAAGACTTAATGGATGTTGTAGATAAAATTTACTCTCGAGATATCTACGGTACTGATTGAAGTCTCTGTAATCATTTAATGTTTTGGCGAATCTTATCTTTACACACTTGTATGATTTGTTCTGTCCACTGGTTTCGTTCACTGATTCTCTGGCTAATGAAGATATGCCTTGCCCAACTTAATAGCGTGTAGGTTTCAATGCATTGTCTTAGATCGTCGCCTGCTAACTGTTGGTAGTGCTCGATAAAGCGATCGATCTGCTTCTGGGCATAATCCCTTTTATTAAAACAACGTAAGCACTGCTCCTCAATATGAGCAATGAAATTGCCAATATCCAGTGCGGGATCGCCGTTACAGCACAGGTCGAGATCGAGAAGATAGAGACGGTTATTATCGATAAGGAGTTGATCATGGTAAAAGTCTCGATGAATGACCATTAATGAAGCCGGTGTCGGCAGGTTGCTAGCAGTGAGTTGGCAATATTCTAGGATGTTGCCAATATCAGTTCTCCTACTTGGCAGTGAACTACCAGCTTGAGTCAAGTAGCGTTCGAGTAAATCTATCTCATGATTGATAGTGTGAGTTCGTTCGATTTTGATGCCACTCGAATGCAGTTTGTAGAGTGCTTGAGCGGCCCGCTCAGCTACGTCAATACCGTCGCTATGACAAAATTTCTCAAGGGATACTTGTCCAGCAACTTTATTTTGGAACCAGATGTGATGCTCACGAGACTTCCCAAGTGGTGTCGGAACCATTATTTCGTCACAGCTGTCTTGGTTAAAGTTTGCTTGGTGTAGAGCGCAATTAATTTGCCATGCATGTTTATCGAAGTGTTTTATTTTTACCTTCCCCAAAATCGATTGTTGCTCTCCGTCGTCACGAGAAAAGGTATATTCAATCAAGGCACGCTTTGTTGGTTTATGTCGAACAACATCAATACTCATGAGATGATCTTCATGCGTTAAGTGGGCAACGCTGTCTCTTAAAATCTGTTCTGCGCTAGGTATCGCAAGTAGCTCACTGGCTGCCGGAAGTGTTTGGAAGAGTTCATCGCAGTGAGTGAGCAATTGATAGTTGGATAAATGTTGCTTGCAGCGTTTTATTAACTGGCAAATAGAAGCTTTCCACTTGGGGAGAGCGTTACGAAATGGGTGGTGGGAGAGCTGTAGTAATCCAATTGCAATAAACAGTTCAATCTCGCTTTGGTCGACATCCTGTTGCTCTCGATAGCCATTTAATAAGGCTTCTTGATATTCTTGCGTTTGATTAGTAGAAAGTGTTCCGAGTATTCGGTCTCTCTCTAGATGAGCGATAAATAGTCCTAGATCATAGCCTGAAAACCAGTAGCAGACATCATCGAAGTCGATCAAACGAATGCCTGAAGATGTGACTAAGACTTGCTTAGCATAAAAATCCCCATGGATAACGCTTTTGACCGATTTATGTAACTTTAATTCAGTGAGTAACTGAGTCACAAGGGGAGCTAACGAGCTCTCCAATTCAGGAACCAAATGAACAATTCCAGAAGCGCAGCGTTTCAGGTCATGAACAAATTCATCAGTATCTTTAGTCACTATCTGTTTGGTCTTAGAGTGTAGATGAAACATACCAAGGTAACGACCGCAGTCATAAAATGGCTGAGAGTTGTTATCTTGGAGATGGTAGTAGTGGGTTAGGTTTTCGCCCTCAATCCAACGGTGCAGTAGCAGATGGTGTTTATTACTGCGCCCGACAGTATCGAGCAATTTCTGAGAGTTGAGTTTATGTCGTCGAGAGAGGTTAGCTAAATGATAACGTTGTTTAGTGTATGCCTTGAGCACTAACGTTTCACCACTGCTCATTCTGAGCTTTGCGACTAAACGCCTTTCGGGCTTGTACTGTAAGAGCTCAATACTGCTGACTTGTGAGGAAGCGAACGTTGGCGAATAAAACACTCGCTTGAGTAACGCTTGCAAAGCGAATGGTTCGAATAATCGCGGGAGGAGTTTGAGTTTGTCATCGAGAGGAAAAGGATAAAGGATTAACAGATGCTCTCTGATGACGAATGGAGTGTTAGATTTCGTTTTGTCGGTGCTTTCTATACGGTTAAGTTTGTCTTGATCTTTATCGGTGTAGGCTTTTACATACCATTGGTTTGAGCCATACTGGCTTTCGACGTGGTACCTAACAATGCAATTGGTTCTTGGTTTGAAGCGCAGATACGTTTTCTTCACCGAGCATATGCCAGCATTTGGTAACTGCTTTTGCAGTAGGCGTAGCATCTCGGTCTCGTTCAATACAATGCGTAACCCCACTATTTCTGGTTCTTGGGCGATCAAACTCAAATCTTCTTGCTGCATTTATCCTCCGAGAGCTTGCTGTTCTGGGGAGTTAAATTGAGCGGCATAAGGTCCACCTAACTTAAGCAGTTCATTGTGAGTGCCTTGTTCAACGATTTTTCCTTGTTGCATATAGATAACATGGTCGCAATGAGCTGCGAAACACATTCGGTGAGTGACAAATAATACCGTTGATTGCTCAGCCAGCTTCATCAATGCGCGACTAACATGCAGTTCAGTTAGCGGGTCCAAGCCAGTTGTCGGTTCATCTAAAATTAAAATTGGGGCTTGCCTTAACGCGGCTCTTGCAATCGAAATCCTCTGTCGTTGTCCTGCGGACAAAGTCACCCCTCTCTCCCCAACGGGAGTATCGTAGCCATTAGGTAAGGAAATAATAAAATCGTGAATTTCAGCTTGCTTAGCCGCATCAATCACTTGTTCCATGCTTACTTCTTGTTGGCCGATGGCAATGTTATTTAGAATGGAGGTTGCGAATAATGCTGTTTCTTGCATCACAACAGAAATTTGCTGACGGACACTCTCAAAGGTGTAATCTCGGATATCTACACCATCTATTGTTACTTCGCCACGCTGTGGGTCATGCAGTCGTAGCAGCAACGCTAGCAAAGTAGACTTTCCGCTTCCAGAAGGGCCGACAATAGCCACCTTTTGACCCTTGGCTATTTTTAAGGAGAGGTTATCGAGATTAGCCACTTGATCATCTAAGTAAGAAAATTGAATCTCGTTAAATTGGATATGTCCTGAAAATGGCGGAGCTTCTTTGGCTTCAGTGTGGTTCTGGACATCTTTTTGTTGTTCAAGGATATCTAACACGCGCTCACCTGCTGCAGAGGCTTTAGCAAGCCTTGCCGTGTATTTGGTGAAATCACGGATTGGACGAAATACGCGTCTTAAGTAATAGATAAAAACCAGCAGTTCACCAAGGCTTAAAGCTCCCTTAATGACAAGGTTAGCTCCATACCACAGTACAAGTGCGGTAGATATTGCCATGAGTATTTCGACACTGCGTTGTAAAGATGCAGCTAGTCTCTTCCCCTGCACTCCTTCTTTCAGGCTTTTATTATTTGCTTGACCAAAGATGGTTGAAAATCGGTCTTCCAAAGTAAGCGCCTGTACAGATTTGATAGCATGAATGGATTCGGAGGCTGTTGCTGCCATTACCCCTTCTCTTTGGCGATTTTTACGTGCCACTTTATGGATTTTTTTGCTTTTGCTGAGCGTGACTAACCATAAAAGGGGCAAGGTGCACAGCGAGACCAAAGCAAGTTGCCAGTTGAGCCACAACATGACTCCGACGATACAAACAAAAATCAGGCTATTTCCGAGTAATGGAACGGCGGCGGTAATTGCGATTTCCTTCATTAGGCCCATGTCGCTGATAATACGAACCACCAGATCACCACTGCGTTGCTGCTGATGGTAAATGGTGGATAGCCCTTGAATATGATTAAACACCTTGCTACGTAGACTTATGATGATGTGATTACCTGCTAATGCCATAAGTACGGTTGTTGTATAGGTCATCAAAGCGCGACACAGAATAATGATGACCAGTGCCCCTGCGAGCACAGCGAAATATGTGGACAGTGGTAGTGAGGAAAGCGATTGTAGGTCGTGATCAGGATTGAACTCTGGCGATGCCAATCTATCGATAATGTACTTTAGAGGCCAAGGCTCAAGTAGGCGAAGTAAGGTCTGGCCGAATAGACAGACAAACGCACCAACAATGAGCCATTTCCTTTGTTTAATGTAAGGCAGTACGTAGTTATAAAAGCGTAGTAAGCTAGGTAAGCTTTGCTTTAGTCCTTTGGGCCTAGCCATGACTTTGCTCCAACGTCAGACCTGACCAGCTTAGAATGCAATCGAGACGCTGTTTCCAGCTATGGTGTGCTCGGGCTTCTTTTTGCGCTGCTTGGCCCCATGCGATAGCGGTAGCGGGATTCATTGCGAGGTATTTCATGGCTTTGATAAGGCCTGTGATGTTTGATGCAGAGCAAGTCATTCCTGTTGTGTGGTCCGTGATGATGTCACTAATTTGCCCAATGTCGCTGCCGATGACAGGTAGACCAGCAGCCATGTATTCATACACCTTAAGCGGTGAAAAATAGAAGTTGATATCATCAGGGTAAGGAGCCACACCCACGTCCATTCGTTGGTACATCGTAGCCATATTAGTCGGTGTGACTAGGCCAGTAATTTCTATACAGTCGATAAGGTTTAGAGATTGTGCTTGGCTTATGAGGGCTTCTTTCATTGGGCCATCACCAACAATTATCAATCGGGTATGAGGTAGTTGTTGGTGTACTGAAGCAAATGCAGTGATTAACCTATCTACACCATGCCAAGGCTTAAGGGTACCGACAAAGCCATATGTGAATATTCTCTTTTGGCTTGAATCTGGAACCGGATTGGATGAGAACCTATCAGTGTTGACGCCATTAGGGAGAACCTTCACTTTACCGCGAGCTTGAGGGTAAGAGTCCACATAGTTGGCTACTTGATCCGATACAGTGAGAATTAAGCTGGCGGCCTCAAAGCACTGCTTAGTGACTTCAATGGCAGCGAGTTCGTCAATCAGACCTCGATATTTTCTCTGCTCTTCTACCAACGGGGCGTTCACTTCTAAGATTGCAGGAATGTGGCGACTGGCCGCATACGACATGCCAGCATGACTCCAAAGTGAGTATCGTTCATAGACAAAGTCATAGGGCTCTGAACATTCTAGCTCCGAAATGGTTGCTAGGTTATCGTGAATATCTAGTTGCTCCCTTAGGGCTCGATCTGGCTGTTTGGCATGTCTTATTCGGTGAATATCAAGATTAGTTAAATCGTTTGGACACTCTCCGCCAATGGATGCCGCATGAAGATCGACATTGATATTCGATTGGAGCAATGCTCGTGTGACCTCCTGGACATGTAATGAGCAGCCTTTACTGCCAAAAATGGGAACTCCTCGGTCAGAACATACGTATGCAGCTTTCATTTCTTCCTCCCAATAGTTAACTCCATCAGCGTTGAAACAGAGCCCGAATCTTTTGCGCATTGTTGTGAATATTGAACTGGCTTTCGATGAGCGAGCGCGCTTTCTGAGACAAAGTGACTCTCAACTGGGACTGGCTCAGTAAGCTGAGCAGTGCTTTAGCCAATGAGTTTGGATTGCGCTGCTCGACCATTAAACCTGTTTGACCATCTAAGATGACTTCAGGGATTCCCGTTACATCCGTCGAAACACAAGGTGTACCGAGTGCCATAGATTCAAGCAGGACGGTTGGCAATCCATCGCGGTTACCATCTTCGCCTACGATGCACGGCGCGGCGAACACGGCAGCTTGGCGTAAGTATTGTTTTACGTTTTCTTGTGGTAATGAACCTTTTAGTGTGACGACATCTTCAACGGCTAAATCGATAATTTGTTGCTGAAGCTCGGCTTTGAGTTCGCCATCTCCAATAATTTCGCATTGAAAGGTGATTCCCTGCTGCTTAAGTTGCTGGCAAGCACTGATTAAGTCGCAGAACCCCTTCTTTTCAACCAGACGACCGACGGCACAAATCTTAGGTTCTCGGGATTCAGGTGAGGAATAGGGAAATTCAGCGAGATCCAGGCCATTGTATATCGTGACCACTTTGTCATTTTGAACCGCCAAATCTTTGGTTAGATAGGCGTAGTTAAAATCACTGACCGTTATAGCGCACTTGGCTTGTTGGAACTTAGTTACTAGGGCGACGAAATCATTATCTTGATGAAATATATCTTTTGCATGAGCGGTAAAAGAGAAGGGAACGCCGGTTATGGCAGAGGTTATTTGCGCCACTGTGGTTGATGTCGTTGCAAAATGCGCATGTAAATGTGTGAGTTGCATACGACTGATGTGCAGCGCAAGTTCGAGAGATTGAAGTACTTCTCTAGCGCTTGCACTGGGGAATTGACCGAGCACATGCCACACCTCAGGGTAACGGCGTGAGACCTTTTTTTGCCTTTCCCAAAATGTACTCGCGCGATCAGCTTTGGCTGGTAGGTAGGTTACGGGCGCTTTGACTCGCGAGATAATATCTTGAAAATGCGCGTCTTGTGGGGGCAACAAGGCGAAGATATGGACACTCAAGCCTGCTTTTTCATGGGCTAAGATTTCATTAACGATAAACGTTTCAGAATAGCGCGGATATCGTTTTACGATATAGGCGACACTCATAGGTTACTCCTCATACTTACTCTGTATTTTCATATCTGTAACCAACGTTGTGCGTAAAATTTCTAGCTCATTTGAAGCAAACGACCATTGAAACTTAAGCGAGCAGATGACGTTCTAATTTTTCCATTCCATGTAGACTAATTTCTTGTGGGAATGGTAATTGTGCTTCCTCAGAGAACAGCTTGTTTTCAATCTTTTTATTGAGTTCTTTGGGAGTAATGTGCTCTGGGTGGAGATATTCGAAAATCTCTAGCTTAGCCAGTTGCTGAGCGCGAATAAGTTGTTCTGCTACGGGAGTGACTCTAGGGACAAGAATCGCTGGTGTTTTTACCGATAGGATTTCGCAAACAGTGTTATAGCCAGCCATGGTCACTACTAAATCTGCAGCAGAGAGGTAGGTCATAAAGTAAGGTGAAAACTCACTTAGCGTTGTATTTGGTAGTGATTGCGCGAGAGATTGTAGATTTTTAATGTCTGCGACATTCATCTCTGGCCCATAGAAAACGATCGAATCAACCTGATCTTTCCACGAGCTTTGATGGCAGGCTAGTAGATAAGTTTCTAATACTAATTTTCCATCATCTCCTCCGCCTGCAGCGGCAACCACGAGCTTGCGGTCGGACTTAGCTAAATGGGCGAGTAACTTACTACTTTGGTGTGACTTTTCTGTACGCTGTAAGTACCCACAAAACTCGGTCATTTTCTCAACGCTTGGTGGGAAGTCATACTGTTGGACCATATCGAATATGCGTTGTTCACCAACGACTAAGACTTGTTCATAATACTTTTCGACTAATTGGTAATATGAGTTCTTACGCCATAATTGTTGGGTGACTTCTGGAGTATCCAATATGTCTCGAAGCAGCAGGACAAGTTTTGGAGGTTTGATTAGTGAGCTAAGAAACGAAAGGGATGGTTTTAGCTCTCCGTTTAAACCTCCGGGCTTTTTATCGACGAGCACTAAATCTGGTTCATAATCAGTGATGACTTGTTGAATGATCTTTGCTCTTGAATCGAGGAGAGCCGAAGCGCTTAAGCAGTCTAATTTTGCTGAGTAAGTACCTGATTTAGAACGCTGCAAGCAAGGCAATTTAATATAGTCAATATTGGATTGAGTGCGAAAAGCGTGCAGCATTGGTGAGCCGGTAATCAATAAAATGTATAGCTCACGGTGGCGACTGACCAGAAAGTTTGCGATAGCAACCATACGACGAATGTTGCCTAAGCCATAGCTATCATGAGAGTAAAACAGCAACTTTTTCATTTCGGATATGGTCCTCAAACTATGGTGTTCAAACAGGTACAGAGGTGGCTGTGATGCGAAATTTAATGACGCTTTCGATATAGTTCTTTAGTTTAGAACTCTCTGAAGTATAGTCGTGAGGTGAGTGAATAGGCGTTAAATGGGCAACTTTTCTTAGCGTATCAGAGAGACCAATAGAGTAAGTGATTGATTGCTATTTGAGTTTTATCATGGCTAGATTTTGAAATGAGTCTGCTGATTTTGAACTGAAAACAATGCCTCAGCATCTGTGAGGCATTGTATAGTGTTATTCGCCCAATGCTTTTTTGGCTAAGCGTTTTGCTGCGTGTTTATGGCGTTCCATCAATTGGTGAATGTCGACGCCAATCACTTCGCCATTCATGACTCGCCAATGTCCGGCAACCATAACTCGGTCGGCTTGTTGAGCCCCACATAACAGTAGCGCCGCCAGCGGGTCATGACTGCCCGAGAAACGAATGTCATCGAGCTTAAACATCGCGATATCGGCTTGTTTACCTGCGGTGAGTTCACCGATGTCATTCCGTCCCATTGCTTGCGCGGAGCCTTTGGTTGCCCAGCGCAGCGCGTCAAAATGAGTCACATTGGCAGAGCCGTATTGCAGACGTTGTAAATACATCGCCATGCGCACTTCGGCTATCATGTTCGAGCCATCGTTTGAAGCACTACCATCGACACCTAAACCTACTTTAACGCCAGCCGCTTCAAGGTCATTGTTCTTACAAATACCAGAGGCCAACATCATGTTTGAGGTTGGGCAGTGACTGATTCCTACTCCGGCTTGGCCTAAGCGTCGGATCTCTTCAGTGTTGAAATGAATGCCGTGTGCCAGCCACGTTCGCTGATTGAGCCAGCCGACATCTTCAAGGTAGTCCACTGGACGTAAGCCAAACTTCTCAACGCAGAAATCTTCTTCATCCAATGTTTCACACAAATGAGTGTGCATCATGACGTTTTCTTGCTTGGCGATAATTGCTGTCTCTTTCATTAAGTCGGTGGTGACAGAGAAAGGCGAGCAGGGCGCAAGGGCGATTTGGGTCATCGCGCCATCGTGGTGCTGGTGGTATTGGCGAATCAGCCTATAGCTATCATCGACAATGGCTTGCTCGGTTTGGATGGTGTGCCTTGGCGGTAGGCCGCCATCATCTTCACCTAAGCTCATTGAACCGCGAGTGAAAATCGCGCGAACGCCAAGCTTTTGCGCTGCTTCAACTTGAAGATCAATCGCATGCTCTAGTCCGTTAGGGAGTAGGTAGTGATGATCAGAGGCGGTGGTACAGCCAGAAAGCATCAACTCAACTAAGGCAAGCTCGGTGGCGACGCTCATCATCTCTTCATCGAGATTGGCCCAAACGGGGTAAAGACTTTTAAGCCAGTGGAAGAGTTCTTTGTTGAGCGCGTCGGGATAGGCGCGGGTTAAGGTCTGATAAAAGTGGTGGTGGGCGTTAATCAGCCCCGGCGTCACGACATGGCGTGATGCATCAACCACGTAATCAATGTGATGGGAGGGTGTCCCATGCTTTGGAATGAGTTCGACAACTTGATTGCCTTTCACCACGACACCGCCTTGGGCGTCTTGCTGGTTTCCAGTGTAAATTGCCAGTGGATTCTTAATCCAGATGGTTTCCATTCATAATAGTCCTTAGCCATCTCAGCCATTTCAGGGGAGAGGGTCTTAAACGTTTTAGTTGAAAGTAAGGCTAGTCATCGCTAGCGGGGTTATTGTGTCAAAGCTCTGTTCTTGGTGACAGGTGGTAACAGAGCTTATGTCTCCTTTTGCGTTATTACTAATCGCTGGTTTTCGCTTCAAGTTTGCTTTGAACGGCTTCAGTTTGCTCTTCGTTATCCGATTTACGGATGATTTTCTCTTCAAATTGGTCTTTGCTTTCCGTTAAGGCTTCGCGCACTTCTTGGTTGCTCGATTTAGGTAACAGTTGGTGCAGAATCACCGTCACAATTGTACCTGTCGTAATGCCTGAGTGGAGGAAGTTAGCGATATCATGAGGTAAGTGTTGCAATAAACGAGGCTCGAATGTCACTGCCAGACCTGATGCTAAACCAACACAGATAACCAAAGCGTTGCGTTTAGTATCTGCTGCCATGATCAGCATGCGAATACCAGCGTAAGCAATCATGCCGAACATGACGAAACCGACACCGCCAAGCACTGGCTTTGGAATGGTTACCGCTATAGCAGCTAATTTAGGGAACAAGCCGCCTAAGATCAGTAGGCCACCTGTTGCTGCCACAACGTATCGGCTTGCAACGCCTGTGATACCGACAATACCGACGTTTTGACTAAAGGAAGCCAGCGGCATTGCGGTAAGAATCGATGACAAGGTGCTGCCAAGACCATCTCCTAACAGACCGCGCTGTAGGTCTTTACCCGAGATTTTCTTATCACAGTTATTCGCTAGAGCCATAAAGTCACCAGTGGCTTCTGCGATTACCACGATGTAAACCAGACTCATACTCACAATGGCACTGGCTTCAAAAGTTAGGCCATATTTGAGTGGTTCTGGCCCACCAACCCATGCGGCTGAGGTAATGTCATCCAGGTTAACCATACCCAGTGACAGCGCGACGATGTAGCCACCGGCAAGACCAATGACAATCGCAGAAGCTGCCACCGCGCCTTTACAGTAGACCGATACCGCAACCACGATACCCAGTGACACAATCGCTAAGAACAGCTTTGGCAAAGTGGCAAAGTTTTCACTCGATGCCGGTGCGTCACCAACCCAGTTCATGGCGACAGGTAATATGGTTAAACCTATCAAGGTGACGACCACGCCGCTGACCACGGTTGGAAAGAGCTTTTTCACTTTGTCCATGTAGAAGCTGGCAAGAATCACGACAAATGAGCCGACCAGCGCAGAGCCCATAATACTGGCGACTCCGCCTTCGCGGCCGATAGCAATCGCAACACCTAAAAAGGCAAAGCTTGAGCCCATTACCACAGGTAAGCGAATCCCGATCGGGCCAAGACCAATACATTGCGCCATGGTGACAATACCAGAGGCCAGCAGTGCAGCATTGATAAGAGAGACGATTTCTTGGTTTGGCAGTCCAATAGAAGCGCCAACGATAAGTGGTACAGCGACAATACCGCCAATTGAGGCAAGCATGTGCTGTAGAGCAAGAAGTAGAGTGATGCCGTGAGGCGGTCTTTGATTGAGTGTATACAGAAGTTTCATTGGTTATACCTCGGAGAGATTTGAGTGGTTTTATCTCTCGTTGACTGGGCAATTGACTTCTACAAACTACGTAGGGTCTCGAATTTTGGGTGTAGAAAACTAGCCTAAACAAGCGTTCAGGCTAGATTTCTTCAAGTTGGAGCGATTAGATGTAGATAAGTTTAGCGACGAAGATAACAGTCAGAATGTACATCGAAATAGATACATCTTTGGTCTTGCCGGTCGCGACTTTTAGTACCGTGTAAGTGATAAAGCCTAGTGCAATACCATTCGCGATTGAGAAGGTTAATGGCATCATCAGTGCAGTGATTGCAGCAGGAGCGCCATTAGTGAAGTCTTTCCAATCGACGTGCTGCATACTGCTCATCATTACGAAGGCAACATAAATTAGTGCACCCGCTGTCGCGTAAGCAGGGATCATGCCTGCTAGTGGCGATAGGAAAATCGCAGCTAAGAATAGCGCAGCAACAACAATGGCTGATAAACCTGTACGAGCACCGGCGGCAACACCTGCAGCACTTTCTACGTAACTGGTTACTGGTGGACAACCGACACACGCGCCAGCAACACTTGAAATTGAGTCTGCTTTTAACGCCCTGCTAAGCCCTTCAATTTTACCCGTTTCTTTGTTCATTAGATGTGCACGCTCTGCAACACCCATCAGTGTACCAGCGGTATCGAACATGTTAACGAATAGGAAGGCTAGGATCACACTGATCATCGAAATGTTGAACGCACCAGCAATGTCCATTGCCATAAAGGTTGGGGCAATGCTTGGTGGCGCTGCGAAGAAGCCATTGTATTGAACCAGACCTAGCATCATGCCAACAACCGTGACACTTAAAATACCGATAAGCACAGCGCCAAACACTTTACGCTCGCTGAGTACCGCAATGATCAAAAACGCGATTGCAGCTAGCATAGCATCAGGCTTAGTGAAGTCACCAAGTGACACTAATGTCGCTGGGTTTTCGACGACGATACCAGCCGTTTTAAGGCCGATTAGACCAAGAAACAGACCAACACCTGCAGTCATCGAGTAGCGTAAGCTGACTGGAATACTCTCAATAATCCACTGGCGGACTTTATAAAAGCTCATCCCGACGAAGAGGATACCTGACAGGAATACCGCGCCTAACGCCACTTCCCAGCTGTAACCCATTTCACTAACTACAGTAAATGAGAAGAACGCGTTTAAGCCCATACCCGGTGCTAGACCGACAGGCCAGTTCGCAAAAAGACCCATGAGTAAACAACCGATCGCGGCACCAATACAGGTTGCGACGAATACCGCACCTGAGTCCATCCCTGATGCAGCCATGATTTGAGGGTTAACGAAAATGATGTAGGCCATTGTAGCGAACGTCGTGATCCCCCCGATCATTTCATTCTTTACGCTGGTTCCATGTGCTTTCAGTTTGAAAAAGCGCTCTAAAAGGCCACCAGATTGACCTTCGTTATTAAGCACTTCTGCTTTGCTTTCGTTCATGTCAGCAAGTCCTTTTGTTTAGGTGTTTCTTCAATTGAATACCACGCTCTAGTGTGCTGCCGGCTCTTTTGGCTCGCGACCTAGACTCCAATTTTCCTGATGAATGTTAAGTTTGACGTTGTTAGAAGTTCTTTTTAGCTGCCGCGGTACGTTGAGAAACTGTATGGAGAAACAAGTAGCGGAACATGATAATGTGCGCCTTCTTCACCAAGACCAAAGCGGATGACCACATCATCTAGGAATGGCACTTCACCCAGGTCGACATCTCTCTTACGGTAATAGTCCGCTACATGGAAAACCAATTGGTATTTGCCTGTTGTGAATGCCTCACCTTCAAGCACTGGCTCGTCTGTACGTCCATCGAAGTTAGTGGTGACCGTTTTGATTTTTGTCACGCTATCGCCTTCGATGCGAAACAACTCAACGAGAATGTCAGCTCCGGGAACGCCATGCATTGTATCCAATACGTGTGTTGTCAATTTACCCATAATCATTAATAGCGCTAAGCGCTCTCCTAATTTTTGAGGTTTCTTATTGTATACAAAGTTGTTCTAACTTTGCATTTGATACCTATATATGTACACAAAATATCCATATAGTAAAGCGCGTTGTTATAAAAATGTTATTATTAAAAGTAGCAAAAAGTGAAATGTGTGACATCAAGCGAATCGAGAAAGATTAAGGCTTATTGGCTAAGTCTATGAAATATAAGGTTGTGTATCGATAAAGTAACTTTAACAACAAAATCTTTACATTAAGATAATTTATTGTATACAATGAATGTATGAAATTAAAAAGACAGCTACGAATTGTCTTGGTTTAAGGAGAGCCTGAATGGATAAGGATTATTCACGAGATCTAATTGGCTATGGGGCGAATCCTCCTCACCCTAAATGGCCTGGTGGAGCTCGTATCGCCGTGTCGTTTGTATTGAATTATGAAGAGGGCGGAGAACGTTGCCTTCTGCATGGGGATGAAGAGTCTGAAGCCTTTCTATCTGAGATTCCAGCCGCACAGCCTATTAAAGGTGAGCGTCACATCAGCATGGAATCTATCTATGAATATGGTAGCCGCGCAGGTGTGTGGCGAGTTTTAAAACTGTTTGATGAGTATGAAATTCCTCTGACTGTTTTTGCTGTAGCGATGGCAATTGAGCGTCACCCAGACGTTGCAAAAGCGATGGTACAAGCCGGCCATGAGATCTGTAGCCATGGTTATCGCTGGATCGATTACCAATATATGGATGAGTCACAAGAGCGTGACCATATGATGAAAGCGATAGAGATCATCAAAGATATCACCGGTGAACGACCTTTAGGCTGGTACACAGGTCGTACTGGCCCGAATACCCGTCGCATTGTTGCTGAAGAAGGTGGCTTTCTTTACGACTCGGATGCCTACGATGATGACTTGCCTTATTGGCACACCGAAACGGGTCAGCCACAGTTGGTGATCCCTTACACCCTGGACGTTAATGACATGCGTTTTGCTACGGTACAAGGCTTTAACTCCGGTGAGCAGTTCTATCAATACCTTAAAGATACCTTCGATACGCTTTATGCCGAAGGTGAAACAGCGCCAAAAATGATGTCAGTCGGTTTGCACTGCCGTTTGATTGGTCGCCCGGGGCGTATCGCCTCACTGAAACGCTTTTTAGATTACGTAAAACAGCACGATGATGTTTGGCTATGTCGCCGTGTTGATATCGCTCGTCACTGGCACGAGAACCACCCATACACACCACAAGAGGAGAAATAATATGACTGAATTTCGTTTTTGCACACCATCACAGATGGCACGTTCGGAATTTGTCTCTCACTTTGGTGATGTGTATGAGCATAGCCCATGGGTAGCAGAATCTGTCTACGATCAAGGGCTTAGCGACCAAGACAATTTAGTTGCGAATTTGCATCTGAGAATGGCGGAAGCGCTGCTGGATGCAGAAAAAGCAAAGCAACTTGCACTTATTAATGCTCACCCTGATTTAGCAGGTCGAGCAGCAATCAATGGTGAACTCACAGCGGCATCGACTGCTGAACAGGCTGGTGCTGGTATTGATCAGTGCAGCGCTGAAGAGTTTAAAAAATTCACTTCGTACAACGACAGTTACAAACAACGCTTCAACTTTCCCTTCATCATGGCAGTGAAAGGGGCCAATCGTTACCAAATTCTTGAGTCGTTCGAGAAGCGATTAGGCAATGATAGTGACACTGAGTTTGCTACTGCGATTCAGGAAATCAACAAGATTGCACTGTTTCGCTTACGAGATATGTAAGTCACGGAGAGGTCGACTATCTCGTTCTAACACCTAACCGGTGTTGATATCCGAAATAAAGGATATGGCGCTCGATAAGAGCTTACTCATTAACCTATTTTTGAATAATTGGAAGGATAAAGGAAATGTCCTTAGACTTTGAACAATACATTAATCTTGCTGACGATAAACTAGGCGCAGAAGCTATCTACGCTACTGACGATTTCTTTGCTGATAAAAGCCGCCTACTGCGCCGTGAAGCGCCAGAGTGGAAAGACGATTTATACGATGATAACGGCAAATGGATGGATGGCTGGGAAAGTCGCCGTAAGCGTGGTGAAGGCTACGACTACTGCGTAATTCGCCTTGGCTTAGCTGGAACGATTGCTGGCGTTGATATCGACACCTCTTTCTTTACGGGTAACTTCCCACCGTCAGCGTCAATCGATGCGTGTTATTCACCAGACGGTGACCCAACGGATGCGACAGAGTGGCAAGAGATCCTGCCATCAATGAGCCTTCAAGGTGACCATCATCATCTAGAAGAAATTGCTAGTGAAGAAGTATTCACTCACTTACGTCTAAATATCTACCCTGATGGTGGTGTGGCACGTCTACGTGTTTACGGTCGCCCGAGTGTGGATTGGGATCGCGTAGACCCACAACAGCAAGTAGACCTTGCAGCGGTTGAAAATGGTGGTCGTGCACTGGCATGTAGTGATGAGCACTACGGCAACAAATCAAACATCCTTGGTCCTGGCCGTGGTGAGAACATGGGTGATGGTTGGGAAACCGCACGTCGCCGTACTCCAGGTAATGACTGGGTGATTGTTGCGCTTGGTAACGCAGGTAACGTTGATCGCGTCGTGGTTGATACCGCGCACTTTAAAGGCAACTTCCCAGACAGCTGTTCAATTCAGGCAGCGTATGTGAAAGGTGGTACAGACGATCAGGTGGCGACGCAAAGCTTGTTCTGGCGTGAACTACTACCCGCGCAAAAACTCAAAGCACACGATATTCATGAGTTCACCTCAGAGGTTAATGACCTAGGTGCAGTGACTCACGTGCGCCTGAATATTTTCCCTGATGGTGGTATTAGCCGTCTGCGTTTGTTTGGCACTAAAGCGAAATAAGCGAGGGGAAGATTATGAGCAATGGAATTCGCCGTTTAGCAATCGAACCCTTAACCAAACAAGCTTTTGCTGAGTTTGGTGATGTGATTGAAGTCGATAACAGTGACTACTTCATGATCAACAATGGCTCGACTCGTCGTTATCACAAGCTGGCCAAGACGGATGTGCAAGATCAAGGTGGTGAAGCCATCATCAGTATCTTTCAAGCAACACCGCTTAGCTACCCGTTAACGATTTCAATGCTAGAACGTCATCCACTAGGGTCACAGGCATTTGTTCCATTGCTTGGTCAACCGTATCTCATTGTTGTTGCTCCCAAAGGAGACAACCCATCACTGCAAAATTGCCGCGCGTTTTATAGCAACGGCCGCCAAGGTGTTAATTACCACAAAGGCGTTTGGCACCACCCAGTACTTGCGTTGATCGATCAAGACCAGTTCCTGATCGTTGACCGAGGTGGAGAGGGGCATAACTGTGATGAAGTCTTCTTTGAAGCCGATTTGGTTTCACTACACTTAGAAGATATTCCGGCGAGTAACAGACAGGAAGTAATGCTCTCTGAGTAGAGTGCTGTAAGAAGGAATTTATTATGGATCCACATATCACGGAGTGGTTGAACTTAGCGATTCGCTGGGTTCACATGATAGTTGGCATCGCATGGATTGGTGCTTCGTTTTACTTTGTTTGGCTAGAAAACAACTTGAATCGTGTCAATCCAAAAACGGGCCTATCGGGCGATCTTTGGGCGATTCACGGTGGTGGTATTTATCACCTAGAGAAGTACAAACTTGCGCCGCCAGAAATGCCAGAACACCTACATTGGTTTAAGTGGGAAGCATATTTCACTTGGATCACCGGTGTACTGCTACTGGGTGTGGTTTACTACCTCAACGCTGAGATTTACTTGATTGCGCCTGGTTCAGGTATGGAGCCGAGCACAGCTATTGCGATTGGTATTGGTGCCTTGGTTGCAGGCTGGTTTATCTACGACCTATTGTGTGACTCGCCATTAGGCAAGACGCCAATGCTATTAGGTGCGGTGCTATTCGTACTGTTAGTAGGCGCAACTTATGGTCTGTCTCAAGTGTTTAGTGGCCGTGGTGCTTACATTCATGTCGGTGCTATTATCGGTACCATCATGGTCGGTAACGTATTCCGAGTGATCATGCCTGCGCAGCGTAACTTGGTCAGTGCGATTGAAGAAGGTCGTGAACCTGATCCAGCGCTACCAGCGAAAGGGTTGCTGCGCTCTCGTCACAACAACTACCTGACGCTACCCGTGCTGTTCATTATGATCAGTAACCACTTCCCAAGCACTTATGGTTCAGAATATAACTGGGCAATTCTTGCTGGCCTTGCGATCTTTAGTATCTTGGTTCGCCACTACTTTAATACTCGCCACGGCAGCCAGAAATTTGCTTGGACGATTCCAGTGGCAGCACTGGGTATGATTACGCTAGCTTTTGTGACCTCACCGTATGCTAACAGACCAGCAGCGCCAGTTGCGAAAGCGCCAGTCGCGGTTGAAACGTCTACTGCGAAATCGACAGAGGCGGTTTCTACGGACAACGTTCAAGCGGCGAATGCCTCTGAGCAACCAGCTGACGGTGGAGTGAACTTTACCATTATTAATCAGGTGATTCAGGAGCGCTGCTCAGTGTGCCATTCAGCGACGCCAACCCACGCGTCTTTTGCTGCTGCGCCGGCTGGAGTGATCTTGGATACCCCACAGGAAATTAAAGCAAATAGCCCACGTATTGCGCAAACTGTGACCACCAAATACATGCCGTTAGGCAACATGACTCAAATGACCGAAGACGAGCGTACGCTTATTGGAGCGTGGGTTGCACAAGGTGCTATGATTAACTAAAGGCCGAAAGAATTTCACTTACTGGTGTAGATTGCCAGTAAGCGAAATATATGCAACGTGGTATTTCCCGTCATTTATCTCATGTGAGATCCCCCGGCCCCTGTTCCGGGGTTTTTTGTGCCTCAAAAGGAGTTTGAAGCTATGCGAACTGCGTTAAGTATTCGACATAAAACGATGTTGGCAACGGTAAGTGCAGTGATTTTAGTGATTGCCGTCTTGATCAGTATTACGGTCAGTCAAGGGCAAAAAATCATTCTGGACAAAACCTACTCACAACAAATGCCCGCCGCATTGGGTGAGATAAGTAACCTAATCAAACTGGAGTTGGAAAAGCCATTGGTGGTGTCTGAAGTGATGTCGCAAATGGCATTACTAAAAGAGTTCACAGAGCAAGACAGCCAACAAGTGATTGACCAACTCAGTACCATTAAACGGGAGTTCAACGCATTAACCGCCTTTTATGTCACAACCATCAATGATACCTATTATGTGCCTAACGGCGTGCTAAAAACCATGTCAAAAAGCTCATCAGACGATGGTTGGTTTTATGGTTTTCTCAGCAGTAACAAAAGCGTTGAGCTCTCGATTGATGTCGATGAAGCGACGGGTATTGCCACCGTATTCGTTAACCAAGTGGTGATGAAAAATGGTCAAAGAATCGGGGTGACGGGTATTGGATTGTCTCTCGAAAGCCTTGGCAAAACGGTGTCTGATTTCTCATTAGGTGAATCGGGTGAGCTGATGCTGGTGGATCGCCAAGGTGTGGTCAAAATCCATTCTGACACCGCTTTTGTGGGCAAGTCTTTAAGTGCGGTTGGGATGGGTTCAGTGACACCTAAGCTTGGATCTCTGTCTGGTCAATCATTTGATATTTACGAAGCGCAGTTCGACCAAACCTCTATGGTAGTTGGTTTAATGGCCCTGCCACAACTGGATTGGGTGCTGATCTCTGTGCAGCAAACGAGCGAGGTGTTAAGTGAAATTAACCACTTTATCGAAACAATGGCTTGGATTGGAGTGTCGGTCGCTTTGCTGTTCATTGTAGTGAGCGCTTACATGACCAATGTACTTCTTAAGCCACTGACAACAACCGCAGATTTACTGTTGGAAATTGGCGGCGGAGGCGGTGATTTAACCCAGCGACTCGATGAAAGCAGGAAAGATGAAGTGGGTAACATCGCTAAAGGTTACAACCAGTTTGTTAGCTACATGGGTAGCGTGCTGCAAGAGATTGAAGCATCGCGCAAAGAGCTTGTGACAAGCATTGATTATATTGATCAGCAAGCGGAAGAGATCAAACAGCAGATTCGAGGTCAGGAACAGAATATTCACCAAGTGGCGACGGCCATCCATGAGATGAGTGCGAGCTCGGAAGAGATTGCCAACAACGCCAACAACACATCAGATAATGTGCAGCAGACGACCTTGGAAGTGAAAAAAGGGCTCGATTCAGTCAGCGATACTTTCAGCCATACCGAAGCGATGAATCAGCAGCTTGATCAAAGTAATCAAAGTATCGAGCAACTGTCGGATGATATTAAGGCGATTGATACGGTACTGGATGTGATCAGTGGGGTGTCAGAGCAAACTAATTTATTGGCGCTCAACGCAGCGATAGAAGCGGCAAGAGCAGGCGATCAAGGCCGAGGTTTTGCTGTGGTAGCGGATGAAGTTCGAACCTTGGCGTCTCGCACTAGTGACTCTGCCAGTGAAATTCGTACCATCATCGAAAACTTACAGAGCTTGAGTAATACCGTGGTGAACGAAGTAGGGCAAAGCCATAAGATAGGCCAAAGCTGCTTAACCGCCGCACAATCATCAGAGCAGCACTTAGCTTCGATTAATCGCATTGTGGAAGATATCCATCAGCTCAGCGCACAAACCGCCACCGCGACCGGAGAGCAATCTCAGGTGATCAATGAAATTGCCCCGCACATTGAAAGCATTGCTGATGTTGCCCGCAGTAACACTGATATGGTGACGCAAACTTCTCAGCGCTGTATCAGCTTAAAAGAAAACGCAGATTCTCTCAGCCAACTGGTGGCGAAGTTTAAGTTCTAGGGGGGAATAGGCAGCGAGCTAGAACAAGGTGTAGTAAGCCGGAGAGTAGCCTCGTTGCATTGCGTCGACCATTCGTAGCAAGTGTGGCAATGCGTGGTGAAAGAACACCTCATAGCCTTCGCAAAGTACGTTGTGGTCTTCCCCTTTTTCCGTTTTTATTAAACGGTTTTTTGGGCATCCGCCCTGACACATTGGTAAGAAGTCACAACGAGTGCATTGTGTAGGTAGTGTGCGTTGTTTAGCTTGACCAAAGTTTAGCTGAGTTTGACTGTTGACCATTTGTTCAAGCGAACGAGAAGAGAGCTCGCCAAGCTTGTAATCGCTATAGCCAAAGTGGTCGCAGCTAAATACTTCACCATTTGATTCGACCATCAGTTGTTGACCGCAAGTGGCGCTGTGATGGCACATTTGACTAGGATGTCCCATCAGGATCATTAAGCAGTTTTCAAAGAACTGCACGTAGACCTTGCCGACGTCTCGCTCACGCCATTCATCAAACACATCACATAGAAATTGTCCCCACTGCTTACCTGTCAGCGTCCAATCTTGATCTGTTCTACGGTCAAGTTCATGATCAATGCATGGCTGGAATTGTAAGTAGCCACTGCCGTGTTCTTTAAGGAACTGATAAATCGTTTTGCCATGTCGATAGGTCTTGTTATTGACGACGGTTAAGGTATTAAATTCGACTTGGTGTTGTTTTAGGTGCTTAATGCCGCGCAGGGTGCGCTCAAAAGAAGAGTTACCTTGTTTATCAATACGTGCAATGTCATTGAGCAGATTAGGCCCGTCAATACTGATGCCGATCATAAACTGATTTTGCTTAAAGAACTCAGCCCAGCGCCCATTAATTAATGTACCGTTTGTTTGCAAAGTATTGATAATCTTTTTGCCTTGATTGTGGCGCTGTTGGAGCTCAATAGCGTGCTGATAAAAGGCTAGCCCGCTGAGCATTGGTTCTCCACCATGCCAGACAAAATCTACTTGTGGGGCACCTTTAGGCTGAGAGTCGATATGATCTTGGATCAGTCGTTCAAGCAGACCTTTATCCATGGTCGGGGCGTTTGGGTCTTCATGTTTCAGGTAGTAACAGTAGTGGCAATCTAAGTTACATTTCCCCCCCCCCTCCGCTTTAATGAACAAGCTGTAAGGTAAAGGCGATGGCATAACAAAGCTCCCAAAGATATGAGTAAACCCACGAAGTGGCATAGGTTAATCAGTATAAAAAATACGATCACTTAAGCCGAATTACATATCCCTATAATTGCTATTAACTCTTTCAATTTTCGTTTGTTAATCGGCGTTGTTATCTTGGTTTTGTTACCAAATTAGACGAAAAAAAACACAACATTGAAGAGGTTTTATGCTGTTAAAACGATCGTTCGCCTTGCTGCCGTTAGCACTGGCGATGACTAGTAGTTACACGGTTCATGCGACTGAAACCGAGCCAAAACTAGTACCATCCGCAGAAGAAGAGCTCGCTTATACCCTAGGTGTTCAAGCGATGATTTACGGCGCAGGTCCGCTGACGGTCTCAATGGTGCGTAATACCTCCACCACGGTTGATAGCCCTATGGACAACGGTATGGCTCCGCTTAACCAAATGGGCAAAACTTATCGCCTGCTTGGGCCTGAAGACCGAATTGTGCCAACGGTTAACAACGATACCTTATACTCTCAGTCACACATCAACTTGGACCAAACGGGTCCTTTGGTTATAGAAATACCTAAAACGGACGACCGTTACTTTATCGTTCAGTTGCTTGATGAGTATTCAGAAGCGGTTGATAACTTGATTGCAGACAATGTCGGAGTAGCGGGCAGTAAAGTGCTGCTAGTCAACAAAGGTTGGCAAGGTGAGGTGCCGAAAGGAATTGATAAAGTTGTTGAATCTCGCACACCTTATGTTTGGTATATCCAACGTACAGCAGTAGCGGGTAAGCAAGATCTTGAAGCGGCTAAGTTGGTACACAAGCAATTTATTAACTACCCGCTATCAGAGTTAGGCCAACAGCATCACGCTGCAGAGCTATAGCATGCTTCTAGTGCAATCCCAGCTCCTCAATTACCGCAAGGCTTAGCTTGGTATGCTGCGATAGATAAAGAGCTACGCGAGAATCCATTGTCAGAAGCGGAGGCGATGGTTGAGCAATTCAAATATATCGGTATTGGTGGTGAGACGCCGTTTGATCCTGAGTCGTTATCGGAAGAGACAAAACGCGGCTTATTACGTGCGCTTGAAACCTCACAAAATATTGTTCAATGGGCTAGCCGTTCTGTAGGGACGAAAAACAATGGTTGGGCGATGATGTATGAAGGTGGTCGCTACGGTAATGACTACTTAAGCCGCGCGACGATCAACTTCAGAGCTGCAGGCTTAAATACCCCAGAGCGAGCGTTGTACCCGAACCGATACACAGACTTTGAAGGTGAACAATTAAATGGTGATTCCGAGTACAGAATGACCATGCCAGCGAACCCGCCCGCGAAAGCATTTTGGTCATTGACTATGTACGATGCTCAGAACCTATTTATGGTCGACAATGCGATTGACCGCTACTCGATCTCTAGCCTGAGAAAAGACGAACTGACTTATAACAAAGATGGTTCGTTAACCGTGTGTATTCAGCATAACAAACCAACAGATACTCAATGTAACTGGTTACCCGCGCCAAAAGATGAATTCTACCCACTTCACTACCTCGCCACGTTATCGTGCGCGGGGTAGTGCTGTTTCTACGAGACAACTTTTCATGAATAAACCTTTATATCTATCTTTGCTTGCGGCAAGTGTATGTTGCACTTTGCAAGTTAACGCGGCTGGAACACTGGTTT
Organism: Vibrio ouci; assembly: GCF_004551525.1. Taxonomy (GTDB): domain Bacteria; phylum Pseudomonadota; class Gammaproteobacteria; order Enterobacterales; family Vibrionaceae; genus Vibrio; species Vibrio ouci. The sequence goes on along the minus strand of NZ_SATR01000014.1, from coordinate 63,181 downwards.
CCGAAATGAGCCAGATGTCGGTCAGTACCGCTGGAGCGGGCGGAGCCGTAGTCGCTGAAAATGCCTCAGTCGCTTATAGTAACCCGGCAGGGATGTCATACATCGATCAACCAGCATTATCCGTAAACCTTGCAGCGATGGCGCTGGATATTAACTATTATGACCATACTGATGCTAACCAAAGTGCCGAAGACGCGGGTGGCTACCAACCTTATGGCTCCCTCTATTATGTTCATCCAGTCTCCGAGAAGGTTCGCTTTGGTATGAGTTTGTCTGCTCAAGGCGGCAGCGCTCTCGATTATGGTACCGAGTACGCGGGCAATATGGAGCTTAATGATCTTCGTTTGAGTGTGTTACAGCTTAACCCTAGCTTTTCCTATCAAATCGATTCTCGTTGGTCTGTCGGGGGTGGTCTGCAAATCGATTATGCGACTTATGAGCAAAATCTACTGGTTGACCATGCCCATCTTGAAACAGACTCGTGGACGTTAGGTTACAACCTTGGCGTGATGTGGCAGGTCGATAAAGATAATAGATTTGGCCTGACCTATCGCTCACAAATGGATCATGATCTCACAGGGGAAGTGAATACCGATCCTTTCAGCATTCATATTGCCGGACCACTATATAAAGATATTCCAGCGATGTCGGGCCAAGCAGGAGTGAATGTGCTTAACCCTCGCCAAGTTGAGCTATCAGGTCTCCATCAACTAAACCAACCGTTGAGCTTAGTTTGGAGCCTAGGTTTTGAGCAATGGAGTGAAAACAAAGCTACCCACGTTGAAGTCAATGGTAGCAACGTTAGCCAAATCCCAAGAAGCTTTGAAGATGTCTGGAGTGCGGCGGTAGGAGCAAGATACCAGTTGACGCCAAAACTGCGTGTAGAAGGTGGTTTAGGGTATGCGTCATCCCCGCTTAGTGACCCAAGACTACAATCCCCAGACCTCCCGGTTGATAGCCAACAAAGATACAGTTTGGGCATGAGCTATCAATGGAGTGAGCAAATCAACCTCAATGGTTACTACAGCTTTGTTGACTATGGGAACCCAGAAATTTCGACCAGTAGCATGTCAGGTCATTTTGATAACAGTAACCAGTTCTTTGGTTTGCTGATCAATATGACCTTCTAGTTCGTGTGCGCTGTAAGTGGTAGAGACTAAAAAAAGGGGAGGTGTATTGAACACTTCCCCTTTTGCTTAGTAACATCTACATGCAAAGATGTTCGGTTACTTTTCTTTGACTAGACTATTGTCAGACATACCAATGCCACCTGCTTTTTGGATTGGCGGGAATTGCTTCATCGACTGCTGGAACTGAACAATTTCTTTTTGAATGATAGGCACCGCCCAAGAGCGCTCTTTCATCCACAGGAACCAACCGCGCGTTTCAGGTGTACGCTCATATGGGTCGGCCTTGATATCCATCAGAATCCCCAAAGGCCATGCTTTAGCGGGTTCTACCCATTCAGTCTTGGTTTTTAGGTGAACTTTCCACTTGCCTACACGCACGGCGTTTAGGTCGGTTTCATTGAAGTAGAAGAACGATTTACGTGGACTCTTTTCGCCCTTAGTCAGCATATCGAGTTGGTTGTAGCCATCAAGGTGAGCTTTAAAGCTGGTGCCGTTGATCTTAGTGCCATCAAGTAGTTTCTGCTTAATGTTCTCTTCACCTGCGGCGGCCATCAATGTTGGCACCCAATCTTCCGATGTCATGAATTCACCCGTGTATTCCCCTTCAGGAATATGACCAGGCCAACTTACCAGCATTGGTACGCGGAATGCGCCATCCCAAGTAGTACCTTTCTGGCCTTTAAATTGTGCTGAACCTGCCATTGGCCAGTGATCAAGGTTAATACCATTATCGGCGGTAAACATGATGATGGTATTGTCGGTTAAGCCTTCTTCATCGAGCTTATCGAGGATAACCCCCACTTGGTCATCAAGTTCTTTCAGTGCGTCGAAATATTCGGTGTGGCCACTCGCCCCAAGGTATTCATCTTTGACATGTATTTGCTGGTGCATACGTGATGGGTTGAACCACATAAAGAATGGCTTATCCGGTGACTGCGATTGGTGCTCATCGATCCAGTCAGTGGCAAAGCCCACAAACTCATCATCAATATGCTTCATGCGCTCAATGGTCAGCGGGCCTTTATCTTCAATGCGTTGTTTACCCACTGTACCCCAGCGAGGATCTTTGGTGTCGTCGAATTTGTCGGTGGCAAACGTATGCAGCACATTACGCGGACGGCCAACAAAGTTCGGGTCTTTAGGAAACTCTGGTTGCTCTGGCATTTCCATCACGTTTAGGTGATAGAGGAAGCCAAAAAACTCATCGAAGCCATGACGTGTCAGCAGGAATTTATTGCGATCGCCGATATGGTCCTTACCGACCGCGATAGTCGAGTAACCTTTGTCTTTCAACATTTGCGCTAAGGTTGGTGTTTGGTCTTGGATACCGATATTTGAGCCTGGCTGTCCGACCGTCGTTAACCCGGTCCGAATTGGGTATTGGCCTGTGATAAAGGCAGAACGTCCGGCAGTAGAGCTACCTTGAGCATAGTAGTCGCTCACCATCATTCCGCTTTTAGCTATGCGGTCGATGTTAGGCGTTTCAATAGCACCTAAACCTCGGTGGTAGGCAGAGATGTCCGCAGGACTAACGTCATCAACCATGATGGTCAAGATGTTCGGCTGACCAGAGTCTGCCATAACGTTCATGGAAGCACTCGCTGTAACAGCGAGTGCGAGTAGCGATTTTTTCATAGTAAATTTAAGCCTAAGTTTGGTGGTAAATTGGATTACTGAGCGGTGATTGCTGGGACAGTCCATTTCATATCAAGCACCTCTTTCGATGGGATGTAGAGGCGAGTGATGACGTAAAAGCCTCCTTCAGGTGTCGCTAACCAGTTGCTTTGCTTGTCTTTGCTCGGCTTCTGGTGAGAAAACGTCAGATCGAATGAGCCGTCTTTGTTGGTGCGGATAGCAGAGTGACTATTGAGTGAATATCGTTGCAGCGGGTTTTCAATTAGCATCTTGGTTTTGGCGTCGTAAACCGTCACTGACCAAAATGCGCCGACAGGAGGTGTCTGTTCGAAATGCATTTTGTAGCTATTTTTGCCCTGCAATGGCACCCCATCTGCATCGGTATAGGCGAGTGGGTAAAGGGCTTCAATAGCGCCTTGGCCGCCTAAGTAAGGGTGAGCAATCATCGAACGCAACGCATTATCATCACCAAACTGGTCAAGAACAAACGAGTAGTTCCAACCATCTTTATTGACGATGTTGGCCGGATTACCAATTTGAGCATCAACGATGTTCTGACCATCAATAATGGCTTTAGCGAGAGTATCTTGTGCTTGTGATGACAGCTTTTCACGATCAAAGCCATCTTGCGTTAAGCCTATTTTGGCAAACTGTCCGAGCAGGGCTTGCTGCCTTTCATCGACAGGGTTTGATTTTAGATATTCACCAAGTTCAACGAAAAAACGCAGTGGATCTGACTTCTCACCCGGCTTAGGTGAAAGTGGCGCGATAGGTGACAATTCATCGGTACCCACGTAGACATCGAGCGGAGTCAATTGATAGCTATCTTGGATAGCATGAACTTGAGGGTAATCTTGTTCGCCAAACACTTGCGTGCGGCCCCACAGCCAAACTTTGGTTGTCGGAGCTTGGACGATTTCCAAGTCGTAGGGCAGTTGTGATGGTTTTTTCCAGCCAGGAGGAACGATCAAATACTGGTGAGGTTGAGACCCCGTGGCACGTGTGCCGACATACTTGAATAGGTTGTGCCACATATCGAACATGTCGATGACGTAGTAACGATCGTTGACTTGTGGTACGGAAAGAACGATAGGTCCTTGGTTTAAATCGAGGATCGCACTTGAGTAGAGCGTATCTTGATTGGCGGTTGGCATATCCGTATCGGAGGGGCCAGGCAACTGACGTGCGTGGCCAAATTGATTGAGTGGCGCACGGTAGCTTGTTTCTGATTGTGTTGAAGATATATCGGTATACTGACGAGCAATCTGTTCCATTCGAACCAGAGTCGAACCCCAAAGATAGGCATTAATACCTAGTGCATGAACTTCGGAGTTCAATGCCTGATTGATTTTTTGCTCTACGGAGTTTGCGCTATTTTCTGACGCATAGACTGGAAGATAAGCGGAGCAACTACAAATTAATAATGTACCTGAGACCCATTTCGCTAAAGTGTGCTTCATAAGATTTCTCCTGTTTTAGCACACTGTAACGAAAAATATTTATCCCTGTTTCTATAGTCTGTATTAACAAACGTAATAGAGATGAGAGAGGGATATTTAACTCTATTAATAACCTACTAATTAGAAGTGTTTGCGGTTTCTTCGAGGATTATTTTTAACTGATTATCTAACCAATCAGTAAGAGGGTGGCGACGATGGCGCTGGTGGGTAAATAGCGCAATATGGCGACGACGATCGTTAGGAATAATGTGTTCTGGAAAAGGCATAAAACGATAGTTGTTACCGACTAAACTTAAGAAACGTTTAGGAAGTATTCCAATGTAGTCACTTTGGCTAAGCATATTCAGCATCACATTGAGATCACTGACACGAGCATTGATGATTTTGTCTATCTTGTGCTCATGGATAACTTTCTCAGCTTGTGACATTGCACCACTGACAGGAATTGCACACACGCAAAGCGGATATTCGATGACGCTTTCAACTTGGTTATCTTGAATAGGATGGTCAGCACGCATAAGGAAACCGAAGCGATCTGCACCTAAATCGCGTTGAATTAGGTTCTTATTGGTCTCTATAGGTAGATAAGTAACGCCCCAACTACGGCGATGTGAATCGAGTTTAGATATCGATTCTAGATTCCATTGTTGACACTGTACCGTTAAATTTGGTGCCAACTCAGTAAGACGCTGAACCAAAGGAATACCCAACAATGAGAGTAACGGCGGAGCAAAATAGAGCTCGATTTCCTCTTCTTCAGATTGAATATTCCACTCGGTATTTTCAATATATAACGAGTCTAATTGATCTAGTACATCCGGTAAGGTTTGTAATATCTTTTCACATTTTGGTGTCGGTTCTAAGGTGTTTTTGTCGCGAACGAAAAGGGGATCATCAAATTGTTCCCTAAGTTTGCGCAACATAACACTAATAGTTGGCTGGCTTAAATTAAGTTTTTTTGCTGCTAAGACTGTTTGCTTCTCTTTAGCTAATACAAGCAATACGTGTAAGAGATTATAGTCTTTATTCATTTCAGGTGGCCTCAAATATATCTAAGCGAGATCATTCATTAATTTTTATTTTGGATGTCAGAACTTTGAAAATTATTACTAATGCTAGTAGTGAAAATAACAGACTTATTTGTGATTATTTGTCTTAGATAGATTGCTGGCTAATGAGATTGAGTTGATATAACGCTTTGTTATGAAATTACTCTGTCAGAAAGCATAAGAATATTCAGTTACAAATCGTCGTCTATACTGTGGAAAAGGGTGGTTGTAGTCATCTTGGCTACAACCACATAGTCAACTTTGACGAAAACTGGGTACTTTATGACTAGTTTCTTACGTGCTTTTCTTATGAGTTGCGCTGTTGTGTTAGTCAGCACGGCGCATGCGATCCCTTCCCCTCAAGGTGAGCCCATCTTATGGATTTCGGGCAAAATCTCTCAATCTAATTCGGCGTCAGGTGTAGAGATGGATGAGGCGATGGTGCAAGGATTAGATAAGGGCACCATTCGCACCAATAATCATGTGATAGAGCAGGTCACAGAGTATTCTGGTCCGACGCTAATAAGCCTACTTGATTATGTTGGCGCAACTGGAACTCAGGTTAAAGTAACGGCGTGGGATGAATATGTTGCGACTATCCCTATCGCGGATATCAAAACCTACCAAGTTTTACTGGCGACTCACGAATCAGGTAAGCGAATGACCATCGACGACAAAGGGCCGTTTTTTATTGTTTTCCCGTTTAGCGATCATCCAGAGCTGAAGAATGACTATTACTACAGCTTATCGGTTTGGCAAATAAAGGACATTGTTGTTGAGTAAAGGTATCGAAGGCACAGATGGAGTCGCAGGGCGATTTTTTATCGGCGTTATTTCGGCGCTGTGCTTAGTGCTGATGGCAATGATTATATATTTCTTTTATTCGCTTTCTGAGATACGCAATATTCCCTCTCAGCCTTATGTGACCATCGTCAATAATAACCTAGGAGCAAAAAACAAATTGTTGCTGTTAAAGTCGGCAGCCAACCAATTCGCACTGAACCCAGCTCCCCAAGCGTTAGTGCGACTCAAGGTCAAAGCGAGAGTGTTTAGATCGAGCATTATGCAAGATCTCCGTTCGAAAGAGACTCAAAGGGTTCACAAGCAGTATGGGGACATCAATTCGTTGGCAGAGATTATTGGGGGCATAGAACAGGCGTCAACGATGTTGCAAAAAGTCACTTTGGTGGATGAGCAGGTGTTAAAGTCTGCGACGAAAAATTTGGATGCGGTGTATAAAGATCTAAATGAGTACTTGTCCGGCTTTATAACTGAAGTTCAAAAGCACCAATTGGAATTTAATCGGCACAAAGAAAACCTCTATGATAAGCAGTATGTGAACCTTGCCATCATTCTTGTTTGCTCACTTTTGATGATAGGGGTGATCTCTTGGATGTACCTCAACCAGAGTAAATTGAGTCGCGATCTAAAAGAGCGTTCAATTCGATTGGAAGAAGCCAAACAGCAGGCCGAAGAAAGCGCTCAAGCCAAAGCTCGCTTTCTTGCCAATATGTCACATGAAATGAGAACCCCGCTTAATGCAGTCATAGGGTTGAGCCAAAAAGAGTACTATCAAGAATCGACCAAGCAGACTAAAGAGTTTATCTCGATGATTAATAACTCAGGTCAGCATCTACTGAAATTGATCAACAGTGTGTTGGATCTGAGCAAAATAGAGCAAGGCCAAGTCGCGCTTGAAAAAGAGGAATTTAACTTAAGTGAGCTGATCAACTCGTGTAAGAGTATTTTGGTTGAGGTGAATAAACCAGAAGTGGATGTTTTTTTCCGTTCCGCTCTTGAACAAGATTTCAAACTGTTTGCCGATCGAACCAAACTGCTGCAAGTGATCAATAACCTCAGTTACAACGCTGTAAAATTTACCAGTCATGGCCATGTAGATATTCACTGTGATGTGACCCAAGTTGATGAGCATAGCTATTTGGTAATGACGATTACTGATACCGGTATTGGTATGACCCAAGAACAAATGGCAAAAGTATTTAATGAGTTCACTCAAGCGGATGAATCAATTACTCGCCAGTACGGAGGTACGGGCTTAGGGCTCTCGATCTGTCAATCCTTGGTTGAGCTAATGAACGGGACGATCGCAGTGGATAGTGAGCTTGAAAAAGGTACCTGTTTCACCGTTAGCATACCTGTCGATGTTGTGGAAAAGGTCGAACTTGTTTCAGATCGTACAAGGCAGCAAAAAGTACGGGTTGTTACCTTAAATCCTTATGCGAAGCAGCTTATCACTTCAGATCTCAAATGTTTGAACACGCAGGATGAGCCCGCAACGGTCAAGGTATATTATCAAAGTCGAACTGATGAGTTGGCGACGCCTCTAATCAATCAAGCTGAAGGTCAATCTATCATCTATATTGGCGATGTACATGGTGAACAACCTGAGGTGAGCGATTACATCAAGTTGAATAAACCTTATGACACTTTCTCTCTGCTTCGAACTATGGATATGTTGAGCAACGACTATTGTGAACCGGTATTGGCGAGGGATAACTCGGATTTACAGGGCCTATCAGTTCTTATCGTCGAAGACATGAAAGTGAATCAGATTGTCGCTGAAAAAATGCTATCAGTTTTAAATGTGAGTACCACTTTGGCTTATAACGGCCAGGAGTGTCTGGACACACTTGAGTCTCAACATTTCGATATTATTTTGATGGATATTCAGATGCCGATTATGGATGGTATTGAAGCATTGAAACGAATCAAACAGCAGCACTTAGCCCCGAAGACGGCCATCATCGCGTTGACGGCTAATACCTTTGAAAGTGATGTCAGCTACTACCTAGAGCAAGGATTTGATGATGTGATACCTAAACCTTTCCAACTCGATTGGATGAAGACCATGCTGGAAAAACACAGCGTTAAATCTCTTGCATCTTAAATTTCATCTCTTAAATCACGCCCACTTCTTCGCCACGTCGTCGACTATTTTGTTCAAAAACTCACAATGCGAATGAATGTTTTCATGATTATGAAATGTTTCAGTCGTGATGAGATTTTAATGCTTCAATCCCATGAGATTTTCGTGACAACTTTCGCTGATTTCCATGAAATGAAACCGATTTCAAGTCGGGTGAATAACAGACTTTGTTGCTAATTTACTGATTAAAAGCACATTTATTTGTTGAGTAATTCTTAAGCAGTTTCATGGCTGTTCATTCCAATGGCGGTTGTGAACTAGTCCGATATTTTCAAGCTTTTCATTGCTTATTATTTTTGCCGAAAGATAGCAAACCTAATAAATAATAGGGATATAACATGAAAAGCTTTAAAGTTTTACCGATCACCCTAGCAGTGGCCTCTTCGCTTGCAGCCGCTTCTGTTCTTGCTGACAACACGGATATCTCTGACCTAGAGCAGCGTATCCAAGAGCTGGAATCAAAACTGGTTGAGATCGATTATACCGATGACCAACAACCCGCAGTGTTAACCCCAGAAACAGAAGTACCTTCAGGGATTATCTTCTCTGGTTACGCACGTTATGGTGCGCATTACTCATCTGGCGACAACCGCTATGTTGAAGTGGGCAGCTCTGGCCGTTCACTGGGCCGTCTCGGTAACGAAGCTAACGGCGGTGAAGTGCAGTTAGCGAAAATCTTCCAAGCGGATAACGGCGCTAAATGGGACCTAGTGTTTATGGTCGATGACTGGAGTAACGATCAGTGGGGATCATCGGGTGGTGTAAACTTGAAGAAAATGTATGCCGGTGTGACCAATATTTTTGAAAGCCAACCTGAACTCTATATGTGGGCTGGCCGAGACTTCCATCAACGTCCGCAACAAGGTTTGAACGATTACTTCTGGATGTCTCATGATGGTCAAGGTGCAGGCTTCAATAACTTTAATTTAGGTGGCGCAAAACTGGATATGGGCTTTGTTGGCGCCGTGGATAGTGAAGATGGTGCATTAGGTAACGACTCTGGCCGCTATGCGATTACCTCTAAGTTGCACGGCATTGATCTTGGGATTGGTAACCTAGATCTGTACGCCAACTATGGCTTTGCTTCTGATGAGGCGAACACGGGCACCGATCCAAACGTGAGTGATGAAACGGCGTGGCAAGTGGGTGCAGTCATGGGGCTAGGCGCTTCAAACAAGTTGGTAATGAAATATGCTGACGGTGCGGATAACTCTGTGTTTGAGCTGAAAGGGGATGACTACAAAGTCACTTACGTCAGCTTAGAAGGTGGTTACACGGCGTCAGAACAGTTCATTATTGATTACCTAGTGTCATACAAAAACTTCTCAGGCACAGACACGGATGAGAAGAACGAGTACGCTGGCATCGTTCGTCCACAATACCAATGGGATGACGTTCACTCGACATGGCTAGAAGCGGGTTATGCGATGGAAGACTTTGACGACGGCAGTGAAAAGAACGGTTGGAAAGTGACGCTATCGCAAAACGTTTCGCTAGGTGGCTTGCCTTGGAGTCGTCCAATGCTACGTTTCTACACCACAGTGGGTGATGTTGAAACTAAAGGCCCAAGTACAACAAGCGTAACAGCCGATACGGTCGCTGTGGGTGCAATGTTCGAAGCATGGTGGTAATCCACTCTAGTAAATACTGTCTATTTTTCTGCTAACGGTAAGGCAGTGAAGCCGCTAGCCAGATTATGATTAACTCCAATCATTTGAGCCGCGATTTCGCGGCTCTTTTTTGTTTCTGAAACCAATCAATTCTGTTGCTCCATCGACTCAGTAAATAGCTCGCATTGGTTGTCTATTGACCGTTTCATGAAACAGTTTCATGGCGTCGTTCGAAACTTCCCCCTGCTTCATTGTTTAGTAAATCAGGCCATTTAAGGCATGGTTGAGTGTGATTATTCTCACGCTACTCACTAAGCAAATCATCAATACTAGCTCCATGAAAGCGGTTTCTATTGAAGAAAGCGGTTTTGAATACAGGCAGTAGTCGAGGTGTATAAGTGGCCACAATCAAAGATGTTTCTGAATACGCAGGTGTCTCTCAAGCGACCGTATCACGAGTGATCAACGGTACCAGCCGAGTCAGCCATGATAAGAAGCTCAAAGTGGAAAAAGCGATACAAGTTCTCGGCTATCGCCCAAATGCAATTGCACAAGCGCTGGCTTCTAGCCGTACCGGAAGTATTGGCATCATCGTGCCTGAGCTGGGTGGCCCTTTTTACTCTGGGATTCTACACAGCATTGAGAACAGGCTACGCCGATTAGGCTATCACGTGGTGGTAACGGCGGGTTCTAACACAGAGCAAGGGCAGAGGGAGTCAGTTGAGTTTCTTCTAGGTCGCCGAGTAGATGCAATGATTTTGCATACTCAGCACTTAACTGATGATTACTTAACAGACCTTGAGGCGAAAGGCGTGGCGCTAGTGTTGGTCAATCGATTCGTTCCAGAACTTGCGCAAAATTGCATTGAAATAGACAACGAGTTTGGTGGCCAGTTAGCGACTGAACATTTGTTGCGAATGGGGCATCGTAACATCGCATGTATTACCGGCCCTCTGGATAAATCTGATGCACGGGGGCGTCTGCAAGGTTATCGCAAAGCTTTGGAAGAAGCGGATATCTTGTTCGACGAAGCATTGGTTTCAGAGGCCGGTTTTACCGAGGAATCGGGTGTGAGTGCAATGCGTAAATTACTTAACCGCGATTGTTCATTTACCGCTGTGTTTGCCTGTAACGATCATATGGCATTCGGAGCGTTTGAAGTGCTCAAAGAGGAAGGGATTAGCGTACCCGAACAGGTTTCATTGATGGGGTTCGATGACATCTTGTTCGCGCGCTACATATCGCCACCGTTAAGCACAGTGAACTTCCCCATTGAACAAATGAGTGCTGAAGCCGTTCAACTGGTCATTCAAATACTCAATAAAAACAAGCGAGACGTGAGCTTCAAACTGTCACCAACTTTGGTGCCTAGAAGCTCTGTGAAACAACTCTAAATCCTACAAAATCATTTAAGGACAATAAGATGAAACTAAAAACTTTGACGCTTGCCACTGTTACTGCGCTTGGAGTCGCATCAACAGTCAACGCTGCTAATTCTGAGATTCGCTTTGATGGTTTCCCTGATTTTGACAGCAGCTTGAAAGTGCTGCTTCCTGACTTTGAAAAAGAGACAGGCATTAAGGTTGATTACCTAATGAACAACCACGGGGACCACCATACGAAGCTGACCACCAACTTAGCAACAGGCTCAGGCGCAGGTGACGTCATTGTTGTTGATGTAGAGAAAATTGGTCCGTTTGTAGCATCTGGCGGTTTAGTTAATCTGTCTGAAAACTACGGTGCCGATAAGTACGCAGAGAGTTTTGCGCCTTACGCGTGGGCGCAAGGTAAAGGTGCTGACGGTGATGTATACGGCATGCCTGTCGACCTAGGTCCAGGCGTAATGTACTACCGCACAGACGTGTTTGAAAAAGCCGGTATCGACTTAAATGAAGCAATTAAAGATTGGGATTCGTACATCAAAGCGGGTGAAGAGCTGAAGAAGAAAGATGTCTACCTGATTGCTTCAGCAGCAGATGTAGCGCAAGCGATCATCTTCACGACAGTACCTGAAGGCGAAGGTCTGTACTTCGATAAAGATGGTAACCCAGTGGTCACTTCAGAGCGTTTTGTCCACGCATTTGAAGTTGCAAAAGAGATTCGTGACAAAGGCCTAGATGCACGCATCTTAGCGTGGTCAAACGAATGGTATGAAGGTTTCCGTAACGGCACGTTTGCTACTCAGCTTTCTGGCGCATGGCTACTTGGCCACCTAAACAACTGGATTGCACCAGAGACGGCAGGTAACTGGGGTGTGTCTCACCTACCTGATGGTATCTACGGCAGCTGGGGCGGATCATTCCTATCAATCCCAACCCAATCTAAACACCAAGATGAAGCGTGGAAGCTGATCGAATACATGACAACCAAGCGTGATATTCAGCTTAAGCACTTTGAAACCATCGCTGCATTCCCAGCGAACACAACTACTTATGATGATGATCTATTCCAAGAAGAAGTGGCATTCCTTGGCGGTCAAAAGGCTCGTCTACTGTTTGCTGACGTAGCGAAAAATATCAAGCCAGTTGCACCAGCGAAAGGTGACCACGTGGCACGTTCTATTATTTTAGAGAATGCGCTAATGGAAGTACTGGATGAAGGCAAAGACATCGAAACTGCGCTGAAAGAAGCGGAGCGAATGATCAAACGCCGTACTCGTAATCTTTAATTAGTTCGTTATTTGGTAAGGGAGGAAGGCGAGTTTCGCCTTCCTAACTAGAGGTCGTTACTATGAATCATGCAGCGAGCAAGGTTATGGACACATCCGAGAGCAAAAGCCTTTTTTCTCGTCTGAGTTTGAAAGCGCTTACACCGTATGGATTCCTACTTCCGTTTCTGATTATTTTTTCTGTATTTGGGATTGTCCCGTTACTGTTTTCAATCTTTCTGTCGTTTCATGAGTGGAACCCAGTCGAAGGTTTAGGTGCGATGGATTATGTGGGGTTAGAGAACTACCACATTGCACTGACTGACCCGTGGCTGTGGCGTTCACTGAAAAACACCCTATGGCTAGCGATTACATCTGGCGTCGCTCAGCACTTGGTTGCCTTGCCTGTCGCTTACATTTTGGTGTCAATGAGTGACCGTTTCCGCCATTGGCTGACATCGGCGTACTTCTTGCCGTTTATCACCTCAACGGTGGCGGCATCACTGATCTTCTTCAACATGTACTCGCCGAACTCGGGCATCATCAACCAGACCTTAATCGCACTGGCAGATAGCACCTTGTTTGGTTGGGCGTTTGGCTGGGTGAATGACTTTCAGCCAATCCGCTGGCTAGATGACGCGACTATGGTCAAACCGTCTATCGCCATTATGGTGTTCTGGAAATACACCGGTTTCAACATCGTGTTGTACACCACGGGCTTGATGACCATTCCTAAAGATATTCTTGAAGCCGCACGAATGGATGGTGCCAACGCATGGCGCCGTTTCTGGAGCATCTCATTGCCAATGATTCGTCCGTTTATCTTCTTTGCTGTAACCATGACCATCATCGGTAACTTACAGCTGTTTGAAGAACCGTTCGTTCTGACTCGTGGTACAGGTGGTACAGGTCAATCAGGTCTAACGATTTCAATGTACCTCTACAAAGTGGGTTGGGAGTGGTTAGAAATGGGCACAGCGTCGGCTATCTCTTGGCTGCTCTTTATGCTGATTGCAGGCTGTACTGCGGTGCAATTCTTCTTCTTCGGTAAAAAAGGTTTGGGGGAGCAATAAGATGACCACTCAACACGTAATGTCTCCTCGCTGGCGTCCAAGTGATCGCAGCATCGAAATCTTTACCAAGCTAATGATTGCATTGCTTGCCGTCGTGCTGATTATTTCAGCCATCATGACGGTGTTCCCGTTCCTGTGGTCGGCGCTACTGTCTACTCGTGACCGTACGGAAATCTTTGGCACGGGCATCAGCTTCGCCATTGGTGACAGCTTAGCGATTAACTACGCCAAACTGCTTGAGATCATGCCGTTTTGGCAAGCGATGTTTAACTCCATCTACATTGCTTTTCTAGGCACAACCATCTCGCTGCTGTTCTGTAGCATGGGTGGCTACGCCTTTGCGGTGTACAAGTTCAAGGGCAAAACGTTTCTGTTCGGCATGCTGGTTGGCTCAATGATGATCCCGCCGGTGCTGAGTTTGATCCCTTACTTCATGATCGTGAAGTTCCTAGGCTTGCTCGATAACCATCTCGCGGTATGGCTGCCGTTCACTACGACGCCGTTTGGTATTTTCTTAATGCGTCAGCATGTGGTGGCTTCGATTCCAAAAGAGTTACTGGAAGCGGCAAAACTGGATGGGGCAGGTGAATTTAGAACTTATTGGAGTGTGGTGCTTCCGCTGATGAAACCGGCTCTAGCAACGCTTGCTATCGTTCAATTCGTCTTCTTCTGGAACATGTTTATGCAGCCGTTAGTGGTGCTAACAACCCCAGACAACTATGTGATTACTCAGGCACTGCGTAGTGTGCAAGGCATTCCAAATACTCCTTGGGGAGCGGTAATGCTGGGCACGACTATCTCGATTCTTCCGCTGGTAATTACTTACTTATTCGCTTCAAAACAAATGATTAGTGGCCTGACGTCAGGCGCAGTAAAAGGCTAAAAGGTTTAATAACAATGAATAAATTCCAACTTCCTACAGACTCAAAATTACGTAGCCCAGAATTCTTATTTGGCGTTGCCACTTCTTCTTACCAAATTGAGGGTGGTGCACAGCTTGGCGGTCGTACTCCTTCTATTTGGGATACCTTCTGTAACAAGCCAGGTGCGGTAGACAACATGGACAACGGCGACGTTGCTTGTGACCACTTCCACCTTTGGAAGCAAGATATCGAGATGATCAAAGGTCTTGGCGTGGATGCTTACCGCCTGTCGATGGCGTGGCCTCGCATCGTTCCACAGGATGGTCAGGTTAACGAAGAGGGGCTCAAGTTTTACGAGCAAATCATTGACGAGTGCCATGCCCAAGGCTTGAAAGTGTTCGTGACTCTTTATCACTGGGACTTGCCACAATACCTTGAAGATAAAGGCGGCTGGTTAAATCGTGAAACCGCTTACAAGTTTGAAGAGTACGCTAAGGCCGTGAGTGCTTACTTTGGCGACAAGATTGATTCGTACGCCACCTTGAACGAACCGTTCTGCTCATCTTACTTAGGTTACCGTTGGGGTATGCACGCACCAGGTATTAAAGGTGAGCGTGAGGGCTTCTTGTCAGCGCACCACCTAATGCTGGCTCACGGTTTGGCGATTCCACACATGCGTAAAAACGCACCGAATGCGATGCATGGATGCGTGTTTAATGCGACACCGGCTTACCCACTAACTGACGCAGACATTGGCGCTGCTGAGTACAGCGATGCAGAGGGTTTTCACTGGTTTATGGACCCGGTATTAAAAGGTGAATACCCGCAATTGGTTCTAGATCGCCAAGCGCACAATATGCCAATGATCCTAGAAGGTGACTTAGACATTATTCGCACGGACTTAGACTTCATTGGTGTGAACTTCTACACCCGCTGTGTAGTTCGCTTTGATGAAAATGGTGATATCAAAGATGTGCCTCAGCCTGCTAATGAGCACACCTTCATTGGTTGGGAAATTTACCCACAAGCATTGACTGATCTGCTACTACGCTTACATGACCGTTATGACAACCTACCGCCGCTGTACATTACTGAAAATGGCGCTGCAGGTGAAGATGACTGCATCAACGGTGAAGTGAATGACACCCAGCGTGTTAACTACTTCCAAGCTCACCTAGAGTCAGTTGATAAAGCAATTAAAGCAGGCGTTGACGTACAAGGTTACTTTGCGTGGAGTTTAATGGATAACTTTGAGTGGGCGTATGGTTACAAACAGCGCTTCGGTATTGTTCACGTGGACTACGAAACCCAGCAGCGCACCCTGAAACAAAGTGCAATCGCATACCGCAACATGCTGCTAGAGCGCCGAGAGGAGAACCAGTAATGGCAAAAGTTGAGTTTAAAAACATCAAAAAATCCTATGACGATGTGGAAGTGGTTAAGCACTTCGACTTTACGGTCAACGATGGCGAGTTCGTGGTTTTTCTTGGCCCATCAGGCTGTGGTAAATCGACGACGCTGCGTATGCTTGCTGGCTTAGAGAGCATCACCGCAGGCGAGATTTTCGTTGGCGATAAGCTGATGAACAAAATCGATGCTAAAGACCGTGATTTAGCAATGGTGTTCCAAAGCTATGCCCTTTACCCGCACATGACGGTGTATGAAAACATTGCCTTTGCGCTCAAACTTAAGGGCATGCCAAAAGATCAAATCGATACAGAGGTGCGTAAAGCGGCAAAAATGCTAGAGCTTGACCCGCTGCTTGCTCGTAAACCGAAAGAGCTATCAGGTGGTCAACGCCAACGTGTGGCAATGGGCCGAGCGATGGTGCGCACTCCAAAAGTGTTCCTGTTTGATGAGCCTCTATCGAACCTTGATGCAAAATTGCGTGGCACGATGCGTGAAGAGATCAAACAACTGCACAGAGAGCTTCAAACTACCACGATTTATGTCACGCACGATCAAATCGAAGCGATGACCCTTGCTGACCGCATTGTGATTCTCAAAGATGGTTATGTGGCTCAAGTAGGGACGCCAACTGAAGTGTTCCAACAGCCAGCGAACAAGTTCGTTGCTCAGTTTATCGGTAACCCATCAATGAACATGCTCGATGCTCAGCTGGTGGGCGAAGAGGGCAACTGGCACGTTGAGCTAGGCGACACTCGTATCCCATTGCCAGAGCGCTTCCATGCGCATGCGTCTAAGAACTTGGCTTTGCATTTTGGTGTACGCCCGACTGACATTCATTTGCGTGCTGAACAAGTGGATCATGATCGAGTGCTGCCGTTCCCGGTCAAAATCAAAGACAAGGAACTGCTGGGTGCAAGCATCTTGCTGAAAACCGAGATTGCAGGTCAATCTTTGATGGTTGAAACGCAGGCCGCTGAAGTGGATGTGAATGAGCTGACGCTTTACTTAGATCTGGATGCGATTCATCTATTCGATGCCATGAGCGAGAAATCGCTGGCGACGTTTTAATCGCTTGGGCTAACCTCTAACGAGTAAGCCAGTCTATTTTAGTACTGGCTTACCTTTTGAGATCTCAATTTCTATCAACGTCAGTTGAGCTCCTTAAGGTGGCTTTCTATAGTCGATGTTTCGCTTGTACAATTGGCAGTTTCTATGACGACCAAAAAGAAAAAAAAACCTTCCATCTATGATGTCGCCAAGCTCGCCGGTGTTTCACCTAGCACTGTCTCTCGCTTTCTCAATCGCACCACTTATGTGTCCGATGAAAAAACCAATAACATCGAGAAAGCGATAAAAACACTGGGCTACAAACCCAATTACACCATGAACCAAGGTACCAACACTCGTTCAATGACCATTGGTGTATTGGTGCAAAACCCTGAAAGTCCGCACACGAGTCGTATCCTCAATGATATGGAGAAAGTGTTTAGTGCGCAGGGCTACTCATTGGTGATTGCGACGGGGCACTGGAAAAATAAGCTTGAATCCCATGCGCTAGAATACCTTGCAAAGAGCAATGTCGATGGGGTGATCATTGTGACTGGCAGCCTGACTGAGCAACAAATTCTCGATTACGCGGAGAACATTCCGGTAGTGGCGGTTGGTTATGATGTGATTGGTGACCGAGTGCGCTGCATTAACATCGACAACGTGCTCGGTGGCTATATGGCAACCCTGCATTTACTGCAGCAAGGTCATTTAAACATCGCCCATATTAAAGGCTTGCTTAACCAGCCGGATGCGGTGGCTCGCTTTGTCGGCTATAAAAATGCGCTGCAAGAGTCAGGGATTAAAGTCCAACCTAAGCTCATTAAGCAAGGGGATTTTAGTAGCGAATGCGGCTATGAGTTAACCAAAGAGCTGATTGAGTCAAAAAGCCATTTTAGCGCTATCTTTGCCGCCAATGATCAAACGGCTTATGGGGCCATTAAAGCGTTGCATGACCACGGTTATCGAGTACCTGAAGATGTCTCTGTGGTCGGGTTTGATGACTTGCCAACCTCGTTCTACTTTACTCCAGCATTGACCACCATGCGCCAACCTGTCGAAGAGGTTGGGGTAGTGTGTGCAGAATCGATTCTTAATCTTCTAAGTGGCGAAAGACATGATGTTCGCCTGCCACCGATAGAGTTGATTGTCAGGCAGTCGACCAAGTCGATTTATCGATAAAACTCAATAACAGGCGAGCTGTATCCCTCTACCTGACTTTAAGAATAGTTTACTAAAGTCATAACACCTAGCAGTATAAAAATACTTCCAGACCACCTTGAGAGAAGGTCAACCCAGCGGCTTCTTGCGTTAAATCTATTGTGTAGATGACTAGCCATCAAAACACTTAACAGATCCGCACTGCTAAACATTAAATTCGTAAAGACCCCCAAAATGAGTAATTGAAGCCAAACAGCGATATCTCCTACTTCATTCACAAACTGTGGAAGAAAAGCAAGATAAAAAATTGCGGCTTTTGGATTCAGAACATCTACAATGACACTCTCAATGAAAGTTCTTTTAGGAGACGTAATATTGTTGTCAGAAGAAGTAATCCGTAACTTTTTAGTTAGATAGATACGCTGGAAGCCCAGCCAAACAAGGTAAAGAGCTCCTAACTTTTGAATAGCGGAATAGAGAGAAGGATTAGCTAAGAGTACCGAAGACAAACCTAATACAGCTAAAAGCACATGAAAATACCCTCCTATGTGAAGACCGAAAGCGGCCATAATTCCTACTTTCCTCCCTCCTGACACAGTTTGAGCAATACTATAAAGCATTGCAGGGCCGGGCATAAAAGCATATAACAAGGTAACAACCAAGTAGGTAAACAATTCTGTATTTGAAATCAATGTCCACTCTCCAAGCTATATTTAAAGCCAGAAAATGTTGAAGCTAACTCACTTACTATATTACTCGCTTCCTTTAAATTATAATTACCTTGTAGAACGCCTGCGATTACCTCAGCTAAAACAACAATTTGACTTTGTGTGATCCCTAATCGAGTAATTTCTGTTGCACCAAATCGTATCCCCGATAACAACCCTTTATCCTCAGGGAGTGGGACTGCATTGGCAAAAATCCCAACATCAGCTAAACGATAGCAGGCTGAACGCGCGCCTTCTTCTTGAGTCCATTTCACAACGACTTGATGAGTTTCAGTAAATCCCTTATCAGAACAGAGAATATCTAGTCCATACGCCTGTAAATTACGAGCAAGTTGCCTAGCATTAAGTATTCCCTGCGCCATATATTCAAGGCCATACTCCTTTAATTCTAAGCATGAGACAGTAAGAGCAGCAATTCGATTAAGTTGATGTGAACCAGTTAGCTTTGGGAATATAGTCGTACTAACCGGAGAAGAGAACTTTTCCGAATTCCAACAAATTACTCCTCCCTGAGGGCCACTGAATGTTTTTCCTGTCGATGCAGTATAAATATCAGCTCCAAAAGATAAGGGGTTTGGATACACTCCACCAGCAATCAACCCTGCTTGATGTGAGCCATCAAAAAGTAATATCCCTCCCCAGCGAGAAATAATGTCTTTTATCTCTTTTACAGGGAAAGGAAAAAGGTTAAGACCTGCACCTAAACTAACTACTTTCGGTTGTCTAAACTTCGCCATGTGCTCAAAAGCGTTTAAGTCAATTTCGAGGGTATTCGGGTCAACGGGAAGATCTGAAATTGAGTAGTTCAAGATCCCTGGGGGACCTAAACTATGGTTGCTAGAGTTACCCCCATAAAATGTATTGAGGGTAGACATATCTGATACGTTGAAATGGTTTTTGAGAGCTGCGTAGACAACCGTATTAGCATGAAGCCCTCCTAGAAGCCTAGGGTCTGCATGATTACATTCAAATAACTCTTTAAGTAATACAATGCAAAGTGCTTCTATTTCGTCAGCTTGATCAAGCCCGGTAAAAAAACGGTTATTTCGTCCAATAGAACCGCCTGAGGCTCTAGACCCCAAGTCACAACTTAGTAGTCTCCGAGCTTGTAAACTCATAGGGCCTTCTGCAGCCACAAGGTTTATCCCTGTCTTCACTCTTACAGTGTCGTGCCGTTCTATTAGAGCTCGTAATTTTTGATAGAGCTCTTTAGAAGTTGAACGTCCAAGTAAGGCAGAGGCGTCATTCAGAATATTCATGTCATGCATTTGTTGGTTAATAATCACTTTCTAGCCTCCCTTCTTACGTATAACTGTTACGTGTCTTAGACAGGTCTTTACCTGAAAGCAGTAAACTCGAATGCTTTGTGATATCTAGGTTTGAACCATCAATAAAGTCACCGTCATGTCGAAAAGGATAAATTTCCGTATCCGTTGTCGTAACTCTAAAATTAATAGCAAATCGATCATTAGTAGATGTATTGGGAAGGGATCCATGCATAGTTCTTTCTGTGAAAATAACAAATTCTCCCTTTTTCATGGGGATCGTCACTATATCTTCTTGGCTTTCATCTACACCCAATGTTTTTTTTGCAGGTAGTTTTTCGAGTTTAGCTCGAACATAGGCTTTAACATCCTCGAATGATTTCCCACTAATTTGATAATTTTCAAAAAGCCCACTGGTATCAACGTCCAATACTAGCGTGTAATTATTCGCCCGTTCGACAAGGTCTTCGATTGTTTTACAGTCAATAAATGGGTCATGCCAAAACTCGGATTTAGTCATCGGAACCATGGTTTTAGGATATTGTTTTTTATGTGAACCACGAATGAAGCGCAATGGCGCGCAATCAAGTTCAACATCAGTAAGAGCGACCCAAACAGTTAGATTCCACCAACCATCTCGTCTTTCTTGTTTTGGCTTTAAACTAGGCTTGTGATTACCAATCTCTTCACCATCGAAATCCCCCCACTCTTGGTGCCACCCTGTTCCGTTCTCCCCAGATTTCTTGTGAAAAAATTTTGAACGCCAAAGAGCTAAATCGAGTCCAATTAGAGACTGTAGTGATGAAATCAAAGTTGGATCCGTAATCAACTCTTTAATTTCCGTCGATACTAAATGCCAATCCCGGAAAGAATACCGACCATACAAGGGATGAGGCTCAGGGCTTTGAGCTATCCCCCTGACTTGCGTTAAAACATCTTGAATTAATTCAATATTTGCGAACCTCGGTAAAGGCCCCAAATAGCCATCTCGGTGAAAACACTCAATTTGCTCTCTAGTCAATCCTTTGTTCTTGTCCATTGATTTAGCTGCCTGTTTAAAGAGGGTTCAACCTAGAGTCTTTGTCGAATGACTTAAAATTATTAATTTATAATTTATATGCAGTATTAACCCATTTGAGTGAGGCAAAGAGTGTCTTAGAGATTGGTTGTTCACAGTGACTAGAAAGAACAAAGCGCTTTCCAGTATAGAAAAGCGCTTTGATTAAATGGAGACCGTTGGGTTAACAGACCCTATTGTATTGGTTTAACTAGCGAACTTTTTTTCGTCTATTTGCCCTCTTGAGTCGTAGGCTTTCTCACCATAAATGAAGGTCTCACACACTGTGCGGTCATCGCCTAAGCTCATTAATACAAACAGCTTTTCTTCAAGCGTAGTGGCTTGGTGCATTCTAAAGCGCATCAACTGAGTTGCGTGTAAATCGAGTACAACAAAGTCAGCTTCTTTACCCACTTCCAAGTTACCAATCTTATCCTCTAGGTGAAGCGAACGTGCGCCCCCTAAGGTTGCTAAGAACAGAGATTTTAGCGGGTGAAGTTTCTCTTGTTGCAGCTGCATAATTTTGTACGCTTCACTCATGGTTTGCAGAATCGAGAAGCTGGTACCTGCACCCACATCGGTACCCATGCCGACTCTGACGCCGTGTTCTTCAAGCTTAGGCAGCTTAAACAGACCAGAGCCTAAGAACAGGTTAGAGGTTGGACAGAAAGCGATAGCTGATTCGGTATCGGCCAAGCGCTTACACTCACAATCTGACAAGTGAATACCATGTGCAAAGACAGAACGCTTATGCAGTAGACCGTAGTGGTCATACACATCAAGATACGAATCACGTTCAGGGAACAAATCCAATACCCACTCTATCTCTTTCTTGTTTTCAGAAAGGTGAGTGTGCATGTAAACATCAGGGTATTCTTCAAGCAGCTTACCCACAGTAGCGAGCTGCTCAGGGGTACTGGTTGGCGCGAAGCGCGGTGTTACGGCGTACAATAGTCGATCTCTGTTGTGCCATTTCTCGATCAGCTCTTTTGATGCTTCGTAGCCTGACTCTGGCGTATCGGTGAGGTAGTCTGGCGCATTGCGATCCATTAATACCTTACCCGCAATCATGCGCAGTTTACGTTTTTGCGCCTCTTCGAAGAACACATCGACCGATTCTTTGTGTACGGTACCGAACACCAATGCCGTTGTGGTGCCGTTGCTGGCTAGCTCGTCAAAGAACAGCTTTGCCACTTTATGGGCGTAGACTGGGTTCTTAAAGCGACGTTCTTCAGGGAAGGTATAGTTCTCTAGCCAATCAAGCAGCTGCTCACCGTAAGAGGCGATCATGCCGGTTTGAGGGTAGTGAATATGGGTATCGATAAAGCCTGATGTGATTAGCTTATCTTCGTATTCGGTAATGCTGATGTCTTTCGGTTGGCGAGCAAGAACTTCTTCCGTTTCACCGATATCGACAATATGACCATCTTCAACCACGATGATACCGTCATCGAAGAATTGGTAAGAGTTATCCAGTCCGACATCTTTCGGGTCAGCGATGCTGTGCAAAATGGCTGCACGATAAGCGTTGCGTTGCGTTGTCATTGTTACTTCCTTTTAAAACTCCATTGCTGTGCAATCGAGTTAGGCGATTTTCTCTTCCAATTCGGAATCGCTCTGTTGATTACTTTTACTGTGTGCCGTAGGGCGTTTTTGTTCAAGGGGAATACCCTGATAGTGTGCGATCAGTTCACCTGCAACCGAGACAGCGATCTCTGCTGGGTGTTTTCCATTCACCATGCTGACACCAATCGGGCAAATCATAGTGTCGATTTGTGCATCGGTGTAACCACGCTGCGCTAAACGCATATCGAACTTCTTACGTTTGGTTAGCGAACCAATCATGCCGAAATAGACGCTGTCATCACGGTCAATAATGGCTCTAGCGAGGTCAAAGTCGAGCTGGTGGTTGTGCGTCATCACCAAGTAGTAGCTATTTGGTGGCAAGTCACGAACGTCACCCACTGGATCATCGGTGACGACCTTGGTGACATTACGTGGCAGATCTTCAGGGAAAACGTCATCGCGTTCATCAATCCAAGTGACTCGGAAAGGAAGGGTGGAGACGATATGTAAAAGGGCTTTGGCAACATGACCAGCACCGAACACAACTAGATGCTTTTGCGCGGTGCCAATCGGTTCAAAGCTGAGTGTTGCCATTCCGCCGCAACACTGCCCTAAACGAGCACCAAGATTAAAGCGTTCTACTTTGAGTGAGCGTTCACCCGCGATAAGCATTTCACGCGCCATTTTGGTCGCTACGTGCTCTAGATGACCACCACCAATGGTGGCAATCAGACGGTCACGGGTCACGAGCATTTTGGTTCCGGCATCCCTTGGCACAGAGCCACGGTCTTCCAATACCGTCACCATCACACACGGTTCGCTGTTTTTTTCTAGTTGTGCCAGTTCATGAATCCAATTGTCCTTAAACATATGTCTCTCCTTGAACTATTTATCCTGTCGTCATCCTCGACAACGAGGACTTGTTATCCACGGCTATCCTCAAGACTGAGGACTTTATTTATTGTCATCCTCAAGAGCGAGGGACGAGCGAGTTGGGGATCTCTTTACCATTACGACTGTGTTCAGAGATTCCCTACTCCTTCCTTCGTCAGTCTATGGAATGACGCCTACTAGGCTTTTTCCGCTTTTTCTGGCGCTGTCTGAGGCTGGCTCACTTTAGCTATCGCCATCAGAACGCGCTCTGGTGTCGCAGGGGTATCCAGTTTTGGAATGGCACCATCTACGGCAACAGAGGCAATCGCATCTCTTAGAGCGCTCCACACTGACATTCCGAGCATGAACGGCGGTTCACCCACAGCTTTCGAGTTGAATACCGTATCTTCTGGGTTGGCTCGGTTTTCCAGAAGGTGGGTATGGAACTCAATCGGCATATCCGCAATCGCTGGGATCTTGTAACTTGCAGGGCCGTTGGTCATCAAGCGGCCTTGTTCGTTCCACACTAGCTCTTCAGTGGTTAGCCATCCGACACCTTGTAAGAAGCCGCCTTCAACCTGACCAATATCGATAGCAGGGTTCAGCGAAGCGCCGACATCGTGAAGGATATCTGCACGAAGGATTTTGTACTCACCAGTGAGCGTATCAACGATAACTTCTGAGCAAGAGGCGCCGTAAGCGTAGTAGTAAAACGGACGGCCACGTGCTTTCTCATGATCGTAGTAGATCTTCGGTGTACGGTAGAAGCCTGTGCTTGATAGCGATACTTGGTTGAAGTACGCAAGTTGAACAAAGGACTCAAAGGTCATGATCTCATCACGGATGACAATCATGCCGTTTTTAAATATCACTTCCTCTGGCGAGACTTTGAAGTGGCTTGAAGCAAAGTCAATCAGACGTTGTTTGATCGTCAGAGCGGCATTTTGGGCTGCTTTACCATTGAGGTCGGCGCCCGATGAGGCCGCGGTTGGCGATGTGTTCGGTACTTTGTCGGTATTGGTAGCGGTGATTTGGATACGTTCAACATCAACTTGGAACTCCTGTGCAACGATTTGTGCCACTTTGATATTCAAGCCTTGTCCCATTTCAGTACCACCGTGATTCAAATGAATACTGCCATCGGTGTAGATGTGTACTAGAGCACCTGCTTGGTTTAGGAAAGTCGCCGTGAATGAAATACCAAATTTCACCGGAGTAATCGCCAAACCTTTTTTCAATATAGGGCTTTGCTTGTTGAACTCTGCAATGGCTTTACGACGTGCGTGGTAGTCACTGCTTTGCTCAAGTTGTTCGGTGATCTCTGGTAAGAAGTTATCTTCAACCGTTTGGTAGTAGTGAGTGACATTACGTCCTTCACCACCGTAGTAATTCGCTTTACGTACTTCGAGAGGATCTTTGCCCAGATAGAGCGCGATCTCGTCCATGATGTGCTCAATCGTCATCATGCCTTGTGGGCCACCAAAACCACGGTAAGCGGTATTCGATGCCGTGTTAGTCTTGCAGCGGTGCCCCGTAACAGTCGCATCACCTAGGTAGTAGGCGTTGTCGGAGTGGAACATCGCACGGTCAACAATCGAGCTTGATAAATCTGGCGAGTAACCACAGTTACCTGCAACAATGATCTCAGAGCCTTGAATCACACCATCATCATTAAAACCAATTCTGTATTGGTTGTAGAATGGGTGGCGTTTACCCGTCATGGTCATGTCTTCTGCGCGCGGTAGGCGCATCTTAGTCGGGCGCTTAGTTAGGTGAGCAATCACAGCTGCCATACACGCAGGTGCTGCGGCTTGGGTCTCTTTACCACCAAAACCACCACCCATGCGGCGCATATCAATCACCACTTTGTGCATTGGAACACCAAGCACTTCGGCAACCAGTTTTTGCACTTCAGTCGGGTTCTGAGTCGAGGTGTAAACGATCATGCCGCCATCTTCGGTTGGCATCACGCTGCTCACTTGGGTTTCAAGGTAGAAGTGCTCTTGGCCACCGATATCGATATCGCCCTCAATCACGTGTTTTGCGTTGGCAATCGCTGTTGCTGAGTCACCACGTTTTTGCTGGTGGCTTTCTGTTACGAACAGCTCTTTTTCCAATGCTTCTTTGACATCCAATACTGGTGGTAGTGCTTCGTACTCTACGATGGCCGCTTGCGCCGCTTTACGTGCCGTTTCCATATCGTTAGCAGCAACGGCAATGATTGGCTGGCCGTAGTATTGAACGAGACCATCAGCCAGTAGCGGGTCACCAGGGAAAACCGCACCGATATCCAGTTGACCTGGGATGTCTTCGTGGGTGATCGCAATCTCTACAC
The DNA here is from genome assembly GCF_004551525.1 of Vibrio ouci. Lineage (GTDB taxonomy): Bacteria > Pseudomonadota > Gammaproteobacteria > Enterobacterales > Vibrionaceae > Vibrio > Vibrio ouci. The sequence continues at coordinate 37,325 of NZ_SATR01000014.1, read as the reverse complement.
CTTCGAATTCATAACACGGCGATACATCAAGCTTGGTGATTTTCGCATGGGCATGAGTACTAGTGCGCGCATAGACATGGAGCTGATTTGGGAACTCAAGGCGGTCATCAATGTAGACCGCTTCACCGGTAACCTGTTTTGGGGCGCTGTCGTGTTTTACGCTTTTACCAACGCCAGTTTTAAGATCCTGCTTTACGATGGCGACCATCTCATCATGAGATAGGGTCTGATGGTGTGCGTTAGACATAAGACGTTACCCTTGTTTCAATCTGGTTATTCTGATGATTCTGTTCGATGTAGAAGCGGCGCAGCATGTTGGCTGCCGTCATTGAACGGTACTCTTTGCTGGCACGGAAATCGGACAGAGGCTCAAAGTCATTGTGGATCTCTTTCATCGCGTCATCGATATTGGCTTGATTCCACTCTTTGCCTAGCAATGCATTCTCACAGCGTGTCGCGCGTTTTGGTGTTGCGGCCATGCCACCGAAGGCAATGCGCGCATTTACCACTTTGTTGTCTTCGATCTGGATGTTGAATGCGCCACAAACTGCTGAGATATCATCATCCAGGCGTTTAGATAGTTTGTAAGCGCGGAACGCCTCATTAGCTTTCGGCTTTGGAATGATTACTTGCTCGATAAATTCGCTCTCTTGCTGAGCAGTGACTTTGTAGCTAATGAAGTAATCTTCGATGGGCATTACACGCGATTGCTTGCCACGACGCAGTTTCACTTGAGCGTTGAGCGCAATCAGAAGTGGGGGTGCATCACCGATTGGCGAGGCGTTACCAATGTTGCCGCCTAGCGTACCTTGGTTACGTACTTGTAATGAGGCAAAGCGATGCAGTAATTCACCAAAATCAGCGTAGTGATTCGTTAGTAACTTGTATGCGTCACTGATGGCAACGTTGGCACCAATGTGGAGTGCATCTTCGCTCTCTTCACACACTTTCATGTCTTCAACTTGAGTGACGTTGATTAGTGTTTCGATTTCACGGTGGAACTGAGTCACCTCAAGGGCTAAATCCGTACCGCCAGCCACTAATTTGGCGTTAGGGTGTGAAGAGTAAAGATCAGCCAGCTCGTTAACGCTACGAGGAAGGTACGCGGTTAAGTTGCCATGGCTCAGGCTTGCTGGCTGTTCTTGTAGGGTTTGTAGCCTTGCGATGGTGGTCTTTTCAAGCTCAACGAATTGATCCATCAATGGCTCATTCGATACCAAAGATAACGCAGCATCAACAATCGGGCGGTAACCCGTACAGCGACATAAGTTGCCCGCAAGGGATTCCATTACGTCTTCTTTGTTAGCTGCTGGTTTATTTTTGCTAAGTGCGAACATCGACATAATAAAGCCAGGGGTACAGTAACCACATTGTGAACCGTGGAAATCGACCATTGCTTGCTGGGTAGGGTGCAGCTTGTCTTTATTTTGTAGATCTTCAACAGTAATAAGTTGCTTGCCGTGAAGGCTAGAGACGAACGTCAAACAAGAGTTTACGGAGCGGTATTGAAGCTTTCCGTCGCTCACCTCACCAAGTACCACGGTACAGGCACCACAGTCACCTGAGCCGCAGCCTTCTTTTGTTCCTGTTTTTTGTACTTGTGTTCTCAGGTATTGAAGTACTGTCATATTTGGCGACAGTTCACTCTCTTGTCTGAGTTCTTGATTGAGTAGGAAAGTAATCAAGAGACCTCCTTGTGCATTGACACTATTGTTCCGATTTAATTTTTCTGACCTTTAGGTCAATAATTGGCTAACTTGACCTTAAGGTCAACTTTATTTTCACAAAAATGCAACATCAAAACGGGCGGTTCAGGCAAGGTAATCGCTAGGTTATATTTATAAATTATTGTATTTATTGAACTTAATGTAATCTTTGAGTTAAAAATCTCTACATAAAGATTTTTAATATTGTATTTTATTTTGTGTACAATTCATGTGGGGGACAGAAAAAAGCCCAGCAGAGTGCTGGGCTTGGAATTTTGCGAATGGTTAAAAGCTATCGGTTATTAAGAACATCTGAAAAGACAACATGGAGGTCGTTAGATGCGGCATTACTGTCTAGATTTAGCTTAGAGCGAATATGGTCGAGGTGTTCTTGCATCATATCGACCGCGCGTGTCGTCTCTCCTGACTCAATCGCATCAAGTAGGTTGGAGTGTTCATCAAGAGAACAGTTGGCGTGATTTCCAGTTTCGTACTGGGCAATCAAAAGTGAGGTTTGAGATACCAAGCTACGCTGGAATGCAAGCAAAGGAGCATTGTTGGCCATCTCGGCGAGTTTAATGTGGAACTCTCCGGACAGTCGCAGTCCTTTACCATAATCGTCATTGTCGAATGCTTGGTTTTCTTTCTCGACTAAGCGGCGGCACTCTTCAATCTTGGCGGGCGTTGCATGCTCAACAGCAAGCTCAGTGATTGCTAATTCCATCACTTCGCGTGCCTTGATTATTTGCTTGGCTTCTTCTTTGGTAGGGGCTGCGACCATTGCGCCTCGATTAGGGCGAATACTCACGACCTGCTCCATCGAAAGGCGCAGTAGCGCACGTCGAATAATGGTGCGGCTGACGTTAAATATTTCAGCTAGGGCTTCTTCATTGAGCTTTGTTGCTGGTGGTAGACGTTGTTCAAGAATTGCATCGAAGATGTGGCAGTAGACAACGTCATCTTGTGTTTGACCGGCGACTTTAGTCTTTACGTTTTTAGCCACAGAATTTTTTAGATTTGCCATAGGCGGCGCTCACTCTCAAACCATTTATTTCCCTAATAAAACAATCATACTTCACTTTGTATACATGTGGCTAGCATCGAGCGCCTTTTGCGACTTTGTACGCACACCCCATGGGAAGTTAGATGAAACAAACCGATAACATTTTAGGTTCTCGAAACAAAAAAAACCGCCAGTGGTTGGCGGCTTAGTAATGGGTGAAAGGTTATACCGTGAAGCGATCAACCAGTTCGTACAACTCATTAGCGCGCCCGTTGAGGGCTTGGCTACCAGTACGGTTTTCATTAGCAAGCTCTGCGGACTGATAGCTTTGGTCGGAAATCACCACAATGCGTTGCGAGATCTCCTGTCCGACTTGGCTTTGTTCTTCGGTTGCGGTCGCGATCAGAGAGTTCATATCCATAATGGTACCGATAGATTCTTGGATCTGAACCAGTGCTTGCGCGGCGGCTTTCGCTTCTTCAACGGTGCTTGCACCACGTTTTTGACTCGATTCCATCGCTTTTACTGCATCATCCGACGCCGCCTTGAGCTGTTCGATCATCTGGTGAATTTCACCCGTACTGTCTTGGGTACGACTAGCAAGTTTACGGACTTCATCAGCAACTACCGCAAAGCCTCGACCTTGTTCACCCGCACGGGCTGCCTCAATTGCTGCATTGAGTGCCAGTAGGTTGGTTTGCTCAGCGATGTCTTGTATCACTGCTAGTGAAGAGGAGATATTTTGCACGTCACCTTCAAGGCGAGAAATCACGCCATTCGCTTTCGAAACCTCTTCCGCCAACGCTTCCACTGACTGAACCGAAGAATTGACAATATCTTGGGCTTCTTTCGCGTTGTCGTCTGCTTCCTTCGCTGAGCTGGCCGCTTGGCTAGCGTTATTTGAGATTTCACTAGCCGTGGTGGTCATCTCAGTCATTGCTGTCGCGACTTGCTCGGTTTCTTCACGTTGGCCCGACGCAAGCTCATCAACCTTAGTGGCACGTGATGACATGTTATTAGTTTCATCCACGACCTGTTGGCCGACATCAGTCACATTGCGGATGATGCCTTGTAAGCTGGCAACAAAGGCGTTGAAGTTTTTGCTTAATCGTGAGAATTCTGGCGCTTTAAAGTCTTCCATTCTCGCAGTCAAATCGGCATCACCACTGGCAAATGAACTGATAGATTCATCGAACAGCTCAAGCGGCTTCATAATGGTGCGGTTTACTGCAACAGCAAACACTGCCACTATGGCGGCGGTGATCAAACCGAAAATGATGATTGCTGAGAGCGTGGTTTGCAACGCGCTGGTGGTCGCGTCTTCCATCTCAGTGACAATGGCATCGATATCATCAGTGTAGAAGCCGGTACCTAGGATCAGATCCCATTCAGGGATAAATATAGAGTAGCTGAGTTTAGGTAGGGCGACGCTTCCTCCCGGTTTCGGGAAGTAGTAAGTGGTAAACTCACCTGTTTTAGCATTGCGGATCAGGTCTTGGATAAGGTAGTTACCTTGTTTGTCTTGCAGATTCCAATAGTTATCTCCAATCCCTTTCTCGCTTTGGCCTTGTACTCTACGGATACCTTTAGAGTCATAACCAAAGACATAGCCACTTTCACCATATTCTAACGACATTAATGTAGGGTAAGCTTCCTCAAGGGTTGCTCCACGGTCGAGAAATGGCTTGATTGCCGACTTAGCCAATTGAAGGTAGTTTGTTAACTCTGCCTTCTTCATGTTCATCATATTGGTACGGGTGACTTTAATTTGCTGTTCGTTCAGCTCAATCGTTTTCATGTAGGTAACGCTAAGCATACCCAGAGCAATGACCAGCAGCGGTACTAGTGCCAAAATATAAAGGCGACTGCGAATAGTAAGACTCATACAAACATCCTGTCTTTGTAATTGAGACTTCAGTGCCTAGAGCGAGAACAGTAAATCTGGCTAGAGGGCTGAGTCTAGTTATCGGATTATGATTTTTATAGTTCCAAAGTTTACTTTATAATTTTAGTCAATTTATTAAGATAGGGCTGTGAATCTTGATAGATTTATAAATCTTAATTATTAGACATTAGTACAATAACTTAGCGGCAAGAATTGCTGTCACAACGACTTTTTCCTGTGAGTATTTTGGACCAGCGATAACGATTTCTCGCAAAGTGCAGATAGGCTCGATCGGCAATCGGCTTGATGAGTGACCATCTTAGTGGCGCATAAAGCCAACCTTTACCTACCAGAGACCAAGCTTGGTAAGTGACATCTAGCCCTAACAACAGCTTATTTTTCTCGTCGATGGCATGCAAAATTGTCGATGCTTCATCAGCGTCGATATTGGTGTAGGGCTCGAAAGCGGATGTGTGAATATCGACAATCTGAATATCAGCGTTTTGGTCGAACTGTTTAAGCTTCTCCATCTCTTTAACGCAAAGCGGACAGAAGCCATCATAGAAAATAGTGAGTTTCGTCATAGTTACCTCTCCCCTATAGTTACGAAGAAAGGTAACTTACTGATCAACTTCGGGTTTAGATAAGTAGCTATGCCAGTTTTGTGAAATTGCTTGATATTGAAAAATACAAAAATCTTTGCGCTCAGAAAGATAATCGTTTTCCACCTCATCAAGTAAGTTGGCATGTTGCTCTGGGTTACTGCCGTAGACTAAACAAAGAGTGGAGAAGTATCGTTGTAAGTCAAAGCTGTGTTCATCAATGTACTCACCAAAATCATAGTAATCAGGTCTATCTTCGGACTCAAAAGCAAACATATCAGCAGCACTGACCGCTGCATCGTCACCGTTTTCTATGTACTCAATCATTAATACTGCTGCGAAGTTATCAACCGCATCTTCTTCTTTGCCTAATATCGGTATGTTTTGGTCGGCAATAAAGGCATGCCCCGCTTCATGCAATAGCGTGTGCAGGACAGTATCAATGGCCCCTGACTGAGCTGGCTTGCCATACTTTTCTTGGTACTTGTTTTTTGTGAAGTAGGTAAGTGCTTCGTCATAGAATGAGTAAGGCATTTGAACGACATGTTTCTCAGGATCGTAAAGTGGGCCATCTTCACTGCCATATTCAATGGTCAGTGTTTTCTCGAATGGAAATAAGCTGTCGGACAAATCCACCACAGTTTCATTGACGCCACTTTGCTTGATGGCTTGTTGGGCTTGGGTTTCGACTTTATCGCTCGGTTCGAGGTAACGTATTTGAATATTGTCTGAAGCAAATACCAAGCTAGGGGCAAGCAGTAAGGAGCCAAGCAGTAAGCGAAGAGACATAGATTTACCTTATAGAATTGCTTTTATAAATGGACTAACACAATATTGACACAAAAAAAGCGCCTCGATGGCGCTTTTTTTGTATCGGTCTACTTAGCTCGAATATCAAGCTTTTCGAGTAAAGATGGATAGCCCCAGCCGTTTTCACCTGCGGTAACCTGGTCACCAGTTAGATACTCATACAAGGTTGGTGCGAGTGAACCATTGGCTTCTGAGGTGAGTGGGGTTGGTTTGTTTCCGATTGGTGTTCCCCAGAAACCGATAAAGGCATCTTTTTCTAAATAGCTTTCACCTGCATGGCGGCCTGGAACTTTAGTGTTGTATCCGATGCCTTCTCGTGGGAATAGGTTTATTGTTCCAGCTCTTTCCTCAGCATAGAGCTGTGCCAGTTGAACCACGGAATCAGGTCGTGGCGTAAAGCGGGTTAGGTCGCGCCACTCTTGGGCGTCACACCATGTGTTAGGGTTGTCGATTACTGCTCTGTTAATGCATTTTTCAACCAAGTGAGCAAAGCTATCCAGTTGTTGCTGATTGGGTTTAGGCAGATACGGATTGAGAGATTTGGCCTCTAGCAATGTTACCTTGGAGGTGTCCTTGCCTATATTGCCATAGTAGTAGCGATCGTCGTGTCTGATGATGAGTTCATCGTGTCTGATGTTCTCGCGGTTAGCGATGATACGAGTCTGGCAATGATTGTCATCGCATGCATCGTTGCGCACCACCATGTAATCTAAGCTATCCCCTAAGTAGTTGAGAGATTCCGAGATCACATCGACACTCTCTTTATCTGAGGCGTTGACGGGTTGCCACTTCACTAGCTCGCTATAGATGGGTTGCGTCTTCCAACCTGATTTAGAGTTGAAGAAGTCGAGCATAAAGTTACCGCCCGCAGTGGAGGCGACAACGACATCGGTGCCTTGGTTACTTGGGTAGTTGAGCGCGTTGGTGATCTTCGGTCCTTCCCCTTCATCCGAGGAGATTTTCTTGATCACTAATGGATAACCTAACTTCTCTGCTAGTGGTTCAAAAATGGCTTTTTCAGGGTTTAATGTGTAATAGACTGGTGCTAAACCGTGGTCACCAGCCATACCCCATAAGGTTTGAGCGTAAATACCTGCATCTTTATAGCTTTGTTCAATGCGGGTGATCCAGTAATCAAGTCGGTTAAGTTCGCCTGTCGGCATGATGAGCTCATCACTAAATGGACCGACAAAATGGGCAAAGTGATCAGGCCAAGGGTTATAAACCAAGGTGTAATCTGGCATCCCTTGACCATCAAGCTCACTATAGTTCTCTAGGTCTTGTTCGATCTTCCATTTACGTGTCAGCTTGGTATAAAAATCCCATGCGGGGATGGTTTGGTAAGCTTGGATGTTGTCGATAAGGGATTGACGCTGTTTGGTTAACATGACTTCCACTTTGGCTCGCTCATCCAATTCTTTCAAACAACGCTTCTCACCAAAATCTCGCAGTGTTTCGCCAGCGCCCAAATTGACCAAACTGTCATAGCTGGTGTGAGCATTCCAGTCATATTGAGCGTTGCAGTTAAGTGTTTTTAGGTGCACTAAGCGATCGAACATGGTTTGAACTTGATTCTTTTGCATCAAACGATCGAGCTGTAAGGCATCGTTGCCGAAGAAATAATAGGCTCTATCCTCATGACGGTCGACAAAGTGGAAGTTAGGAATACCTGTGCCTTTTTCTCCGGCGACTTTAGCCCCTGTCTTGATAATCGGTAGGTTTCGCACACTGATAGTTGGTGTTGATGAGATACCAGTCCGTGCAATCGAGTCTTTATGCTCGGCGTATAAGCGTTTAAAAAACGGCAGGTAGTGAGGGTCTTTGTACGGCTGCTCAGATAGGATCTGCATAAAGCGGACATCCTGTTGATGCTCTGGGCTAGATTGTGCCAGTGGAGAGTTAAGCTCTGCCTGAGATTGGTGACGTTGATATGCGTGGGAGATAAAGGGTTTGTTTGGATCAACCAAGCCTTCAATTAAACCTTGCTGCAAACCATCGACGGTAATTTGAACCGCAAAGCGTCGCTCTTGTTGTGACTGAAGGAATTCAATGGCTTGCGATGGCTGATTATCAAAAGCGGTTTGTAGCCAATCATTGAATCGCTGCTGCCTTTCATCTTGATAAACGAACTGACGGTATGCTTTAAGCACGTTCAAGCGAATAAAGTCGATCAGCGTAATGGTCAGTGCTTGTGCTTTATTGTTTGGCTTGGAGGCTAGTTCAGGCGCGCCATCTGTGACGATGGTAAGAAGGGCATGTTTCATCTCTCCCTCTTCCATTCCTGAAGCCGTTTGGTTGAGAATATTGACGACAATCGGTTGGATCTTTGCCACTAACGCAATGTCTTGCTCAGAAGAAGTAAGGTAAGTGTATTGCTCAGGAAGGCGCTCCATATCTTGCCACTCACCAATCTGAACCAAAGCGTCATAAACGGTCACCATGGCCGCCATAAACTCATTGTCGATCTTCAAACCTTCTTGATGGGCTTGATCTTTGGCGTGTTGCTTTTCTTCTGGCTGGTGGTTTTCATTGAGTTGGAATAGGGAATGCTCGAAGCCTTTAAGTGCTTGATCATCATAGACAGTTTGTAAGTAAGCTTTAAATTTATCGCCGCTTTCAATGCCAGTATAGCGATCGTAAAACTGATAGAGAAAATAGCCGAGAGGGATGGAATAACTCGGATCTGCCAATTGGCCCATTACACGAGCTTTAGTGCTACTGTCGAGCGGTAGCGTCAATAAGTAGGTCTCAAGAGTCATACCGCCTATGGTGAACAAGGTCACGTCGCGAGCGAAAGTCGTCGAATAGGTCAGTGATGAGACGATCTGATTCTTCAGAACTTCACTGGAATTAAACAGTCCACCAACAACGGGAGTATTGCCAATATCAGCGTAAATTGAGGGAGATATTGCGCTTGTTAACGCAACCGATAGGGTGGAAGCTTTAAACCAACTCATTGATATTATTCTCATTCATTCCTTTATCTGACTTACATTGTGGCATCAGAAAACGAGAGTGCAAGAGTGGTTAAGTAAGAAGGTTCATATGGTTCTAATAATGAATAGCTAGGCAGGGTGTTCTACCTAGCTAATTGGAACCTGAGTCAAATTGGCCGGTTAGACGACGACAACATTGACGCCAGACGCTTTCAGCGTCTCAAGCACCTCAGGATCTGCATCTGCGTCGGTAATTAAGGTGTCTAGCTGAGTTGCTGTCGCCAATAATTTACCGCCATGCTTACCTATCTTGCTGCTATCAACTAACGCAATAAGCTTTGCGCCATATTCGAGTAGCTTTTTCTCGGCCATGTAGACCAGTAGATCAGAGGTATGGATACCTGCTGGCGTGACGCCTGTACCGGTAAAGAACACAAAACGGCTTTTATGATCGTCGGCTGCTTCTTCATCAGGAGAGATGGTGATCTGACGCTCAGGTAAGTACTGTCCACCCAATATGATGATGCTTTGATGATCTTGAGTGATCAAGCTGTGCGCGAGCGGCATGAAGTTAGTCACAACCTGAACATCTCGGCCTGCCAAGTATTGCCCCATCAAGAAAGTGGTATTACTGCCGCTGACGATCACGCTGTCATGTTCATCGCACAGGTCAACCGCTGCTTTGGCAATACGCTTCTTGGCATCAAGGTTTTCAATATCATATTCACTTGGAATAAAGCTTGATGGCGTATGATGATGCTGGCTGCTTTCACTACTTAATGCTTCAGCACCATTTCTAATCTTCTTTAATTTGCCATCTTCAGCAAGCTTGGTGATATCTCGACGAGCGGTCGATAAAGAGATATCTAACATCGACACATAGTCGTTAGTGGTAATAAAGGTATGACTATCTAAATAGTCGAGTAAGCGTCGGTGACGTTGAGCTTCATTCATCTTGTACTGCATCCTGAATTTATTTTTTGGTTTATTTTGACCGAATTTGACGTTTTGAGCAATTTAAATTTACAAATGACGTTTTGTGAACTTATTTTGACGTTATTTTGTGATCCTTACCAATAAAAACGCCATAAAAAGTCAAATTTGACTTTGCGTGACCGATTTTGACGGTTTATAGTCATTTTGCGTCACGAAGAGTCAAAGGAGGCCAAGGTGAAGTATCAAGCAATCATTATCGATTTAGATGGAACCTTACTAAACGATCACAACCAGATTAGCGTGAACAATGTTGAAGCTATTCAACAAGCGCTAAATGAAGGTTATCAAGTGACGTTGGCAAGTGGGCGACCTCATCAATTGATGCTGCCTTTTGCCAATCAACTCGGTATTACTGCTCCATTGATTTGCTGCAATGGCGCTTACCAATACGATGCAGCGAGTAACGATTACCGCAATGCTCAAGCCTTTAATGCTCACCAACTGAAACAGTTATTAGACACACTCAGCTTAGGTCAGTTTGATTTTACTCTTTATGCTCAAAACGGCATTTACGCGCCACAGGCTTCAAGCCATTTTCAAGGACTTGAGCGTCAGATGAGTCAATTGGGTATTGATGCCCATATGGAAATCATGCCATCGCTGGCTGAGCTGCAACAAGTATGCGGAGACGTATATAAGGTGTTGGTATCGAGTAGTGACAAACAGGCGCTGTGCCAGCTTCGTGACTCATTAACCAATATTCTGCAAGCGGATCTCTCTGCGCCAAATAAGCTCGATATTACTTGCCTTGGTGTGAATAAAGGTCAATCCGCTGCAACTTGGTTAGCTCAGCATAACCTCAACCCAAATCTTACCATCGCGTTTGGTGACGGCGACAACGACATCTCATTGTTTAAAGCCGTTGGTGAACCAGTCGCGATGGCAAACGCTAGCCCAGCACTTCGCGGACTAGCCAATCTCATTATCACAGATAACAACGGTTGCGGCATTGGCCAATATTTACGACTCATCGTTCGTGAAGGTCAGCACACATGCCAACACTCATTTAGCTACTAAGGAAATCTCATGAAAAAAGTAAAAATTGCTGCAGGTTTAGCGCACGTTGATTACGGTCACATGGCTGACATCGTAAAAGAAGTTTCAGATGCAGGCGCAGACTACATTCACTGTGATGCAGCAGATATGCATGACCTAAAAAACATGCAGCTAATGGGTGGCCACCAAATCGTTGAAGGTATTCGTCAATACACAGATAAGCCAATCGAAGTGCACGCTTACTTCAAAGATTGTGACCGCTTGTTTGTAGAAAAAATCGCAGCGGCAGGCGCAGATATGCTGATTCTTCCTGCAGAAAACTTCTTAGGCGCACCACTGGCGTACATGATGAAGTACTGCCGCGACTACAACATGAAGTTTGGTCTAACGGTTGGCTGTTTCACACCAGTTTCTTTCGTTAAAGAAGCGATTTACTACCTTGACCGTCTGCACATTGTTATCCACGGCGTAAACAACGATGAGTGGCTATGGCGTGAGTCTGCAATCGAAATGATTCGCGAAGCTCGTCAGCTTATCAATGAGCGTAACCCTAACTGTGAGCTATGTGTTGATGGCGGTATCCGTAACCACAACCTAGAAGCACTACTGAAAGAAGATATCGATGTGATGGTTGCGTCTACTAACATCTTCGGTCACGAAAAAGGCATCACAGCGGGTGTGCACGACTTCCGCGCTGCGCTAGACCAAGCTGAGAAAAATGTAGCTGCTGAAGCAGTAGTAGAACCGGCTTAATTAAGCGTTAAATGAATTTGGTGCTGGGCTGACAACCCCCTATGTGCTCCGGTCTGGCACCATAACCAAGGATTTTATCATGACACAATTTCAACATTATCAACCGACTAAGCTGACATTCGGCCCGGGTGAAATTCAAAAAATTGGTCAATTGGTCGCGCAATATGGCAAGCGTTGCTTGGTGGTTTCAGAACCGATTTTTGACGCAGTGAAACCTGCCTATGACCGCATCTTTTCTTTGCTGGCAAACGAAGGTATTACGGTTACTCACTTTGATGGTGTCGTACCTAACCCACCAACAACAGTGGTTGAACTAGGTCGACAAGTCGCACAAGCGGCAGAGTGTGATGTGGTGTTAGCCGTCGGCGGTGGTTCATCCATTGATACCGCTAAGATCATTGCTGCAACGATTAATGCAGAAGAGCTTAACTGGGCGCACTGGTTTGCAACTTATGATTCGCCGTTTGGTGATATTGCCAACCTACCAGCACCTGTTGTGCCTTTGATTGCGGTACCGACGACGTCTGGTACGGGTTCTCAAGTCACGCAAGCTGCGGTTATTACTCACGTTGAACAGCACGCCAAGCTGACGTTATTCCATCCAGAGTTTTTTCCAGTAGAAGCAGTGATCGATCCTGAGTTGATGCTGACACTACCACCAAGAATGACGGCAATGACAGGTTTTGACGCTTTTTCACACGCGTTTGAATCATTTACTGGTACTCGTCCATCACCATTTGTCGACCAACTTGCGCTGCAAGCGATGAAGCTGGTGGTGGATAACTTGCCAAAAGTCGTTGCAGATGGCTCGGATATCCAAGGCCGTTGCGACCTTGCGACTGCAGACACATTAGGCGGTATTTCACTGGCGAACGGTGGTGCAGGTGCGCCTCATCCTCTGGGTGAAATATTGGGTAGTCAGAAAACTAATTTGCCACACGGCTTAACACTTGCGGTGGTGTACCCAGCGTATGTTCAGCTTCAGTGGCGCAAACAGCCGCAGCGTTATGCTCAAGTTGCCGAACTGTTTGGTGCCGTGGGAAGCACCGAAGAGAAAGCGCAATCTTTAGCAGGGCACTTAGTCACTTTCCTAAAAGAGATTGGCTTGGAGTCAAACCTCACTCAGGTTGGCGTCAGCAAGCAAGATGTTGAAGCGCTAGAGCCCGCATTTTGCTTCGACCTACCACTGACCTCAGGCGAAGAGATGAAGTCAATTCTTCATGCAAGTTTAGTGTAAAGAAAACAGGAGTTTAGAACATGGAAGGCAAGATCAGAGTAACAAAGCCAAACCTAACCAATGTGGAAAGAGAGGACATTGATTGTGGTCGCTTTAAAGCGCTGATATTTGACTTCGATGGTCTTTTAGTCGATACGGAAAGCTGTATGTTCAGAGCCTGGGAAGCTTTGATGAAGCCATACGGTGTAGATGTTTCGCCTCTCCAGGTTGCTGGACTAGTTGGGAGCTCAGCGCCAGCAACCGCCCTTTACTACCTCTATCGTCACCATTCAGGCTTAAACCATAGCGACACTCAAATCCGTGACCGAGTGTTGGAGTTAGCCTATCAAATGATCGAAACCTTATCTGAGCGAGCAGGTGTTCGAGACTATCTTAATTTTGCTAAACAAAAGCGGCTTAAGCTTGCGTTGGCAACAAGTTCGGAGCGTGAGCATTACTTACCAATCTTACAACGTTTGAATCTAGACCATTACTTTGACTGTTTTACCGGGGCGGAAGAGATTGAAGAAATACGCCGTAAACCTTGCCCTGATGTCTACCTAGCCAGCCTCGAAAAACTGGGAGTTTCTGCCCATCAAGCCATTGCCTTTGAAGATTCCCCACCTGGAATCACAGCGGCTCGATCGGCAGATATTTCTACGGTTGCGGTAACCAACCTATTAACCCGGCATCTGGATGTGTCTCACGCCAATGTGGTGTTGTCGTCTATGAGCCAGTTATCGCTAGCAAATTTAATTGAACGTTTATCGAGATGAAACCATGAACAAATTAGAACAATTGAAAAAGTACACCACAGTTGTCGCCGATACCGGTGACATTGATGCTATTGCTGCTTTCCAACCTCAAGATGCAACCACAAACCCTTCTTTGGTACTCAAAGCGGCAGAAATGCCACAGTATGACCACCTAATTGTCGATGCTATCGCATGGGCAAAACAGCAAAGTGATGACAAGGCGCAGCAGTTAGTTGATGCCAGCGACAAGCTTGCCGTCAACATTGGTGTAGAGATTTTGAAAACCGTTCCGGGCCGTATTTCAACAGAGGTAGACGCGCGTTTATCTTTCGACAAAGAAGCTAGCCTAGTGAAAGCGCGCAAGCTGATTGCTATGTACCAAGAAGCAGGGATTGAGAAAGAGCGCATCTTGATCAAACTGGCATCGACATGGGAAGGCATCCGCGCGGCGGAAGTGTTAGAGCAAGAAGGCATCAACTGTAACCTGACTCTACTGTTTAACTTTGCGCAGGCAAAAGCATGTGCAGAAGCGGGTGCTTACCTTATTTCACCTTTCGTTGGTCGTATCCTTGATTGGTACAAAACCAATACCGATAAGAAAGAGTACTTACCGTTCGAAGACCCAGGTGTGGTCTCGGTTTCAAACATCTACAACTACTACAAAGATCATGGCTACAACACTGTGGTAATGGGCGCGAGTTTCCGTAATGCAGATGAAGTGCTTGCATTGGCGGGCTGTGACCGTTTAACCATTGGTCCTGCGATTCTTGATGAGCTTGCAACTCAGCAAGGCGAAGTTGAGCCAACACTGTTTGCTGAGCGTGATGAAGTGAAAGCGGCACCTCAAGCGATGACAGAAGCCGAGTTCCGCTGGGAAATGAACCAAGACCCAATGGCGACTGAAAAGCTGTCTGAAGGTATCCGTAATTTTGCAGTCGATCAGGGCAAACTTGAAGCCATGATTGAAGCGCGTCTGTAAGGAGTTTGGCTATGATTACTCGTTCTAAACTCGCTGATACAATTCGCGTTCTTAGCATGGACGCCGTGCAAAAAGCCGGTTCTGGTCACCCAGGTGCCCCGATGGGCATGGCAGATATCGCCGAAGTGCTGTGGCGTGACTTTCTAAAACACAATCCAACCGACCCAACTTGGTCTGATCGCGACCGTTTCATTTTGTCCAATGGTCACGGCTCAATGCTGATCTATAGCTTGCTGCACCTTACGGGTTATGACTTAACGATGGAAGACATCAAATCATTCCGTCAGCTTCACGCTAAAACAGCAGGTCACCCAGAGTACGGCTATGCGCCGGGTATCGAAACCACGACAGGGCCGCTAGGTCAGGGCATTACCAATGGTGTTGGTATGGCGCTGGCTGAAAAAGTGTTGGGTGAGCAGTTTAACCGTCCGGGTCATGACATTGTTGACCACTTTACCTATGTATTTATGGGTGATGGCTGCATGATGGAAGGCATTTCTCATGAGGCGTGTTCACTCGCGGGCACACTCGGTTTAGGTAAGCTGGTTGCGTTCTGGGACGACAACGGCATTTCTATTGACGGTGAAGTGGAAGGTTGGTTCTCTGACGATACGCCAAAACGATTTGAAGCGTACGGCTGGCATGTTATCGCTGATGTGGATGGTCATAATGCCGAAGCAATCCGTAAGGCGATTCTAGAAGCGAAAGCAGAGACAGATAAGCCGACATTGATTTGTTGTAAAACCATTATCGGCTTTGGTTCGCCAAATAAATCGGCAAGCCATGATTGCCACGGTGCACCGTTAGGTGAAGATGAAGTGGCATTAGTGCGCGAAAACCTAGGTTGGGATTACGCGCCGTTTGAGGTTCCTGCGGATATCTACGCTGAGTGGGATGGCAAAGACGCGGGCAAAGATGCTCAAGCGCAATGGCAAAACCGCTTTGGTGCCTATCAGCAAGCGTTCCCACAACTCGCAGCAGAATATAAGCGCCGCGTAGAAGGTGAGCTTCCAGAAAACTGGCAGCAAATCAGCCAAGATGTGATCGCAACGCTGCAAGCTAATCCTGCAACAATCGCAACGCGTAAAGCATCACAAAATGCCATTGAAGCATTCGGTGCTCACTTACCCGAATTCTTAGGTGGTTCGGCAGATTTAACACCTTCAAACCTAACTAACTGGTCTGGTTCTAAAGCTATCTCTGCGCAAGATGCGTCAGGTAACTACCTAAGCTATGGCGTACGTGAGTTTGCTATGTCGGCGATGATGAACGGCATTGCATTACACGGCGGTTTTATCCCTTACGGCGGCACCTTCCTGATGTTTATGGAATACGCACGCAATGCACTGCGCATGGCAGCATTGATGAAGCAACGCAGCATCTTTGTTTACACCCATGACTCAATTGGTTTAGGTGAAGACGGTCCAACGCACCAACCTGTAGAGCAAATTGCGTCACTGCGTTTAACGCCAAACATGAGCACATGGCGTCCATGTGACCAAGTGGAAACCGCAGTAGCTTGGAAATCGGCGGTTGAGCGCAAAGATGGCCCAACATCACTGATTTTCTCTCGTCAAAACCTTGTTCAATTCGAACGTGACAGTGCGACATTAAACAACATCGAAAAAGGTGGCTATATCTTGTCGGATTGCGACGGTGAGCTAGAGCTAATTTTGATTGCTACAGGCTCTGAAGTGGCACTGGCAATGCAGGCGAAAGAACAGCTTGCTAACGTTCGCTGCCGTGTCGTCTCTATGCCATCGACAGACCTGTTTGAAGCGCAAACGGCGGAATATCGCGAGCAAGTTCTACCAGCATCGGTTAGCAAACGTATCGCGATTGAAGCGGGTATTGCTGATTACTGGTTTAAATACACAGGCCTTAATGGCGACATCATCGGTATGACGACATTTGGTGAGTCTGCACCAGCAGATCAGCTATTTGAAATGTACGGCTTTACGGTAGAGAACGTCGTCGCGAAAGCACACGCGTTACTGGAGAGGTAATCATGGGCATGGCAAAGCGATTTATCGAAATGGATAGCTCAGACTGCCTGCGTACTAAGGCTGCGAAAGCGGCCTTAGACCAAGTGCTGAGCGTACTAACGCCTTCGTCTGTAATTGGTATTGGTACTGGCGCGACGGTAGAGATATTTATTCAATTGCTTAAACAGAGCGGCGCAGAGTTTTCTCACTGCGTGTCGAGTTCTGAGCGTTCTAGCCAAGCACTTCAACAAGCCGGTTTAAGTGAGCTACCTATCTCTTCTTGCGAGCGCGTTGATGTCTATGTTGATGGTATCGATGAAGGGCTAAGCAGCGGCGAAACCATCAAAGGTGGCGGGGCAGCGTTAGCGCGTGAAAAGGTTCTAGCGACCATGGCGATGAGCTTTATCACTATCGCAGACAGTGGCCGTTTGAAACTGGCTTTAGGGGCTTTCCCACTGCCAATCGAAGTCCTTCCTGCTGCTGAACTGGCGGTAACTCGTGCACTACAAAGCTTGGGTGGAACACCCGTCAAACGTGAAAACTGTGTGACGGATAACGGCAATATCATTCTTGACTGTTCAGGGCTGGATTTAAGTGAACCGTTAGTGCTTGAAACGGCGTTAAACAGCATTCCTGGCGTGGTTGAAAACGGCATTTTTGCCCGTCGCAAAGCGGACTATATGGCGTTTGCTGATGACGGTGGTGTGCACTGGTTAGCACGAAACTGAGACTTAGATAACAACTCTACTTATATCTCTATCAACAACAAATGAATTAGGTTTAAAAGATGACGGAACGCAATTTTTCCACACAAATGTTAGGGTATTTTGATGGCTGTACTGATGAATTACTCAACGACTTATCTGGATTAATTGCCATTCCGTCAGTTCGTGATTTAAGTACTAAATCAGACAACGCACCGTTTGGTCAAGGTATCAGAAACGCTTTTGATTACTTGATTGACTGGGCAAAGCGTGAAGGATTTGAAGTACGTGATCACCAAGGCTATGCGTTGGATATTAGCTACGGTGAAGGTGAAGAAGAAATTGGTATTCTGCACCATGTTGATGTTGTGCCAGCAGGTGATGAAGCAAGTTGGATTACCCACCCATTTGAACTTCATCAGCAAGGAGACCTAGTATTCGGTCGCGGCGTAACGGATAACAAAGGGCCTCTTATGGCTTCGCTATACATCCTCAAGATGTTTAAGCAGCTCAACATACCAATGACACGCAAAATTCGCGTGATTATTGGTGGCGCTGAAGAGACAACTTGGGAATGTGTAGAGCATTATTTCCGCCATCAGCCCCAACCGGCTTTTGGTTTTTCTCCCGATGGCGACTTCCCAATCGTCAATGGAGAAAAAGGTATCTTGTATGCCGAGTTGCAAAAAGAATCCCAACCTTTACGTGACTTAGGAATGTGCCAGATTCATCGAATTGAAAGTGAGCGAGACCGAACTTCAACGTGTCACCACCTTTCAGTTTGGTTTTCAGGCCAACAGGCAGCAAGTGTGGCGCAGCGCTTTGATGGCGTTGCCGACGTAACTCAGCAGAAGGAGTTGTACCACGTTGTATTGACAACGCCGTGGGAGAAATCTCGCAACCCGCATCGCGTCCAAAATTGTATGGACAAGTTTATGGCTGTGATGCGCCATGTTGAAGGGTTAGATGCGAACTCAAAAAGCTTAATCGAGTTGTTAGAGTCATGCTTTGCAGACTCAATCGATGGAGCAAAATTAGGGCTAGCACATATGGACGATGAGATGGGAGGCACCAGTTGCTGCGTCTCTTCAATCAACCTTGATGAACATGGATATAACTTGGATTTTGATTTTCGGTTTCCTAAAGGACTGACCATCGAAGAGACTCGTACCCGACTCCAACACTTATCCCAAAAGTATGGAGTGAGTTTCACCGAGCAGCAGTACTTACCTCTATCTTACCTCTCACCCGAAAGTGACCTTATCCAAGCGATGGGAAAAGCGTATTCCGAAGTTACGGGAATGGAAGCTCAATGTTTTAGCAAAGGTGCAGCATCGTATGCACGGGCGCTAAACAACGGTGTGGCATTCGGACCTACTTTTCCAGGTGATGTGACGAAAGTGCATGAGCCTAACGAACAGCTCAGCCTCGAGTCATTGAGAAAAGCAATAACAATATACGTGAAAGTTCTCATATCACTTCAGGAGTAAATTATGAGAGATAAGGTTCAAGCACTTGCTGGCGGCATGATGGTATCTATCATCGTGTTAGTAATTGCAGGTATTTACATTGGTATTGGTGCAGGCGTTGTAAACCAAATGTCTGCTCAAGACTCTGTTATCTATGCATTCTTCAAACTGATGTTGGATCTCGGTTTGATGGTGATGCGTAACCTACCACCATTCTTTGCCATTGGTTTGGCGTTCGCGCTTTCTAAATCAGAGAAAGGGTGGGCGGCGTTCACTGGCTTCACTATGTTTATGTGTTTCAACGTTGCGATTGGCTCTATTGCCTCATTCAACGGCTGGACACCAGAAACAACCAGCGTGGACTACCTAGTAAACACATTAGGTTACGACAAAGTTGACGCACAAAACTTCAATTCACTATGGGGTGAAAACCTAGGCGTATTCTCATACAACATGGGTATTTTCAGCGGTATCATCGTGGGTTGTTTGACGGCATGGCTACATAACCGTTTCTACAAATTTGAAATGCCATCAATGTTGAGTTTCTTCTCTGGTCCTCGCGCTGTCGTGATCTTCTCTTACATGGCGATCATGCCTGTAGGTTTAGTTGCTTACCACGCATGGCCTCCTATTGCGGGTGGTCTACAGTCAATTACGACTTTGATCACTAGCTCGGGCATCTTTGGTTCATTCCTATTCGGTGTGTTTGATAAAGGTCTACTGCCATTTGGTCTTCATCACCTGATTGCTTTCCCTATCGAGTACACTCGTGTTGGTGGCGTAATGGAAATTGATGGCGTGATTTACGAAGGTGTTCGTAACATCATGAACGGTCAAATGAGCTCACCTGATGCAACGGGCTACATCACCCACAACTTCACTAGTGGTCGTATTCCAATTCAGATCGGTGGCCTAACCGGTGCTGCGTATGCAATGTACGTAACAGCGAAAACTGAAAACCGTAAGAAAGTGGCTGCGCTAATGGTTCCTGCTGTGTTTACTGCAGCGGTTATCGGTATCACAGAGCCTCTAGAGTACACCTTCTTATTTGTTCAGCCATTCCTGTTCTTTGCTGTGCACGTACCGCTAAATGGTCTTGCGTATGTGATTACTGAAATGATGGGCGTGTCTATCCACGGTAACCAGTTACTGTTCATGGTGCCAAACCTGCTACAACCTGAGAAGGTACACGCATGGGCACTGCTATGGATCATTCCACTTTACTTCGTAATTTACTTCTACACCTTTAAGTTCTTCATCTTGAAGTTCGACTCGAAAACTCCGGGTCGTGAGGATGCAGAAGAGGGTGACATTGCGTTGTACAGCAAAGACGATTTCAAGAAAAAGCAGAAACAAAACACCGCTGGTCTACCTGTAGAGATCATCAAGGCGCTCGGCGGCGCGGATAACATTGATAACGTATCTAACTGTGCCACTCGTCTACGCGTCTCTCTGCATGATGACACGCTGACCGCCAGTGACGACTTCTGGAAGAAAGAGCTAAACGCGATCGGCGTGGTGCGTATGCCTAAGGGTATCCAAGTCATCTATGGTGCAAACGTGATCACTATTGCTTCGGGTATCAAAGAAGCCCTAGGCGTGGACTCGTAACACCTCCCCACAAATAAAAAATTACCAATAACAACAAACTCCTCCTGTGGCCAAAAGGTCACAGGCAGGATTCCTTGTGCCCAAAATATGGAAATACAATAATGAAAACCATAACTAAATGTACATTAAGCTTGCTGGCGTTATCGATTTCTGGTGTATTGCACGCAAGTGATACGGCGGCTTCAACTTGGTCTGAGCGCAACCCAATCGTGTTCTGGGGCGACCGCGCTAACGAAGATTGGAGCTATGTCGATAATCTTGATGAGAGCCAGAAAAGCTTCTCTGAAAAGCTAAAACGCCTTGATATTACCGATGATGGCGACTGGAAGGTTTCTTTCGCTGGTAACGTAAAAGTGGCGCTCGATAACCGCTGGAATCATATGTATGACCCAGATATTCGCAAGCATAATGAACTGCGCTCACGCCTACAGTTTTCTACCGATGTGACTTACCAAGATTGGATGCGCGTATTTGGTGAAATTCGTACCAACTACACCAACCTAGACGCGCCAGGTCCAGTGGATGATGCGGGTACGGATTTTCACCAACTTTTCGCTGAATTCAAGCTATTAGATGACGGCGAGCAATTTTTAACTACCCGCCTTGGCCGCCAAGAGATCTATCTAAATGAATGGCAAATGATGAACCGTGAACCAACTCCAGTGCAATCGAGCTGGAACGCGGTCAGCGCTAAATACAGCGTCAGCGGGATCAACTTTGACGCTTACTACGGCGAAGAAGTCTTCCCATTGTTTGACGATGGCAGCTTTAGCGGTAACTGGGACGACAAAACCAACGGCAAAAATTCGACAGGTCTATTTGCTAACTGGCGCACCGACTTTGGCGCGATGCAAGCTTATGTGATGAGTAATCAGCTGACCAACTCTAGCTTTGTAAACGCTCCTGACGGTGATGTCGATATTCAAGTGCTTGGTCTTCATGCTCATGACTTTGTCAGTGAAGGCTTTGGTTACATGGTCGATGGTGTTTACCAGTTTGGTGATCATGCGGGTAAAGACATTTCAGCTTACATGGCTTATGCCGACTTTAACTATAACTGGAAAGCGGATTGGAACTACCGCGTGGGTATGAACCTGCACTACGCATCGGGCTCAGATGCGGACAGTGACAAGGTGAATACCTTCAACTCATTATGGACTGGTGACCCACTCGGTTTTGCCCATGACGGAGCTTACGGTAACGCCATGCAAGTCGGTGGTTACTCTGTGATTGAGTACTCGCCTAAGCAGACCATCATTACTGGTTTCATGTCCACCTGGCGTGCCAATACCGATGATGCAATCTACACCCTTAACCAAGATGTACTGTTTGGTGAAGATTCCGATGAGAAATACGCTTACACCCAGTTCTACCTACAGTTCCATAACTACATTACTGGCAACCTAAAAACAGAAGTGAACACTTATTATGCGCTATCTAGTGATTACACTGATGACGTTGTCGGCCCTGATAGCAAAGATATTGCGCGTGTAGAGTTGGTGCTGATTTACAACTTCTAAATTGTCTGTCCTATTTGATTATGAGAGTCGTGTGACTCAGAAATAATCCTCTGTCTTTTCGCCCAGCCTAATGGTTGGGCGTTTTTTTGTTTTCTATAGTCTAAGATTTCTACTGATTCACGAAAGTATTGAAATTTAATCGTTTGTTAACATGTGTTTACTTTGTTTTGACATGCGATAAGCCCATTCGCTTAACTTAGATAGTGAATGTCGACAGTGAAAGAGTTGCGATATTTACTCCTTTTCCTTTGCCCAACCTTATTTAGGTTGGGTATTTTTTTATACATTGAAAATGGAGTACATTTTTCACTCAAATGAGGATTATAATTAGGGCAGTGAATCGCCTTGTGCTACACTCGCCGCCCTTTTCTGTTTCAACGAGATAATGACCATGAGCCTTAAGAAAGAACTACAAAACCTGAATAACCGTATCGATAACTGCAATCGCAAACTTGATGCTGCAAAAGGCCGTGGTGATGGCGAAATGATCAAGAAGTTTACTGATGAGCTAGACAAGCTAAACAAAAAAGTAAGCTCAATGAAGCACAAGCAACAATACGACATGAACAAAGAGCGTAAAAGCCTGCAAGACATGCCATTTTCTCGTGAAATCACTAAAGCAGAACAGGCTGATATGGGCAAACTGAAAAAATCAGTACGCGGCCTAGTGGTTGTTCACCCAATGACAAAACTGGGTAAAGAGCTAAAACTTCAAGTGATGACAGGTTACGCACCGAAAAAATTCTAATTGTTGGTTAGTACCAATAAACAAAAAGCGCCGATTGGCGCTTTTTTTGATCTGAAACTTCAATAAGCCTTGTTTTAATAAGCGCTATTTTAATAAGTCCTGCTTTCTTCGCTAGCGATCGAGATTGAGTAACTGCGCCAAACACCTTTTGTCTAATATCGGGTGAGGCTCAATACTGGTGATTAAAACAATATCAACGGCGGGAAGCACAGGCATGTCATCGAGCACTTTCAAATCTTGGCTCACACTCATACCACCCAATGCTCCGATCGCCATTTTAGAACGCACGATAGAGCGCAGCGCGGAAGCGGTGTTACAACAAGCCAACAGTTGATGTGAGGTCCCTTGCTTGGTTAGGCTGTCAATCGCGGCTGCGTGATATTGGCAATCACTTTGAAATAACGCAAGAGGGATGGATTTGTATTGTTCGAGTTCGAACTCTGGGTGACTGATCCAAACCCCTTTATCACTGGCGAGAAAATATCCTTCTTCGCTGCCAGCGGCGCGAGTAACAATCGCAGCATCTAACTGACCGTTATCGAGCTTTTCTCTTAGGCTTGGACTTGGCTCACTAAAAACCTGAATAGAGCAAGTAGGCTCTGCCTGCTGTAACACGCGGATGACTTTGGGTAACACTCTCTCATTGTAATCTTCCGGGCAGCCTAAACGTAAAGGACGTTTATTTTCGTATCTCTTCACTTGTTTGAGCGCGTTATTGTGCAAGCTGACTAGCTGCTCTGCGTGTGAGCGCAGCGCGGTGCCGGCTTCACTCAACACAAGGTTTCTACCCTCTTTGACGAACAAACTGACATTGAGCTCATCTTCCAATTTACGCATTTGAGCGCTAAAAGCAGACTGAGTTCGATTAATCTGTTTGGCTGCTCGGGTAAAGCTGCCTGTTTCGATAAATGCCAGAAAGCTACGTAGAGCTTCGATATCCATATCTAATGTGATCCATCGTTTTTGTTGAAGTCTTCCATCAAAACTATCTGTTAGTCCTATAAAAAACAATCAGATATTGTTGCGTATATCTTAACCAGTTATTGCAAACACAGCATGGAGGCATCAATGCAACTCTTTATCGGTAACCAAAACTATTCAAGCTGGTCACTTCGAGCGTGGCTAATATTCTCTCACTATCAGCTAGATGTGGAGATAGTAAAGCTGGGATTAGGAACCAAGCAGTTCTACGATACCTTGGCGACTATCTCACCAACGGCTAAAGTTCCAACCCTGTTGGATAGTGGCGTCACTGTGTGGGATTCACTGGCGATCTTAGAGTACGTCAATGACCAATACCTCAACGGAAAAGCGTGGCCAAGTGACATCAAGCAACGCGCAAAAGCACGCGCAATTGCGGCTGAAATGCATTCTGGCTTTTTCGATTTACGAAATGAGCTTCCGATGAATATTCGCGCTCGCCGAACAATAGCACTCAGCTCAGGTGCCTTGAAAGACATTGCGCGTATTGACGCAATATGGTCGGAGCAAGCCTCTAAATACCCAAATGAGTGGCTGTTTGGAGAGTGGTCGATAGTCGATGCGATGTATGCGCCAGTTGCACTACGCTTTCAGACCTATGGGATTGAGCTATCTGCAGCGGCCAGCGCCTATCAGCAAAAAGTATTATCGAGTGAGTCTTTGCAGCAGTGGTTAGACGAAGCCGCTTTGGAGACAAGCATTGTTGAAGAAGATGAGGCCGGCACAGAAATATAGCGTTTATTGCTGTTAATGGAGCGTTGAACTGCCAATGAAAAAGCCGCCTTTTCGGGCGGCTTTTGCTATTTACTATCGGTGTATCTTGTTTCGTGCGTATGGGTTAACTCATAAACCAGGAGACAAAGATCAAGGCGCCAAACAAGAAAGTGACATTGAGTGCCAAAGTGCCACCGCCTGCAGTATAAGAGGTCTCTAAACACAGGTCAGGGAAATCTGGTCGACGTACCTTTTTCACCATCATTAGTGGCCCCCAAATCGCTAAGAACACTAATACCATTCCTGCGTAGTCGAGCATGCTGACAAACTGGTTTGAGAACAGACTTGCCAAAGCTAGTGGGAGGACAAACGTCAGCAAGTAAGCGGCTGGTTTATTTTTAGTAATCGCATCTTGGTTTTGGTCGTAAAGCGCCATAGAAACACCAAGGAAAGAGGTCACAAGCGCAAGAGCTGAGAATATTGCCACAATCGTCTTGATCATAGATTGCGATTCACTGAAGGCGTTAATCAGCTCTGAGATATTGTGGAAGCGGCTGATCGCGTCTGTGCCTAGGTTGCCGATAATGGCAAATAACCAAATTAGGTAACAGAACAGAGGGATCAGAGAGCCGAGCAAAATCATGTTTCTGATTTCTTTTTGGCTGGCTTCACGGTTGTAGTCAATCAAGGACGGGATCACCACCATAGACGCAAAACTGGTAAAGATAATCGCGCTGTATTTTACGATATCGTTGACCGAGTAATCTGAGTCTTGAGTGATGTAATCGAGATTAATGTTATTGAGCAGCGAGAAAATGACGATAAACAGCATCGCGACCATCATTAAGAATAAGCCACGGTTCAGGCGGTCAATGTGCCCTTTGCCCGCAACCACGATCACACCCATCAATAAGCTAAATAGGGTATAGCAGGTCGTGGTAGAGACCGAGATACCTACATCACTCAGCAGTTTGTTGAGGATGTCACCAATGCCAAGGATGTAAGCAATCGACATACAAACGAGCAGTAGGTAGAACAAGATATTAATGAAGTGCTGACCTGCTTTACCTAGGGTTAGATACGCCACACTGCTCATGCTGTTGCTTTGTTTCGTTTTACTGCAAGCTTCGGCGAGAAGAAGCGCAGAGAAAGTGGTGCCGATAAAGATAAACAGCATTAAAACGGAACTGACGATAAAACCAAATTGGGCCAATACCATGGGGATAGCAAGCATGCCTGCCCCAAGAGCGGTTCCTGCTAAAATCAAGGAACTGCCAAATAACTTCATATTCAAAAGAAAATACCTTACCTAAAAATAATTACAGCTTAAGTTGTAAAAAAATATTTCCACAAGCCTAACAAACTTGAGCTCAAAACGGAGTCAGTTTTTTCTAAGAATTATTGATTTTTTCTAAAATAATTTGCTGGCAATTGCTGAGTGAATGGTTTGTAAGGTTAGGTATTTTTGTGGTGAATGTTGGCTTGGCGGCGGATTGATACAATGAGTGTGCATATTCATATCAGGCGAAGTCGGACGACTTCGCCATCGTTGTTACCGTAATTGACTATCTTTACTGGCTCTACGGTTGTAGGAACTGAATGCTTTCTCGCGTGCATCTTGCTTCTCTTGGCACTCGATACAGTACTCAACACCTGGAAGGATCTTTCTTCTTGCTGCTGGGATCAGTTCGCCGCATTCTAAGCAGTATTCGCTGTCGTTATGTTCGTGGTGAAGGTGCGCACGAGCGCGGTTAATTGCATCAATAACAGTGGCATCGATTTGGTCTTGAACGCCACCATCTTTTGTAAATCCATTCGCCATAATGGTCTCCAAAGTGAATGAATGACTAGGAGAGCATTATCGATTATTAAGCCTGTGTTGATAATAATTAGAATCGTGAATTACTATTACTTAGATGTAATAAAAGCCCTTCGAGAAGGGCTTTGTCATTTGTGGGGTTAACCTAAGATCTTGTTGGATTAACCAAAGATAAAGGTGTATAGGAAGCCTGCACCGATTGCCATACCTAGGATGACGGTAAGGAAAGCTGCAATCATTTGGTTCTTAAAGATAGACTTGAGCAAAATCACCTCGGTTAGACTTGCCCCAGCGCTACCGATGATTAATGCCATCACAGAACCAAGCGCCATACCTTTTTGTACTAATGCAGCACTTAGTGGGATAACCGCTTCAGCGCGAATGTACAATGGAATACCGATGATGGCTGCAACTGGGATCGCGTACCACTTGCCTGCACCAGCATATTCTGCAATCAGTTCTGTTGGGATGAAGCCGTAAATAAATGAACCCATCGCAATACCTAGCATCAAGTATGGGAAAACTTGTTTGAAATCTTTCCATGTTGAATGCCAAATTCTTACCCAGCGGTTTGGCTCGCTCTTTTCTACGATAGTAGCGGTTGCCGCGCCGTCAGAACCGCAGCAGCTAACTTCAACTTTTGGCTCTTCTTTGCTACCACAGCATGAATCTGTGTTCGACGCGCTGGTTTTTGCCATTGCTGGAGCAGGTTCACCGCAGCTAGAAGTCCCACATGATGACTCTTTCTTTGGCGCTGGTTTAGTGTCGCCACAGCTGCTAGTACCACAACTTGACGCTTCTGCTGCTTGGTAAGCTTCTGGTTTTACATAACGTTCAAAGCCCAGCTTTTCTAATGTGTAACCCGCGACTACAGATACGGTCATCGCGACTAAGAAATAGAATAGCGCGACTTTCCAACCAAAGGTGATGACAAACAAACCTATGATAACGGGGTTAAGTAACGGGCTACCAAACAGGAATACCATCATCGGGCCGAATCCAGCTCTTGCACGCAGTAAACCTTTTAAGAAAGGAATGGTTGAGCATGAACAGAAAGGGGTGATTGCACCGAGTAGGGCAGCAACAACGTAACCTTTACCATTGCGTGAGCTTAGGATTGATTGGATCTTTTGCGGTGTTAGAAACTCTTGCAGAACCCCAACGATATAGCTGATCGCGAGAAATAAAATAATCAGTTCAGTGGCAAGAAAGGCAAACATATTGAGCGCCTCAGTTGCCATGGTGACTAACTCGTTGCTTGGGAAACCTGTGTTCATAATGTAACTCCAAATTCGCTAATGAATGAATCTGAGTTGTTCAAATTCATTTCTACTTTTCTCGAATTATAGAAATATAATCATGAAGATCAATATTTATTTCGACAATTGTCGAAATAAAATTCTAAGTGTTTGATTGTTAGGTTAATTACTTTTAAAAATAAGAGAGGAGGTTTAGCTCGTAAAAGAAAAAGCGTGCAACAAGCAAACTTTATAAGGCTATGCGAAAGTGGTGTGCTGTTCTAACCAAGCGTCAATGAGTTGAATATGAAAGTCGATACACGCCACCCCGCAGAAGGCGATGTCGCGCTCGGGCTCACTCATTTGACTCAGAATGGCTTCGATTTCACTTAAAGCAATCATATCTTCATGTAGCTTCAACTCTTTGTATGTCATCAAACGCTGCTGAACCGTGCGTAACGTCTGTTTGGTATCAACAGACAACGGCTCTTTAAGCTGCCACTGCTGGTCGCAGTGGATGGTGATGAGCTTTTGCAAATTGCGAGTTTGAACTTTGCAATTTGCGCTGAGTTGCGCAGGCATTCTGATCCTTAAGTAAACGTTTGGCTAGGTATAGGAGCTTGATTCTATTGGGCTACCCGTTAGGGGTAAATGTAGTGCGGAAAATATGGTCCAGTTATTGCTCGAAATAGGACAAATGAGTCCAGTTGTCTCAAGGAGGGAGCTCATGGATCCTATCATCACAGTGATCATGGAACGACGAAAGCAGGCAGGGCTATCACAAGAGAAGGTCGCCAAACTTGCCGGCATGAGTACTAAAACTTATCAAAGGATAGAAAGAGGAGAGTCAGATCTTAAACTGTCACAATATCGCTCGATTCTACGCTCATTGGGAATGACCCACCTTGATGTTGCCATGGATGAACTATCGATAAGAAAGATCGAATCAGACGATCTTGTGTCTGCCGTACGTTTGCTAGATAAAGAGTCCAAGCTATTGCTGATTCGATTTATCTTACAAGTGTCAAAGTCCTTTCAGAGCAGCTAGCTTTCTAACCATAGTGATTCTCAGCCGTTATTGACTCATTAAGTTTGGCCAGGATTCATTTGCAAAAGTGATATATTTCGATTATTTTGGAAATATATCATTTCTAATGGGGTTTCTTATGGAACTTGAAGTAGTCGCAAAAGCGCTCAAAGAGCTAGGGCATCCTACTCGTCTTTCGATCTACAAGTCGGTGGTTAAGGCGGGATATCAAGGTATTGCCGTAGGGAGCCTACAAGAAGCGCTAGGTATTCCTGGCTCGACGCTTTCTCACCATATTTCTAGTTTGGCATCGGCAGGGCTATTGAGTCAGCGCCGAGAAGGTCGCACACTATTTTGCGTGGCTGAGTATCAATGCCTCGAAGGCGTGATTGGTTTCCTACAAGATGAGTGTTGTGCTGATGAACGCTGTTAATTCCTCTCTTAATTTAGAGCAGGTCTGGGGGCAGTATCAGCAGGGACTCAAGAAATTCTTGCACTCTAAAGTCAGCAACCCTGATGATGTTGATGATTTACAACAAGAAATCCTCATTAAAACACACCAGAGCCTTCACACGATCAAAGATGCAGATAGTGTTAAGTCTTGGCTATTCCAACTGGCCAATCGCACTATTATCGATTTCTATCGCAAGCGTGCTCGCCAGCAACGCGATGGTGACATACAAGCCGAAGATTTATGGTTTGAACAGCAAGAAGACCTGATCGAGCAAGAGATGGCCAAATGTATTCAGCCATTTGTTGATGCTTTGCCACAAGATCAAGCGACCTTACTGTCTGAGGTGGACCTGAAAGGAACTAGTCAAAAGCAACTGGCTGAGAAAGTCGGACTAAGCTACTCGACGCTGAAGTCTCGGGTTCAAAAAGGCCGCGTCGAGCTAAGAAAACTGTTTGAAGAGTGCTGTACTTTGCAATTAGACCAAAACGGCAGTGTTATTGATTGTGAAGTCAAACCTGATGGTTGTGGTAAATGCTGAAAACAGTCTAGAAGATGTCATCTGATCGTCGTCTTTTAAAAAGTCCACTTCTCTTACAGGGGAAGTAAAACAGCCTCGCAAAATAGTGGGGCTTTTTTATGCCTAAAATTTGGTAACCGTGAAAGTTTATCTACACTGATAGAGTCATATATTTATGACTTATAAGGAGAAACTTCATGGTAACAGCGCTATACGCGGCAATTTTGGCAGCTCTGATGATTTGGCTGTCGATTCAAGTGATCAAGCAACGTAGAAAAGCACAGGTGAAATATGCCGATGGCGGTGTCGATGCATTAACCATCGCACGAAGTGCCCATAGCAATGCGGTCGATTATGTGCCGATAACCCTGATATTGATGGCGCTGCTTGAACATAATGGCGCACAGTTCTGGATGATTCACTTATCTGGTATTGCGTTTGTAGTAGGGCGAGTTTTACATGCGAAAGGGATCTTAGCTGACAGACTGAAAGGGCGAGTCTCAGGCATGAAATTAACCTTTGCAGTGATGGCGGCACTGGTTGTGCTCAACATTGTCTACTTACCCTTTGATAGGCTCTGGTGATGAAATTCGCTGCTCCTCCGGCATGGTCACTGGTATTAACAGGACTGATACTCAATGTATTGGCACTGCTGATGTCGAGTATCGTATTGGATCGTTTAAGCGGTGATATTGCCGCATTGTCGGAGCAAAAGGACGACAATATCTATTCGATTCAATTGGCGTGGAACAGCGTAGAAACCTTAGAGCGCAAGCGTGAAATGGTGTTACTTCATCTTAGCCAAAGTGGTGGCAGGCCTATCACAGGTAAGATAGGTGAAATGTTACAAGGTCAGCTAAGTGACTGGGTCAGCGAACCTGTGCCGACAATAGGTCCAGCTACACTGCCTGATGTGATGATGCTGATCAATCAGACTCAGCAGAGTTATCGCAACCAAATCGATGAACATTACCTAAACAATATTTCCCTCAGTGAGAAGATGGTCACTCTGAACGAAAAGATTGCTTGGTTTAAGAATATTGGATTGTTTCTGCAGGTATTTGGCTTATCGTTAATTTTGGCGCGGGACTTAGCTCGAAGACCAGAATAAAGAAAAAGCGATGGTTATTAGCCATCGCTTTTTTGTTGGGCTTACCTAAACAGCCAACGGTAGAGTGGCGTTTTCTCAAGGAGTTTAACCAGTAGGAATGTGCCGATGATAGCGCCAGCGAGCACTGTCATGTCCTTGGCAAATCCAGTGATTTGATAGATGCCAGTGACATTCATCATCACGATAATGATAGGTAAATGGGCGACGTACAAAGGTAAGACGTACTTAGACTGACGAGCTAGCCAACTGCCTTGTCCTAGTGTTGGTTTTGCTAGCAGCCACATAAAACAGCCCGTGCCCCATAGTACAGTACCAAACAAGAAATCGTTGGCATTGAAAGGTTGCTCGTGTTGATTGAGCAGCAAAGCTTCGGTGAAATGCATTGCGAAGCCAAGCAGGGCCAACGTCAATGCTTGTTTCGTCGTTGCTTGAATGTTTTGCTGGCGAATCGTAAAGCCAATCGCAAACAGTAGCGTACTGAAGAATGGACCGTTACGAGTAAATATCGGTGCCCAGAATTCTGTTAAACCTTGGTAACTGCCGGCTAAAACGCCGTAGACGTAAAGCGAAAAGGCAAGCGGGATCAATAGGTCAAGTTTGCCTAGCTTGGCGAGAAGCGCGGTAATTGCGGCAGCGCACATCAAAGCGGGGATAAACCATAAATGAACCAAGCCGCCTTCAAACAAAGTGTTGAGCGGCATTTGCATCAAGTAACCCCAATAGCCTTGACGTTCGGCAAGGTAGCCAGATTCAGCCACTGTGCCTAAATTAAACGGCATGGCTAAGCAGATTATGCTCCAGACGATGAAAACACGAAACAGAGGTGAGATATAACGTTTGAGTGTTTCAATAGGCGCATCAACAAGCTTAGGTTGAATCAAATAACCTGAAATGAGGAAGAACAAGGGTACAGCGAAGCGGGTGGATTGATTAAAAATATACCCAACCCAAGGAACCTCGTTGAATTGCCAATAGCTGAGGAACATCTGGCAGTGCATTGCAATGATCGCCAGTATTGCGACAACTCGGCCGAGCTCAATGCTCGCAATTTTCTTACTTTCCATAACGACAAATAAAATAAATAAAAGTAGGGGAGGTATAACAGCTTTTACTTTCCGCTTTGCCACTAAAAATCAACTTCTTAGTCAGTAAAGATGGCATTTTTCTCAGTTTGAGAGGCACGTCATACAGCAACAATATTTACATTTATACCCTCGACAAATCGCTCTTGGATAAAAGCAATGATTGCAAAAAAGTACGAGTGTGCTAAAAATAGTTATGTTACCAATGAGAGAGCTGTATGAGTAAAGGCAAAGTCACCCGAGAAAACATCTTGAACAAGGCATTCGAGTTAGCCAGTGTTAATGGGTTAGAAAGCCTAACGATTGGTGAATTAGCCAAGCAGTGTGAGATGTCTAAAAGTGGTTTGTTTGCGCACTTTAACTCTAAGGACAACTTACAAATCTCGGTGTTGGAGCATGCTAATCAGATTTTTACTGAGCGAGTGATAGCGCCTGCGAGGTTGAATACTTCAATTTCAATTGAGCAGAAGCTGACGACGTTGCTCGATAACTGGCTAGGTTGGAACCACTCTTTTCAAGGCAGCTGTATGTTCCTTGATGCTTGGAAAGAAACGGGCGCAGAAACGCCGCCAACGCAAGTGGTACTGAAAAAAACCATTGAGACTTGGATTGGTTATTTGACCATTCAAGTGGCAAAAGGGGTAGAGAACGGTGAATTTCGCGCTGACCTCGATCCGAAACAGGCTATCTTCGAATTATACGGCCTGTATTTAAGTGCTCACCTGTTTTACTCCATTCATGGTGAGCAAGCGAGTTATGAGCATTTCTGGCAAGGTGTGAAGCGTCAGATAGCCAGTTGGAAACAATAGAATTTTACTAAGCCAAGCTTGAGTTTGGCTTATTATTTAAATAAAAATAGCACGGTCGTTCGATTTTGTAGTGAGAGCAGATCGAGCCCAAAAGGATAGAACCATGAGTGAGAAGATTTACTTTAATACTTCGCAAAAATTCAGTGTAAAGAAGAGCTTAATTAACTTAACGACTCGACTGCACCACACTATTGCACCAAAGCATGCAGAAAAGACGGCACGCAAACTGTTACTGACTCCGGCTCGGACCAAGCCAAAGAATGCTGAGCCGACAGGTTTGGTCAAAGGAGAGGTTCAATCCAAAGAAGGCACGCTTAAAACCTACGCGCTTGGCTCAGGGCCTGTATGGGTACTGGCCCACGGTTGGTCAGGCAGTGCGAGTCAGTTCTATCCATTGATGCAGCATATCGCTAGCAAAGGCTTTACAGCGCTTGCGTATGATCACCCTGGGCACGGGCAAAGTGGTGGCGTCTATGGCCATATCCCAGCATTTGTGCATGGCTTAGAAGCGATTCTAGACAGCGTCGATGAAGTAGCTGGTTTGGTCGCTCACAGCATGGGTTCTGCGTCATCGATTGAATGTCATCACCAGAAGCTGAGTGGTAAGCCTTTCCTATTGATAGCGCCAGTATTGGATTATCTTGAGAACTTGTTTGGTAGTGTTGCTCGCTCTGGGTATTCGATGAAGCTGTTCAATGCGGTTGTTTCTGAGATTGAAGAGCAGTATCGCTACCCAATCCAATCGGTTGATCCATACAATAAACTCAAACTTCGCACTGCAGCGACTATTATTGTTCATGATGAAGGCGATAAGTTTGCCAAGTTCTCCGTGTCTGAACGTGCGGCGAGTGAAATGGACAAAGTGAAGCTCGTAGCAACTCACGGCCAAGGGCATGGGCGAGTAATGAAGTGCTCGGAAGTCATGCAAAGTTTCGATGAATTGATTGGAAATTAATCGAAATGACAAAGGGAACTTATCTTGATTATTCATTAGGTTAACATTTATAACCATGTTTATGATGTGGTTAACAAATTCGCAATGAAAAATATTTCTTTAGCGAGCTTGTGTGGGATCATTTGCTATGCCACTAGGCCCTCAATAGGAAATATAATAATGAATCGAAATGATAGTGTCCCTTTACCTAATAACACCCGAGAATGGTTCTTTAACCGCAACAGTATGATTATCCTTGCTGATATCGCCCTGTTTGCGGTTATGTACTTCACCCTACCTTTTGACCCTCAAGTTGTCTTGGGGATCTGTATGCTGACTTTTGTCGCTATCTTGTGGCTTACTGAAGCTCTGCACGTCACCGTGACGGCTATCCTAGTGCCAATCATGGCGGTGTTGTTTGGTGTCTTTGATACCCAAACCGCGCTCAATAACTTTGCTAACTCCATTATCTTCCTTTTCCTAGGCGGCTTTGCTCTGGCTGCTGCAATGCACAGACAGGGATTGGATAAAGTTATCGCTGACAAAGTCTTGGTTATCGCGAAAGGCAAGATGAGCGTAGCGGTGTTTATGCTATTTGGCGTCACTGCGGCGTTGTCGATGTGGATCAGTAATACGGCGACGACGGCAATGATGCTACCGCTGGTTTTGGGCGTGCTAAGCAAAGTGAACTCGGAAAGCGGTCACAAAACTTACGTGTTTGTGCTACTGGGTGTTGCTTACAGTGCCAGTATTGGTGGCATTGCAACGATCGTCGGCAGCCCACCTAACGCGATTGCGGCCGCTGAAGTAGGTTTAACCTTTACTGAGTGGATGAGCTTTGGCCTACCAACGGCAATTGTGCTACTCCCTATCGCGATATTAGTGCTGTTCTTTGTCTTGAAACCAAATTTGAGTGGACAATTTGAGCTTAACAATGAAGCGATTGAATGGGATAAAGGTAAAGTCGTCACCTTGGCGATTTTTGCTGCCACAGTCTGCCTTTGGATCTTCAGTAAGCCGATTAATGCGATGCTCGGCGGCTACGCTAAGTTTGATACCGTTGTCGCGCTCGGTGCGATCGTAGCTGTGAACTTTGCGCGAGTCGTGCATTGGAAAGATATTGAGAAAACCGCAGACTGGGGCGTATTACTCCTATTCGGCGGTGGTATCTGTTTAAGTAACGTGCTTAAAGCAACCGGAACCAGTGTATTTCTTGCCAACGCGTTGAGTGAAATGATTGCCCACCTTGGCATCTTCTTCATTATCGCCGTTATTGCTATCTTCGTGGTGTTCTTAACTGAGTTTGCCAGTAACACCGCCAGTGCCGCGCTACTTATCCCCGTATTTGCCAGCGTTGCAGAAGCCTTTGGTATGTCGCCAGTGATCTTATCGGTATTGATTGCTGTGGCCGCTTCTTGTGCCTTCATGCTACCAGTGGCAACACCACCAAATGCGATTGTATTTGGCTCGGGCCACATCAAACAAAGTGAGATGATGCGTGTCGGTATCATCTTGAACCTAGCGTGTATCGGTGCTTTAACGTTTATCGCCCTAACATTCTGGGCGTAGAATCTTAAATCGAACGAATCAAAGCCCTGCTCATTGAGTGGGGCTTTTTAGTTTAACTATGGTCAAAAAGGCTGAGTGTTTTTCACTCATTTCTACAAACATTCGTATCACTACAGATCTAACGCAGTAGATGGATTAAAATAGCTTACTCGAATTTATCTCATTGCATTTAGGAGGCACGATGGAAATCGTTGTCGATAGTCATACTCATACGATTGCCAGCGGGCATGCTTACAGCACCATAATTGAAAATGCACAAGCCTCCAAAGCGAAGGGGCTAAAGCTGCTTTGTACCACCGACCATGCTCCAGAAATGCCCGGTGCTCCCCACTACTGGTTTTTCAACAACCAAAGAGTTTTGCCGCGCTTTCTTCATGAAGTCGGCATTTTGCGCGGCTGCGAAGCGAATACGAAGAACATTGACGGAGAGCTCGATCTTCCTCCTTCATCTTACCAGCACCTAGATTGGGTGATCGCGAGTTTTCATGAGCCCGTTTTTCCACCCTCTACGGAAGCTGAGCACACGCAAGCGTTAATCAATGTGATTAAGAGTGGCAAGGTGGATGTGTTAGGTCACTTAGGTAACCCTAACTATCCATTCGATATTAAAGCCGTGATGGAGTGGGCGAGAGAATACAACGTCGCAATTGAAGTAAACAATACTTCTTTGACGGGAAAAAGCCGTAAAGGAAGCGATATTCATTGCTCGAAAATTGTGGAGATAGGTAAAGAGGTCGGGGTCTTTTTCACCACAGGCTCTGATGCCCACTTTTGTGAAGAGATTGCTCGCCTAGATTTAGCTAAAGCTTTGTTAGAGAAACACAATGTTGATGAAGAAAAAATCATTTCGACATCCACATCTAGGTTTTTGAATTTCTTGCTGCTACGCGGTAAAGAACGCATCGAAGAATTTGAAGAACTCTATTAATTGATTTCCTCATTAATGATCAAAGCCCTAGTGTGCAACGCCACTAGGGCTTTTATATTTTAAATCACGCTCGGTTGAGACAAGACAAATAAAGCCACTAGAGCGAGGCTGCCGCCAAAGCAACGATTGACGATAGCGAGTTTTTTCGGCGATTGGATAAGTTGGTTGAGCATAGTGCCGAAGTAGGCCCAAATCGCCATACCAATGACCCCAGTAATGACCATACCGCAGATTATGATGACTGCTTGCGGCAAATAGTTTTCATTAGGCGAGATAAATTGAGCGAAAACCGTCAGCGACGCGACCCAACTTTTAGGGTTTAGAATCTGAACCAGTACCCCTGAGGCAAAACCAGACTTCTTGACTGTGGTGTTGGTATCCAACGTAGAATTAGCGATACCCCATGCCATGTAGAGTAGGTAGGCTGCCCCTAACCATTTCATCACCGTGTAAAGCTCAGGATAAAGGCTAAACAGCCCCACTAAGCCCACACTTGCCCCGACTAACAAGATGATCACACCAACTGCGCAACCAAGCATAAATGGGATGGTGGCATTGAACCCGTAGCGGCTAGAAAGCCCAAGCAGGGCAATGTTTCCGGCACCAGGAACAATCGATATCGAAACGGCGAATAGCATAAAAGCCGTCATGATTTGAGCACTCATTAACTCTTCCTCAGATAGTTATTATTTTTGATGTGGGATCAGTCTATCGAATCGGCTAGGAATAAAATTGCTAAATGAGTTAAAGTTAAAACAACTTTGAGCAGAGTATTTCCAAATTAAATATGAAACAGAAAGAATCCACTAATAATGTGCTGGATGATACCGATTTAACCATTTTGCGACACATTCAGAATGACGGCCGCATCAGCAACAGTAAGCTGGCCGAAAAGGTTAACTTGAGCGAAACACCTTGCTGGCGCCGTTGGAAGAAAATGGAAGAAGAGGGCTACATTGAAGGTTACCAAGCCAAGCTCAATCGCAAGAAGATGGGTTATCAGGTGTCCGGTTTTACCTTAGTGACATTAGGCAGCCATGAGGTAGAAAATACTGACCCATTTGAAGACTTTGTTGCTGAAGCTGGCTGGATTTTAATGTGTCACTGCATTGCTGGTGGCGCAGATTACATAGTGCAGGTGGTTGCTAAAGATCTGGATGAATACTTCGAACGCATTAGTTCGATGAGACGAGTTAAAGGGGTTAGCTCGATTCAATCTAATGTATCGGTAAAAGAGATCAAAAGTACCTTTCAGTTGCCGTTGGAATGATGTTGTTTCCTTGATGGGGCTATAACTGACAGATTGTCCTAAATTGGTTTTGTCGGGTGGACGACACTTGTTACCAAGTGCCGACTCCCTAAGAACCGTACGTGCAACTTTCACTGCATACGGCTCAAGCCTCTACAAAGGCATCAAATGATACCCAGCAACTTATAAAGCAGTGAGAACTGGTTCAATCCAAGAGTT
>NZ_SATR01000120.1 GCF_004551525.1 Vibrio ouci | reverse complement strand
TTTGCTATCAATACCCTACCCCGATTTTACCGAAGTCCCGTTACCGTTATCAGATGAGTGCGCCTATTCCCGATGCGCAGTGGTGTCACCCTTACACGACCACGACAGCGATATGGGAAATGGGGCATGACAACCCGACGACGGGTGACAATTTTGGCTATGTGCAGTGGCGAAAACGTAACTGTGTCTTCTTATGACGTCCAGATCGGTTGCATATCTAATACGCGGGAATTATGGGTTTGTACAAAAAACAACCTAAAGTTAAGTTAACGATCTCGCTCGCTTTTGGCTGCGACAACGGGCGAAGCGCTTGTTGAGACAAAAGGAGCACCGCGCATGGCGTGGACAACATGCATCATAACGTGAGGTAGTCTATGATCCTGTTAATCACCAATGTCGTTGATCACGGCAGTCCGAATAAGAACATCGATGTCGTTCATTTCCAAGTCATCGAAGGAGATCCCAGCCTCGAAGAGCTCTCTGTCCTGCTCCACCACGAGCTGATCAGTGTCCTGGCGCCCTCTTACTCGCCAGACGAGAAATCCGGTCGGTTTTTAAACGTGTCAAAAGAGTGCGTTAAAGGAATGCATTTTAATACAGACGACCACATAGAGCTTCATCACTGACACCGAGATCAGCACACCCAATGTAGTCCAGGTAACATTCAGACCTCTGCGGTGGCCACCTTGCTCGCTTGACTTCTTCTGCGCAGGGTTGGTCCCCTATGACCTTTGATCAGAGCGCTACACCTCCCTCCTCAACAGCCATGCCCGCCCCTCTTACTTAGGCGATCTCCACATGGGAGGGACTCAAGTTTAAGGAAAAATACCATGTCACGCATTCGACTGCCCTTGTCCGGGGTTTTAGCGATGCTCTTTAGCCATGCCACAGCCGCCAGCATCGGGTATACCCAAGATGAGCTCAAGGCACTTGCAAAGCGAGAGCAGCAAATGCTTTCTTTGCCCACTCAACAAAGGGCGCAAACACCGCCGCCAAACCCGGCTCCATTTATCGAGCAATCACGGCAACACGCCCGCAACTGGCAAGAAAAGCTTGATCCCACGTCTTTGCGAGGCATCGTCGACCTCCCGACACCCACTCAAAACCCCAATGCGGCGCCAACCGGCGTGATGGTATTTGTCTCTCTGACCATGCCAGACAGCAGCCTGAAAGCGCTGTTAAAACAGAGTGAGATCTGGCAAGTCCCTTTGGTCATCCGGGGAGTCTTGCCGCAAGGATTTATGGCCACAACCAACAAAATCCAGGTATTACTCAAAACCGACGCAAAAGACAGCATAAGCAGTGGGTTCGCGATCAGCCCTGAGTGGTTTCAAACCTTCAATATTCAAGAGGTACCAACGTTCGTTGCGGTTAAGCCCGGACGCTGCTTACCCGAACAACCGTGCAGCGAAAGTGACTACGACATCGTAAAAGGCAATGTCTCCATCGCGGATGCACTCGAGCACCTTGCTCAGGGTGATAACCCCGATGTGGTGCGCCGCCTGTTAGAGAGGAAACGCCATGAAAACGACGAGTAGTGCGTGTCTCATCCTGGCTCTCAGCTTTCACGCTTTCGCTTCTGAGCGGTCAATGGCCGAGCAACAAAAGCAATATCAGGATCACCTCGACTGGGCCAAAGGCGCCCAGCAGGCCATCCCGAAAAAGGCCAAAGATCAGCTCAATCTCAGCGATTACTGCGCTAGCGCACAATGCCTTAACCAAGTCCATAATCCGCCACAAAAGGGACTTAATGACGCCGCCATAAAGCAGCAAAAAGCGCGCGAGTTTTTGGCTGATGAAACCGCCAATGCAGTGAAATCTCAGTTCGACAAAGGCCGTCCAGATATCAAAAGCGATCCGGCGACCCGTTTTGCTTTGCTGGGGCAAGAGCAAGCGTATGCCATCACGCATGGCATCTCCAATGCCTACGTAGATTGTAATCGCGGCACTCAGTGCCAGACCGAAAACCATCAACGGCGTTGCGCACAGCCCACCCAGACGCCCGTGATTTGTCATGAGACACCTGTCGTAGATAAACAGGAAATCACCACGGGCAGYGTYTCCTTTCGTTACAACGGCTTTACTCCTGTGCGTTACACCTTACCAGCAGGCGTGAACGAGATCACMGGGATCACCTTTCCCGGCGTTCTGACCTGTCAGGGGATGCGCTGCCTCCCYTCYATCAATAATGGSGTCAAGTTTCGTGTYAATGGCGTGATCGTRCATGCCAAGCCWTACAAGRTGATGTCTGTGCCTCATCATWTAGCGGCGCGCTGCAYCAGGAGCGGAAGTGGCCACTGGTGTCTMAACCAGTACCCTTCTTTTCATCAGAGCATGGGCGTTGGCACATCAGGTAAKGTCACCATCGACATGGTGAACGACATTGGCCTCTATACCGGGACCTTTACTATCCATTAYMGAGCTCGCACCAACGTCATGAAATGGCAGTCAGATTGTGCAACGCTCTTACCCGAGTGCGAGCGAGTCCAACGCCAATGTATCGAAGGCGCGGGGACCCGGGTCATTAACGGCGTTCGGACCTACCTGAGCTGCTGGAAGTATCAGCTCAGGTATCAGTGTGATTTCCCGGACACCTGCGCTGAACTTGCCGACAATTGCACCACCACGTCGAGCCGCTGCAAAACG
>NZ_SATR01000119.1 GCF_004551525.1 Vibrio ouci | reverse complement strand
ACGAATTTTGACATGTTTTACGGTTGAAGAGATTCAAGGATTTGAGCCGACAATACGGAATTGCCGACTATGAAAAGCGAAATGCCAGAGGGAACAAAAAAATTAGAACAAAGAACTTTTCTGCCCTTTGCCTAACGCCCAATTAAGGGGTGAACAACGCCTACACCCAAACCTAAAGCATTGTGCCATAAACACCAAATTTGAAGTAGAAGCAAAAATGCCGAGCGTTGTGAATCCCTCTTAAATTGATTGTCACGTTTACCACAAACACTTGATTTACATGAGAAAGAACTGCTATTTCTGACTAGTTTTCTGAAGTAAACCACAAGGCTGAAACCAACTTGGCCGCCAAAAGCGACTAACCCAAAAACAGTAATTCCACTTCCCTGCCCAATGAGGCAACCCGACCAAGTAACAACAAGTGCCCTTTCTTTCCAACCAAAGCGCAAAACAATGCTGAATTGCTGAGGCAACTGCCAAGCCGAAATACTAATTGGCTAAGAACCTAGAAGCGACTTTGAGCCAGTTAAACAAGAAGCCGACCGCCACGACCTGACAATGAAGCAACCCACGAATATTGGCATGTTTTACGGTCTGAGTGATTCAAGAACTTAGAGCGACAATACTGATTTGCTGAGTCTACTAGGGGCGAATTGCCTAAGGGACAAAGAACTAGAGCCTAATACCTTTAAGCCTTTGAATTACAAGTAAACATAACGCCGCGTTAAGTAGTGAGCAACGCAGACCACCAAACTTAAACCAGTGTGCCGTAAACACTAAATTCAAAGCAAACTGAAAATGCCGAGCGTTGGGAATCTGCCTTAAACGCTTTGTTAAGTGTAATTTTTATGCAACAAACTCTTAGAGTTAGTTAAAACCAAGCATCCTCTGGATCGATATAAACACCATCACCTAAATAGACTCCTTCAGATGTTATTGGAATGCCTGAAAGTGTGTAGGCTTCACCACGAGCTACTTGATCAATAGTTGCAGGCACTCCATTGTCAGTCCATGCTCCGCTGTAAATTACAGAAGCAGTATCAAGATAGCATCTGTTAACTATCGACACATCGTATACTTCGACCATCTCTTCAGAAACACCAATTAGCTCCTTTTCATCTACTCGCTTCCATGAATTCCAACCTTCAGAAAACACCAGATCAGAGCTACTATCTTCAAGCGGTGGCGTGCTGCGATAAACTCTAACCCGATTAGAATCAAACGAGAGCACTACATATTTACCAGTTGCATGTTTAACCTTAAACTCGAAATCGAGCACCCAAGACAATTTGCTTTCTTCAAATACGTCCTCAAGATTACTAATGCATACTCGCATCCAATGAGAGTGATACCCTGTAGCCTTTTGACACACATAGCCATAGTATTGACCTTCATCAAAAAGGGTCGCAACAAGCTCTCCTTTCGTTGGGGTAGGACACAACTTGTGCATTTTATCTCGCCAAGCGAGTAAGTTTCCACTTTTTAACCCAGTCGGGGCTGGTGTACTTTTGATGCTCATAAAACAGCTCTAATAGGAATATCATGCGGATAATATCACGCAACTGATTGCAATTACACTTAACGCCAAATTAAGTAGTGAGCAACGCTACCACCCTACCTAACCCATAGTGCCGTAAACACTAAAGCCGATTCAAACCAAAAATGCCAAGCGTTGCGAATCTGCTTAAATTTATTGTTATGTGAATTATTTCGGGGCAAAGGCAACATTAAAAACTTGAACTCTAACAAAGTCATTTTCATCAAGCTGAGACAGATCAAACGGGTCTGCCCGAAAAATAGCTGACTTTGCATAACTTTCTAAACTGCTATTTCCAGAAGTTTCTAGTAACTTGATATCAACAACATTACCAAAGACATCAATATTAACTTGATATTTAACTTCCTGCCCACTGAACTCTTCTAAAATGAGTAGCTGTCGCTGAATTTTGTTATGCGTGTTCTGCATCCATTCAACTAGGCGACTATGCTGCTCTATAATAGGGTCGTTTGTATTGTGTTCATCTTGAGAGAACACGTAATTCGAACCCATTACTGTTAGAAATACCAATATTGCCGATAGTATTCGCATTGCACCTCCATTCACATAACGCCCTGTTAAGGGGTGAGCAACGCAATACCGAAGCCGCCGCATACTACCTTAAACACTAAAACCAACGCATAGTAAAAATGCCACGCGTTGCGAATCCCTCTTGAACAGTTTGTTATGTTTTACCACAAACACATGATTTAATTGAGAAAGAACTGCTATTTCTAACTGGTTTTCTGAACCAAACCACAAGGCAAGAACCAACTTGGCCGCCAAAAGCGACTAACCCAAAACCACTAATTCCACTTCCCTGCCCAATGAGGCAACCCGGCAAAGCAACAACAAGCGCCCTGTCTTTCCAACCAAAGCGCAAAACAATGGTAAATTGCTGAGGCAACTGCCAAGCCGAAATGCTAATTGGCCAAGAACCTAGAAGCGACTTTGAGCCAGTTAAACCAGAAGCCAACCGCCACGACCTGACAATGAAGCAACCCGCGAACATTGGCACGTTTTACGGGCTGAGTGATTCCCCCTCTGGCAGGATAGTTGTCACTGTTAAAATTTAACCAGTTTGGGCGGTAAGAATGAATTGTGTCTCGTATTCCAGCAGAAAGAAAAGAAGCCATATTGAAGAAGCTACTGCCTCCATATTCAATGTCAGTAAGCCAGTTGTC
>NZ_SATR01000118.1 GCF_004551525.1 Vibrio ouci | reverse complement strand
TTCATTGTCAGGTCGTGGCGGTCGGCTTTTCATTTTACTGGCTCAAAGTCGCTTTTAGGTTCATAACCAAGCAACATTTCAGCTTGGCAGTTGCCTCGGCAATTCAACATTGTTTTGCGCTTCGGTTGGAAAGACAGGGGGCTCGTTGTTACTTGGTCGGGTTGCCTCATTGGGCAGGGAAGTGGAATTACTGGTTTTAGGTTAATCGCCTTTGGTGGCCAAGTTGGTTCTTGCCTTGTGGTTTAGCTCAGAAAATTAGTTAGAAATAGCAGTTCTTTCTCAAGTAAATCATATGTTTGTGGTAAACATAACAAATTGTTCAAGAGGGATTCGCAACGCGTGGCATTTTTAC
This sequence comes from Vibrio ouci, assembly GCF_004551525.1. Taxonomy (GTDB): domain Bacteria; phylum Pseudomonadota; class Gammaproteobacteria; order Enterobacterales; family Vibrionaceae; genus Vibrio; species Vibrio ouci. The sequence goes on along the minus strand of NZ_SATR01000118.1, from coordinate 2,397 downwards.
TATGCGTTGGTTTTTGTGTTTAAGGCGGTAGGCGGCGGCATCGGCATTGCGTTGCTCACCCCTTAACAAGGCGTTAGGCAAAGGGCAGAAAAGTTCTTTGTTCTAATCTTCTTGCTTCCTTTGCCCATCGTTTTTCTCGGTCGGCAATTCCGTATTGTCGGCTCAAGTTCTTGAATCACTCCAACCGTAAAACATGCCCAAGTTCGTGGGTTGCCTCATTGGATTTAAGAATTGGTTGGTGGTGAATTTCACTGGCTTAAAGTGTGGAAAGGACAAGACCCATTAAACTTAGTTATTAGCTGCCAGTTCGCAGCTTTTAGTTTCTCAGTTTTAAAAGCTACTTTGCCGCTGAACGTCTGCGTTTCGCAGTTGTTGAAACCTCGGCTGTAACATAGCAACTTCAGTAGTTCTTGAATCACAAAAAGTCAGTGGGTGATTGGTTGCTTATCGTGTTTAAGGTATTCTGTTTTCAAACCAAGTTAGTGAGTACACAGAAAATTTGCCTAACAAGCAATTCAAGCTGATTCGCAACGCTCGGCGCTTTCGGTTTCAATCGGTTTTGTGATTACGGTGAAGTGTTTGAGTGCTTTGGCAGCGTTGCTCACAACTTAATTGGGCGTTAGTTGTAGGAAGAAATATGAAATATCCAGTTCCATTAGGTAAAGGTAGTAGAGTTGCTGTTACAGCATTCTCCTCAGGTGTTCCAAGCTCGCTTCACAAGCGTTTGAACATTGTAATCGAAAACCTAAAAAAACAAGATTTTGAAGTAATTGAAGGAGAGTGCTTACGTGAAAATACGAAACATGTGAGTGCTTGTGCTAAGCATCGGGCAGCGGAATTTATGCGATTTCTGTGTGATGATAGCATTAATGCGGTTGTACCTCCTTGGGGAGGTGAGTTTGCAATGGATATACTCCCGCTACTTGACTACGAGAAATTGCAAACCGTTAAGCCCAAATGGATTTTGGGGTATTCAGATGTAAGTACGGTTTCTACGGCTTTAATGACAAAACTCGGTTGGGTAACGGTTCATTGCTCGAACCTAATGGATCTCCATCCTAATGAGCCTGATTGGCTCACATCTAGTACCTTGAATTGGTTAACAAAGGATGAAGGTTCATCTTTTGAACAGCATTCATCGAAGTACTATCAAATAGATGGTACTTCATTTTCAGATGATCCTAACTTTACTTTAAATACAACAGAGCCGACAGTCTGGAAGGTATCGGGAAATAAAGAGATTGTATTCAGTGGTCGCCTTGTTGGGGGCTGTTTTGACACCATGATGCACTTAATTGGCACTGAATATTTTGATATTCATCTTTTGCACAAAAGATTCAAAAACGATGGTCTCATCCTCTATTTAGAAAACGTAGAAATGTCTCCAACAGTTTTTAAGCGAGCACTTCAAAGCTTAAAATATAAAGGTGTATTTGAACTCTGCAATGGACTACTCATTGGCAGGAGTTCGGTACTAGATAAATGCGGCAAAGACATTACCATTGAAGAAGCGTTAACTGAAGTAACTAAGGACTTGGAGATTCCTGTTGTCTATGATGTTGATATTGGTCATTTACCGCCAAATATGACAATACTAAATGGCTCATATGCTGAGGTCGTTGTGAATGGTAACGCAGGTAAAATACGTCAAACGCTGAAATAAACAACTAACAAAGCATTTAAGAGTGATTCGCAACGCTTGGCAGTTTCGCTTCGCTCAAGTATAGCCAAGCGTCGCTCACACCTTAATGCGGCGTTATGCGCTTGAAGGTGAATGCTAGATCTATTCCCTAGAATTTACTCGTTAACTGCCTGATAATAGGGCGATATGTTTCGATTAAAAGGTGTCAGTATGGAGTCGAAAGCCGAGTTATTGGCTTTACTCAGTCAAGAATATTGTGATTACTGCGAAATTCCAGCGACTGAAGTGCAGCAAAAGCGTGAAAAGAAGTCATTTATTAACGGTCTTATGACGGCATGTAGAGTCATTGGGATTAGCTTTGATGAGCTGAATGAAATTGTTGGCGCAAATACAGCTTCAAAATTTGAAAGTCTAGACGACAAGCTCGCTATTCCGACTTACATACGAAATCAGGTCGAATTGGAGCGATAGCGAGCTAATCAGCAACGCGCATAACAAAGCGTTTAAGACAGATTCGCAACGCTCGGCATTTTCGGTTTACTTTGAATTTAGTGTTTACGGCACAATGGTTTAGGTTAGGTGGTCTGCGTTGCTCACTACTTAACGCGGCGTTATGTTTACTTGTATTTCAAAGGCTTAAATGTCTCAGGCTCTAGTTCTTTGTCCCTCTGGCAATTCGTCTCTAGTAGACTCAGCAAATCAGTATTGTCGGCCTAAATTCTTGAATCTCTCTAGCCGTAAAACATGCCAATTTT
>NZ_SATR01000117.1 GCF_004551525.1 Vibrio ouci | reverse complement strand
AGAGCAATAAGTGTCATTGMAGCTCTGGCAGGGGGAGACACTACTAGGTCCCAGCTGTCACCCCCCCTCTAAAAAATTCATTTCTTGGTATTTTGAGCTGAAATTTTGCACAGAGGTTGGCAAAAATCCAATCCACCTTCATTAATTTTCCCAGAATTTTTCGAGGTCGGGAAGTATTTGTTTTAATTTTCCTACCATTAGAAATCGAGTAAATCCGCAAAACTAGGAACCGGCCCGGAATGACCCCAAATTCAGTGGGCAGCCTCATAAAAATATGGCTGATTTTACTGGATTGGTTTCATGTGGAAAGCACGACGTTTTCTTGTAGGAATGCGGGAACCCCGGCAGCTCGCCTGCCGCGGCCAGCGACGTCGGGGACGCTGGCCTGCGCTGTCGAGCCCGCGAGGGCTGTCTCCRCGGCAGGCMCCCCCTGAACGGGGCACGACAGGCCACCGCGCTGGCTCGTCCAGCGTCSACAGTCCCTCGTCCAGGTTTCAGATCGCGCCAAGTCGAACCCATGACCTGCTCAAGCCATCGTGCGCTGCCGAATYCGCATCTGCGTGTAGGCTGCCATTCCACGCGGCAGCCCCTGTTTTCGTCAGCGTGCCCCCCTGACGAATTTTCCTGCCTGGCCCAGTCCAGCGTCCAGCCCCTGTTCGTCGAAAAATCTGCGCTGCCGATTTTCCACGCGGCAGCCCCTCTTTTCGTCAGCGTGCCCCCCTGACGAATTTTCCTGCCTGGCCCGGCCRGTCCAGCCCCTGTTCGTCGAAAAATCTGCGCTGCCGATTTTCCACKCSGCAGCCCCTSTTTTCGTCAGCGTGSCCCCCTGACGAATTTTCCTGCCTGGCCCGGCCAGTCCAGCGCCCAGCCCCTGTTCGTCGAAAAATCTGCGCTGCCGATTTTCCCCGACGAACCTGCAGCTGCACAAATCCGCGCTGCCACTGCCCCATTGTCTGGACCAACAGTCTTTTCCATCAAGCCCTGGACTATAAATCGTCCAGACTCATCGCCAGCACCCGCTGCCGATTCTGCCGACTTTGCCGATTTCGTCGGCGCTGCCGATTCCAACACTGCCCGCCGTGYCTRAACCAGCGCTGTTTCGTCAGCGTGTCCCCTTGACGAATTTCCCTGCCTGGCCTGGACAGTCCATCTTCCAGCCCATGTTCATCGAAAAATCTGCGCTGCCGATTTCCCCGACGAACCTGCAGCTGCACAAATCTGCGCTGCCGATTTCCCCCCCTGTCGGCATGGCTGCCGCTGCCCCGATGTCCAGACCAACAGTCTTTTTTGTCGACTTTGCCGATTTTGTCCGCGCTGCCGATTCCAACACTACCCCCTGCATCCAAACCAGCATTGTTTCGTCAGCTCTTCCCCTGACGATTTTAGCCCTGTAACAAACAGTAGGCCTCCAATCCCGCCAACGGGAGCCAAGTTGATAGGGAAGAGAATTGAATGACGCGCCTGGTCCTCGCACCCCGCCACCCGAGGGGCCTTTTTCCCGGCAGCCTCTGAAAAACTCTAGCTTTCACGGTCCTCGCCGCCCCTCACCACCATGGCAGGCCTCTAATCCCACCCATCAGCAGTTGTAGCCGATAGGGCAGTGATTTGAATGACGCGTCGCGGGCCGCCGGGTCATCTCACCCGGCCATTAATTGGAGCGTTTTTGGCTGGCCGAGGATGGGGGGATGGATCTCTTCTTCCGAAAAAGYAAACAGTACATCGGGAGTTATGTTGACGGGGCATGGAATTGAATGACCCGTCGCGGGCCGCCGGGTCATCTCACCCGGCCATCCCGGGGAGCGTTTTTCCCGGCRGCATCGGGGAAACTCTTGCTTTCACTGCCCGCTGCCCAAGTCCCCACTCGCATCGGCCCCCCGCGCCAACAAGCCAACGCTGCCGAATCGGCAGACACTGCTGCCGAATCTGCCGACACTGCCCCGCGGGCTGCCACTGCCCCAGTGTCTAAACCAGCGGTCTTTCTCATCGAGCCTTGGACTATCCAGTCCGTCCTGACTCATCGCCAGCACCTGCTGCCGATTCTGCCGACTTTGCCGATTTTCTCGGCGCTGCCGATTCCAACACTGCGCCCACCGTGTCTGAACCAGCGCTGTTTCGTCAGCGTGTCCCCTCGACGAATTTTCCTGCCTGGCCTGGACAGTCCACCGTCCAGCCCGTGTTCGTCGAAAAATCTGCGCTGCCGATTCYSCCGACTTTGCCGATTTCGTCGGCGCTGCCGATTCCAACACTGCCCGCCGTGCCTGAACCAGCGCTGTTTCGTCAGCGTGTCCCCTCGACAAATTTTCCTGCCTGGCCTGGACAGTCCATCGYCCAGCCCATGTTCGTCGMAAAATCTGCGCTGCCGATTTTCCCCGACGAACCTGCAGCCGCACAAATCTGCGCTGCCGAATCTGCCRACACTGTCCCGCGGGCTGCCACTGCCCCAGTGTCTAAACCAGCAGTCTTTCTCGTCGAGCCTTGGACTATCCAGCCCGTCCAGACCCATCGCCAGCACCCGCTGCCGATTCTGCCGACTKTGCCGATTTCGTCGGCGCTGCCGATTCCACCACTGCCCGCCGTGCCTGAACCAGCGCTGTTTCGTCAGCGTGTCCCCTCGATGAATTTTCCTGCATGGCCCGGCCAGTCCAGCGTCCAGCCCATGTTCGYCGAAAAATCTGCGCTGCCGATTCYSCCGACTTTGCCGATTTCGTCGGCGCTGCCGATTCCARCACTGCCCGCCGTGCCTGAACCAGCGCTGTTTCGTCAGCGTGTCCCCTCGAC
>NZ_SATR01000116.1 GCF_004551525.1 Vibrio ouci | reverse complement strand
CGTTAGCATTCGACAGGAGATAACATGTACATTTTGGTAGTAAGTTCGAGCTTGGATCCAAATAGTCGAAGTCGTCAAATCGCTAAGCTATGTATTGACGAACTACAATCGTTGGATAGACAAGTTAAATTTGTTGATTTGGCGGAACTTRATGTGCCAAATTTTGACAACGACAAAATATATCAKACGGAACAATATAAGGCGTTACATAAGTTRACGTCTSAGGCGAGTGGTATTGTTTTATGCAGCCCAATTTATAACTGGGGATGTTGTTCTGAGTTAAAGAAATACATTGAATATGTKGGGTCTACACCTCCTGATGGTAGCTTAACTGGCGCACTCTTCGATAAAGTGGTGACGTTTGTAACCTCAGCGGGGCTACCTCATAGTTACATGGCTGATTCTGCGCTCTCGACGTCACTAAGCATTGATTTCAAGTGTRTTATCAATCCTTACAACTTGTATGTTCATAATCGTCACTGGGTCAATGATACCCTTTCGGATGAAAGGCTACCCAGGCTTGAAAAATCTATGAAAGTAATGGATGAGCTCTGTAGTTTATTGAGTGCAAGAACATATAAGTCTGGGTGGGAACTGTAATGCTAACAAGGTTTAAGCGTCGTGTTAACATGGATTCCACTAAGCCGACAAATCGATGGAAACCATAGATGTCGCATAATGAGTCATGAATAGTCATCGGCTTCCGAACAAAATGCATTGCGAAATAATATTCGTGATTTGCTTAACCATGGCCGAAAACAGAGTGTGCAAGCTGTCCATGCGGCTTGCTATACTAAAAGTGATAGAATAGTATCACTTTTACTAGTGTTATGGAGTCTCGTACATGAAAGTTGAACTAGTTACCTCGCTTAAGCGTCAAGCCACCAAAATCTTGGCCGATCTGCACGATACCAAAGAGCCTGTGTTGATCACCGAGCATGGCAAACCGTCTGCGTACCTGGTCAATGTYGAGGACTATGAGTTCATGCAAMACCGTTTGGCGATCTTAGAAGGTATCGCACGCGGAGAACGTGCTCTGGCCAACGGCGACACGTTCAGTCACGAAGAAGCCAAGGAAAAGATGGCGAAATGGCTGAAATAGTTTGGACGGGGCCAGCCTTAGCGGATCTGAACGACATTGCCGAGTACATAGCCCTCGACAATGCYGTTGCTGCTAAACAATGGGTGAACACCGTCTTCACCAAAGTCGACCGTCTCMAAACCTTTCCAGAATCTGGCCGCATTCCGCCCGAGCTTGAATACCTCAGTTACCGTGAGGTGATCGTCGAACCATGCCGCATATTCTATAAAGTCGAAGGCGATAAGGCCKTCATTTTAAACGTGATGCGCGYCGAGCAAGACTTRCGCCGATTTCTGTTAAGCAGACAATAACYAGGCAAGACCTTCCAGGCGTCACTTAAATTTGGCCAGTACCCAAGGCCTCAACACGACGAMTACCACGAAACGGCGGCAAATTTGGCACCGGTGGYGGAGGGCACGGGTTATTCAATCGTCCGTACAGTTTTACCCGCTGACGGTGTTCATTGCGCCAATAGACAAAATTCTCCAGATCTTTGGGACTGAATGGCTACCTCTTTCTATCGATCTAMCCCCCGGTCTAGATCGGATTCTCTGTCTGAGTTGAGATTTTTATCAAAGTCCAGCGTTCTTTGTCGTGCTCCTTCTTTTCTGTCAGAGTGCTCAAGCTCTTGGCTCGCCTTGTCCTGCTTATAAGAGGCAAGGACATGATCAGAGTGATGATGGTGAATTGGGSTTGCTTCGGTCTGTTCTAAGACATCATGTCTTAACGCCTTCTCTTTACCTTCGAATTCCTGAACGCAGTCCGTTATTTGCTTGAGCATATCTTCTTCGGTCACAAAGTGGAKGCTCGATGGGGAGAACTTCTCGACGATTTTCTCTATGTTGTTGGCRTTGATGGCTAAGTTTTGATTGGTTAAAACGATAATGACGTTTTGTCTGATCTCGTCAGGCGAGATATTTTGAATGTCATTTTTGTGGTTTACATTGATGATGTCATAGTTGCCCTGGCTGTGTTCATTAATCAAAAACGATTGCTCAATGCCGGTGCTGATAATCGTGGTGTTTAAATCTTGCCCTTGATTGAACATCGTCAGGTGTTTTGATTTTTTCCCYAATACCCTTGGGTTCACTTCCATATCATCGGCTTTATTGGCTTGATGATCGAGATAGGTAATTTCAATCGCACGGGTTTCCCCTTGTTTATCATGAATGTTGGTGAGTATGGCAGGGTGGAACGCGGTATCTTCTGAAGAATAGACCGCGGGATGAAAACGCACATTGTCATTGTGCGCTTCTTTGATGCCTAATTTGTTCAGGTATCGCTCCGTTAAAGTCCCTTTGAGCGCTTGACTCTCATGTAAGTAATCTTTCGCTCTTTGCTCAAATTGAGCGATGTGTTTTGGCGTGCTATTCATAAGCTTGTCGTGCTCCTTGTTGATCGTAATGTGATACTGCTCAGGATGGGTTAACAGGTTGTGGGCTTCCGTCATGGCTTCTTTATAGCTGATGCCTTTCTGGCTCATCATTAGGTTAATCAGCGAGCCTTTTTCTCCGGTGGTGTAATCTTTAAAATACCCGCGATACACCCCGGTTAAGGTCACTTGTAAGGCGCACTTACCCGTCCCAAAGGTTAAATAGTCTCTGTTGGACTTAGAGGTGTTTGGTTGTCCCAATAAATGAATCGCTAAGCTTTCGGTGTATTTCGGCAGCTCCGCATTAATGTGCTCTCTAAAGATGTGGTAGTCG
>NZ_SATR01000115.1 GCF_004551525.1 Vibrio ouci | reverse complement strand
AGTAAGGCGCTACCGTTTGGTACGCACATAACAAACTGTTTAAGAGTGATTCGCAACGCGTGGCATTTTTACTATGCGTTGCGTTTAGTGTTTAAGTTGGTATGCGGCGGCTTTAGTATTGCGTTGCTCACACCTTAACAGGGCGTTATGTGAACGGTGATGTATGAGATTTAGCGACATTTTGGATATATTTGAGCGTGAGTTTAAGCCGCTCCTAGGTAAGTTTTGTAATTATAACCTTTCAGTGCAAGAAGCAATAGATACTCAAGATGATTACATTTGGCATCCTGGTGTTTATGTTTGGTTTCACCCGAAGGATGGTGTTTTAAGAGTAGGACGAAGCTTATCTAACTCGCGAAAAAGGTCTCTTGCGCACGTTGGGCATAACACTGGTGGCCTTATTAAGGAATATGCGCAGGATTCTGAGACGCGAATATTTTTATTCAACGTGAAAGATATTAGTGACTATCACTGGGTTGCTTCTCTTGAAATTTACTTTGAGAACGAGCTGAATCCAGTTTTGAAATCTGGGCGGCAAGGTTAACATAACAATAAATTTAAGCAGATTCGCAACGCTTGGCATTTTCGGTTTGAATCAACTTTAGTGTTTACGGCATAATGCTTTAGGTAAGATGGTGGCGTTGCTCACTACTTAATTTGGCGTTAGGTGAATTAATGGAATATCACTACACAAATAATGATAGATTGATGCAGCTAAACGACTTAAAAGGACATTTGACGCTTTTAATTGCTCATCTTCAACTAAACCATAACGATGCCAAGATAATTTCAATATACGAGCGTGCTTTGTTTGACGTAGATGAGCTGATTTGCAATGGTTTTAACCAAAATCAATTGTTGAATGTTAGTGATTCAATCCCAGATCTTTTTAATCGGCACAAAGATTGGGTACCTCCCTTAGAAGTTGGTTCTGATGGTAAATTGTCTGAGCCGCAATGGTTTTTAGCGTTAGAGAACTATCTTCAACCTGTTCTAAAAAGTGCAAGGGAAATAAAGGAGTTGGGTGCGCGATAATTCACCTAACAAATTGTTCAAGAGGGATTCGCAACGCGTGGCATTTTTACTATGCGTTGGTTTTGGTGATTAAGGTGGTATGCGGCGGCTTTGGTATTGCGTTGCTCACCCCTTAACAAGGCGTTAGCACACAGGTTCAACATTCGTGATTAAGGAAGAGGTAAATGTCTAAAGATGAAACGCTTCTACATTGTGGAAACTGCAATCAGAAGACGGCTCATAGAAGGCTAAGTAAATCGGAAGTGGAAGCTAAGCAGCGAGTGAAGAATAGTACCAAGTCTCGTATTCTAAATATTGTTTTTGGTGTTCTACTAGGCTCAAGGAAATCAGAATCGCAGGTTAGTTATTTCAGGTGCAAGGTTTGTAATGCGGATCATGATAGCAATGAAAGCATGCCTCACGGTTGGGGTTAGCCTAGCCATAATCCTATGTGCTAACAATAAATTTAAGCAGATTCGTAACGCTTGGCATTTTAGGTTTGAGTCAGCTTCAGTGTTTACGGCACAATGGTTTACGTAGTTGGTAGCGTTACTCACTACTTAATTTGGCGTTAGGGCTTACTACAAAAAATTCAAGGATGGCGAAATGGTAAGGTTTTATCTAGTTCTTACTTTGTTAGGTATATTGCTGCCGTATGGAGCGTTAGTTCCTTGGGTAGTAACCAATGGCTTAGATATTAGTCTTTTGCTCAGCGAAGCGGTGGCAAACCCCATTAGTATTATGGCTTGGCTTGATGTCTTGGTTGGTGCGATTGCTCTATTAGGTTTCATCTTAATGGACGGGCAAAGACATAAAGTGAAGTATCGATATTTTGCTGTGTTGGGAACCTTGTCAGTTGGCGTGTCGTTTGGGCTCCCAATGTATCTTTACTTTAAAGAAAAACAGTCCCTTCAGTCACAGCCCTAACAAGGCGTTTAAGAGGGATTCTCAACGCTTGGCATTTTTAGTTTGAATCGGCTTTAGTGTTTACAGCACAATGCTTTAGGTTTGGGTGGAGGCGTTGTTCACCCCTTAATTGGGCGTTATTATGTTTACTTGAAATTCAAAGGCTTAAAGTTCTTAGGCTCTAGTTCTTTGTCCCTTTGACAATTCGTCCCTAGTAGACTCAGCAAATCTGCATTGTCGGTCTAAGTTCTTGAATCACTCAGGCCGTAAAACATGCCAATATTCGTGGGTTGCTTCATTGTCAGGTCGTGGCGATCGGTTTCAGGTTTAACTGGCTCAAAGTCGCTTTTAGGTTCTTAGTCAATTAGCATTTCAGCTTGGCAGTTGCCTCGGCAATTTTCTCTTGTCTTGCGCTTTGGTTGGAAAGAAAGGGCGCTTGTTGAAAGATAGTCGGGTTGCCTCATTGGGCAGGGAAGTGGGCTTACTTGTTTGAGGTTGGTCGCCTTTGGCGGTGAAGTTAGTTTCTGCCTTGTGGTTTGCTTCAGAAAACTAGTCAGAAATAGCAGTTCTTTCTCAAGTAAATCAAGTGTTTGTGGTAAAACATAACAAGCAATTTAAGAGGGATTCACAACGCTTGGCATTTTTGTTTCTACTTCAAATTTAGTGTTTATGGCACAATGCTTTAGGCGTGGGTGGTAGCGTTGTTCACCCCTTAATTGGGCGTTAGCACACAGGTTCATAGTTCGTGATAAAGGAAGAGGTAAATGTCTAAGGATGAAACGCTTCTACATTGTGGAAACTGCAATCAGAAGACGGCTCATAGACGACTAAGTGCATCTGAAGTTGAAGCACAGCAGCGAGTGAAGA
>NZ_SATR01000114.1 GCF_004551525.1 Vibrio ouci | reverse complement strand
AGCGTTTCCAACATATCGTCTATTAATGTTTGTACCGTCGTAATATCTCGCACCTTTTCCGCTTTGACCTTAAGCCTTGGATCAGGTGCAGTCAAAATTTCTAAAACTGCCATATTTTCCTTCTAATTCTTGGAAGCTCATAACGCCCTGTTAAGGTGTGAGCAACGCAATACCGATGCTTCCGCATACCACCTTAAACACTAAACGCAACGCATAGTGAAAATGCCACGCGTTGCGAATCACTCTTAAACAGATTGTTATGCAACTAAAGTCAAAGTCATCGCTGTACCAACAACGATAACACCTGCTATTACAACAATTTGTTTTGCAACAAAAAGTGGCTTAATCATTCTATAAGACCACCACTTTCTACTATATTGAAAGTCGCTCTCTGACAGCGCTTTTTGAGCAGCAAAATAACCCGCAACATATTGCAAATAATGAAGAAGTATCGAAACCACACCACAAATTGACGCAATAAGAAATAGCGACTTATGCTCCAATAGCAAATTTGCGAAATCAGACTTAGAACTAAACAGTGTATAAGTTAAGGCTACTAAGCCAAATGCAACATACAGGGTGAGTTCGCTGATTTTCTCCGAACGCTTTACTTTGTCCTCGATCCTTTTTTCTTCAGTCATTATTTACGTATCCCTTTGATGAACTCACCAGGATCATTTGTTTTATCTGGATCAGATGAACCTTTCCCAGCACGCCGAACATTCACCCTTAACTTTTCACTAGCTTTAAATGTTGGTCTAGCTCCGGAATATCCCTTTGCATGAGCCTGAGTATCTCTATGAGCTTTGCCCGCTTGTGCCGTTCCTTTTGTAGAAAAATGACCGAAACCTTTTAATTTTACATCGTCACCAGATTTAAGATGATCTGAAATTACGCCCAACGTAATTTCAACTATTCGTCTTGCTTCTGCCTGAGAAATCCCTGCTTTTCTAGCAACTTCTCTTATTACTTCGTTTTTATTCACAGACTTCCCTTTTCCATAGTTGCATAACGCCCAATTAACGTGTGAGCAGCGCAAACACCGAACTTAAACACTGCGCCGTAAACACAAAACTCAACTCGAAGTGAGAGCGCCAAGCGTTGCGAATCACTCTTAAATGCTTTGTTATGCCTACTTTTCGACACCCTTAGCTTCATTGATTCGAGCAACTAACGCTTCAATTGAAGCTTTCTTTTCCGGGTAAAGTTCTTCCAAAATGTGTTCAAAGATTCTATAACCATCAACAACATCCGACTTTCTAACTTGATACCCTGAATGTGTTCCATCATTTCCGAGCCATCGAATTGCATTGGCAGGCTCAATAATTTTCCTGTAACTCTCTGGCAATGAACTAATTCGTTTTGCTAGAGGTAGGAAGTTACCTTTTGCATCTACTGATGCTACTTCCATTTCACCTAACAAAACCTCTAAAGCCGCACGTAAGGTGCTTAAACTTGTGCTAGGTGAAGAGAAATAGGTTGAAAAAGACACTTTTAATGCCTCTTTTACACCTTTAGGTGTATCTTTTGGCAATTCGAATATTTGTAAGGGAGGTTGAAAGTATTTAGCTTCAAAATTTTCAAACCAACCCCACTCACCAGAACCATCATCTAAGTACTCTTGCGAAACATCGCCAGTGCCGACACATACAACTCCACAACCACACGTAGGCACCGCACATTGCATGTTTAATGTAAATACATACTCTATCCATTCAGGATCAAACGCTGGATGGTTAGGGTCAATGGGAACCTTGTATTGTTTTTTAAATCCGTCTTTCACAGCAGTTAAGGAATTTGCTCCACACTCTGGACAAGGCCAAACTGGATAGTTTTCGTCCCTAAAATAGGGAGCAAACAATTCTATATTCATAATCACATTTCTCATCAGTAGGCATAACGCCAAATTAAGTAGTGAGCAACGCCACCACCTAGCCTAAACCATTGTGCCGTAAACACTAAAGCCGATTCAAACCGAAAATGCCAAGCGTTGCGAATCTGCTTAAATTTATTGTTATGCCACGACTCAAAGTTTTTCGCTGAACTCACCACACTGATTGCACTTATAACCCTGTTTATAGAAAAACAGAGGAAAACCTAACAATATGAACACCAGAAACGCTGGCCGCTTACCCTTTGTATAGGCAGATAAGTCACTACTTCCGCAGTGAGGACAAATGTCTAGCTTCTCTCCTATTTCTTGAGAGTGACTTTCTAGGCATTCAGAAAAATCACTAGTAAGAATTTCGGTCGCTTCCTCTAAGTCTCCTTCTGAAACCATTAAGCGAACACCGCCAATAGCATTTGAATATAGCCATTGTGTATTCACCGTATGCTCATCTGCAATGAAGCTTTCAATACCAGCACTTTCTAGATTTGCTTTGGCAATATGGGCTTCATGAGGGAAAGAAAACCTTGCTACTACAATCATGAATTTCTCCCAGTGGCATAACGCCAAATTAAGTAGTGAGCAACGCYACCACCTACCTAAACCATTGTGCCGTAAACACTAAAGTTGATTCAAACCGAAAATGCCAAGCGTTGCGAATCTGCTTAAATTTATTGTTAGCACATAGGGTTACGCATTAACTAGCCCCAACCGTGAGGCATACCTTCATTGCTATCATGCTCCGCATTACAGACCTTACACCTGAAATAGCTAACCTGCGATTCTGATTTACTTGAGCCCAGTAGAACACCAAAAACGATATTGAGAATACGAGACTTAGTACTATTCTTCACTCGCTGCTGTGCTTCAACTTCAGATGCACTTAGTCGTCTATGAGCCGTCTTCTGATTGCAGTTTCCACAATGTAGAAGCGTTTCATCCTTAGACATTTACCTCTTCCTTTATCACGAACTATGAACCTGTGTGCTAACGCC
>NZ_SATR01000113.1 GCF_004551525.1 Vibrio ouci | reverse complement strand
CTGTATGTTCAGTTTCTCTCTCGCACTTTTCACAAAACCTAATATTCGTACTGCCTCCATTGAGATTGACGCACGCATGGAAAACGACATACTAAGAATACCAAAAGCACTAAGTAAGTTTGTATTCTTACTTAAKACATTCGACTTTGTGCCCAAAGTTGAAAAGATAGCTAACGCCCAATTAAGGGGTGAACAACGCCTCCACCCAAACCTAAAGCATTGTGCCATAAACACTAAAACTGAAGTAGAAGCAAAAGTGCCAAGCGTTGTGAATCCCTCTTAAATTGCTTGTTAGGGCTTTTCTAGCGGCTGCTCAATCTTAGAGAAATTTCCTTCTTGCGAAGTACTATATTTAGCGTATGCTAACTGCCCTGCTTGCGCGAGCGTAAAAATAACAGCCAAGAAGCTCAGCAGTTTTACAAATGGCTTCTCCATATAGTTATTAAGCTTTTGAGATACGTTATAGTTAGATACCTTTACCTTACCTCTCTGCAGTAAGAAATACATCGACTGGAACCAATAAGCCTTTGACATTGTTGATTTATGGAGCCTTACAAATTCTTTGTCTTCAAACGCTTTGACCTCTTCTTCACCACTTAGGTTATCTCGATGATTGCCATCGTTTAATTTCTGAAGAGTTTTCATTCTTGGGTGAGCAATACTATCTTTGCCATACTTTTCGATAATAAGACTAGATAGGTTATGCTTGCTTGAATCTTGGATTCTAACACCTCTTTCACCTGATAGAACTTCATATCGGTGAGACAATGCCTCAAAACCATAGTTGATGTTGGACATGTTCCAGTGCAACCATAATGCACCATTGTTATCGCGTACAAATGAGTAAAACTCAGCCAACATTTGCTTTTCTAATTCATTATAGTTGTCTGCAATTTTGTCTCTACCAATGTGCTTTTTTTCAGCCACTAGATGGATTGAAAAACTATGCATAGTATGGCTTTGAAGATGTAACACTGCGATAGAAGTAACGCGAGGGGAAATGTTTTCATTGTTGTCGTTTAGGTTTTCGCACGAATAATGAATTACGTAGATATTATGCTCGTTTGCTTTGAGGAACTTGAGCTTGTCTTTGATACTCAATGAAGTCACCCATATAAACTGTGTATCGGAAAACTACAATTATATCATCACTTTCAACTTATTGAATATAATAACTAAAGGCTGGAGCCCTAACGCCCAATTAAGGGGGGAACAACGCCTCCACCCAACCTAAAGCATTGTGCCATAAACACTAAACTGGCTTGAAGTGAAAGTGCCAAGCGTTGTGAATCCCTCTTAAATTGCTTGTTATGCCACTTTACGACTTGTCACTATGCCCACTAACTTTGTTGTAATATGGCAGAAATCCATTGTTGTTTTCTTTAAATTTTTCAATCCAGTAGGCTTCCCACTCAAATTGTTCAGCATCGCTGGGTATCAAAGAATACTCGATCCTATTGAAATTCCAGTCCTTTCTTTCAGGGACGCCAAATCTACGTTTTATATTGCCTTTTCCAATGTAAACAATTTGACCATCATCGCTAATGTAACGATATATACCATAGTCATCAGGTAAAGCTTTTGGGCACGAGTCTCTGTTCACTGTCAACTCGAAAGCTGGTGCCAATTGAATTACCCACATGCCTTGGGATTTTCGTGCAACAAACTTTTTGTCTTCCGAATTCTCAGATTCTGCAACTTTCTTGACCCACAAATACCTTTTTATAAGATCAGCAGCTGCACTTCGATAATAGTTACTTTTCCCTCCCAGAGAGTAACTATCCCTACTATCAAACGCATCGTAGAATTTGAACCCAATTTTACGGTTCTCTTCATCAATAAAGTACTCAACTTGACTGTACTTGTTCAACTCTGCAATTTTAGTAAACACAGCTGAATACTGAAATCGATTATCACCAAACCCAATTACAGGTTCATCAGCTTGAACTCTGGTTCTTACGAACTTTACAAATGTCATATATGCTCTGGCATTAAACTAAGTTTTTGTTTTCACGATTATACATTATATGTTAACAGCAGCGAATGGCAGCATATGCTCCCCACTACGGAGTGGCATAACGCCCAATTAAGTTGTGAGCAACACTGCCACCATACTCAAACACTTCGCCGAAATCACCAAACTAATTGAAACCGAAAGCGCCGAGCGTTGCGAATCAGCTTGAATTGTTTGTTATGCAATTTTTCCAACACGCGCCTGAGCTAACAAATAACAAGCTACTGTAATATCGAAAGAAATGCACATTACTACGTACCACTCGGGAGCGACAATACTCCCCGAACCTGACAAGTGGAGACCAACGTCCCAAACAGGATGAAGTAACCACCCGACAGCTAACAAATTGGAGCTACGACTTTTTGAAAGAACAAAGAAAGCACCGTATAACAACACACCTAGAGACTCGATGCCGATCCAAACTAGGTTTGAGGCTAGAACTGCAAAAAGTACATAGATGAGAGCAGCAATTATCAACGCATAGCCAAGGATTTTAAGACGCGATTCCGAAGGTTTATGATGCACAAACTTGATCAGCACGGCACTAGCAATTACACCAAAAACTAGCCAAAATATTACTTCCATTGCTGTAATTTCCTCTAATTGCATAACGCCGCGTTAAGTGGTGAACAACGCGACCACAAAAGCTGATTCAAACCAAAAATGCCAAGCGTTGTGAATCCGTCTTAAACGCTTTGTTAGGTGAACTTACTTCTAACCAGCGTCAACCCAGTCAGAAACGATAGATTTGGCGTCTAAAAAACTAACTGGCATTTTCAATTTAGCCATGTTTTCTTTTGCTAATTCAAAAGATACTTTTTGAAATTTACAACGATTGAAATACGCTTGAAGCTTTTGATCATGCCGTTTAATTGGTCGTTCAGATCCTGCCAAAACCC
>NZ_SATR01000112.1 GCF_004551525.1 Vibrio ouci | reverse complement strand
AAAATGATGGCGATGTCCATAGATGCAATCAGGAGTTCCGATAACATTGTTCACTTCAGTTTCTGTCATACCGAGCTTAACTGGGCCGATTGAGTTTCCTAGTTGAATTTCGAAAATTTCCATTTTTATCCTAAAAACACATAACGCCAAATTAAGGTGTGAACAACGCTAACACCTTACCTAACGCATTGTGCCATAAACACTAAACTGGCTTGAAGTGAAAGCGCCGAGCGTTGTGAATCACTCTTAAATTTATTGTTATGTGCGTACTAAACATTACCACTGCAAGACGAGTTAAAGGAAAACATGCGCACTTCATCACGTGGAAACCAACCTAGTTTTTCATAGAAATATTGAGCATTCAGGTTTTCATTGGCGACAAATAAGTGAGTTTTAGCTATACCAATTTTAGATAATGCAYCGACCGCTGAAGATAYTAGTTTGGCACCAATGCCTTTACCTCGACAATTCGAGTTTACAGCCAAATGTTGCACGTAACCTCGACGACCATCTGTACCCACTAAAATTGCACCTACAATAGTGTCACCATCTACAGCGACAAAGCTGAGATTGGGGTTACGTTCTAAGTATTTGCCTATGTTTTCTCTAGAGTCTGCATCACGTAGCAACATAGCTTCTGTTTCAGACCATAGCTCAATAACTTGAGAGTAATCTGAGATATCCATTTCTCTAATCAATGCCATTTTCCCTCTAAGCACATAACGCCAAATTAAGGTGTGAACAACGCTACCACCTTACCTAACGCATTGTGCCATAAACACTAAACTGGCTTGATGTGAGGGTGCCAAGCGTTGTGAATCACTCTTAAATTTATTGTTATATTTATTTTGGGAAGCCTTCCACCTTAACTGCCTGCAACCCTGCTTTATGCCACTCAGCTTGCTCTGCAGTGAATATTTGAGCATCAAGAGTCTTTGACGGCTCCTCGTTTAACGAGCCAGCCGGAACAATTAGGAATTTTCGGCTTTGAGTCAGAAATGGCAAACCTGAACCACAATCTACGCAAAATGCCTTAGAAAATGAACGTGTAGGATGATCATAGCGCTTTATTTTGTCTTCCCCTTTCGTCCATTCGATATTTGAAGGAGAAGTAAACAAGTTCGATGCATGAGCCGAACCTGTGAGCTTTCGGCACTGCTCACAGTGACAAAAGAAGAACTTACCGAAGTCATCTTTAAGCTTAAAGGCTACACTTTCGCAGCAGCAACCACCTGTAATCTCTTTATTCATTTCAAACCTCCATGTTTGTTGATGTCGGATAAATATAACGCCCAATTAAGTAGTGAGCAACGCTACCTCCTACCTAGACCATTGTGCCGTAAACACCGAAGCTGATTCAAACCCAAAATGCCGAGCGTTGCGAATCTGCTTAAATTGTTTGTTATAGCGATTTAGCCACAACACTTCTTGTTCTTTTTTCCTGAACCACAGTAGCACTGATCGTTTCTTCCAGTGTACTTTTTAGCGAGAGACAAGATAGCAGGATAAAGTAGCGATGCTCTCATTTGGAACTGATTCAGATCAGATTGAGCAACAACACCATGATTTTCCATACGTAATTTGTCTTGCTCAACTTCTATAGCAATGTACTCAGATAATGATTGGTCACTTATCAAAGGCACAAATTTTGTCGGAAGAAAGTTATGCTTAATGAGAGTTTCGACCGAACTGTCAGGAGCAAACTTCAATAGCCCCGTCCTATATTCATTCGGCGTTACACAGACTAATGAATTGTCAGGCATTTTGACGACAGCATGAGCTGTCATTTTGATTGAAATATTCCCTAAACACGAAAAAATCCAGCCAAATTGCACACTACCGCCATATTTTTCAATGTAAGCAATAACATTGTTTAGACAATTAAGAGGCTTCGCACTCGGTTCGGGGTGAACAGGAATCTTCTGTAAATCTTCGACACCTAGTTTCTCTAGCAAATTATTACTCAATTCTGGTAAATCAAAATACTGCAATTCTGTCCTCCTAACTCAACAATCGCTATAACGCCCAATTAAGGGGTGAACAACGCCGCCACCCACACCTAAAGCATTGTGCCATAAACACTAAATTTGAAGTAGAATCAAAAGTGCCAGGCGTTGTGAATCCCTCTTAAATTGCTTGTTAGGCTAATATTCGTAGAACAAATTTTTATCTACTTTTAGCTTTAAGGGTGCTAAGTGATCACCTTTAATGAAGCCATTTGTAAAAACTACTATACGCCATTCATCCTGCTCAATAAAAGGCAGAATAGGCTCTTTTCGTAAGGCCGTCATATCAACAGTACTTAAGTAGTGAGGAGGATTATCTGTAATTTCAAGAATAGCTCCGTTTCGTTTTTCAGTTTGTACCAACGATGTAAATTGATACGAAACAGGTCCTGCTTGATACCCAAGAACTTTTATTTGTTTAGATGTTTCTTCAATAATTTGTTTAGTTAAAACTGAAAAACTACTGATTCCGAATGTAACACCACCAAAATCTGTATGCTGTTGCTTTGATATGCTTGTACCATGCAATGAAATTAAATAATGAGGTGGAACATTCGTTCCCATCGTTCCCGTCCGATCTCCGGATATATCAATGAATACACCGTTATCCGATTTAACACTGATTGGAAACTCAATCTTAGAACTGCTTAATCCTTCATTATTATCTACTCGAGCTTTATCCTCGATTTGTTGATAATACAGATTAGTTCTTAGCCAAATCTCACCATTCTTTAATGTATTATCGCACACCAATTTTGATGCTGTTCTAAATAAAAATGGCTCATCAAAATCTGCTTTAATGTAATTATCCATGAAACCTACCTCGGTTAGCCTAACGCCAAATTAAGGTGTGAACAACGCTAACCACCTTACCTAAACCATTGTGCCATAAACACTAAACTGACTTGAAGTGAGAGCGCCGAGCGTTGTGAATCACTCTTAAATTTATTGTTAGTTGCGTTCTGACCACTCCGACCGTA
>NZ_SATR01000013.1 GCF_004551525.1 Vibrio ouci | reverse complement strand
CGACAGACTCATAGTCTGTAGCATCTTCAATCGTTTCATGAGCCAGTACTAATTCTTGAGCCAACATAAAAAATCCCCACTAACTTTGTTAGTGGGGATTATCATACGACCCGAAGATCATTCAAGTCTCTAAACCGATCGGCATTAATGCCTTGGCATGGGGTTTTTGTTAGGATTCTTGAGACTCTTCTGAATCTGAGCTTTCACCCGCTGACTCTATCTCTATGCGCGTCACTCGCTGCAAGCCCCTTGGCAACAGACCGCCGCGACGACCACGTTCACCACGGAAGTTCTCTAGATCGGACGCTTTAAGTCCCAACTTACGCTTACCAGCATACAAGGTCACCGAACTACCCTGTGGCAAAGAGATTAAGTGAGAGACATACTCTTCACGCTCTTTCGCCTTCGCAGCTGGAATGTTGATGATCTTATTACCCTTACCTTTACCTAGCTGTGGCAGATCCTTAATTGGGAACAGCAGCATTCGGCCTTGGTTAGTAATCGTTAGGATTTCATCTGTATCTAAGTTACTAATGGTTTGCGGAGAAATGACTTCAGAATTAGCAGGCAGTGTCACCAATGCCTTACCACTCTTGTTCTTAGACAGTAAGTCACTGCCCTTACACACAAAGCCATAACCAGCATCAGAACCGATCAACCATAGCTGCTCTTCTTCACCCATCACAACATGGCGAATACTGGTGCCTGCATTGATGTTAAGACGACCCGTAATTGGTTCACCTTGGCTACGTGCAGATGGCAGAGAATGAGATTCTAGCGAGTAGCTTCGGCCATCATTACCAAGGAATACCGCTTGCTGGCTACTCTTACCGCGCGCATGAGCAAGGTAGTTGTCACCAGACTTGTAGTTTAACCCTTCAGCATCAACATCATGCCCTTTCGCGTGACGAATCCAGCCTTTCTCTGATAGAACAACGGTAATTGGTTCACTTGGCACTAGATCGCGTTCAGTCAGTGCCTTCGCTTCAGCACGCTCAATCAGAGGAGAACGACGATCATCACCATACTTATCAGCGTCAGCTTGAATCTCTTTCTTCAGTAAGGTATTCATGCGACGCTCAGAGCCAAGTAACTTCTCTAGCTTCTCACGCTCTTTTTCAAGCTCATCTTGCTCGCCACGGATCTTCATCTCTTCTAGCTTGGCTAGGTGACGAAGTTTGGTATCTAGAATCGCATCCGCTTGAATTTCGGTAATGCCAAAGCGTGCCATCAGCACCGCTTTAGGATCATCTTCAGTACGGATGATCTCGATCACTTCATCAAGGTTTAGATACGCAATCAACAAACCTTCAAGGATGTGCAAACGCGCCATCACTTTATCAAGACGGTACTGTAAACGACGACGAACGGTAGTGCGACGGAACTCAATCCACTCAGAAAGAATCTGTACCAGACCTTTCACCTGTGGGCGATTGTCGAGACCAATCATGTTCAGGTTTACACGGAAATTTTTCTCTAAATCCGTTGACGCAAACAGGTGGTTCATCAACTGATCACAGTCGATTCGGTTTGAACGAGGCACAACAACAATACGCGTTGGGTTCTCGTGATCCGACTCATCACGCAGATCATCCACCATTGGCAGCTTTTTCGCGCGCATTTGGTTAGCGATCTGCTCTAGCAATTTCGCGCCCGACACTTGGTGTGGCAAAGCAGTGATAACAATATCAGAACCTTCTTTATGCCAGACCGCACGCATCTTGATACTGCCGCGACCAGTGCGGTAGATCTTCTCAAGATCCGCTTTAGGTGAAATGATCTCTGCTTCGGTCGGGTAATCAGGACCTTGGACAAAGTTCATCACATCCGGCAGTTCTGCTTTAGGATGATCGATCAAGTGAATCGCAGCATCGGCCACTTCACGCACGTTGTGAGGTGGAATATCAGTAGCCATACCTACGGCGATACCGGTCACACCATTCAGTAGAATGTGCGGTAGGCGCGCAGGTAACATTTGCGGCTCTTTCATTGTGCCGTCAAAGTTAGGCTGCCACTCGACCGTACCTTGGCCAAGTTCACCTAGCAGTACTTCAGCAAACTTAGACAGTTTCGCTTCGGTATAACGCATCGCGGCAAAAGATTTAGGATCGTCTGGCGCACCCCAGTTACCTTGACCGTCTACTAATGGGTAACGGTAAGAGAATGGTTGTGCCATTAATACCATCGCTTCATAACACGCTGAGTCGCCGTGTGGATGGTATTTACCTAACACGTCACCAACGGTACGTGCTGATTTCTTGTATTTTGCTGCTGCCGAGAGACCAAGCTCCGACATTGCGTAAATAATACGTCGTTGAACCGGCTTCAAACCATCGCCAATGTATGGCAACGCGCGGTCCATAATTACGTACATCGAGTAATTCAGATAAGCGTCTTCAGTGAACTTGCGCATCGGCAACTGTTCAACGCCATCGTATGTAATCTCACTAGACATTCATTAAACCTCTGCCATATCACCGTTAGATTGCAGCCAGTGACGGCGGTCATCCGCACGCTTCTTACCTAGCAACATATCCATCATTTCCATGGTCTGCTCATTGTCATCAATGGTTAATTGAACCAGACGGCGAGTATTTGGATCCATGGTTGTTTCACGCAGCTGAAGTGGGTTCATCTCACCCAGACCTTTGAATCGCTGCACGTTGATTTTGGCTTTTTTCTTCGATAGGCGCTCTAAGATGCCCTCTTTCTCATCATCATCTAGGGCATAGAACACTTCTTTGCCGCAGTCGATACGGTACAGAGGAGGCATCGCAACATAGATATGACCCGCTTCCACTAGCGCGCGGAAGTGACGAGTAAACAGAGCACATAATAGCGTCGCGATGTGTAGACCATCCGAGTCCGCATCGGCAAGGATACAGACTTTGCCGTAACGTAAGCCATCGAGATTATCGTTATCAGGGTCGATGCCCAGCGCCACCGAAATGTCATGCACTTCTTGAGAAGCGAGTACCTGGTCTGCAGAGACTTCCCATGTGTTCAAGATCTTACCACGCAGTGGCATCACAGCTTGGAACTCACGATCACGGGCTTGTTTCGCTGAGCCGCCTGCCGAGTCACCCTCGACAAAGAAGATTTCAGTGCGATTTAAATCTTGCACAGAACAGTCTGTCAGCTTGCCTGGCAGTGCAGGGCCTGATGCCACCTTCTTACGCACAACTTTCTTGCTTGCGCGCATACGGCGGTGAGCATTAGCAATACACACTTCTGCCAGTTGTTCAGCAAGTTGCGGTTTTTCGTTTAACCACAAGCTGAAGGCATCTTTTACGACGCCAGAAACAAACGCTGCTGTTTGACGCGATGAGAGACGCTCTTTAGTTTGACCGGCAAACTGAGGATCTTGCATCTTCACCGATAAAACGTAAGAACAGCGGTCAAAGATATCGTCACCAGTTAGCTTAACCCCGCGAGGAAGCAAGTTACGGAACTCACAGAACTCACGCATCGCATCAAGTAGACCTTGGCGTAGACCGTTAACGTGCGTACCACCTTGCTTGGTTGGGACCAAGTTAACGTAACTTTCTGTGATCATCTCGCCGCCTTCTGGCTGCCAGATCACCGCCCACGTTGCCATCTCAGTATCAGCGGTAAACTCACCGATATACGGTTCAACAGGGAGAACTTCATAGCCTTTAACCCCTTCAGAAAGGTAGTCTTTTAGGCCATCTTCGTAGAACCACTTATGCTCTTCGTTATTCACTTTGTCGCTGAAGGTAATCTCTAACCCAGGACAAAGAACCGCTTTCGCACGCAGGTTGTTCACCAAGCGTAACGCGGAGAATTTGTAGCTATCGAAGTATTTTGCGTCTGGCCAGAAATGTACCGAAGTACCGGTATTGCGGTGACCACAAGTGCCAGTCACAGTAAGTTCAGTGACTGCGTTACCGCCTTCAAAAGCAATTTCATGAATTTCACCGCCACGTCTCACCGTCACTTCAACGCGCTTAGAGAGCGCATTTACTACTGAGATACCAACGCCGTGTAGACCGCCAGAAAACTTATAGTTGTCGTTAGAGAACTTACCACCAGCATGTAGCTTGGTCATAATAAGTTCGACACCTGAGATACCTTTCTCAGGGTGAATATCAACCGGCATGCCTCGACCATCATCGATCACTTCTAGTGATTGGTCAGCATGGAGAATGACTTTGATCTTTTTTGCATGCCCAGCAAGTGCTTCATCGACCGAGTTATCAATAACCTCTTGTGCAAGATGGTTTGGACGCTCTGTCTCGGTATACATGCCAGGACGATGTCGTACTGGGTCAAGACCTTCAAGAACCGAAAGGTCTTTCGCATTATATTGTTCAGTCATAATACGGAATATCTTTATAAAGAATAAATGGAGTAGCTAAACAGGCAGGTAAATATATGCTCAATGATTTTTACTCATTGAGAGTGCGAACAAATTCGAATCGCTTTAAATCCTGCTTAGCACAGGAGAAACATAGTCTGGAACAGACCTAATTATGTCAAGAGAGATAAGTAAGTAACAAGTAAAATTATGACTCTTCCCTCAATGAGAGTCAGAGTTGTAAGAATTCGATGATTTGTGCAGGGTAACGTTCGAAGTCAACAAAGCTATGATCCCCCCCTTCTTCTACCGTTTGTCTAGCACCGGAAAAATGTGTCACGGCTTGGCGATAATCAAGAACTTCATCTTCCACTTGCTGCAATAGCCAAAAGTCAGACGGGGATGCAATCGATGGTGTATCTAACGCTTTGAGCTCATCAATATGCACAGCTTCGAGCAAGTACTTCTCGTTGGTATATGGGTTTTCTTGCTCACCAAGAAAGTCGACCAGTAACTCGTAAGGTTTTACCGCAGGGTTGACCACCACCGCTTTAAAGCCAAACTGAGCATTAAGCCACATTGACATATAGCCACCGAGAGAACTGCCCACCAATCCGATACGATAGTCATCTTTATATTGATTAACGATATCAAGCAGCAGTGCAGAAGCCGACTGCGGAAAGCACGGCAAACGCGGGATGACTACTTTGATATCTGGCCTTTGTGCTTCGCAGTACGCTTTCATTACGTTCGCTTTATGCGATAAAGGCGAGCTGTTAAAGCCATGGATATAAAGTAGCAATGACGGTTTCATTAGTAGCCTGCTGAATTAAAGTCGGGTTGGAAACTGCCTGGTTTTAAACGTTTCACCTCGGTAGAGACTGAGCCATCGTTGTGCAGTTCTAGCTCACGCCAGCCTGGTGATAAGCTATCGAGAGAAAAGTCATCACAGTTAGGTTTAAACTGAACGCAGGTTGATGGCGTCGACATCACTTGGACGCCTTTATGCATCACGTTCATATCTTGATGAACATGACCACACACCACCGCTTTTACGTTGTTATGCTTTTCAACCACACGCCAAAAGCTGTCAGCTTCTTTAAGTGTATGCTGATCGAGCCAACGACTGCCGACCAAGATCGGGTGATGGTGAAGCAAGACCAAAGTATTACGTTCAGGGTACTCGGCCAGCTTTTCATCGAGCAAGGTTAACTGCTGCTCAGTTAAGAAACCGTGTGGTACACCGACAACTTGAGAGTCGAGCAGCACCATTTGCCAGTGTTCGCCAAGTAACACGTGTTCAACTTGCTGAATCTGAGTAGAAGGTAGCACCGAGTTCATACTCGGCTTAAAATCATGGTTCCCCGGCAACCAGAAGCATGGCAGTTCAAGCTTTTCGATGCCTTGTTCAAAGTGCTGATAAGAGATCGCACTATGGTCTTGGGAGATATCACCAGTTGAGAGCATCGCATCAAAGCTTGCTCCACTATCAACAATTGCATCGACAACTGCATGAAAGCTGTCGAGAGTTTTGACACTTAACAAGCTACCGTCCAACGGCTCAAACAAATGAGTGTCGGTAATTTGTAGCAGCTTGATGCTGTCTTGATCTGATGAAATAGACGTAACTTTCAAAACAAACCCTAAATATTCAATGGGGTGCGACTAATACCCTGTCTTAAACAAAATGAAAGCCAATCACCTAAGAAGCGGTTGAGCTGGACCTTTTCATCTTGTTGGAGCATTTTCTCATTTGGATAATCGTATCGGGCATTCACACGTTTCAGATGGTCACAAGCGCATACTTCTGCTACGCGAGCATCGTGGTAGAGCCTGACAGACATCGTAGGTAATGGAAATACTGGAACGTCATCACTTTGACAAATATCGACCAAAGTTGTGTACTTTGTGACTTCGACCACTTGAATTTGGTAGGTCATATTGGCCGCTTGGTAGCAACGTACGTCATCGACACTCGGCTGATTAGGCAGCAAAGCATTCAATTTGGCGTAGTTTGTTTCATATGTCCGCATCAAATCAGATAAATCAACATGATACGGTTTCTTAATTGCTACTTGTTCCATTCTTCTTTCAAACGTTGATGATTGAGCTCTAGCCACTGCAAAGCAATGATAGAGGCGCCATTTTCAAATTTCCCATCGATAAACCACTGGTAAGCTTGTTGACGAGACATAACGTGAACACGAATATCCTCCCCTTCATAGTCTAAACCATGAACGCCATACGCTGTGCTCGCATCGACTTGGCCAACAAACACATCCAGCATCTCAGAACAGCCGCCTGAAGAAGGGTAGTAAGAGGTCACTTTTTCCAATAACCCGACTTCAATTCCTGCTTCTTCAACTGCTTCGCGGCGCACGACGTCTTCCGCAACTTCACCTTGGTCAATCATCCCGGCGACAATCTCAAGCTGCCAAGGGCTTTGGTGTTCCATTGCTCCGACGCGAATTTGTTCAATAATCACGACCTGATCACGAATAGGGTCATAAGGAAGCATTGCAGCAGCATGACCACGTTC
Source organism: Vibrio ouci (assembly GCF_004551525.1). Classification (GTDB taxonomy): domain Bacteria; phylum Pseudomonadota; class Gammaproteobacteria; order Enterobacterales; family Vibrionaceae; genus Vibrio; species Vibrio ouci. Next base: position 115,927 of record NZ_SATR01000013.1, on the reverse strand, counting down.
AAACATTTCGCGCTCGATCGGCTCACTCCAGCCACCTTCAAACAATCTATGTTTGAAGCGATATTTAACCATTCTAAAAAAGCCCTGAAACAGTGTTTCTTTTGAGATTATTTCCACATCTTGGCGAGTAAACTGTTCATCTTGATTGTCAGACTGTTGCATTTGGCACCTCTCTGAGTGAATCTTATAGTTTACTCAGACAAAAGCTTAACTTCCAAGGGCATGGCTCAACTTTTTATACAATTTTTATAGATTCAGTTAAATTGATGAATTAAATTTATTGTACAAGTGGACAGTTAAGTGTAAAACTTTGCAAAGTATAGAGTGATTTCCCATCAATTGAGTTAAACTCCCGATGAGACACCTTTTTCATATTTTGGCAGGAATAGGACTAATGAAGAAACTGCTTCCACTATTTATCAGTGCAGCACTAGGCGGACTAAGCACTAACGCTTTCGCTGACACACTGGCAGACATTTATAATCAAGCGAAAGAAAACGACCCTACGCTACTTAGCGCAGCTGCTCAGCGTGATGCCGCATTTGAGTCAGTGACTTCTAGTCGTTCATCTTTGCTACCGCAGATTAACTTAACTGCGGGTTACAACATCAACCGAAGTGATGTTGATCAAAGAGAAAGTGATAAGCTCACAGCAGGAATTAACTTCTCTCAAGAACTTTACCAACGTTCAAGCTGGCTGACTTTGGATATCTCTGAAAAGAGTGCTCGCCAAGCAGACGCTTCTTACGCTGCAAACCAACAAGCATTGATTCTACGAGTTTCAACGGCATACTTCGATGTACTGCGTGCTCAAGACAACCTTGAATTTGTTCAAGCAGAAAAAGCGGCAGTTGGCCGTCAGCTAGAACAAACTAAGCAACGTTTTGAAGTGGGTCTATCGGCAATCACCGACGTACATGATGCGCAAGCACAATACGATGCAGTACTCGCTGATGAAGTATTAGCGCAAAATGACCTAGTGAACAGCTATGAAGGTCTACGTGAGATTACTGGTCAAGAACACTCGAACTTAGATGTGCTTGATACTAAACGTTTCTCTGCAAGCAAAACTTCGACAGCAATCGACGCGCTAGTCGATGAAGCTCAGCAGAAAAACCTAAGCCTACTGTCTGCGCGTATCGCTCAAGACGTAGCGAAAGATAACATTTCACTGGCAAGTTCAGGCCACTTACCATCTCTAACCTTAGATGGTGGCTACAACTACGGCGATGAAAGCAATGATAACGCAGGCTTTGTAGGTGACTACAACGACTTCAACGTTGGCGTGAACCTAGTGGTTCCACTATACACTGGTGGTAACATTAGCTCACAAACCAAACAAGCTGAATTCAGCTATGTTGCAGCAAGCCAAGATCTAGAAGCAACATACCGCAGTGTAGTTAAAGATGTTCGTGCATTTAATAACAACATCAACGCTTCAATCGGTGCACTACGTGCGTATGAGCAAACGGTAGTTTCAGCTCAATCAGCACTAGAAGCGACAGAAGCAGGCTTCGATGTAGGTACACGTACTATCGTTGACGTACTTGATTCGACTCGTCGCCTTTACGATGCGAACAAGAGCCTATCAAACGCGCGTTACGACTACATCCTAAGTGTCCTACAGCTACGTCAAGCAGTAGGTACACTAAGCGAGCAAGATATCCTAGATATCAACGCTGGTCTTAAGAAAAGCTAATCAGTAATTCTATTGGCTTTACGTGAAAAAGGCTGACTCCGTATGGGGTCAGCCTTTTTTAACATCGAAGATGTTTTATCAACGATCAGTAAACAGTATCAATCTGAACGTTGTTCTCAACTAGCCACTCAACTTTGTCGTTGTTATTAAGCAGCAAAGCAACGTTAACAGGTTGGTTAGGGTCGACTGGGAATTGCCAAACAAACACCACTTCCCACTGATTCGGGCTATGGGTGCGCATCTCAAGCAAATCGCCATCAATTACCCAAGTCTCATCACCTTGCTGAATCGAAATATTCTCGACATCTAACTCAGCAGGTAACGTTGAGTCTGACTCTAAATAGAGTGCGCCATGCAAGGTATTATCTTGCACTTCGCCGATGGTCGGCATTTTGTTCAACCAAAGGTTACTCTTAAGCGTTACTGTTGACTCCGCAATCACTGCTTGATTATCTTGCTCCCAGCCCACTTGCTGAGTCGCACAACCGGCCAACAAAGCGACACCGAGCGAAACTAATGCTACTTTTTTCATTTTATTTACCTGTGTTGTTATTGAGCCATTCTTTGAGTATTTGAATATCATTTTCATACTCATTCTTCATTTCTTCAACCCAATCATCGATATTTTCCCACCAAGCAGGTAAATCCGGCGATTGCGCTTTCTGGGCCACTCTTTGAATATGTTTCAAACCAATTGAACCCGCAGCACCTTTAATTTTGTGCGCTTCAGAGACAATCCCTTCTTGGTGTCTTGCGACCATATTAGAATCAAGCACTTGTAGATAGTCAGGCATCATATCTTCAAACATTTGAATACTATCTAGCACTGGTTGCGAACCAACAATACTGACGTAAGATTCAAGCATTTCTAGATCAAGTAATCGGGCGTATATCGAGCCGCCTTCAGGGACAGTTTCAGCCACCTCAGCCTGCGCTATGACCGCTTCTGTTTCACCCTGAGTAAACTTGGCTAATACATCCTGCACTGCTGTCACTGAGAGCGGCTTACTGATGGCGTCATCCATACCTCTTTCAAGATATTCTTGCTTATTCTTCAATACATTTGCCGTCAGTGCCACCAGCGGCGGAAGATCTGAGTAAGTGCGGCGGAAGTACTCGGCAATATCAAAACCGGTCATATCAGGCAATTGGATATCAAGGAACACCAAATCGTAGATTTCAGGATCAAACATCTCCATTGCTTCAGCGCCATTCATCGCGACTGACACTTCATGACCCATGCTCTCCAGTAACGAACGAGCCACAGTGATGTTGAGTTCAATATCTTCAACCATAAAGATGTTCAGTTCTTGCGATTGCAGTGAAGCCACCGATTGAGGCAATTCAACTTCAGCCAATGGCACACGAATAGTCACGGTAAAGGTACTACCAAAACCTTCTTCGCTCGAAACGGTAATATCACCATCCATCATGTTGATCAGTTGCTTAGATACCGCTAAGCCAATGCCGGTGCCCACTGCATGCAAGTTGTCTTTGCCAGATTTCACTTGGTAGTACATGGCGAAGATCTTATCCAGCTCAGCTTCTGGAATACCAATACCGCTGTCTTCGATTTCCATAATGATATGAGCATGTTCATCAATCACTTCAGAGCTGACGGTCATGACCACCCCGCCCTCTTTAGTAAACTTCATCGCATTGCTGATAAGGTTCCAAAGCACCTGACGTAAGCGTGTTGCATCAACCTCAATTCCGCTTGGCAGTTCGCTCAATCTTTCGAGATCAAAACGCAACCCCTTCTGTGACGCCATCAGCGCGGAAATGCTCTCCATCTCTGCGACAAACTCTCCAAAATTGAGCGCTGACGGGAAAAGCTCCAGTTTACGGCGGTCAAATTTATCCATATCGATGATATCGTTAAAGATATTGCCAAGCGTAATCGCACTGACGTTGATGGTTTGCATGTGGCTACGCTGCTCTTGAGTCATTTGCGTATCCAGCAGCATACGGCTTAAACCGACGATACCGTTTAACGGCGTTCGCAGTTCATGGCTAATAGTCGAGATGAAAGTGGTTTTATCGCGGCTGGCTTTTTCTAGTGACTCTTCATGGCGCTTACGCTCGGTAATGTCACGGCCAAAGCCAACTAAGCCCAGGTGGCGGCCATCTTTGCTGTAGAAAGGCACCTTACGCAGTTCAAAGTAATTGCGGCGTCCATCAGGGTACTCCAACCATTGCTCATAAGTTAATGCTTGGTTGTCTGAGAATACTTTTTGGTCGGTATCAACAATTTGCTGGGCGACTTCTTTGCTATAGACATCCCAAGGCGTTAGACCAACCAATTGGCTTTCTTTCTTACCCGTCAGCTCTTCCATCGCTCTGTTACAGCCAGAGAAGACACCTTCGGCATTGCGGTAATAGATCAAATCCGGTGAAGCATCGATAAAAGAACGCAGCAAGGCGGTACGCTCCGCGAGTTCTACCTGGGTTTTTTCGCGCTGATAGACCTCATTTTCCAAATCTTTCATCGCTTCTTCGCGCGCTTCTTCAGCCTTGATACGCTCTTCAATCTCTTGATTGAGCTTGGCAATGTTCTGCTGCAATTGGTTATTCAGTTCTTGGTCGCGCGAACGCATATCCTTGAGTTTTGAAACCAATTTAGAAAGACGCTGACGGGACTCTTCCAACTGATCGACAACCACCGAAAGAAAATAGACTGCCCAAGGGGTGATAAGTAGGCCAAAGAAGACAGAGCGGACAATATCGATATCATCCACATGACCATTGAGAACAAGCGTGATACCCACTTGAACAACGACCGCAAGCGCAACCAAAGCCAAAGCAAGTAAGATGGAGAAACGCAGAATACCCAATTTAACCAAAAGGTCGACATAATACTGGGCGAGATTTTTTATCGGTTTCATTGAAAGCTCCGCGAAAAAACGATAGATAAATTCTACCTGTTTTACCTAGCGACAGCTAAAAGAATCCTTAACGAACAAAACGTTAATTCTCTGATGTGTGATGCATACAGGTTTGGTTGCGCCCATTCGCTTTGGCCTGATAGAGCGCACTGTCTGCCAAGGCAACGATGGACTCACTATTATCAAGAGGCTGAGGAACAATAGAAACAAGACCAATACTGGCCGTGACGATGTCGGAGACTTTAGAAGTATTATGCGCCAGCGCTAACTCAGCGACACCTTGGTGGATACGCTCAGCCACTTTCTTCGCCCCTTCCGAGGTAGTGTTAGGCAAAATAAAAGCAAACTCCTCACCACCATAACGAGCAACACTGTCGCTTGAGCGAGGCAGTACCTTTTTGAACACCTCTGCTACTTTGATCAACGCTTCATCACCGCGTTGGTGGCCATAAAAATCATTGAAACCTTTGAAGTAGTCGATGTCACAAAGCATCACCGTCATTGGTTTCTGCTCGCGAATATGGATATGCCACAATGTATCGAGCTGCTCATCAAAACGGCGGCGATTGGCAATTTGTGTCAGGCTATCGATGAAACTGAGTCTTTCTAGCTCTTGGTTGGCTTCTTCAAGTTTCTGCTCCGCTAGGTATCGCTCCGATACATCACGGGCCATCACCAGCACCCCATTTGTCCCCGATGCAGGGTCTCTAAATGGAGATTTAACCACATCGTACCAAATGAACTGGCCATTACTGTTTACCACGCGGTCGATATAACGCAGGGATTTGCCTTCATGTAGGACCTTGTTATCGGTTTCGGATAAGCGGCTGTATGACTCATTAGGGATCACGTCTTGCAAACGCTTACCAATAAGATCATCCACTTCAGCAATGCCAAGCGCTTTAACAAAAGGCTGATTACACGCTTGGTAAACCATATTCTCGTTAAAGATACCAATAGAGTCAGGGCTAGATTCTAAGATGTTTTGTAAAATCGTATCACGCTGAGCCAGTGCTACCTCAGTATCCTTACGCTTTTCCATCTCATCACGCAGACTCTTTTGCATATCATGCCAATCGGTCACATCATGACTAATACCCAGCGTACCGATTTTCTCGCCATTAGCCGAGATCAGTGCGCTTTGGTAACTCTCAAGCAGACAACTTCGGCCATCCGGCGTGACGGTCCAACGTCGTTTACTGGCACGCCCCTTAATCACCCCTTCAATATCGGCAACGCCCTCATCTTCGCGATTATGCCAAAAGCGCTGGAAAGCTCGGTTACTTGAAATAATCTGACCATCTTTATCTTTAATAAAAATCAGTTCAGATAAATTGTCGAAGGCACTCTTTACTATCGATAAAGAGTTCACTTGATTCTTTAATTCTGCATCCGTTTCCTGGTGGGTAGAAAAGTAGAGCAGCCAAGCACTTCGACGGCGGAAAATTGTCTTACGCCCAACCACATCCAACTCAATTCTACGGCTTTTTGATAGCGGCCAACTGATGGTGTGAGCTGAGAAAAAGCGTCCAGTGAATGGTGATACAGACGTCAGTAAAAACTGCGGGGTAACAAGGTCAGGTAACATGAAATTATTGCCAACCCGACGAACGCCAAGTACTTGGCTCGCGACCGAGTTGGCCAGCAGCAATTCACCGCTCTTGCTATCGATAAGAAGTAAAGCATTGGGGGTGGTGACCAAAAGCTCAACTAAATGAGCTTGGTTACGAGCGTAGATCGCTGCAGTAGTAATAATTGCGAGTAAGATGATAACAAGATCAAAACCATGCCCGTGGGTCGTATCCCACAACCAAACTAATACCTGCTCCATCCCAACACTCAAACTCTATGACATACCCATTGTAAGGGTACAAAAGATATCAGCTTATTGCTTACTATTCAGCCTTTAATATTGGTTTTGTATATATAAACGCTTGATTGATTAGTGTCCCCTGAGCCCCATCACGGTTCAAAGCGCGGCCAATCTCAGTCATAGCTAACCAGCGATTTTCACACCATAATGGCGCAAGTAACGTTGGCCTTCTCGCCGCTGAGGAGACACGGTGATAAACCACCTCTGGTGGCGTCATGCGGATCATTTCACTGGCAATTGAGACATACTCGTCAAGCTCAGGTGCTTCCAGTCGCCCTGCTTTCCAAGCCTTGGCCATGGTACTGCCTTCAACAATGTGTAAGCCATGCAACTTAATACCATCGGTCCCGACCGCCACTACTTGCTCCATCGTAGCGACGTTATCTTCTCGCGTCTCTTTGGGTAAACCGACAATTAAATGTGTACAAACCTTGATCCCTAACGCGCGAGCTCGCTGGGTAATCTCGGCATAGCATTTAAAGTCATGACCACGGTTAATACGTTTCAGCGTCTGATTATTTGCAGTCTGCAGCCCTAATTCCAACCAAATCTCGTATCCCTGCTCGACATAGCCAGATAATAGATCTAGCACCGCATCAGGCACGCAATCGGGACGAGTACCGACACATAAACCAACGATGTCCGCCGCTTTTAATGCTTCCTCATACATGTTCTTCAGAACTTGAACTTCTGCATATGTGCTGGTGTAGGCTTGAAAGTAAGCGAGATATTTCTTCGCTCGATCAATCTCACCTGCGCGATCAATCAACTGATCATGAATGCTTTTTACTTGAGCCTCTTCGTCTGCAAATGACGCTACATTGCAAAACGTACAACCGCCGCGACCTATGGTGCCATCGCGATTGGGACAGCTAAAACCGCCGTGCAAAGTCAGCTTGTGGACCTTTTCTCCGTAACGACGTTGTAAGTCTTGCCCAATAGTGTTGACCAGCTCATGAAGTTGCATATTAACTCTTACCCGTAGATCGAAATGAATATCATTAAGATTAATGTAATTTAATTACAGTTTTGAAAAATAATCGAGCGTGGAATGTAACGATTTCAAACAGGCGATAAGTTAAGCAAAGTCAATAAACATGCAGAAATAACGTGCCCCAGGCCAATTGTTACGCAAAAGTTAAACATATTATTCATTTAAACGACGAAAAAAGTGGGCAACAGAGTCGAGTTTTGATTGCATTTCCGCCTAACTAAATTGTAGGATACTTACAGATTTTGCTGTTTTATGTATTTTAAATTACATAGAAAGTCGGCGAAACATCGGTGTTTTCCAACTCCTACCTATATAAATCACTAGATTGTGATACAAAAAAATGGATTACACCAAGGATTGTTTTTCTCGCAATATTTTTCCTGCGAGATACGGAATGGAATCAAAGTCACCAACCTAGGCGACTTCGAATCATAAAAATAAAGGACAGGACGTAGAACTAGTTTCGACTAGCCCAATTGCGCCTATTTGAACTGGAAGGATGTATCCATGGTAGATAGAGAGCAAAGTTCACAAGGTCTATATACTCCAGAACTGGAGCATGACGCTTGTGGTATCGGTTTTGTTGCTCACCTTAAAAACCGCAAATCGCACGAAGTAGTGACGCAAGCATTGGATATGCTTGCACGTATGGAACACCGTGGCGGTCAAGGGTGTGACCCTTGCTCTGGTGACGGTGCCGGTATCTTGCTACAAAAACCTCACGAATTTCTTTTAGAAGAAGCCGTTAAGCTTGGTATTAAGCTGCCTTCATTTGAGAAATACGGTGTAGGTGTCGTACTTTTCCCTAAAGACGAACACAAACGCGCACAATGTCGCGACATTCTAGAACGTAATGCTAAACGCCTTGAACTAGACGTGATTGGTTACCGTGTTCTACCAACTGACAACTCAATGATTGGTGCTGACCCACTAAGCACTGAGCCTCAGTTTGAGCATGTGTTTATCTCTGGTGGTCCTAGTATCACTCCTGAAGAGTTAGAACGTAAACTATACGTACTACGTAACTACACTGTACGCGTATGTTTAGAAAGCGTGTCGAACATTGGTGACGACTTCTACATCAACTCAATGTCTTACAAGACCGTGGTGTACAAAGGTCAGCTAACCACAGAGCAAGTACCTCAGTACTTCTTAGATTTACAGAATCCAACGATGGTGAGTGCACTAGCACTGGTTCACTCTCGTTTTTCTACCAATACATTCCCACGCTGGCGTCTTGCTCAGCCTTTCCGTTACATTGCTCACAATGGTGAAATCAACACAGTTCGCGGTAACCTGAACTGGATGAAAGCCCGTGAAGCAATCATCGAATCTGACTTGTTTACTCAAGCAGAGATCGACATGCTACTGCCTATCTGTCAGGAAGGCAGCTCAGATTCATCAAACTTCGATATGGCGCTAGAGCTCCTAGTTCTATCTGGTCGTAGCCTGCCACATGCGCTAATGATGATGATCCCTGAAGCATGGCAAGAAAACAAAAACATGGATCCAACTCGCCGCGCGTTCTACCAATACCACGCGAATGTTATGGAACCATGGGATGGCCCAGCATCGGTGTGTTTCACTGACGGTGTTCAAGTAGGTGCAACCCTTGACCGTAACGGTCTACGCCCTTCTCGCTACACAGTGACTAAAGATGACTTCCTAGTGATGGCTTCTGAGTCTGGCGTTGTTGAGATTGAACCAGAGAACGTAGAGTTCCGCGGTCGTCTACAACCAGGTCGTATCTTCGTTGCTGACCTAGAGCAAGGTCGCATCATTTCTGACGAAGAAGTGAAAGATGACATTGCATCAGCGCAACCATACGAAAAGTGGGTTGAAGAGAACCTTCTGAGCCTGAAGAAACTGCCAGATGCGAGCAACGAATTCAGCCAGCCTTCACCTGAGAAGCTACTGCACAAGCAGCAAGCGTTCGGTGTTAGCTCTGAAGAAGTGAACGAAATCATCGTACCTATGGCGAAAGATGGCAAAGAGCCGCTTTCTGCAATGGGTGCCGACTGGCCACTAGCGATTCTTTCGCACCAGTCACAACATCTATCAAACTACTTTAAACAGCTATTTGCTCAGGTAACCAACCCGCCAATCGACCCGATTCGTGAGCGTATGGTTATGTCTCTGAACACTTACCTAGGTAAAGATCAGAACCTGCTTGCTGAGTCTCCAGAACACTGCCAGAAAGTAGAGCTTGAGTCGCCAGTTCTGTCTAACTCAGAGCTAGAGAAGCTACGTGCTATCGATAACGAGCACCTTCAAGCGAAGACACTAGACATCGTGTTCCAAGCAAGTGAAGACGAAGGCAAATTAGAGCGAGCGCTGAAGCGTATCTGTCAGTATGCCGAAGACGCAGTAATCGATGGTTACTCAATCATCCTACTGACTGACCGTGCTGTTAACTCTAACCATGCCGCGATTCCAGCAATGCTGGCGGTTGGCGCAGTTCACCACCACCTAATCCGTAAAGGTTTACGTGCGAAGTGTGACATTGTGGTAGAGACCGGTGATGCGCGTGAGACGCACCACTTCGCAACACTAATCGGTTACGGCGCAAACGCAGTCAACCCATACCTAGTTATCGAAACTATGGTTGAACTGCAACGCACCAAGAAGCTTGATCCTGAAACCAATATTCGTGAGCTATTTGAGAACTACCGTCAATCTATCAACGGCGGCCTACTGAAGATCTTCTCGAAGATGGGTATCTCTACGCTGCAGTCTTACCACGGTGCACAGATCTTTGAAGCGCTGGGTATCAGCAAGTCTGTTGTTGATAAATACTTCACGGGTACCGTTTCACGTATCCAAGGTCTCACGATTGATGACATCGCTAAGGAAGTCCTAGTACGTCACCGTATCGGTTACCCAACTCGTGAAATCCCAGTACAAGTTCTTGATGTGGGTGGTGTTTACCAGTGGAAACAGCGTGGTGAAAAGCACCTGTTTAACCCTGAAACTATCTCACTACTGCAAGAGTCAACTCGTAACAAAGACTACGCTCAGTTTAAGAAATACGCGAAAGCGGTGGATGACCAAGGCGATAACGCAGCAACGCTACGTAGCCAACTCGACTTTGTTAAGAACCCAGCAGGTTCGATCCCGCTAGAAGAAGTAGAGCCAATCGAAAACATCCTTAAGCGTTTCGCGACAGGTGCAATGTCATTCGGTTCTATCTCTTACGAAGCGCACTCAACACTGGCTGTTGCGATGAACCGTATTGGCGCGAAATCTAACTCTGGTGAAGGTGGTGAAGACCCAACGCGTTTCGAACGTAAAGAAAACGGTGATTGGGAACGCTCTGCAATCAAACAGGTTGCATCAGGTCGCTTTGGTGTAACGTCTTACTACCTAACTAACGCTGATGAACTACAGATCAAGATGGCTCAAGGTGCGAAACCAGGTGAAGGTGGTCAGCTACCAGGTGATAAGGTTGATGACTGGATCGGTGCAACGCGTCACTCGACTCCAGGCGTAGGTCTAATCTCGCCACCGCCACACCACGATATCTACTCGATCGAAGATTTGGCTCAGCTAATCTACGACTTGAAAAACGCTAACCGCGCTGGCCGTGTCAACGTGAAGCTAGTATCGGAAGCGGGCGTTGGTACGATCGCCTCTGGTGTAGCGAAAGCGAAAGCTGACGTTGTTCTTATTGCAGGTTTTGATGGTGGTACAGGTGCATCCCCGATGTCATCTATCCGTCACACAGGTCTACCTTGGGAACTGGGTCTAGCGGAAACGCACCAAACGCTTCTAAAGAACGGCCTACGTAACCGTATTGTGGTTCAGTCTGATGGTCAGATGAAAACCCCTCGCGACCTAGCAGTAGCAACCCTACTTGGCGCTGAAGAATGGGGCGTGGCAACGGCCGCATTGGTTGTTGAAGGCTGTATCATGATGCGTAAGTGTCATAAGAACACCTGTCCAGTTGGTATCGCAACGCAGAACAAGACACTACGTGAGCGCTTCGATGGCCGCGTAGAAGATGTCGTAACCTTCTTCCAGTACATGGCTGAAGGCCTACGTGAAGTGATGGCTGAGCTTGGCTACCGCACTATCGAAGAGATGGTTGGTCAATCACACAAACTGAAAGTTCGTGATGATATCGGCCACTGGAAGTACAAGAACTTAGATCTAACGCCTGTTCTACATATTGAGCAAGCGCGTGAAGACGATGGCGTTTATAACCAAACGCAGCAAAACCACAACCTAGAAGACGTTCTCGACCGTAAGTTGATTCAAGCGGCTATTCCTGCGCTTGAGAAAGGTGAAGCAGTCAACGCTGAATTCCCTATCATCAACACGGACCGCTCTGTGGGTACCATGCTGTCAAACGAAATCTCTAAGGTTTACAAAGACGCAGGCCTACCTCAGCCAATGAACGTTAAGTTCAACGGCAGTGCGGGTCAGTCATTCGGTGCTTTCCTTGCTAAGGGCGTGAAGTTCGAAGTGGAAGGTGATGCAAATGACTACTGGGGTAAAGGTCTATCTGGCGGTACGCTAGTGCTTTACCCAGACGCGAAATCAACCATTGTCGCTGAAGACAACATCGTCGTTGGTAACGTATGTTTCTACGGTGCAACTTCAGGTGAGTCTTACATTCGCGGTATGGCTGGTGAACGTTTCTGTGTTCGTAACTCAGGTGCGAAAGTCGTTGTTGAAGGCGTCGGTGACCATGGTTGTGAATACATGACTGGTGGTGTTGCAGTAATCCTTGGCTCAACAGGTCGCAACTTTGCGGCAGGTATGAGTGGCGGTGTAGCTTACGTTTGGGACAAGTCTGGTGACTTTGAAACTAAGCTCAACCCAGAGCTGGTTGACCTAGACCCAATCGAAGCAGAAGATCGCGAACTACTGAAAGAGATGCTAACCAAGCAAGTTCAATTCACAGGAAGTGAAGTTGCTCAGTCTTTCCTTGATAACTTTGAAGCAAGCCTAGCCTCTATGGTTAAGGTAATGCCGCGTGACTACAAAGCGGTACTTCTAAAGCGTAAGGCTGAAGCAGAGCAAGCACAAACGGAACAAGTGGAGGCAGTATAATGGGTAAGCCTACTGGATTTTTAGAACATGGTCGCGAGCTTCCTCAGAAGATCGATCCATCAGTTCGTATTGAAAACAACAAAGAATTCGTTCTTAACGAAGAGTTTGGTGACAAGATCAATACTCAGGCTTCTCGTTGTATGGACTGTGGTGTTCCTTTCTGTCACAACGGTTGTCCGATTGGTAACATCATCCCTGAGTTCAACGACGCGGTTTACCGTGATAGCTGGGAAGAAGCGTGGAACATCCTAAGTTCAACCAACAACTTCCCTGAGTTCACGGGTCGAGTATGTCCTGCTCCATGTGAAAGTGCTTGTGTATTAGGTATCAACCAAGACCCAATCACTATCTGTAATATCGAAAAAACCATTGTAGAAACTGCGTACCGTGAAGGGTACGCAAAACCTAAAACGCCTCGCTCACGCACAGGTAAAACCATCGCTATTATCGGTTCAGGCCCAGCGGGCCTTGCCGCAGCTGAACAGCTGAACAGTGCTGGTCATTCGGTGACAGTATTTGAGCGTGATGAAAAAGTCGGTGGTCTACTGCGTTTCGGCATTCCAGATTTCAAACTAGGCATGGATGTGATTGATCGCAAGGTCAATCTTATGGCTGAAGCTGGTGTTGAGTTCAAAGTGAACCAACACATTGGTGTTGATGTGAATGCGCAGCAACTACGTCAAGAATTTGATGTGGTACTACTGACTGGTGGCTCAACGGTTCCTCGTGACCTTCCAGTACCAGGACGTCAACTTAAAGGTGTTCACTTTGCGATGGAATTCCTAGGCCAAAACAACCGCCGTGCAAACGGCATGGACCTGAAAACTGAAGAAATTCACGCAAAAGGTAAGCATGTTGTGGTTATCGGCGGTGGTGATACCGGCTCTGACTGTGTTGGTACGTCTAATCGTCATAAAGCAGCAAGCGTCACTCAAGTTGAAATCATGCCGATTCCACCAGAAAAGCGCCCAGCGAATATGCCTTGGCCTCAGTACCCAATGATTCTTCGCACATCCACTTCACATGAAGAAGGTGTCGATCGTCATTGGAACATTCTGACTAAAGAGTTTGTCGGTAATGATAAAGGCGAAGTAACCGGTCTACGTCTTGCTGACATCGTATGGCAAGATGCAAAACCAGGTGAGCGTCCAAGCTTCAAAGAAGTAGAAGGTAGCGAACGTGTTATCCCGTGTGATATGGCATTCCTAGCGATGGGCTTTTTACACCCAGAACCAACGGGCGTACTTGCTCAGCTAGATATCAAGCTTGATGAGCGCGGTAACGTCGCTACTGAAGGTTTTGCGACTAACCAAAAAGGTGTCTTTGCCGCAGGTGATATGCGTACTGGCCAGTCTTTGGTTGTACGTTGTATCAACGAAGGCCGTGAATGTGCTATCGCCGTTGATGATTACCTAATGGGTAATTCAAACCTAGAAGCAAAAGCAGACTCATTGATGCTATCTGCATAATCTCTAGCCACCCGAGCTACTTCCTTAGTAGATTCTGGGTGGTAAAGATTAAATGAACAATCCTTCCAAACTTTATGATTTGACCAGTACATTGTGCTGGTCTTTTTTATTTCCCCGAAACAGATAATGTTGCAAAATTGTAACATTAGAAACCTTAAGCTTCTGAATTATATAGACTATTACAGCGTATTAAGTGGTAAATCGCACATTAGCATGATTTTCCACCAAGAACTTGACCTTTTTCATAATAACCTATACGTTGTGAAGTCGATGAAAATTATTTCCTCAATATTTGTTAATAGTTCTAACGGAATTTAGTGCATATTTATACAAATAATAACAATTAGAACGAATAGTTAGTCATATATACCAACCCTTTTAATGTTGGTAGTTCTGTCGGGAGACAGGTGAAGCAAAGGGAGAATTGCAATGGCTCTATATGATCCTAATCTTGAAAAAGATAACTGTGGATTTGGCTTGATTGCACACATGGAAGGTGAACCAAGCCACAAATTGGTACGTACCGCTATTTCAGCACTTGATCGCATGACTCACCGCGGCGGTATCGCAGCAGATGGAAAAACCGGTGATGGTTGTGGCCTATTGCTACAAAAACCGGACTCTTACCTACGTTTAATCGCTGAAGAAAATGGCTTTAACCTTGGCAAGCAATATGCTGTCGGTATGATTTTCTTCAACCAAGACCCAGCTAAAGCACAGTCAGCTAAAGACGTTATAAACCAAGAGCTTGCGCAAGAAACCTTGACCGTTTCAGGTTGGCGTGAAGTCCCGACTAACTCAGCTGTGCTTGGCCCAATTGCAGCAGATTCGCTGCCAAATATTCAGCAAGTTTTTATTTCTGCTCCAGCAGGTTGGCGCGAACGCGATATTGAACGTCGCCTCTATATTGCTCGCCGACGTATTGAGAAGCAGATCACTGATGATAGTGACTTCTATATCTGTAGTTTGTCGACTCAAGTTATGGTCTACAAAGGGCTATGTATGCCTGCGGATCTGCCACGCTTCTACTTGGATCTCGCTGATCTTCGTATGGAGTCAGCGATCTGTCTGTTCCACCAGCGCTTCTCAACCAACACTCAACCACGCTGGCCACTTGCTCAGCCATTCCGCTACTTAGCGCACAATGGCGAAATCAATACTATTGAAGGTAACCGCCAATGGGCGCGTGCGCGTGCCTACAAGTTTTCGTCGCCGCTGTTGCCGGATCTCAAGACCGCTGCGCCATTCGTGAATGAAACAGGGTCGGACTCTTCAAGTCTCGATAATATGTTAGATCTGTTCTTAGCCGGCGGTATGGATATCTTCCGTGCGATGCGCATGCTGGTTCCGCCAGCATGGCAAAACCACCCAGATATGGACCCTGAACTGCGCGCCTTCTACGACTTTAACTCCAAACATATGGAACCTTGGGATGGCCCTGCTGGTATTGTTCTATCTGACGGTCGCTACGCAGCATGTAACTTAGACCGTAACGGCCTGCGGCCTGCCCGCTATGTCATTACTAAAGACAAACTCATCACCCTCGCTTCTGAAGTCGGCATTTGGGATTACGCACCAGATGAAGTTGCCGAGAAGGGCCGCGTCGGTCCAGGTGAACTTCTGGTTGTGGATACTCGCCGCGGTAAACTATGGCAATCGAGCGAAATTGATAATGACCTTAAAGGCCGCCACCCTTATCGAGAATGGATGGACAACAACGTCCACAAGCTGACCCCATTCTCCGAATTACCGGATGATAAAGTGGGTGAACGCAGCTTCGCCGATGACCAGCTTAAGACTTACCAGAAACAGTTTGCGATGAGCAACGAGGAAGTCGATCAAGTGCTACGCGTACTTGGTGATATGGGCCAAGAAGCTGTCGGTTCAATGGGTGATGATACCCCTATGGCGGTGCTTTCTTCTAAAGAGCGTTTAGTCACTGACTATTTCCGCCAGAAGTTTGCTCAGGTGACTAACCCGCCAATCGACCCGCTACGTGAAAAGCATGTTATGTCTCTGGCAACCAGTATTGGCCAAGAGATGAATGTCTTCTGTGAAACGGATGGACACGCCCACCGCGTGACATTTGGCTCACCAGTTCTGCTCTACTCTGATATGCAGCAGTTGCTCGAACTGAATGACGAGCATTACCGCAGCACAATCTTAGATATTAATTACGATCCTGAAGAGAAAGGTCTAGAGAAGGCGATTCAGGACCTGTGTGACCAAGCGGTCGAAGTGGTCCAAGATGGCACTGTTCTAGTTGTTTTATCAGACCGTAACCTGAAAAAAGGCTTGCTACCTATTCCAGCAGCGATGGCGGTCGGCGCTGTGCAAAGCCGCCTTATTGACGCCAACCTCCGCTGCGATGCCAACATCATTGCTGAAACTGGTACGGTACGTGACCCTCACCAATTTGCCGTTTTACTTGGTTTTGGCGCGACTGCCGTCTACCCATACCTAGCCTACGAGGCGCTGGGTAAAGTGATCGACGACGGTGGTATTGATAAGAGCTACCGTGAAGTGATGCAGAACTACCAGTACGGCATCAACAAGGGTCTGTATAAGATCATGTCGAAGATGGGTATCTCGACGGTTGCTTCTTACCGCTGCTCACAACTGTTTGAAGCGGTTGGTCTAAGCCAAGATGTGGTTAACTTGTGCTTTAAGGGTGTTACGACTCGTATTCAAGGTGCCAACTTCGAGGATTTCGAGCAAGACATCTACAACTTATCTCGCAAAGCATGGGCTAAACGTAAACCGATTGAACATGGTGGGTTACTCAAATACGTTCACGGCGGCGAGTATCATGCTTACAACCCTGATGTGGTCGGCACTCTGCAACAAGCGGTCAAATCTGGCGAGTCATCAGACTATAAGAGCTTTGCTAAGCAGGTAAATGAACGCCCGACTGCGATGTTGCGTGACTTAATGCAATTGAAAAAGACTGATGCACCTCTTCCGCTTGAGAAGATAGAACCAAGTACCGAATTGTTTAAGCGTTTCGACTCGGCGGCAATGTCTATTGGTGCACTCAGCCCAGAAGCACACGAAGCACTTGCCACTGCAATGAACCGCTTAGGTGGCTACTCGAACTCAGGTGAAGGTGGTGAAGACCCACGTCGCTTTGGCACTGAACGTAACTCGCGCATTAAGCAGATTGCTTCTGGCCGCTTTGGCGTTACACCGCACTACCTAACCAACGCCGATGTGCTGCAAATTAAAGTGGCGCAAGGTGCAAAACCTGGTGAAGGTGGTCAGCTACCGGGTCATAAAGTAACCGCTGAAATCGCTAAACTTCGTTACTCAGTACAGGGCGTGACACTAATTTCACCGCCACCTCACCACGACATTTACTCAATTGAAGACTTGGCCCAGCTGATCTTCGATCTTAAGCAAGTAAACCCGAAAGCTCTGGTTTCGGTAAAACTGGTCTCTGAGCCAGGCGTTGGTACTATCGCCACTGGTGTAGCCAAAGCTTATGCCGACCTTATCACCATCTCCGGCTATGACGGTGGTACTGCGGCGAGCCCACTGACCTCAGTAAAATACGCAGGTAGCCCATGGGAACTAGGTCTAGCTGAAACTCAGCAAGCACTAGTCGTAAATGGCCTGCGCCATAAGATCCGCCTTCAAGTCGATGGTGGCTTAAAAACAGGTCTTGATGTAGTGAAGGCCGCTATCTTAGGTGCTGAGAGCTTTGGCTTTGGTACCGCGCCTATGGTGGCAATGGGCTGTAAGTTCTTACGTATCTGTCACCTAAATAACTGTGCGACCGGTGTTGCAACCCAAGATGACACCCTACGTAGAGAGTATTTCAAAGGCCTACCTGAAATGGTGATGAACTACTTTGTCGGCCTAGCTGATGAGGTGCGTGAGCTGCTGGCTGAGCTTGGTGTTGAGAAACTGACTGACTTAATTGGCCGTACCGACCTACTGGAAGCAGTAGAAGGGATGACAGCCAAGCAGAGCAAACTCGACCTTTCAAATATCTTGGAAGCGCCAGTGTCACCGCAAGGACACCCTGTTTACTGGACGGAGCCTAACGCGCCGTTTGATAAAGCAGAGCTCAACCAACAGATTATTGAAGACGCATTAGCCGCTGTGGAAGCGAAGCAATCCGCAGACTTCTTCTATAACGTCATCAATACCGACCGTTCAATTGGTGCGCGCCTATCTGGTGAAATCGCCAAGCGTTATGGCAACCAAGGCATGGCTGCCAAGCCAATCAAGCTCCACCTTGATGGTACAGCTGGACAGTCTTTCGGCGTATGGAATGCTGGCGGCGTTGAGCTTTATCTAACCGGTGATGCCAACGACTACGTTGGTAAAGGTATGGCAGGCGGCAAGATCGTCATCAAACCCCACCAAGGTACGGCGTTTAAGTGTAATGAAGCGACCATCATTGGTAATACCTGCCTATACGGTGCAACCGGAGGTAAGTTATTTGCCGCTGGTACCGCTGGTGAGCGTTTCGGCGTACGTAACTCAGGCACGATTGCTGTGATTGAAGGCGCTGGCGACAATGCGTGTGAATACATGACAGGTGGCATTGTCGCGATACTTGGCGCTACAGGTGTTAACTTCGGCGCAGGTATGACAGGTGGTTTTGCTTACGTCTTGGATAAGAATGAGGACTTCCAAGGCCGCGTAAATGAAGAGTCCGTTGAGGCAGTTGCCCTATCTGACTTACACATTCACCAAGAACATCTACGTGGTCTAATCGCGGAGCACCTAGAAGAAACCGGCTCCGTGCATGCTGAAGATATTTTGGCGAACTTTGATGAATGGATTCCAAAGTTCTACTTGGTGAAACCAAAAGCGGCAGATCTTAACACTCTGCTTGGTCACCAAAGTCGCAGCGCTGCAGAACTGCGCGTTCAAGCCCAGTAAGTCATGGAGGATGTATAGATCATGAGCCAGAACGTATACCAATTTATCGACGTACAACGTGTAGATCCTGCGAAAAAGCCAATTAAAATTCGTAAGATTGAATTCGTCGAAATCTACGAACCGTTTACTAAGCAGCAAGCGACAGCTCAAGCCGATCGCTGTTTAGATTGTGGTAACCCTTACTGTGAATGGAAGTGCCCAGTTCACAACTATATCCCTCAGTGGCTAAAGCTGGCCAATGAGGGACGCATTATCGAAGCGGTAGAATTGTCCCACCAAACCAATAGCCTACCTGAGGTGTGTGGCCGAGTATGTCCACAAGACCGACTGTGTGAAGGCTCTTGTACTCTTAATGATGATTTTGGTGCCGTAACGATCGGTAATATTGAAAAGTACATTACTGATAAAGCTTTTGAGATGGGCTGGAAACCAGACATGTCGAAAGTCGAATGGACTGATAAGAAAGTCGCAATTATTGGCGCTGGCCCTGCAGGTCTCGCGGCGGCTGACATTCTAGTTCGTAATGGTGTTAAGCCTGTCGTGTTTGACCGTTACCCAGAAGTTGGCGGGCTACTCACTTTCGGTATCCCGTCATTTAAGCTCGAAAAAGGGGTGATGGAAAACCGCCGCAAAGTCTTTAGCGAAATGGGCGTTGAGTTCCGCCTTAATACTGAAGTCGGTCAAGACATCCAAATGCAGCAGCTGATTGATGACTACGATGCAGTATTCCTTGGCGTGGGTACTTACAAGAATATGCGCGCAGGTCTTGAGAACGAAGATGCACCAGGTGTGTACGACGCGCTGCCGTTCCTGATTTCTAATACCTATAAGGTAATGGATTTAGAGGACGATAAACCATTCATTGATATGAAAGGTAAGAAAGTCGTGGTGCTTGGTGGTGGTGATACCGCTATGGACTGTGTTCGTACTTCTATTCGCCAAAATGCAGACCATGTCATCTGTGCTTACCGCCGAGATGAAGCCAATATGCCAGGCTCGCGCCGTGAGGTGAAAAACGCCAAAGAAGAAGGGGTTAACTTTATGTTCAACCTGCAACCTCTTGGCCTTGAGCTAGACAGCTCAGGAAAAGTCTCTGGTGTTAAGGTAGTTAAGACTGCACTTGGTGAGCCAGATGAAGCTGGACGTCGTCGTCCAGAGCCCGTTGAAGGCAGTGAACATATACTTGAAGCTGATGCAGTCATTATGGCATTCGGTTTCCAGCCGCATAAAATGGCTTGGCTTGAACCTTATGGCGTTGAACTCGATCAATGGGGACGCATCCAAGCTCCAGCGGAACAAGAGTTTATGTTCCAAACCAGCAACAAAAAGATCTTTGCCGGTGGCGATGCCGTTCGCGGCTCGGATCTGGTCGTAACCGCAATTGATGAAGGGCGAAAAGCAGCCGAAGGTATTCTCGACTACCTAGACGTCTAATTCGATTTTTAGCTCTATCAACATCACAAAAGGATCCTACAATTGGATCCTTTTTTCTTGCGCTACATATAATTAAGCCAAAAATAACCAACAGGAATTCAACATGAAGAAAGCAGCTCTCCTTTCCATCGCTATGTTGGGTTTAACCGCTTGCAGCCAAGGAGTTCAAACCATGACGGATCGTACTGCTTCACCATGTGGTGACAAACCTAACTGTGTCTCGACCCAAGACAATCGCGAGAAATATCAGCTTGCTCCCTTTACTCTGACAGCAAATGCGAGTCTCGACAACATCGAGGAAGTAGCCCTTAAACTACCCGGGGCGAAAACCGCGGTCAAAGAAGGGGGTTACTTACGTATCGAGTGCACCTCGAGAATCATGCGCTTTGTTGATGACCTAGAGTTGAAAATAGACGGTCGCACACTGGTGGTACGTTCGGAGTCACGTGTTGGCTATTCAGATTTTGGCGTCAACCGTAAACGCGCCGATCAGCTACGCGAACAACTAAAACAAAGCGGCCTTATCGAGTAGCTATTTAGTGGCTAGAGACAAAAAACCGAAGCACTAGACTTCGGTTTTTTAATTAGCGGGAAAGCAAATTACTGCTCAGCTTCATCACGGAAAACAACAAGACGCTTAGGCGCAACCTTACCGTCACCATTGACTTCTGCCACACCAATAAAGAGCTTCTCTTCACCAGAAGTCATACGCAGAGGCGTTCCTTCTGGCGCGCCTAATACTTGTACTGGCATACCGTGCTGCACTAAGTTGGTTAACTCAGCATTCAAATTCACCTCTGGTAAATCTTCAACTGCGGTATCCATTGGCAATAACAGCGGATCAAGCAGCTCTTTTGGTGCCACTTCATCACGGTGTGCTTGCTCAAGTAGTTCATTGAGCTGCTCAAGCGTCACCATCTTCTCGTAAGGGTATTTGGCAACACCAGTGCGACGAAGCATGGTCACATGAGCACCACAACCAAGCATTTCACCCAAGTCATCCACGATAGTGCGAATGTAAGTGCCCTTAGAGCAGTGAACTTCCATCTCGACTTCATCACCTTCAAAGCGATGCAGCGCAATTTCATATACCGTAATCTTGCGAGATTCACGTGGAACTTCAATGCCTTTACGAGCATATTCGTACAGTGGCTTACCTTGATACTTCAATGCCGAAAACATTGAAGGTACTTGGTCAGACTCACCGCGGAACTTATCGATAGATGCTTCTAGCTTCTCTAGCGACACATCGACTGGTCGAGTCTCAACAACCTCACCATCAGAATCTGATGTATCAGTGCGCTCACCTAGCTTAGCAATCACTCGGTAACGCTTATCTGAATCGAGCAAGAATTGAGAAAACTTGGTTGCTTCACCAAGACAAATGGGCAGCATACCTGTCGCTAGGGGATCCAGAGCACCGGTATGACCTGCTTTTTCTGCAAAATAAACACGCTTTACTTTTTGCAGTGCATCATTAGATGAAATGCCTGTTGGTTTATCCAGAAGGATAACGCCATTAATTGGACGACCTTTACGACGACGAGCCATTACTCTTCACCTGCCTGATCTTCTTCACGACCTGAATCTTGCTGCTTGCGCTTATCTTCGCTTACCACTTCAGACACAAGGTTCGACATACGCATACCCTCAACAAGAGTATTGTCGTAGTAGAAACGAACTTCAGGTGTTAGACGTAGACGAATGCGCTTACCTAGCATCATACGAATGTGCACTTCGTGCTCACGCAGTGCTTCTAGGCAAGATTCTGGCGTTTGCTCGCCAACGCATAGGAAAGTAACGAATACTTTTGCGTAAGCTAGGTCACGTGACACTTCTACATCAGAGATGGTCACCATACCTAGGCGAGAATCACGAACTTCGCGCTGAAGGATCATCGCAAGTTCTTTTTGCAGCTGCTGTGCAACACGCTGCGTGCGGCTAAATTCTTTTGACATATCTTTTCTCTTATTAGAAAGAATGGGGGGATGGATAAATTCCAGCCCCCCATGGCGTATTCAACAACCAATTACTGCTTATTCATCAAAGAGTAAGCCAGTAATCATAGTCAATTAGTCTAAAGTACGTTTAACTTCAACGATTTCGAATACTTCGATTTGGTCGCCAACGCGAACATCGTTGTAGTTCTTAACGCCGATACCACATTCGTAGCCGTTCTTAACTTCTTGAACGTCGTCTTTGAAACGGCGTAGTGACTCTAGTTCACCTTCGTAGATAACAACGTTTTCACGTAGTACACGGATTGGGTTGCTACGCTTGATGGTGCCTTCTGTAACCATACAACCAGCGATTGCGCCCAGCTTAGGTGACTTAAATACGTCACGAACTTCAGCAAGACCAATGATCTCTTGCTTGAATTCTGGAGCTAGCATACCGCCCATTGCTTGTTTAACTTCATCAATCAATTGATAAATGATTGAGTAGTAACGTAGGTCAACGTTAGCTGATTCGATTGCACGACGCGCTGAAGCATCTGCACGAACGTTAAAGCCAAGGATGATAGCGTTTGAAGCTTCAGCAAGAACTGCATCAGTTTCAGTAATACCACCAACACCAGAACCTACGATGTTCACTTTAACTTCATCAGTTGACAGTTTCAGTAGCGAGTCTGCGATTGCTTCAACAGAACCTTGAACGTCAGCTTTTAGCACAACGTTCAGTTCAGCAACTTCACCAGCGGTCATGTTAGAGAACATGTTCTCTAGTTTAGATTTCTGCTGACGAGCAAGTTTCACGTCACGGAATTTACCTTGACGGTAGTTTGCAACTTCACGAGCTTTACGCTCATCACGAACTACAGTTGCTTCGTCACCTGAAGATGGCACACCAGATAGACCGATGATTTCGACAGGGATAGAAGGACCAGCTGAAGTAATTTCTTTACCATTTTCATCGCGCATTGCACGAACACGGCCATATTCTTGACCACAAAGTAAGATATCACCTTTGTTTAGAGTACCAGACTGGACAAGTACTGTTGCAACTGGACCACGACCTTTATCTAGACGAGATTCAACAACAACACCAGACGCCATGCCTTCTTCAACCGCTGTCAGTTCAAGAACTTCAGATTGTAGAAGGATAGTTTCTAGAAGACCTTCGATGTTTGTACCCTGTTTCGCAGAGATGTGAACGAACATGTTCTCACCGCCCCACTCTTCAGGAATAACGTCGTATTGAGCTAGCTCGTTCTTAACGTTATCTGGATTCGCGTCTTCTTTATCGATCTTGTTCACAGCAACAATCAGAGGAACACCTGCCGCTTTCGCGTGCTGGATTGCTTCGATTGTTTGTGGCATTACGCCATCATCGGCTGCTACTACTAGAACAACGATATCTGTCGCTTGAGCACCACGAGCACGCAT
Source organism: Vibrio ouci (assembly GCF_004551525.1). Classification (GTDB taxonomy): domain Bacteria; phylum Pseudomonadota; class Gammaproteobacteria; order Enterobacterales; family Vibrionaceae; genus Vibrio; species Vibrio ouci. The sequence goes on along the minus strand of NZ_SATR01000013.1, from coordinate 92,239 downwards.
TGCTGTAAACGCAGCGTGTCCAGGAGTATCAAGGAAGGTAATCATGCCGTTATCAGTTTCAACGTGGTATGCACCGATGTGCTGTGTGATACCGCCCGCTTCACCTGAAGCAACGTGTGCTTTACGGATGTAGTCAAGTGTAGAAGTCTTACCATGGTCTACGTGACCCATGATAGTTACTACTGGAGCACGAGGCACTGCTTCTGCGCTGTTATCACGATCTGATAGTACCGCTTCTTCTAGCTCGTTCTCTTTACGTAGGATTACCTTGTGACCCATTTCCTCAGCAACAAGCGCTGCTGTTTCTTGGTCGATCACTTGGTTGATAGTCGCCATTGCGCCCATCTTCATCATTACTTTGATAACTTCTGTGCCTTTAACAGACATCTTGTTAGCAAGTTCTGAAACAACGATCGTTTCGCCGATAGCAACGTCAGCTTTCGCTACTGTTGCTGTCTTATCGAAGCCTTGTTGCATTGAAGTTGGTTTAGCTAGCTTACCTTTGTTGCGGTTTCTGCCGCCACGCTGGTTACGGCCACCACGACCTTGGTCATCGTTGTTAGAAGCTTTTTTCTTCTTCTTACGACGGCCGCCTTCTTCTTTACGGTCAGCTGCATCTTCAGCTTCACGAGCGTAAGTAGAAGTCGTTACGTGGTAGTCAGAGTTCTCTAACTCTTTCTTCTTCTTCTCTTCTTCAGTCCAGCGCGCTTCGTTTTCTTCAGCTAGCTTACGAGCTTCTTCAACAAGCTTCGCAGCTTCTTGCTCTGCTTTGCGCTGTGCTTCTTCTTCCTGACGACGCTTAAGTTCGTCAGCTTCTTTCTTCGCTTGAGTATTCACTTCTGCATTTTTTGCATTCATGTCTTTCTTAGCCTTATCAGCTTGTACGCGTTGTGCCTTCTCTTCAGCGTCACGTTTTGCATCCGCTTCTCGTTTCGCTTTCTCTTCGGCCTCGCGTTGTGCTTTGTCTGCAGCTTCACGTTTTGCAAGCTCTTCAGCTTCACGTTTCGCAAGCTCTTCGGCTTCACGCTTTGCTGCTTCCTCAGCTTCACGTTTTGCTTCGTCTTCGATAGTGCTGCGCTTCACGTAAGTGCGCTTCTTACGCACTTCTACTTGAACATCCTTACTCTTGCCGCCACCTGCATTTACGCTCAGTGTGCTGCGAGTTTTACGCTGTAGAGTTAAGCGAGTAGGCTCAGTTTCACCTGAAGTGTCACCGTGCTCTTTCTTAAGGTGAGTCAAAAGCTTCTGCTTCTCGTCGTCAGAAACTTGATCACTACTCGCTTTCTTCATACCAGCGTCAGCAAGTTGTTCTAATAAGCGGTCCACTGGAGTTCCAATTTCTTCACTCAGTGCTTTAACAGTAATTTGTGTCATGCCGCTTCCTCCTTGCTGAAAATTATGCGTCTTCGCCGAACCAACAAATGTTACGAGCTGCCATGATTAGCTCACCCGCACGTTCTTCGGTTAGACCTTCGATACCTTCAATATCGTCGATACCCTGATCAGCAAGGTCTTCTAGTGTTGCTACACCTTTTGCTGCCAGTTTAAATGCCATCTCACGCTCTAGACCTTCTAGGCCTAGTAGGTCTTCTGCCGGCTCAACACCTTCGAAAGACTCTTCTTGTGCAAGCGCAAGAGTGGTTAGTGCATTCTTAGCACGACTACGTAGTTCTTCTACTAGGTCTTCGTCTAGACCATCAACTTCAAGAAGCTCGTTTACAGGAACGTAAGCAACTTCTTCTAGCGTTGAGAAACCTTCTTCAACAAGTAGTTGAGCGAAGTCTTCTTCGATGTCGAGGTGCTTCATGAAGTTTTCGATTGCAGCTTGAGATTCTTCAGCGTGTTTCTTGTGAAGATCTTCAACTGTCATTACGTTTAGTTCCCAACCAGTCAGTTGAGACGCTAGGCGTACGTTTTGACCGTTACGGCCGATAGCTTGCGCTAGGTTGTCTGCTTCAACAGCGATGTCCATTGCGTTTGCATCTTCATCAACAATGATAGAAGCAACATCAGCAGGAGCCATTGCGTTGATAACAAATTGAGCTGGGTTATCGTCCCAAAGTACGATATCGATACGCTCACCACCAAGTTCGCCAGATACAGCTTGTACACGTGCACCACGCATACCAACACACGCACCTACAGGGTCGATACGCTTGTCGTTAGTTTTAACTGCGATTTTAGCGCGAGAACCTGGATCACGAGCCGCACCTTTAAGTTCGATGATTTCTTCAGCGATTTCTGGTACTTCAACACGGAATAGCTCAGCTAGCATTTCTGACTTAGAACGTGTGATGAACAGCTGGAAGCCACGAGCTTCTGGAGCAACTTTGTACAGAAGACCACGAACACGGTCACCTGGACGGAAGTTTTCACGAGGAAGTTGGTCGTCGCGTAGGATAACCGCTTCAGCGTTGTTACCTAGGTCAAGAACAACCGTTTCACGGTTTACTTTCTTAACAACACCAGTAACTAGCTCACCTTCGTTGTCGATGAACTGTTCTACGATTTGAGCACGCTCAGCTTCACGTACTTTCTGTACGATAACTTGCTTAGCCGTTTGAGTCGTAATACGGTCAAACGTTACTGACTCAATATCATCTTCAACAAAGTCACCAACATTTAGTTCTGGATCTTCGTATTGAGCTGCTTCTAAAGAGATCTCTTTAGTTGGGCTTTCTACAACTTCTACTACTTCCCAGCGACGGAAAGTTTCAAATTCACCAGTTTTACGGTCGATCTCAACACGAACGTCAATTTCCATTTCGTGTTTTTTCTTAGTTGATGTTGCTAGAGCAATTTCAAGGGCTTCAAAGATGCGTTCACGAGGTACCGCTTTTTCGTTCGATACCGCCTCTACTACCGCTAAAATTTCTTTACTCATTTTAAATAGCCTCTAAGACTTTAATTAAAATTTAGGGATCAGGTTAGCTTTTGAGATGTTGCTTAGAGCAAACTCTTCTTCGTTACCTTCAACAGTAACAGAGATTGTCTCACCATCGACGGCGTGGATTACACCTTTCCACTTACGACGGTTGCCAACAGCCATCTTCAAAACGATGCTTACCTCGTGACCAATAAATTGTTCATAGTGTGCAGCTTTGAAAAGAGGTCTTTCTAAACCTGGTGAAGACACTTCAAGGTTGTAAGCCACAGTGATTGGATCTTCAACGTCCATAACCGCACTTACTTGGCGGCTAACTTCAGCACAATCTTCGACATTAATGCCGTTCTCGTGATCGATGAAAATACGTAACGTTGAATGCTCGCCTGCGCGAATAAATTCTAATCCAACTAACTCATAACCTGATGCTGCTACAGGAGCTTCAAGCATTTCAGTAAGTTGTCTTTCTAAACCAGTCATTTTAACCACTCCAGAAACAAAAAAAGGGCTCAGAGCCCAATTTAAATTCCAAGCAAAGCTCCAAACATCCAATTAAGGAAATTTAGATAACAAAAAACCCCGAAAAGTCGGGGTTTTTGTTGCTGGACCCTGATATGTTAAACGATATCTATGCCGTTTAACTCGTAGTATTGCTACTACGCAAACTTGTCCTAATCCACTATCTATAAAAGAAAAGGGATTTGGTTGCGGGGGCCGGATTTGAACCGACGACCTTCGGGTTATGAGCCCGACGAGCTACCAAGCTGCTCCACCCCGCGTCCGACTTGTCGAGCATTATACGCTCTCCAAGGTGTTTTACAAGTTTGTAAATCAATGGTGCCGAGAGAGGGACTCGAACCCTCACACCTAAGGCACCAGCACCTCATGCTGGCGTGTCTACCAATTTCACCATCTCGGCAGCTAAATCTATCTAAAAGCTAGAATAGCTTATTGAGGAATTTCTTCGCCTTGAGGGGCTGGAATTTCACTCGCATCGTCAGCTTGCTGGATAACCTGACCTTGAGTCGGGTCTATCCACTGTGACTCAGTCTTATGTGTAGACATATTACCAAGTACTAAGCTAAGGATAAAAAATACTGTTGCAAAAATTGCAGTCATTCGGGTTAGGAAGTTACCTGAGCCGCTTGCGCCAAACACTGTGTTTGATGCGCCTGCACCGAATGAGGCTCCCATATCTGCGCCTTTACCTTGTTGAATCAACACTAGGCCGATTACACCAACCGCTGCCAACAGGTAAATCACAAGTAGAACTGTAAACATAATTTCCACCTATGTTCCAAATTGTTGAGCCAGCGCCGCTCGAAAACGCTTTTTATCGTGTTTTTGAACAAGGCTAGCGACCTCCTTTTCGAAGGCCGAGCAATACTAGCGAAACACGATTACGCTGACAAGTAGATTTTTTCAAAAAAGCACGCACTTAGACTTAAGCGGTCAAAAAAAGGACAAAAGTATAACTTTTCCTTCATCCCTCTATTATTGCGTTCTAAATTCCTGAAAATTCAGGGCTGTACTCGATTAGGCCAGAATGGCCATCCAGTTCACCTTCTGCCAATGCTACAACTTGGAAGGCACCTTCCGGCACATCCCATTGGCAATGCATATTGAACTTAGCACTATTTTCAAAACCAAAGCGAGCGTAATAAGCAGGATCGCCAAGTACCACACAAGCTGGGTAACCAAACTCAAGTAAAGAAGAGAAACCCTCTTTTACTAGTTCAGCAGCAATACCTTGGTTACGATAATCTTGATGTACCGCTAGAGGTGCCAACCCCTGCCAATTAAGATCACTACCATCAATGGTTACTGGACTAAACAGCACATAACCAACGACTTCGCCTTCATCGCTACAGGCAACAAGGGAAAGTGTACGACGACCATTTTCTCTCAGCTTCATCACCAAGTTGGCTTCGGCCTCGGTCTCAAACGTAGACTTTATCAATCTATCGATAGCCAGTATATCCGCTGGCGCTTCAGTTCGAATAAGCATTTACAACCTCTTTTTGTGTTGTTGGCGATTGTAAGCCTTTTTGCACAAAATCGGCTAGTTGATTTAGAAGAGTTTGTAATGCTTTTGGTAAAGATTCGAGGTCAACACTGTCCATGAGGTTTTTAACTTCAAGCCCTAGCTCAGTATCACCTTCAATTTTTAAGCGGCGTTGGAAGAACAAAGTATCTGGGTCTTCTTTACGTCCAGCAATCAAAACAAGGTCATTGAGGTTGCCGCTAAATAGCACATCTTCTTTGACTTCGTGATCTGCCACGATAATTTGTTCATTTTCATAGCTAATCAACCAACTTAGCTGCATATCTTTTACTTCTACTTTTAGCCACTTACCTTCAAGAAACTCAAAGTCACCATCTTCTAACGCTTCTTTAAACACGGTTTTCAGCCCTTCAAGCAAGGCTTTTTTTTGTACAGTTTGAGGCAATAAGTGGACTGGAGATCGCAAAATTGATGCGGCATTTTGAACTAGTTGGGTGCGAATCTTGTTAATCACGCGAATTATCCGTTACTTTGTTAGCTAAGTCCCCCATCATAGAGTATGTTTTACTGCCAATTCCTGTTATTTATCAAAAAATAGGTGCTCTGGTTTAACTCTTTAAACTAGGCGCTAGGACAGTTATAGTAATTACATCACTCAGATTCACTTATACTGTGAATATATAGCTCGTCGGAGAGTCGGAACAAACTTGATGCTATCGCAACAATTACAGCACTGGTTTACAAAAATAACGGCCAATAGTCCGTTTTTTTTCGCCATTCTGGATAACCAGCATAATTATGCCATGGTTAACGGGCGCTATTGTGATATTGCAGGTTTAACCTCAACCGAATTAGCCGGTATGAATGACAGCCAGATCATGGGTCAGCAGTTCTATGATCACCTCAAGCCTTACTATGCGAGAGCCTTCAAAGGCGAATCCATTGAAGCAGAAATGACCATTGGTGATCTCGGCCTTGAGACTAGCCTGCATTTCAATCTCTCTCCTATCGATAATGATGGCAAAATTGAGCATGTGATTTTTCACGCGCTCGATACTTCAGAAAAGCAAATCTTAGTTCGCTCGCTCGAAGAGTCGGAAGGTAAGTTTTCTACACTAACCTCCTTATTGCCTGAAGGTATTTTCCTTCTCGAAGATGATTGCATCATCTCTGCCAACCCAGCGGCTCTGCGCTTACTCGGCTTTGAATCAATGCAAGACATCCTTGGCGAAAATCTATCTCGCTTGTTTGTCGACGAGAAAACGAAAACGGTCTTTTCAGACACTTTCGTCGATCAGTTAAGTGAAACACCGCTAACGTGTTTAACAGGGCCTCGCTGCGGTTTTGAGCGTAAAGTACAATTGCTTGCTGACTCAACTATGGTCTTGGGTAGTGACTCGCAACTAGTGCTGATTCAAGATGCGGAGTCCGGCCAAGTTTCTTTCTCAAGCACACAACATGAAGATGCCCACTTAGACTCTCTAACCGGGCTATACAATCGTTTCGGCTTTACTAAACGACTTGAGCAGCTGATTCATAATGAAACGCCGCTGATCATGCTCTATCTCGATATCGATAACTTCAAAAACATTAATGATTCTTTGGGCCACCATATTGGTGACAAAGTGATTAAAGAAGTCTCTTCTCGTCTTAAGCGTCTTTTACCGCAACACGCGGTATTAGGGCATTTAGGAGGGGATGAGTTTGGCATTATTCTGCCTGAGCCTGACAATAACCGCATGGTTGAAATGTTGTCAGAACGCATTATCTCATTGATTAATCAGCCTTTCGATCTGCACCACTTCAGTAAGCGACTGGCTTGTTCAATTGGTAGTGTCGCCTACCCTGGCGATGGCAACGACGCGCGAATTCTGCTGCAAAATGCTGACACTGCGATGTATGAAGCAAAAGATCGCGGCCGTAACCGTCTAATTAAGTTCAATGATCAAATGAACAAAGAAGCGCGTATGCGTCTTTGGCTTGAGATTGAACTGCAAAAAGCGCTACAGCAAAACGGCTTAGAAGTTTGGTATCAACCTAAAGTAAACGCGCGTGACTTTAGTATTAACGGCGCCGAAGCGTTGATCCGCTGGAAACACCCTGTTGAAGGCTATATCAGTCCGGGCGCGTTCATTCCTGTCGCGGAGCGTGCAGGTCTTATCGAGCACCTAGGTCGCGTAGTGATGCGCGATGTATTTTCAACGGTTAAACGCTGGAAACTGCAAGGTATCTTACCTGGCCGCGTGGCGATCAACTTGTCACCAGAACAGTTTGGTAACCCTAAGCTGATTGATTATATGGAGAAACTGCTTCGCACGACGGAACTTGATCCTAGCTGCATCACCTTTGAGCTTACTGAAAGTGCCGTGATGAGCGACAGTGAACACACTCTGCAAATGCTCAATGCGATTAAGAGACTTGGGTTTGCGCTATCAATTGACGACTTTGGTACTGGTTACTCGTCGTTATCATACTTAGCACGCTTCCCGATTGATGAGCTTAAAATTGACCGCGCCTTTATCTCAGATATCGATACCCTACCGAAGCAAATCACCGTGATTGAAAACATCATCAACCTAGGTAAATCACTCAACTTAACGGTGGTAGCGGAAGGGGTTGAAACCCAGCAACAGGCAACCCTATTGTCTAACCTCAACTGTAACTCTATTCAGGGCTTCCACTTCTATCGCCCGCAGCCACGACAAGAGGTTGAAGAGCTGTTTGCGCAAAATCGTCGCCACAAAAACTAACTCCAAGTGAGTATTTAACTTAGAAACTCACTCAAACCTGCCTTACATCAAATTTGCCATTCACAATTCTTCATAAAATGCTCAGCAATTTCAGAAGAACACAGTCTTGGTAGAGCAATGGAACTCCTATGCCCAGCAGGTAACCTACCTGCATTAAAAACTGCAATTGATTGTGGCGCAGATGCGGTCTATATCGGTTTTAAAGATGACACCAATGCGCGACATTTTGCGGGTTTGAATTTCACTGGTAAAAAACTCGAAAAAGCGGTGCAGTATGTTCATGACAACAGCAAAAAGATTCATGTTGCGTTGAACACCTTTGCTCACCCGAATGGATTTGAGCGTTGGACAGAAGCGGTTGACCGCGCAGCCCATAGTGGGGTTGATGCGCTAATTGTCGCAGACATTGCCGTTCTGGAGTATGCCGCGCGTAAATACCCTGAACTTGAACTTCACCTCTCTGTTCAAGCATCAGCGACCAACGTTGCTGCTATCGATTTTTATAAGAACAACTTCAATGTTAAGCGTGTTGTCTTACCGCGCGTATTGTCTATCCATCAGGTGAAACAGCTGTCACGCAATATCACCAGTGATGTTGAGCTCGAAGTGTTTGCCTTTGGCAGCCTATGTATTATGTCAGAAGGTCGCTGCTACCTTTCTTCATACATGACTGGGGAATCACCAAATACGGTCGGCGCTTGCTCACCAGCAAAATATGTTCGTTGGCAAGAGACAGATAACGGTTTGGAGTCACGCCTCAATGATATCCTTATCGACCGTTACAGTGATGGCGAAAATGCTGGCTACCCAACGTTATGTAAGGGTCGCTTCACCGCGGATCTTGAAAATCAAACTAAGGCTTACCACGCATTGGAAGAGCCAACCAGTTTGAATACCTTATCTATGCTACCGGACTTGTTTGCTGCCAACGTTGCTTCCGTGAAGATTGAAGGTCGTCAGCGTAGTCCGGCTTATGTTGAGCAAGTGACTCGTACATGGCGTGCGGCTATCGACCGTTACCTAGCGAAGCCAGATAGCTACCATGTTGAACCAGCTTGGGATGCCGCACTGGCTAATGTATCGGAAGGTACCCAGACCACGCTTGGTGCTTATCATCGTAAATGGCAGTAAAGAAAGAATGGAAAACAACATGAAATATGCATTAGGCCCATTGCTTTACTTCTGGCCAAAGCAAGACGTCGAAGACTTTTACAACCAGGCGAAAAGTAGCTCTGCGGATATTATTTATCTGGGCGAAAGCGTTTGTTCTAAACGTCGAGAGATGAAGCCTGCCCATTGGTTCGATATTGCCAAAGAGCTCAGCAGCGCTGGTAAACAAGTTGTACTGTCTACTATGGCATTGCTTGAGGCACCAAGTGAAGTCAATGTGATGAAGAAATACATCAACAACGGTGACTTCGCAATTGAAGCAAACGATGTATCAGCAATTCAATTAGCCCATGAGCACAAGGTTCCTTTCGTCGTTGGCCCTGCGGTCAATACTTACAACGCACACACCTTGAACCTGTTTTTGAAACAAGGTATGACGCGCTGGTGTATGCCGGTTGAACTGTCACGTGAATGGCTAGGCAATGTGCTGACTCAATGTGATGAGTTGGGTATCAAAGGTAAGTTTGAAGTCGAAGTGTTTAGCCACGGTTACCTACCACTGGCGTACTCTGCTCGCTGCTTTACTGCTCGCGCTGAAAATAAAGCTAAAGATGACTGTGAGACGTGCTGCATTAAATACCCTACCGGTATCCAAGTAAGCAGTCAGGAAGGCCAAGAAGTGTTTAACCTGAACGGCATTCAGACTCAATCTGGTTATTGCTATAACCTTATCAATGATCTGCCAAGCATGAATGGTTTGGTTGATGTGGTTCGCCTTAGCCCGCTTGGTATCGATACTTTTTCACAAGTGGATAAGTTCCGCGCCAATGAAGATGGCAACAGTCCTTCGACCATCGAAAGTCGCCAGTGCAATGGCTATTGGCATCAACTTGCAGGCCTAGAAGTGAAAAATATCTAATCTCACTTCCTGCACATCAATACCAACAAAAAGGGGCTCTATGAGCCCCCTTTTTCTATGCGATAGCCTGCTCTGTTTGCGGCGCTTGGTAACGACGAATATCTTTGAGTAGCATAAAGATCACAACTGCACTCAAGGCAATGTTCGATAGCGGATACGCAATCCAGATCCCTGCGACACCAAATAGCTTGGGCATAATGTACAAGAAAGGTAACTGAACCAGCATATTACCCACAGTAACGAACATCGCTTTGCTGCCTTTATTGATCGCCTGGTAATACGCACCTGCGACCACTAAGAAGCCGTCTAAAAACAATGCAAACAAATGTAGGCGAATACCAAGCACAGTGTTTTCAATCAACTGGTTATCTGACGAGTTAAATACTGAGACAAATTCACGTGGGAACAAGTTGAGTAGTACAACGAAACCAACTCCAATCAAGATCGATGTCGTCATCGCCACTTTTAATAACTTACGGATATTATCTTGGTTACGCGCACCATGGTTGAAACTCACTAGTGGCTGCATACCATTAGCAACCCCTTCGACTGTCAGGTAGTAAACCGTGACGATATAGCCCAAAATCGCATACGCGCCAATAATCAACACATCGCCATATTGAGTAAACAGGCTGTTGTGCAGTGCAACCATCATTGAACCATAGGCATACATAAAGAAGCTTGAGGTACCAATGGCAAAAATCTGTGGTACAGCAGCAAGCTTCAGTTTGAACTCGCTGATCTTAAGTCGTAAGTTAGCTCTCGACGAGAAGAAATACGCTAAACCTAACGCAGTCACCACTGCCTGCGCTATCGCGGTTGCTACCGCCGCACCTGTAAGCTCCCAGCCCCATAGCGCAATCATGATGTAGTCCATCACAATATTCACCACAGCACCAACTACCATCAGCATAGTCGCTAAATTCGGACTATCATCATTACGCAGTAAGAACGGCATCGCGATGGAACCCAGAGTAAAGACACAAGCACCGATCAAGATATGCAGATACTGTAGCCCCAACTCGTAGACACGCCCTTCAGCGCCTTGCCAACGTAAAAAGTCGTCAGCAAATAGGAACAATCCACCAGCCACAATTGGCATCAACACTAACAGGAGTAACAGACCAGTAGTGAGGACTTGCTTAGCTCCGGCATTGTCCCCCTCCCCCTGACGGATAGAGACAAGCGCTCCGGTGCCGACACCGACCAACATACCTATGCCTAAGATCGAACCAATCACTGGCCAAGCGACATTAATTCCCGCTAGACCATCGGCGCCGACATAGCGGCCAATAAAGATTCCATCAACAACTTGGTATAAACCATTGACCAACATCGCTGCGACGGTGGGGATGGTGTATTTCCAGAACTGTTTATAGATTGAAGTTTGCATTCTCATCACCATTAGTTAGCAAGGCTAACTAAATAATTAAATTTAAGCTTTTAATGATTTCTCTAACAGCGATACCAATTGTTCGACTTCTTTAGCCGATAGTTTGGCATTCATCGCTTGGGCAATTTCCTTATAAACAACTTGCTCTAGGGATAAATCCTGAATCACTTTTTCCGTCAAAGTTACTCGCTTAGAACGTGCGTCTTCATTACAGGCGACTCTACGTACTAAGCCTTTCTTTTCTAGGCGCGCGACCATATTTGATGCCGATGGTTTGGTCACCTTCATCTCTTCCGCTAAGTCAGTAATCCTCATCCCTTCAGATGAAGTTTGGATCACTCTAAGGTAATCAAACTCATTAAAACTCAGCAGTGATAACGGATCTTCTTTGGCATAGACACGCCAAGCTTTAGAACAGAATCGTTCTAACTCAATCAAGTTCTTTTCTAAAGTCATGGATGTTACTTTTAGTTAGCAAGGCTAACTATTTTAGCCATAATCAAATTTTAGGCAATAAAAAAAACCGCTGAGAGCAGCGGTTTTCTTTTCGTTCATTTTAGTTACTGAGTGTTGTTAGCTTGCGCTTGTTTTGCTTTAGCTAAGTGCTCCGCTTTAACTTGATTGTAGATACGGCTCAATTCAAGGAAGGAATAACGGTGCTCAACATATTCGAATACGTTAAATGAGATCGCCAATTTATACAAAGAGATCGCGCTAGCGAAGTCTCCTTCGGCTTGGTAACGCTTACCTAAGTAGAAATACGCTTCTGTTAGGCGTTGAGCTAAAACCGTGTTGTCTCTTGTACCAGCAAGAATCGCTTTGAAGGCTTGCTCTTCAGTCACGTCACCTAAAGTGATCGCCACTAATACCCACCCCCATTGCTCATCGCGGTTCTGGTAGCTTTGCTCCAACTCTTGGCGTGCCAACTCAGGGGATTTTTCATGCTTAACGATATACAGCCACAGTGCTCTAAATGGATCGCTTGGATCTTGATCGTAATGTTTTTGGATATCTTCTAACGCAAGATCGATGCGATCGCCGTAATACAAAGCAATGGCTCGATTACGAGCAGCATAAGTATTACCTGGGGCTAATTCGAGAGTTGAATCAAATGCGTCATACGCAGCATCAAACTCACCCACTTGGGTAAAGTAGACACCAAGTAAATTGAACAGATCCGGCTGTGCAGGATTCAATGCCAGTGACTGGTTGTAGTCCAATCGAGCCAAATCACGCAAACCAACGCTGTCATAATAGTTACCGCGCTCATAAAGCATTTTTGCTCTAACATCATTCGATAAATCAGGGCGCGTTAGCAGCTGAGATAAACGAGCAATCTGAACTTCTTGCTGCACACTAGCCTGCAAAGGAACAGCCATTGGTGGGTATAGCCATTGAGCATTGTCATTGGAGGTTGAGGCACAACCGGCGGTGACTAATAGTGCAAGACTAATCGATGCTGTTCGAAACCATTTCACGTATAGGTACTCCTGTCACTGAGCAAAGTCTCAGTCTATCCACATTAAAAAAGGGAGCGTAATGCTCCCTTTATAACATGCTTTTAGCAAAATAGGCTAATTCACTCATAGCCTAAAATGGCTAAATTATGCGTCAGTTGCTGGCTTTTCTTCAGCAGCTGCTTCTTCTGTCTTTTCTACCGCTTCTTTCATGCTTAGACGAACACGGCCCTGACGGTCGATTTCAAGTACTTTAACTTGAACTTCTTGACCTTCAGCAAGGTAATCAGACACTTTCTCAACGCGCTTGTCAGCGATTTGAGAGATGTGTACTAGACCATCTTTACCAGGAAGAATAGTAACGAATGCACCGAAGTCAGCTAGACGAGCAACTTTACCTGTGTAGATACGGCCCACTTCAACTTCTGCAGTGATCTCTTCGATACGACGGATTGCTTCTTTCGCAGCTGTACCTTCAGTTGCAGCAATCTTGATTGTACCGTCGTCTTCGATTTCGATAGTTGTACCTGTCTCTTCAGTTAGAGCACGGATAACTGCACCACCTTTACCGATAACGTCTTTGATCTTCTCAGCGCTGATCTTCATTGTGTGAATACGCGGAGCGAACTCAGAGATATCATCACGAGCACCAGAAATCGCTTCATCCATTACAGATAGGATGTGCTTACGTGCACCTTGCGCTTGGTTAAGTGCAATTTGCATGATCTCTTTAGTGATACCTTCGATCTTGATATCCATCTGAAGTGCAGTGATACCGTCGTTAGTACCTGCTACTTTAAAGTCCATGTCACCTAGGTGGTCTTCGTCACCAAGGATGTCAGAAAGAACAACGAAGTCGTCGCCTTCTTTAACTAGACCCATTGCGATACCCGCAACAGAAGCTTTAATTGGAACACCAGCATCCATAAGTGCTAGAGAAGTACCACATACAGAAGCCATTGAAGAAGAACCGTTAGATTCTGTGATTTCTGATACTACACGTACTGTGTATGGGAACTCATCTACAGATGGCATTACTGCAGCAATACCACGCTTAGCTAGTTTACCGTGGCCGATTTCACGACGCTTAGGAGAACCTACAAAACCAGTTTCGCCTACACAGTATGGAGGGAAGTTGTAGTGTAGTAGGAAGTGATCTTTACGCTCACCTGTTAGCTCGTCGATGATTTGAGCATCGCGCTGCGTACCTAGAGTCGCAGTTACGATTGCCTGAGTTTCACCACGAGTGAATAGTGAAGAACCGTGCGTACGTGGAAGAACGCCAGTACGTACATCAAGCGCACGAACCATGTCTTTTTCACGACCATCGATACGTGGGTTACCCGCGATGATGCTACGACGAACAACTGTCTTCTCTAGATCGTGGAAGATAGTGTGAATTTCTTTTGTATTTGCTTCTAGATCTTCAGCAAGTAGTACTTCGTTTACTTCTGCAGCAATCGTGTGAATACGGTCGTAACGAGCCATCTTCTCAGTGATTTGGTAAGCTTCTACAAGCTTAGCTTCTGCTAGTTCAGCAATCTTAGTTATCAGTGCAGTGTTCTCTTCAGGAGCAACCCAACCCCAAGCTGGAGTCGCTACTTCAGCTGCGAATTCGTTGATTGCAGAGATAACAGCTTGCTGTTGATCGTGACCGAATACTACTGCAGAAAGCATCTCTTCTTCTGTTAGGTTGTCTGCTTCAGACTCAACCATAAGAACAGCGCCTTCAGTACCAGCAACAACTAGGTCAAGCTTAGACGTTGCTAGCTCAGTGTTGCTTGGGTTCAGTACTAGCTGACCATCAACGTGACCAACACGTGCTGCACCGATAGGACCGTTGAACGGGATACCAGAGATAGCAAGAGCAGCAGACGTACCGATCATTGTTACGATGTCTGGTTGAACGTCAGGGTTTACAGACATAACTGTCGCGATAACCTGAACTTCGTTTTTGAATGCATCCGGGAATAGAGGGCGAATTGGACGGTCGATTAGACGAGCAGTCAGTGTTTCACCTTCAGAAGGACGACCTTCACGCTTGAAGAAGCCACCAGGGATTTTACCTGCAGCGTAAGTACGCTCTTGGTAGTTAACTGTTAGAGGGAAGAAGTCTTGGCCTTCTACCGCTTCTTTTTTACCAACTACAGATACGAATACTGATGTATCGTCCATAGTAACCATAACTGCTGCAGTAGCTTGACGTGCAATAACGCCAGTTTCTAGAGTAACTGTGTGGTTACCGTACTGGAACGTTTTAACAACTGGTTTTTCGAACATGGAAATTCCTTGTTTCTCAGCCATCTATCATTCGATAGTGCTCAGATGATATTGATTGAAACTCAAGGCATTACAAATCGCGACTAGTGAAAATGAACTGTTATTTGGGGAGTTCACTTTGAATAGTCGCGACCTTTTGGTCGACGTGGTTGACTGCAATGCTATGAGTAATTACGTAGAAAATCCCAATTAGGGATTTTTACCGTGCGTAGTATAACGGTATAAAAGTGATTTGGCTAAGCTATAGCAATGAAAATAAGTAACGGGCAACAAAAAAGGGGCTTAAAGCCCCTTTCTAACAAACTGCTATGCAGTCGCTAATTAGCGACGTAGACCTAGACGTTTGATTAGCTCTTGGTAACGACCAAGATCTTTACCTTTAAGGTAGTCTAGAAGCTTACGACGGCTAGAAACCATACGTAGAAGACCACGACGGCTGTGGTGATCGCCTTTGTGTGCTTTGAAGTGACCTTGTAGGTGGTTGATAGAAGCTGTAAGTAGAGCTACTTGAACTTCTGGTGAACCAGTATCGCCTTCAGCACGTGCGTATTCTGCAACGATTGCTGCTTTAGTTTCTGCGTTCAGAGACATAATTCTCTCCTAAATAAGAGTAAGTTAAACATTGTGCCAGCCAATCTCTGATTCAGCCGACACGAGGAGCGCGAATTATATGGGATGTCTAGAAGTTAAGCAATAGCTATTTGCACGCTTCGCGTGGGAGGATATGGATGTGGGATGCGAGAACGGACTTCGTCAGTCTAGGGAATGACAAAGGTAGGTTCGAAGGGCGCTGCCCGTTCCTATCTTTGCCTTTTCTGTTACACTTAGGCCAACAAAACCTACCTATTTGAATAAACAGGATTCTCTATGAAAATCGGCATCATTGGTGCAATGGAGCAAGAAGTTTCCATTCTTAAACAAGCAATTGAAAACCGTACAGAAGTTAGCAAAGCAGGTTGTACTTACTTCTCAGGTCAGATCAACGGTGTTGAGGTGGTTTTGCTTCAATCAGGTATTGGTAAAGTAGCGGCAGCTGTGGGTACAACAATCCTACTTGATGAGTACCAGCCAGACGTAGTGATAAACACAGGTTCAGCAGGCGGCTTTGATTCAAGTCTAAACGTTGGTGATGTAGTTATTTCAACCGAAGTTCGTCACCACGATGCTGACGTAACCGCTTTTGGTTATGAGATCGGTCAAATGGCACAACAGCCAGCCGCGTTCATCGCAGACGAAAAGCTAATGGATGTCGCTGAAAAAGCCCTAGCGAAAATGAAAGATACTCATGCAGTGCGTGGCCTAATTTGTACAGGTGATGCCTTCATTGCGAGCGCAGAACGCCAAGCATTTATTCGCCAGAACTTCCCTTCTGTTGTTGCTGTCGAGATGGAGGCCTCAGCTATTGCTCAAACCTGTCATCAATTCAAAGTCCCATTTGTCGTTGTACGCGCTATCTCAGACGTTGCTGACAAAGAAGCAGGCATGACCTTCGATGAATTCCTACCGCTAGCGGCTAAGAGCTCATCAGAGATGGTGATTAAAATAGTTGATCTTCTGAAATAAGCCTTTGTAAGGAAAACAAGCGATATCATGGAAGATATATTCAATCACTTTTACGCAAATGGAGCGCTCCTAGTATTATGGGGCGCTCTGTTGTTTCACCTCATTCTTCCTTTCCCCCGCGAAGCGCATCCCGCAATACTTTGGCATAAATTTGCCGAGCAGTTGGCAGATAAAGTTAATAACAATAGCAATTACTCGCAAAGCATCATTTCAGGCACTTTAGCTTGGTTATTGATGCTACTGCCTATGCTAATAGTGTTGATCGCACTCAAGCCACTGGTATGGCAACCTCAACTGTTCGAGCTAGCTTTTTTATTACTCGCAATTGACTGGCGCAATACCGATAAATTCACTGCACAATTTGTCGCGGCGTTGGCTCGTGAAGATAAAGAGCACGCCAAAATGTTGATCAAGCCCATCGTCAATCGCTCAACCTCCTCTCTTTCATTATTAGGGCTGGGTAAAGCGGGCTCAGAAACGTTGATCATGTCTTACGGTCGTAATGTGGTTGGAGTGCTGTTTTGGTACGCCATTGGTGGCGGCATCGGCGCTTTTCTATATCGAATGAGTGTTGAACTTGCCCGGGCTTGGTCTCCATCAAGACAACAGTTTTCCCCATTTGGCATTCCGGCCGTACGCGCGGTAGCTGTATTAGATTTTATCCCGATGCGTCTGTTTGCCATCATGATTGCTATTGGCCATCGAGCAAAACAAACCGCGCAGCTTATCTCGCAGCAAGCCAAATCTTGGCCGCTACCTGGGCCAGCATGGCTATTGGTTTCCGTTGGCGCGAAGCTGGAACTATCTCTAGGTGGTCCCGCCATCTATGACAAGCACAAAGCGGTCAGAGCTAAACTAGGCGGACGCATTGCGCCATCGGCTATTCATGTTGCCCAAGTGCAGAAATTGCTCGCCTGGCGTATGTTCGCTTGGATTGTAATTCAAAGCCTTATTATGGGCCTCATCTACCAAGGATTTTAAATGCGACGCTACCTTTTCGCCCTAACAACCATCGCTATTTCAACCGCTCATGCAGCCACGGTTGAAAAGGTCGTAAGCCTTGCACCACACGCAACAGAAATCGCTTTTGCCGCAGGGCTTGGCGATAAACTGGTCGCGGTCAGTGAGCGCAGTGATTATCCTGAGCAAGCTAAAAACATCGAGAAGGTGTCCAACTACCAAGGAATCAAAATTGAGCGCATCATTGCTCTGCAACCTGATTTAATCATTGCTTGGCCAGCAGGTAACCCAATCGGCGAACTCAAAAAACTCGAGCAGTTTGGCTTTGAGATCTATTACTCTCAGACCAACTCACTGGCAGATATTGCGAACAATATTGAACAGCTCAGCCAATACTCTGACGACCCTAGTGTTGGTAAACAAGCAGCAAACGACTTCAGACAGAGCTTAAAAGACCTAAAAGCTAAGTATCAAACTGATATCCCAGTACGCTACTTCTATCAGCTTAGTGAGCAGCCGATTATCACCCTAGCCAAAGGAAAGTGGCCGAGCGAAGTGTTTAGCTTCTGTGGCGGTGAAAACATTTTTGAGCATAGCGCAGCGCCTTACCCGCAGGTCGGCATGGAACAAGTGATCATCCAAAACCCTGATGTTATCTTCACCTCTGAGCATACCATCGAAAATGGCAATATGTGGCAAAAATGGCGCGAGCAATTATCAGCGGTGCAAAGCAACCATATCTGGTCACTCAATTCCGATTGGATTAACCGCCCCACTCCGCGAACACTTAACGCGATTGAGCAAGTTTGTGAGCATTTCGAGACCACAAGGGAAAAACGCTAACGTTTAACTACAAGATCTCGTACAATTCCTCCTCACTTCTTGTTCCCATATTTAGTAAGAGATTTTAGTAACATGGATTCCATGCTGCTTTACGTTATCGACTTGTTCGGTACGGCAATTTTTGCCATTTCAGGTGTCCTGCTTGCAGGCCGATTAAAAATGGATCCTTTTGGAGTTGCCGTCTTGGGCAGTGTGACTGCCATTGGTGGTGGCACCATTCGCGATATGGCATTAGGGGCTACCCCCGTCTTTTGGATCACCGACACCAATTACCTGTGGACGATTCTCATCACTTGCTTGCTGACAATGATTATTGTTAGACGACCAAAGCGTCTCGCTTGGTGGATCCTGCCTGTTTGCGATGCGATTGGCTTAGCGGTATTTGTTGGTATCGGTGTAGAGAAAACCATGGCTTACCAAGACTCTGCTTTAGTCGCAATCATCATGGGTGTGATTACTGGCTGTGGCGGCGGCATCATTCGTGATGTTCTCGCTCGAGAAGTGCCGATGGTACTGAGAAGTGAAGTCTACGCGACCGCCTGTATCATTGGTGGTGTCTTTCATACTACGGCCCTGGCGATGGGCTGCGACAGCGATACCGCCTTCTTAGCTGGCGTATTTTCGACTCTGTTGATTCGCTTGGGTGCGATACGTTGGCACTTATCACTGCCTACTTTTGCACTGAACCGTTAAACAAGAGTTGTTGGAGGGTTGGCACAATGCCAACCCTTTAATTTTAGAGTCATCCTCAAGAGTGAGGCACGAACGAATTGGGGATCTCTTAAAGCAAGTCGAATACATTTGGAGATTCCCTACTCGCTCCTTCGTCACTCTATGGAATGACTATTAAGTAACTAGCCACAAAAACAAAAAAAAGGTCACCGAGGTGACCTTTTTAGTATTCAAATCTAGGCAAGTTATTTCTGCACTCGACGTAACACTTCTTTTAGTAAGTCAAAGTCATTGGCTAGATCTTCAGATAGCAACTCCATCGCTGCATGCTTAGCAAGCGGCGCTGGCAAGTCGATGTCTGAACCTAGAACCTCATCAACCACTTCTTTGAACTTCGCTGGGTGCGCAGTACATAGGAACAGACCTGTTTCGCCTTCTTGAAGCTGCTCATCAAGCAAGCGGTATGCAATCGCGCCATGCGGCTCACATAGGTAACCTTGTGCTTTAAGGTCACGTACCGACTCAGCACTTTGCTCGTCAGACACTTTACCTTTACCTAGCGTATCTAAGCCCCAACCTTTCAGCTGGCATAGTTCTTCGATACGAGGCCAGTTATTTGGCTGACTTACATCCATCGCGTTCGATGTTGTTGCAACGGTTGGTTTTGGATCCCACTTACCTGTTTCTAGGTAGCGAGGTACCGTGTCATTTTCATTGGTTGCCGCAATAAAGCGCTTAATTGGTAAACCTAGTGCTTTTGCTAGCAAGCCTGCCGTTAGGTTACCGAAGTTACCACTTGGTACCGATACAACTAGGTTTTCACGCTCTTCTTTGCTTAGCTGAGACGCAGCCTCAAAGTAGTAACAAATCTGCGCCATTAGACGTGAGATATTGATTGAGTTTGCTGAGTTCAGACCGATTTCTTCACGTAGCGCGGCATCATCAAATGCTTGCTTCACTAGCGCCTGACACGCATCAAAGTCGCCATCAATCGCAACTGTGTGGATGTTATTACCTAGTGTACAGAATAGCTTTTCTTGCAACGGGCTGATTTTGCCTTTCGGGTAAAGGATAACAACGTTGATGTCTTCCATGCCGTAGAAGGCATGCGCAACTGCAGCGCCAGTATCACCAGATGTTGCGGTCAAGATAGTGATTTTCCCACCATCAGAAACGGCTGCTAAAGACTGAGCCATAAAACGGCCACCAAAGTCTTTAAACGCCAGCGTTGGACCATGGAATAGTTCTAACGCGTAAACGCCATCTTTAACCTTGTTAATTGGTGCAGGGAATTGGAACGCTGCATCAACCATTGAATTTACTTTTTCTTCCGCCAGCTCATCGCCGATCAGTGCTGATAAGATTTTGGTACTACGTGAAACAAAATCTTCTGCAAGTAGCGCATCAATATCATCAAACTTAGGCAGTTCTTGCGGGAAAAATAGACCTTGATTGCGGCCTAGACCTTGGCGTACGGCTTGGCCAAAGGAAACTTGTTCGTCATTTTCTTTTATGTTGTACAGCTTCATAGCTCACTTCCTGTTACGTTCGAACCTTGTTTGTTCAGGCGACAAACATGGACGAATCCTTCTTCATTTTGTACGTAGTTTTGTTCGAGCCAACGAGCGACACGCTCAGCGACATCTTTATCTTTACAAATACTAAATAGTGTTGGGCCACTACCAGAAATGCCGGTAGCTAAAGCGCCTGCGGTTGCCGCATACTGACGAGCATCGGCAAACCCAGGTAGCAGTTTCGCACGATATGGTTCAGCGATCACGTCTTTGATCATTTTTGCCGCTAGCTCTGGCTGATTCGAATGACACGCATGAATAAAGCCCGCTAAATGACGACCATGAGCAATGATATCCTGACGACGGTACTGAGATGGTAGGATCTCTCTTGCTTCAGCTGTCGAGACTTTGATGCCTGGATAAGCCATTACCCAATACCAATCATCAAAACATGGTACTTCTTGGCTGATGATGCCTAGCTCTTCCAACATCAATTGCACACCGCCTAAGTAACACGGTGCAACGTTGTCGTAATGCACACCACCAGAAATCTGCCCTTCCATTTCACCCATCAGGGCCAGAAGCTCAGTCTCATCAAGTGGTTCACCATGGAAGCGGTTTAGCGCATCTAATGCCGCGACTATCGAACAGGCACTTGAACCTAGGCCCGAACCGATAGGCATGTTTTTCTCAAGAGTCATTTCAAGAGGAAGTAGAGCTTCCCCTTTCTTTTCTAATTCACGAGCGAAAACACGCCAACAGTCATAAACGATGTTCTCTTTCGGATTTTCAGGCAGCTTTGCAACAAAGCTACCAGCAGTCTTTAGCGAAAAAGGCTCACTGCCTGCTTTCACTTGAACTCGGTCACCGAGTAAGGTGCCATCAACTGGGGACACAGCCGCCCCCAGCACATCAAAACCCACACTGACATTTCCGATTGATGCTGGAGCGTAAACCACTACATCCATACCACGACTCATATGTTTATACTCCTAGCTTCCAACCTAATGTACGCATCACGTCTGAGAAGACACCTGCTGCCGTTACTTCTGTACCCGCACCGTAACCACGCAAAACGAGCGGAATTGGTTGGTAGTAGCGGCTAAAGAATGCCAGCGCGTTCTCGCCATCTTTAATCTTGAACATAGGGTCATTTTCATCAACCGCAGCAACACTCACTCGGCACTGACCATCAGCGATTTCACCGACATAACGCAGTACTTTACCTTCTTCTGCCGCTTTAGCAGATTGCTCTTTAAAGTAAGCATCAGCTTCAGGTAGGCGAGCCATAAACTCTTCGATAGAACCTGAGTCATCAAAGCCCGGTGGCAGAGCTTGGTCAACGATCACATCTTCAAGCTCTAAGTTCATTCCTGCTTCACGCGCAAGGATCAGCAGCTTACGCGCCACGTCCATACCTGATAGATCATCACGAGGATCTGGCTCGGTAAAGCCGTTATCTTTAGCGATATTTGTCGCTTGGCTAAGCGTCATACCTTCATCAAGCTTACCGAAAATGTAAGATAGCGAGCCCGATAAAATACCGGTAAAGCGCTCTAGTTCATCACCTGCTGCAATAAGATTCTGTAGGTTCTCAATAACAGGCAGACCTGCACCTACTGTCGTTTCATACATAAGTTTACGGCGAGAGCTACGCGCAACATCACGCAGTTGGTGGTAGTAGGCCATGCTAGCAGTATTGGCTTTCTTGTTTGGTGTAACAACGTGGAAGCCAGCCGCTAAGAAGTCTGCATATTGGTTAGCGATAACTTCGCTTGATGTACAGTCAACCAATACTGGGTTAATGATATGGTTGCGTTGAACCAAAGAGATAAGACGCGCTAGGCTGAACTCTTCTGAAGCATCGTTCATACGGTCACGCCAATGGTCTAAAGGCAGACCTTCGCTATCCAGCAACAGACCTTTGCTATTCGCTAGACCACAAACACGTAGCACAATGCCTTTCTCTGCCAGTTTCGCTTGCTGACGTTGAATCTGATCGACCAACTCACCGCCAACGCCGCCAACACCAACAACGAACACATCAAGGAAATGTTTCGAGTTGAATAGGTTCTCGTGACACGCTTTGATCGCTTCAGAAATCTTATCTTCTGGGATAACCGCTGAGATAGCACGCTCTGATGAGCCTTGAGCAATTGCGACAATGTTAACGTTCACTTCTGCAAGAGATGAGAAGAACTGCGAAGCAACGCCGCGAGACGTACGCATGCCGTCACCAACAAGAGTGACAATAGCCACATCGCTAATAAACTCTACTGGCTCTAGTAGACCGTCTTTCAGTTCCAGTTCGAATGTATCTGTTAGCGCTTGCTCTGCTAGAGCCTTATCTTGCGCTTCAATACAGAAGCTGATGCTGTATTCAGAGGATGACTGAGTGATCAGTACAATTGATACGCCTGCTGATGACATCGCGCCGAATACACGGCTCGCCATGCCTACCATGCCTTTCATACCCGGACCAGAGACATTAACCATTGTCAGATCACTTAGGGTCGTAATCCCTTTAATAGCCAGCTTATCTTCGCCAGTATCTTGGCCAATCAGCGTGCCAGCACCTTGAGGGTTGAAACTGTTCTTGATCAGACAAGGAATGTGGAACTGGGCAATAGGTGCGATGGTTTTAGGGTGAAGAACTGACGCACCAAAGTAAGAGAGCTCCATCGCTTCTTGGTAACTCAGTGATTTTAATAGACGTGCGTCATCGACTAGGCGTGGGTCACAGTTATAGACACCATCAACGTCCGTCCAAATTTCACAGCAATCAGCGCGTAGACAAGCTGCGAGTACGGCTGCAGAGTAATCTGAACCATTACGACCAAGCGTAACTAACTCGCCAGCTTCATTACCCGCGGTAAAGCCCGGCATGATATTAACATGACCTTGAGGAAGAGGATTTTGACGGAAGTTCTGAGTCGATACTTCAACATCGACCATCGCCTCTAAATGCTCTCCACGAGCAAACAGGTATTGGATAGGGTCGATTAAGCTTGCCGCTTGACCTTTTGCTTCTAAAACCGCTTTCATTAGCTGGATAGAAACACGTTCACCCTTACTAATGATACGCGCGTTGACGTTGTCTGGACACATACCAAGCAGGTTGATGCCATGAACAAACTGACGCAGTTGAGTTAGAGAGGTTTTAACTTGGTTGTCATAACCACTGCCATCTACATTAGGCAGTACTTGCTTAATATCTTGGAATAGATCGCGGAAAGAATCTTCTAGCTCAGCAATTTGCAGCTCAGCTTCACCATTTTTCAGCGCACCTTCGATCACTGAAACTAACTTGTTTGTGGTTTTTCCAGGTGCTGAAAGCACGACTGCCACTTCTTCTTGCTGTGCATTATTAGCAATGATATCTGCTGCTCGTAAAAAACGGTCAGCATCAGCTAATGATGAACCTCCAAACTTTAAAACTCGCATCCCTTCCTCCAAAATGTTTTAAATCGGCATAAAAAAAGGCCTGTATCTTGTTGGATACAGGCCTTTTTTTGAATTTCTTTCGCTTAGCAGCCTGCCCCAACAATTGCGATGTCGGTAATAATAATGGTTGTGGTCATTACTAGGCTTTGGTGCTGCATACTTTATTTATCTTCACGATGTGTTTGCTTACCCATACGTTTAACCTATTTTTCATCCTTGCGTCAATGAAAAGTTACTATTTTTTGTTCACACTCCGTTTTACTCGCATTCACAAATAAAACTTAAGTAACAAATCTATTTAACCGACCAATGAAACCATAAGCACATATCATAATAACTTTTTGCTATATAAAAGTTACTACTAGTTCATTCGTTTTATGCTTTAATTACAAACGCAGTGGACAAAAAACAAGCAAGGAGCGGCAAATGAAAATAATATTAAGCCTGTCAGCGCTTGCTTTCGCCTGTCCACTACTTGCCACGGAGCTTCCTCCATTACCATCTCAGCAACATACCTCACCGCATAAGATCTTTATTTCCAGTGAAAGTGATCAACGCGATTTTGATTCTTGGAAGGTTGATGGTGGTTACTCATACAATGTATTCGATAGCATTGATCTTTATGTTGGTGCGCGTCTAAACAATAGCGATAAGATCAATGAAACGGGCTTCTTGAGTGGCGTAAGCTACCAAGTGACACCAAGAGTATCGGTTCAAAGTATGTTGCACTCTTCGAGCGAAGAAAGTGTTGAAGACGGCAAAGAGAAAAGCCTTTCTGCAGAAGTTTCAAGCCGCTTAAAGCTAACGGAAAACTTGGACATTCATGCCACTCTCGATTATCAAGAGTGGCAAAAAGGGGTTGAGGTAGGTTTAGGCTTTCGCTTTTAGCTCCAGTCCAATAACTCGGTTGACATTAATACACCATTCCAATCAGCGTAAATGTAATCTCCAGGTTGAATCATTTGATTGTGGATTGTGAGAGTCACATTCACTTCGCCGACCCCACGCTTCTCAGTCTTAAATGGGTTAGTTCCAAGTGCTTTGATACCGAGTTCCATTTCCGACATGGCTGCCACGTCTCTCACCGCACCATTTACAATGACACCTTCCCAATTATTATCGATAGCCAGAATGGCAAGTTGGTCACCCAATAACGCCTTTTGACACGAACCATGGCCATCAACAACCAACACTTTCCCAGTACCGTCTTGGCTAAGCATCTCACGTACTTTGGAATTATCGTGATAGCAACGTACCGTAACAATTTCGCCGTAAAAGGCGAGCTTGCGTCCAAAACTATGCAGAGGCAGCGCTAGCAGCGTCACTTTGTCTTCATGCTTGTCACAAATATCAGGTGTAATATCTTTCATTTTTCCTCCATGAGCTTCTTAAATCCATTATCTACATCGATCTTGCCATCTCCCTAGCAAAACCTTGCTTTGTTCTTCTAAGCAGGAGACTAAATACAACCACTCTCCTTCTACGTAATAAATCGCATTTTGGTGGTACTTTTGGCCTAAAATTAGCGCATGCTCTAGGCTGATATCGACGGCAAAACTGGCCTCACTCCAAGTAAAGTTCTGGTTGCCAACTCGCACACTAGTATAACAAGTATGGTCTATTTCTTGTGCTAAGTGTTGATTATTTAGGTCATTATCACTTTCAGACAAGCAAACACTTCTCGGGTTCCAAGCGGTAATAATGGCAAAAGTGGCACTTTTAGGCGGCGCAGAAAAACTGAAGTAAGGGTCGCAATAGGCTTGCCATAGCTCAGCATCTATCATGGTGCCTCCAAACAATTTACATTTAGTAGATACTATTAATATTTGTTACATTCCAACTCTTGATATAAATCAACAAAGTGATTGGAATTAAGACTTCTACGTTGTTAGCATGCTGTTAACATTATAAAATCCGCCTCAAAGACTAATGGGATACTGAGGAATTTGGACCTCAAGTGTAGAAAGTAAGCACCATGGATGGCGGGCGATCAAAGAGAGTGTAATTTTACAGGCTTTGGTTTATTATCAACATCACATTACCTGTATGTTATGTTTTTGCCTAGAATTTATTCTATTAGCACAAATTTTTCACAAGTTTAGGTACCGCCAATGCAAACCCCGCACATTCTTATTGTTGAAGATGAGCAAGTAACTCGTAACACTCTAAAGAGTATTTTTGAAGCAGAGGGATACGCTGTTTTCGAAGCCAGTGACGGTGAAGAGATGCACCAGGTGCTGTCTGACAACCAAGTTAACTTGGTTATTATGGACATCAACCTACCGGGCAAGAATGGTCTACTGCTAGCTCGCGAACTGCGTGAGCAAGCAAATGTTGCGCTAATGTTCTTAACAGGCCGTGATAACGAAGTTGATAAGATTCTTGGTCTAGAAATCGGTGCAGATGATTACATCACTAAGCCATTCAACCCACGTGAATTAACTATCCGTGCTCGTAACCTACTTAACCGCTCTATGAATTCAAGCGTAGTAAGTGAAGAGAAACGCAGCGTTGAGAAGTACGTATTTAACGGTTGGGTACTAGATATCAACAGCCGATCGCTAGTAAGCCCAAGCGGTGATGGTTACAAACTGCCACGTTCTGAGTTCCGTGCCCTACTTCACTTCTGTGAAAACCCAGGCAAGATCCAGACTCGTGCAGATCTACTGAAGAAAATGACTGGTCGTGAGCTTAAGCCACACGATCGTACAGTAGACGTAACAATCCGTCGTATTCGTAAGCACTTTGAATCAGTTTCTGGTACACCAGAAATCATTGCAACGATTCACGGTGAAGGTTACCGCTTCTGTGGTGATCTAGAAGAATAAGTGACCTAGAAGAGCAGTCTTCTACTCATAAAAAAATGGAGCCACTGGCTCCATTTTTTATATCTAGATTATAGATACAAAAATGGCCGCTAATCAGCGACCATTAATATCGATTAACTCGGGTTAGCCTCGGCCACCTTTAATCGCATCGATGATTTCAGTGGTTGAACAACCATCTTCGAAGTTAAGTACTTCAACTTTACCGCCATTGGCAATCACTTCTTTACCACCAGCAATCTCTTCCGGTTTGTAATCACCACCTTTAACGAGTAAGTCTGGCAATACTTCAGAAATTAGGCGTTGCGGCGTATCTTCACCAAATGGTACAACCCAATCAACCGCACCTAATCCAGCAAGAACTGCCATACGGCGATCTGTTGGGTTAACTGGACGACCAGGCCCTTTAAGACGCTTCACAGACTCATCAGTGTTAACCGCTACAATTAGGCGATCACCAAGCTGAGCAGCATGGTTAAGGTAAGAAACATGACCTGCATGCAGGATATCGAAACAGCCATTAGTCATGACCACTTTCTCACCTTTTGCTTGAGCCTTTTTCACAGCTTCAATCAGAGCTTGCTCACCAATCACGCCAAAATCCGTATCTTGGCTACCATGAACCGCTTCTGCCAATTCAATAGTAGATAGCGTTGAAGTACCAAGCTTACCAACAACAATGCCTGCTGCCGCGTTTGCCAATGCACAAGCTTCATCAAGCGGCTTGCCTGCTGCCACTGACGCTGCAAGCACAGAGATAACCGTATCACCAGCACCTGTTACGTCATAGACTTCTTTAGCTTGAGTCGGTAGATGGAACGGCTCTTGACCACGGCGTAGTAGCGTCATGCCATGCTCACTACGAGTCACTAGCAGCGCTTCAAAGTCGAACTCTTCAATCAGCGCTAGGCCTTTCTCAGCCAACTCTTGATCTGATTTAACTTTACCAACCACCAGCTCAAATTCAGCCATATTTGGCGTCAGCAATGTAGCACCACGGTAACGCTCGAAGTCCGCACCTTTAGGGTCAATAAACACAGGAACATTGGCTGCACGTGCTTTTTGAATAAACTGTTGTACGTGCTCTAGTGCACCCTTCGCGTAATCAGATAGCACCACTGATTTCACTTTTGGTAGCGCTTGCTCCATACGGTCAAGGATCAGTTCTGCATCCACATTTTCAAACTTATCTTCAAAGTCTAAGCGGATCAGCTGTTGGCCGCGGCTCATTACACGCAATTTAGTAATGGTTGGATAATTTGGTAATCCAACAAAGTCACATTTTACTTTCAATGCAGAAAGCGTTTCATTGAGTGCTTTGGCCGGTTCATCAATCCCTGTTAAACCAACAATATGAGCGTGACCACCAAGCGAAGCAATATTCATTGCCACGTTAGCAGCACCACCAGGACGCTCTTCATTATTCTCTACTTTGACTACAGGCACAGGCGCTTCAGGTGAAATACGGCCAGTTGGGCCATACCAGTAACGATCAAGCATCACGTCACCGATGATAAGCACACCAGAATCACTGTAGTTAGGTAGGATTGGCTTCATTGTGGATCTCCAAATTCTAATTCGGGCAAGAGTTTAGCATAAAGGTTCAGCGTTATTCTAACCACTCGTGCCATAGTTTCATCACAAGCTCGCGCTCGCTGACAAATTTTTCTTCCGCCACATCCGCATCTAGGTTGAGTAAGTTGCGGTGGTGGATTTGATCGCGCATGCTGGTATAGGCATGAGTCAGTGCCATCGCGGCACCCTCTTCCATAATCCCTTGCGCCATCATGGATTCAAAAATACGTACATTATCACTCCAGCGCGTCAGTTTAGGCTTTTCATGACTATGACGTAGTACCAAGTATTGGGCTAAAAACTCAACATCGGTAATGCCACCTGGGTCTTGCTTAAGCATAAAGCGCCCCGCTTTCTTACCACCTAAATGGTCACGCATTTTTACGCGCATTTCTGAGACGTCTTTAACCAGCTTTTCCTCATCACGCACCAAAGTAAGTATTTCATGGCGAGTTTTAGCAAATGCTTGCTGCAGAGGAGCATCACCGTAAATCATCCGTGCACGAACCAGAGCTTGATGCTCCCAAGTCCAAGCATCTTGGCGTTGGTACTCATCAAAGGCATCCGTTGGGCTAACCAATAACCCTGACGCTCCCGATGGACGTAGGCGAGTATCCACTTCATACAGTGTACCGGATGCGGTACGAGTAGAGAAAATATGGATAATGCGCTGCGCAAGTCTTAAGTAGAACTGACGCGCGTCGATCTCTTTCTTGCCATCAGTATAAGAGTGAACCGGGCTATCGTGCATAAATACAATGTCGAGATCTGAGTTGTAACCCAGCTCCCAACCGCCGACTTTGCCATATCCGATAACCGCAAAACCTTTTCCTTCACGGTCTTTCAAATGAGAAGGAACGCCATATTTCTCGGTCATTTGCAGCCAAGCTTGGCCAACTACTGACTCGACGATAGCTTCAGCGAGATAGGTTAAGTGATCACTTACTTTCATCACTGGCAGCACACCTGCGATATCCGCGGCAGCGATACGTAAGATACATATCTGCTTAAACTGACGCAGTGCTTCCATTTGCTGCTCCATATCATCTTCCGGGATACGGGCAAGAAAGTCTCTCAGCTCACTTTGGTAACTTTCGAGTGGAATTGGATTATAAAGCTGCTGCGGGTCAATCAACTCATCCAGTAAGATCGGATAACGACCAAGTTGCTCTGAAATCATTGGGCTCGCGGTACATAGGCGAACCAATTGAATCAATGCCGCCTGATGCTCATCAAGCAACTCTAGATACGTAGTCCGCGTGACGATGCGATGCAATAAATGCAGTACTCGCGGCAGGCCAAATTGGGCATCTTTGTGGCTATAAATTGCAGAAAAGATTTTCGGCATCAAGCGATTCAACACCTCTCGACCACGCGGTCCAAGGGTCTTCTTCGCCAAATCTTTCTTAAACTGAATGATGGTTTCAGCCATTTGCTGCGATTGCTCAGCTTGAATATCTGTCTCTAGGATTTGCTCAAGCACATCTTGCTTCGCCGCCATGTCCCACAGTTCAACAAAGTGTTTAGCGATATCTTGCTGCTCTTCTTCATCGTCGCCAATCAGCTCACCAAACACCGCATGTACATTGGCCATATGAGTTTGAACATCAGCAATCAATTGTTCCCATTGCTGATAACCCATCGCTACGGCAAGTTGCAGTTGCTCGGTGTCACACTCGGGCAAGGTTTGCGTTTGCTTGTCAGCCATGGCTTGGAGTAAGTTTTCCAGTCGACGCAAGAATTTATAAGCTTGGCGTAAGTGCTGTGTCTCTTGCGCAGTCAACTGCTCTAACTCTTCAATCGCATCAATGGTTTCAAGCAGCCCTCTTTGACGCAAGCTTGGCTCACGACCACCACGGATTAGCTGAAACACCTGGGCGATAAATTCAATTTCACGAATACCACCTGCGCCGAGTTTGATGTTGTTACTTAACCCTCGGCGACGAACCTCACTACTGATCATCGATTTCATCCGACGCAGAGATTGGATAGCGCTAAAGTCGATATAACGGCGGAAAACAAATGGGCGCAGCATTTGACGCAACTCTTGGTATTCCGGGTACATTTCACGCCCCATTACACGCGCTTTGATCATCGCGTAGCGTTCCCAATCGCGCCCTTGCTCTTGGTAGTAATCTTCTAGTGCTGCGTAGCTCATCACCAGTGGACCGCTATCACCAAATGGACGCAGTCGCATGTCGACTCGATAACAGAAACCGTCAAAGGTCTGCTGATCAAGCGCTTTAATAATTCGTTGACCAAGGCGGGTAAAGAACTGAGCATTGGCAATACTACGACGCGCCCCTTCAGTTTCACCATTTTCTGGGTAGGTAAAAATCAAATCAATGTCCGACGAGAAGTTAAGCTCCCCACCACCTAATTTACCCATACCAATAATCAACATTGGCTGCGCTTCACCAGCGGCATTGGTCGGTGTTCCCCACTGCTCACAACAAATCTTGTATTGCCATTGATAGGTTTCAAAGATCATCGCTTCAGCGAGCTGAGAAAGGTGCGTTAAGCTCTCTTCTAAAGTCCAAGTCGCGGTAAAATCACGCCACGCAATATAGACCACCTCACGGTTACGAAACTGACGTAACACTCGATGACCTTGCATTTCATCACTGCAGCCAGCCAACTGCTCTGCCAAACGCTCACGGTAACTGTCACAACGCGTTTCAGCCTGTAGCATCTCAGGTAGTTGTTGTTGCAGCTGCCCATCACTGGATAATGTGTCGGCAACAAACTTACTTAAACCCGCCACATAGCGAAGCTGTTCCAAGGTCGATTCAGACCAATGAGAAAGTGCATCCGATTCAAAAAGAGATTCTAGTGCGGCATGAGAGATGGGCGTGAGCTGCTGGGGCAATTGCATGATTCTTCCTTGTTTCGATAAGCCTTTGAAAGGTTATGGACTATTTATACCAGACTTAAACCAATAAAAAACGCCCACTAGCAATTAGTGGGCGCATTATTAAAGAGTTAGCCAATTATCAGACTCGGAACGAGGTAATCTTCTTATCTAGCTCTTCGGCATTTTGCTGCATTAGTTCAGACGTTTCTAACAGCTCTGATACTACCGTTACAGAGGCTTCAACCAACTCGCGAACATTGGTTAGATTCAGGTTCATCTCTTCTGCGACGCTGCTTTGCTGACCTGCCGCAGTAGCAATTTGGAAGTTCATGTCATTGATCTGATTAACCTGACCAACAATGCCATCTAACTCGCTGCCTGCATTGGTCACAAGATCAACGCCCTCTGCGGCCTCAACCACACTCTTTTCCATCAGCTCTACCGCTGAATTCGCGCTAGTTTGCAGCTTAGTGATCATATCTTGAATCTCAACCGTTGCCTGCTGGGTACGCTGAGCTAGGTTACGTACTTCATCAGCAACCACGGCAAAGCCGCGACCCGCCTCACCAGCACGTGCTGCTTCAATCGCTGCGTTTAATGCCAGTAAGTTAGTTTGCTCAGAAATACCTTGGATGGTGCCCACCACACTACCAATTGAACCAACACTGTCTTCGACTTCATTAACCGCTTGGGCTGATGCAGAAATATCTTTCGATAACTCACTGATTTTTTGCACGGTATCTTGGACAAAACGTTGACCTGTCGCTGCTTGCGTTGAGGCCTGCTCTGTTAACGTTGAGGCATTTTGCGCATGGTCAGCGACCGTTTGTACCGTAGAGGTCATTTCACTCATTGCAGTCGCAAGCTGATCAATCTCATTAAACTCTTCTTGAGCTGACTCTTTAGTCTCTGACATGCTTAAAGTCATTACCTCTGTCAGACCAGCAAGCTCTTGAGAAGCATCAACTTGTAGCTTGATCATCTCTTGCAGTTGTACACGCGTCTTTTCCAGCTCACGCGCAACATCACCGTACTCATCTTTACAGACCATTTCGATTGGTACAGAGAGATCTTTTTCTGCCATTGTTCTGATTGAATCACTCAGGTATTGAGTTTGGCGAAGCATGACTCGCGCAGCAAACATTAGCAGTGCGACAAACACCACTATCAGTAATCCTGTTTGCCAAGCCACTTGGACCAAATAGGCCTCATAATGCTCTTGAGCAACTTCTACACTTTGTGTCGCTGCCAATAAGGCATCGTAAAAAGTGCTCGCATCCCACAACTGCTTTGAGATGATCAGCAGGGTACTGAACACCATTAGCATCACCATTTTTGGGACTAAGCGAATATCCGTGATCACTCGCTCCCATGGTTTAAATGCCAGTTTGGTCATTGTTACTTCTCCACTAAGTCTTATATATTGTGTGCCTAGAACCGCATCTGGCACCTAAGCCCGACTACCGTTGATATCTAAGGTATTTGTTATTTATTTCGAGCCTCGTATGAAAAAGAATAATATCAAAGACGACACTAAGCCGATGAGCTTGCTGTCACTAATCTTGTCTTTTATGGCGCTAATTGTGATCTCAGGCTTGTTGTTTTTTCCGTTGCGCCCAGAAACTCGACAAGTCCTTATCGGCTTAGACTTTATTATCTGTAGCATATTTATCCTCCAGTTGAGCATAGATTTGATCCGCGCTGCAGATCGTGTGCAATTTATGAAACGTCACTGGATCGACTTTGTTGCGAGCCTGCCGATGATCGAACCTTTGCGCTATGCGCGGCTATTTTCAATTTTGCGAGTGATCTTGGTTATTCGCTCAAGCCGTAGCGTTATTAGGCAATTACTAAAGAATAAACACGAAACCACATTGGCTTCGATCTTACTGCTGATGGTGATCCTATTAACCGCAGGTTCAAGCATGATGCTATTTCTCGAAGGTCAATCACCGGATGCCAACATTCATAGTGGCGGTGATGCAATGTGGTGGGCGTTAGTAACGATTTCTACCGTTGGCTATGGTGATCACTACCCAGTAACGGACGCAGGACGAATTATTGCTGCGGGGTTAATCATCTGTGGTGTTGGCTTATTTGGTATGATCTCGGGACTGGTCACGTCGATGATTACCTCGCCATCGAAAGTACAAACCACCCGTTCAGAAAACAAAGAACGCCTACTGCAAGAGCTGGTTGAAAAACAAGACGAAATATTAACGCGCTTAGATAGACTAGAAAGACAAAAAGAGAGCAATACAAAACGGGAGCCCTAAGGCTCCCATTTTAATTCACTGGCTGTTAGTCCTGCCAATAAGGTTCAGCTTCGATACAGATCACTCGTGTTTGCTCCATGGCATGGAGAATCGAGCTTTCTTGGCGAGCTAACCAACGTTCAAGCTGCTCTCGCTCCTCACCTTCTAGCTTATCGACTAACTTAGCTAACGTTCTAAGCTTCAATAGATCGTCGGTACCGTGAAGTAAGTCACTCCAAGGTAAACGGAAGCTATCACGCTCATCAAAATCGTACAGGCTGGCAAAACTGACACCTGTATAGAGATTGCGCATCAAACGGTATTGCTGCTCGATGTAATCTTGGCTGGTTAAATTGCGCTCTGGCGGGAACGCTTCCATCAATTCTGCCCAAGTTCTATCAAGTTGCTGAACAGAAAAGTGTTCAACGTTGAGCGCCATTTTTTCACGTGACTTATCGTCTAAAAATGGTTGCCAGCCACGAGTTAAAATCCAGCGGCTCAAGTCTAGCAATAAACCGGTGTAACGAGATGAATTGAGCAGTTCAAGAATTTGCTCTCGACTCGGTAGCTGCTCTTCAATCTGTTTAAGTTCACTGACAAGGAACTTGCGCGCATCTAACTTACGCAGCGCATGGCCTTTATCATCAAGCAGATCTTCTAAATACTCATAGTCATTGAGCCATTCAA
Organism: Vibrio ouci; assembly: GCF_004551525.1. Taxonomy (GTDB): domain Bacteria; phylum Pseudomonadota; class Gammaproteobacteria; order Enterobacterales; family Vibrionaceae; genus Vibrio; species Vibrio ouci. The sequence goes on along the minus strand of NZ_SATR01000013.1, from coordinate 58,249 downwards.
GATCTTGCTCTAACCACTTCAGCTCCTGACGCAAAATAGCACTTGCACGACGCGGAACCACGCCACCATATACGGTTAAGATTTGGCGAATAAAACTAATTGAGTGTTTGATCTCATGCACGGCTTCTATTGAGTCACGCTCTGAGTAGATTTGCTCATGATAATGCCAATGGGAAAGGGCATGCTCTAATGAATTAATAAAGCAAGATTCAACGCTGTCTCTTCTATGGGTATCAACTAAGGCGAGCGGTTTCACTTTATCACCGGTATAGCCCATCGCCAGTCGGTACCCTTTTGCCGCTTTACTTAAATTGCCAAGGCGCATACCGCCCTGTTCACAGAAAAGGCGCGCTAAAGTAAATAGAGCATCGGTTTGACCAGATTTCAGCTCCAGTTCCACCTCACAAATCGGATCTTCCTGACCATTTGCTTCGACTTTACCTTGATCAAACGCGACTTCAACCTGGCTGCCATCAGGCATACCAATCAGCCATTGTTCACGAGTAAAGTTAGTAGAAAATAGTGGTTGTAATTCCGACTGGAGCGTCGCTATCTCTTTACCTTTCGGCCAGATATCTTCTGGGTGCAAAGTAAGGTCAGGTTCATTGCCGTCATGCTCTGCGTTGTATTCCGGTCTTTGATGCAAACCTGCTACAACGCGGCCTGCCGTCTTGACGGTCTGTACATAAACATCATCACAACGGCGAATACGCATGCCAATATCATGTTGGCGCAGCCAGTTATCTGGCGTATCAAAGTAGGTGTTACCAAGCTCTCGACAGCTATGCTGAAGTACTTTGGTTTCAGAAATTTTTTGACGTAAAGTCTCTGAAAAATCGGGAGAAACAAAAAACTTCAGTTCTATCTCGGTTTCCATAGTTATACCTTTCAAAGCAGATAGAGACAGGATATTGCCTATTTTCTTACTCGGCAAGAAAGAAATATCGCCCCAATGATGATCTAAAACAGTTTTAATGAGTGATTTAATGGGTTAACATGCGCGCCTTTATAGCCATCGTTCAACATTTCGCCATGAAATGGTGTATGTTAGTTTTTAGGTTATATTAATTGGGTTGAATGACCATGCCAGTAAATACAATTATGGGGTTATTTGCAAAGTCCCCTATTAAACCTTTGCAGCGCCACGTTGTGTGTGTAAACGAATGTTGCTCGCACCTAGTTAACTTCTTTGAAGTCAGTTCAAAGGGTGACTGGGAGAAAGCATCTGAAATCCGTTCACAAATTTCTCATCTAGAGAAAGAAGCCGACGTTCTTAAGCGCGAAATTCGTCTTAAACTTCCTCGTGGTTTGTTTATGCCTGTGGACCGTAGTGACATGTTGGAACTACTAACACAGCAAGACAAACTAGCAAACCTTGCAAAAGATATTGCTGGTCGTGTTTATGGCCGTCAATTGACTATCCCTGCACCTCTTCAAGAAAACTTCATTGCGTATGTTAAACGTTGTTTAGACGCAGCTGAGCAAGCGCAAAAAGTTATCAATGAGCTTGATGAGTTATTGGAAACTGGATTTAAAGGCCGTGAAGTAACACTTGTGGCTGAAATGATCCATCAACTGGATGTGATTGAGGACGACACAGACGCGATGCAGATTCAACTTCGCCAGCAATTAATGGCTATCGAAGCGGATCTAAATCCTATTGATGTGATGTTCCTTTACAAAATTCTAGAGTGGGTAGGTGGTATTGCTGATCAGGCGCAACGTGTTGGTGCGCGTCTGGAAGTAATGTTGTCTCGCTCATAAAATAAGTTAACCAAATAACGAAGAGCATCTAACTTAGTTCACACCCCTTATAGGCGATAAATACTGACTCGCTGAAGGGGTTTTGTCGTGCTTAAATTTTGCTCCGCTTGTTATCAACAACTAGGTATTACGATGGATATCCTTGCGAACTACGGCACTGTCCTGATTATTATTGCAGCAGCTTTCGGTTTTCTGATGGCGATCGGTATTGGCGCAAATGATGTAGCCAATGCGATGGGTACATCTGTAGGTTCAAAAGCTTTAACAGTAAAACAAGCGATCATCATCGCGATGATCTTTGAATTTGCTGGTGCATATTTAGCAGGTGGTGAAGTAACCGACACTATCCGTAAAGGCGTAATTGAAACGTCCCTATTCGCTCATCAACCAGACGTTCTTGTCTTCGGTATGATGTCAGCTCTACTTGCAGCGGGTACATGGCTACTGCTTGCGTCTTACATGGGCTGGCCAGTATCAACCACTCACTCAATCATCGGTGCAATCATCGGTTTTGCGTGTGTATCTGTTGGTACAGAAGCAGTGGACTGGGGCTCAGTTCAAGGTATCGTTGGTAGCTGGATTATTACCCCAGTTATCTCAGGTTTCTTTGCATATGTTATCTTTGTCAGCGCCCAGCGCCTTATCTTCGACACAGAAAAACCGCTATTTAACGCAAAGCGCTTTGTACCTGTATACATGTTCATCACCACTATGGTTATCGCACTGGTAACCATCAAGAAAGGCCTTAAGCACGTTGGTCTTCACCTATCTAATGGTGAAGCGTGGATGTGGGCAGCGGCTGTTTCTGCTCTAGTGATGGTTGGTGGTTACCTATACATTCAGAAGAAATTCTCTAACCGCGAAGACGACCACGGTTTCGCTGGTGTTGAAGGCATCTTCAGTGTGCTAATGGTTATCACAGCGTGTGCGATGGCATTTGCACACGGCTCTAACGATGTAGCTAACGCGATCGGTCCTCTATCTGCAGTGGTATCGACTGTGGAGCACATGGGTGAAATCACCGGTAAGAGCACTATCGCTTGGTGGATTCTACCACTAGGTGGTTTTGGTATCGTTGTTGGTCTAGCAACTCTAGGTCATAAAGTAATGGCGACCGTTGGTACTGGTATCACTGAACTGACTCCTAGCCGTGGCTTTGCCGCTCAGCTTGCAACAGCATGTACGGTTGTATTAGCGTCAGGTACTGGTCTACCTATCTCTACGACACAGACACTAGTTGGTGCGGTTCTAGGTGTTGGTTTTGCTCGCGGTATCGCAGCTCTAAACCTAGGCGTTGTACGTAACATCGTCGCTTCTTGGATTGTGACTCTACCTGCTGGTGCACTACTGGCAGTGGTATTCTTCTACGGAATCCAAGCAATGTTTTCTTAATCAATTTTGACAGTGATATGTAAACTCACTGTCATTATTGGCTCAAAACCGCAGAAAGGGAGGCTTAGCCTCCCTTCTTTGTTGCAGTCAGATTAGAAACTACTTACTATTTGACCTTAGAAAAATTCAAGATTTGGGGTTGTGGCTTTCCCACCCTTTTAGACTGTTAAAGGATTTACCGTGAAAAAACTGGTTTGCTTAGTTTTAGCATCAATGCTAGCTGTACCTGCGGCATTCGCCCAAGACCGTTATATCTCAGATAAGCTGTTCACTTACATGCACGCTGGCCCAAGTAATCAGTTCCGTATTATCGGTAGCGTTGATGCTGGCGATAAAGTGAGACTGCTGACAAGCAATAAAGATACTGGATATACTCAGGTTCAAGACAATAAAGGCCGTAAAGGTTGGGTAGAAAGCCGCTTTGTTACTAATCAAGAAAGCATGGCACTGCGCCTACCTAAGCTTGAGAAAGAGCTATCTGAAGTAAAAGCGAAGCTAAACAATGCTCGCTCAAGTGCAGACCAAGAAAAAGCGGGCCTTGTTGACTCTCTAGAAACGCGTAACCGCCAGATCGGTGAGCTAGAGCAAGGCTACAGTGAAATGAGCCAACAGCTATCAGCATCACAAGAAGAAGTTCGTAAACTGCGTGCTAAGCTAGATACACAGAAAGACGACCTTCTACTCAAGTACTTCATGTACGGTGGCGGTGTAGCAGGTATCGGCCTTCTACTTGGCCTGATTCTTCCACATATCATGCCACGCAGAAAACGCTCGCCATCAGGTTGGGCATAAGCAAGACACAAAGTTTAGAATCTAAAAAGGTCACCACGTCGGTGACCTTTTTTATCTCTTCGCTATTCCCTACTCGCCCTTAGCCCTGCCAATCATACAAAGCCGGTATCTCGACTTCTTCGCCTTTAAAACGCACTAAGCAAGACTGCTGTTCAATGGCGACTAACTGCAGATCGTCATTAATCCAATCCCCCTGTCCATACTCGGTACCATTGATTTTCACCCAACGTTTACTCTCCTTGCTTGAGTAAACATGAGTTTGAAAGTTCAATGCTGGCAACTTGCCATACCACTGCTGGGCATCCTGGGCTAAATTGCTCACGTCACTTGTTGGCTCATTATTCTTGCTCGGCTGACTCGATAAAGCCGACTCAAAACGCTGCGCCAACTCCGGTGATAGCGCTGACAAATCGAGCCCTTTTAGCAAGTCATCGCTCGGCATCTCATCACTGTTTGTACTTGCGACATCAGCGACTTCTGAGCTAGTCGATTGTTCACTATATTGGTACTCCGAGTCACTCACTATCACAGGTGCCTTATAAGTGCTCTTCAGCTCACCAAGCGCTGGCGCTGCTGCAACGGTAAACTCAGACGGTACATTCACCACCGTCGTTTGAGCAACATTATTCGACAACCATTGGGATTTGTAATTGTCGTAGGTTTGATATGCCACTCCCCCAGCTACAAACAGTGGCGGTAGCGTTATCGCCAGTATACATGCCAGCTTGTTTGTCGCACGTAGCGGCTGAGACGATACTTGCTGACCATACTGCTGTGTAGAATCAAAGGCTTTATGGCGACGTTCTGAGTGCTCTAGAGCTTGCATCACTTTAGACATTTGATTTCTCCTCTAGGCGTTCTAAGGTTGGCGCATCTTGCTGAGATAACTCCTCAAGTAGACGTAGAGTCTTCTTCCCTGCAATCCCATCAACCGATAACCCTTGCCAACGTTGGAATAGCTCTACCTTGCGTTTGACCTCTGAATCAAAACGTTCGCTTGCCGACTCTGGCTCACCTAGTACTTGCGACAGCGCTTTATCCAACTGCGCTATCTCACCACCACTCATACCTTGCTTTAATGTCTCACTCCAATAACTTTGCCAGATGTGGCGATATTGCCCCTGCCAAATAGAGCCGAGCCATTGGCGGTCAAAAGTAACCAGTTGGTCTTTAACCAGTAGTTCGACTTGATTACCGGATACTGAATAGAGAATCGCAAAGCGTGGTTGGCCATCAATCAGCAAGCTCAATACCACCGGGCGATTGGCTTGAACTAATTCATCTAAGCTCGCTTGATCAAGCTGACAACGAAACAGCACATCATCGTTATTGAGGCATAGCTGATCGAGAACCGATGCTCGATAGCCCCACAACTTGTATAAATCCGCCACTGCCGCTTCTTGACCTATCCCTCGGTTAAGAATCGCCTTTAACTCACTACTGAACGTTAAGTTGCGCTGTTCGATATTTTCAACCTGAGGGTATTGCTGCTTGATTGATTGCTCTACCCATGGAGCTGCCAATGTGGGCGTATACCAATAAGCGCCGCCAGCAAGTAGAGCACCAATAAGTAGTGAAGCAACCAGTGAGGTGTGGCTAGAAGTCTTTGTCGACGCTCTACCTGTCGTAAGTGGTACCGAGCCAGTTTGAAAGCTCATCACATTATCGCAGGCGGTTTGTACCGTCGAAGTAGAAGGCTGAGCCTCACCCAAACTGTAGGCTTGCTTTAGGCTCGCATCACAAACCAAGTTAATCAGACGAGGAATGCCATGGGTTTGGCGGGCAATATACTTGATAGATTGAGCATTAAATAATTCCGGAGAACCACCTGCTAACGTCAGTCGAAACTTAATATAGTCTCGCGTTTCATCCTGATTGAGCGGCAATAAATGGTATCGCCCAGTCATGCGCTGAGCTAACTGCCTCAACTGGGGCATTTTGAGCTTTTGTTGCAGCTCTGGCTGGCCAATCAAGAGGACTTTGAGAAGTTTATGATTATCTGTTTCTAAGTTGGTCAGTAAGCGAAGCTGCTCTAATACATCCGCTGAGAGATGCTGAGCTTCATCAATCACCAATAAGGTTTGAATGCCATTGGCATGATTGTCCAAAAGAAACTGATGTATATATTGATTAAGCTGCTTTAACGATGAATTCGTCTCATAGGATAAATCAAACTCATCACAAATCGCTTCAAGCAACTCAATGTTGGAGAAGGTTGGATTAAGAATAAGCCCAGCGCGCGTCGTCTCTGCTAAAGTTTTCAATATGGATTTAGCAATAGTGGTTTTTCCGGTGCCGACCTCGCCGGTCAACATGGCGAAACCACCGCCTTCGCCTAAACCGGCCTGGATTTGAAAGATGGCTTCTTTATGGCGGCGGCTTTGATAAAGGAAACGAGAGTTAGGCACAATCGAAAATGGCAACTCTGTTAGTGCAAAATGTTGTTGATACATACTTCTCGTCTCTGGGAATTTGCTGCTAAGAAAAGTACCATTGCTGGCACTATTAGCCAATGGCATTATCAAGAAAAGGGATCACTCGGTGCGAAGATACCTTGTCGGTGGCGCAGTCCGCGATCAACTGCTAAATATTAACGTCTACGACAGAGACTGGGTAGTGGTCGGTTCCACACCTGAAGAACTTTTAGAAAAAGACTACACCGCTGTAGGAAAAAATTTTCCGGTATTCCTTCATCCCAAGACAAAAGAAGAACATGCACTTGCTCGAACAGAGCGAAAAGTCGGCCAAGGTTATACAGGCTTTGAATGTTACTTCGCCGCTGACGTCACTCTAGAAGAAGACCTACTGCGCCGCGATCTGACTATCAATGCCATGGCGCAAGATCCGCAAGGCAACATCATCGACCCCTTTAATGGCCAGCAAGATCTGCGCGATCGAATATTGCGCCACGTATCTGATGCGTTTACTGAAGATCCTCTGCGCGTTCTGCGTGTTGCTCGCTTTGCCGCTAAGCTCGATCATTTAGGTTTTACCGTTGCAGCTGAAACGTTGGATTTGATGCGTGAAATCGCCGATTCTAGCGAGTTAACTCACCTCACTCCCGAGCGTGTTTGGCAGGAGTGGCATAAGTCTCTATCTACCCAAAGCCCGCAGGTGTTTTTAAAAGTGCTGCGAGATTGTGGGGCCTTGAAGGTTGTACTCCCAGAGCTTGATGCGCTGTTTGGAGTACCTCAACCGGAAAAGTGGCACCCTGAAATTGATACGGGGATTCATACCCTACTGGTAGCTGAGCAAGCGGCTAAGTTAAGTGACTCTCTAGCCGTGCGTTTTGCTGCTCAAGTGCATGATTTAGGTAAGGGCATTACCCCAGAGTCCGAATGGCCAAGCCATAAGATGCACTGCCATACTGGGGTTAAGCTGATCAAAGTGCTGTGTGAACGTGTGCGTATTCCCAACGAGTTTCGCGATTTAGCTTTGATGGTGTGTGAGCAGCACTCCAATATCCATCGAGCCGCTGAGCTTCGTCCTGAAACCAAACTCAAAGTGCTCAATAAGTTCGATGTATGGCGCAAGCCGGAACGCTTAGAAGACATTCTGCTGTGCTGTATGGCTGACAGCCGAGGTCGAACAGGTCATGAAGAGATTGATTACCCGCAGAGAGAGCTCTTTACTAACGCTTATCAGGCAGCTTTAGCGGTGAATGTGCAAGACATTATCCAAGATGGCTTTAAAGGTGCGGATATTCGTACCGAGATGGAAAAGCGTAGAGTTGAGGCAATTCGAGGAACTTAATCGACGACTGTAATCCTCAAGAATGAGGGACGAATGAATTGGGAATCTCTTGAAGCGAACCGAACGCTTGAGGAGATTCCCTACTCCTTCCTTCGTCAGTCTATGGAATGACGAAATCAATACAGTCATCCTCAAGAGTGAGGAACGAACGAGTTGGGGATCTCTTGAAGCGAACCGAACGCTTGAGGAGATTCCCTACTCCTTCCTTCGTCAGTCTATGGAATGACGAAATCAATACTGTCATCACTCAAGAGTGAGGGACGAATGAGTTGGGGATCTCATAAAGCGAACCGAATGATTGAGGAGATTCCCTACTCTCCCCTTCGTCGCTCTATGGAATGACACAGCAGGCTGCTACTTCGCTCTAAGGAATGACAGAAACAAAAACGCCCCCGAAATCGGAGGCGTTTTTTAAAGCTTTAAGCTAATAATTCACTAGGAATTATTGACCTTTAACTTCTTTAAGACCGTTGAAAGGAGCTTTAGCACCTAGAGCTTCTTCGATACGGATAAGTTGGTTGTACTTAGCAACACGGTCAGAACGGCTCATAGAACCAGTCTTGATTTGACCTGCAGCTGTACCTACCGCTAGGTCAGCGATAGTTGCATCTTCAGTTTCGCCAGAACGGTGAGAGATTACTGCTGTGTAACCTGCGTCTTTAGCCATCTTGATTGCAGCTAGAGTCTCAGTTAGAGAACCGATTTGGTTGAACTTGATAAGGATAGAGTTAGCTACGCCTTTCTCGATACCTTCAGCAAGGATCTTAGTGTTAGTAACGAATAGGTCGTCACCTACTAGTTGAAGCTTGTCACCTAGTAGTTCAGTTTGGTGCTTGAAGCCAGCCCAATCAGACTCGTCTAGACCGTCTTCGATAGAAACGATTGGGAATTGGTTAGCTAGCTCAGCTAGGTAGTGGTTGAACTCTTCAGAAGTGAAAGTTTTACCTTCGCCCTTCATGTTGTAGATGCCAGCTTCTTTGTCGAAGAACTCAGATGCAGCACAGTCCATAGCTAGAGTAACGTCTTTACCTAGTTCGTAACCAGCAGCAGCAACAGCTTCTGCGATAACTTCTAGAGCTTCAGCGTTAGACTTAAGGTTAGGAGCGAAACCACCTTCGTCACCAACTGCAGTGCTGTAGCCTTTAGACTTAAGAACTTTAGCTAGGTTGTGGAATACTTCAGCACCGATACGTAGACCTTCTTTAAGAGTCTTAGCACCAACTGGTTGGATCATGAACTCTTGGATATCAACGTTGTTGTCTGCGTGCTCACCACCGTTGATGATGTTCATCATTGGTAGAGGCATAGAGAACTGACCAGCAGTACCGTTTAGTTCAGCAATGTGCTCGTATAGAGGCATGCCTTTAGCCGCAGCAGCAGCTTTAGCGTTTGCTAGAGATACAGCTAGGATTGCGTTAGCACCGAACTTAGACTTGTTTTCAGTAGCGTCTAGGTCGATCATTACTGCGTCGATTGCAGCTTGGTCTTTAGCGTCTTTACCAACTAGAGCTTCAGCGATTTCGCCGTTTACAGCTTCAACAGCTTTAAGAACACCTTTACCTAGGAAACGAGCTTTGTCGCCGTCACGTAGCTCAAGAGCTTCACGTGAACCAGTTGATGCGCCAGATGGAGCAGCAGCCATACCTACGAAACCGCCTTCTAGGTGTACTTCAGCTTCTACAGTTGGGTTACCACGTGAATCGATGATTTCACGACCTAGAACTTTAACGATCTTAGACATTGAATGTTTCCTTCTCGTTGAATATATAATGTCAAAATTAAGGGCAGCAGCACTACTAACGCTACTGCCCGTATCCTTTACTTCTCGAATTCGCCGCGTTGGTATTCACCAGCCGCTTTCACGAAACCTGCAAATAGTGGGTGACCATCGCGAGGTGTTGAAGTGAACTCTGGGTGGAATTGAGCCGCTACAAACCATGGGTGAGCTGGGTTCTCAATCACTTCTACCAGTTTCTTGTCTGCAGATAGACCTGATACTTTTAGGCCTGCTTTTTCGATCTGCGGACGAAGAACGTTGTTCACTTCGTAACGGTGACGGTGACGTTCGTGGATTGTCGCGCTACCGTATAGTTCACGAGCCTTAGTACCTTTTTCTAGGTGACATAGCTGTGAACCAAGACGCATAGTACCACCTAGATCAGAGGTTTCAGTACGTTCTTCAACTTTACCTTCACCATCAACCCACTCAGTGATTAGACCAACAACTGGGTACTTCGTCTCTTTGTTAAATTCTGTTGAGTGTGCACCTTCCATACCCGCTACGTTACGCGCGTATTCAATCAGTGCTACTTGCATACCTAGACAGATACCTAAGTAAGGTACTTTGTTTTCACGAGCGTATTTTGCAGCAAGGATCTTACCTTCTACACCACGGTCGCCAAAACCACCAGGAACAAGGATTGCGTCAAGGCCAGCCAGTGCTTCATCACCTTTTGACTCAACGTCTTGTGAATCTACGTATTTGATTTTCACGCTTAGACGGTTCTTAAGACCTGCGTGCTTCAGTGCTTCGTTGACTGATTTGTAAGCGTCTGGTAGTTCAATGTACTTACCAACCATACCGATAGTTACTTCACCAGTTGGGTTCGCTTCTTCGTAGATTACTTGTTCCCACTCAGACAAGTTAGCTTCAGGAGCGTCAATGCCGAAACGAGCACATACAAGATCATCAAGACCTTGAGCTTTGATAAGTTGAGGGATCTTGTAGATGGAATCTACGTCCTTCATTGAGATAACTGCTTTTTCCTGAACATTACAGAATAGAGCAATCTTCTTACGTTCGTTCGCTGGGATCATGCGATCGCTACGACAAACTAGGATGTCTGGCTGGATACCGATAGATAGCAGTTCTTTAACAGAGTGCTGAGTCGGCTTAGTTTTCACTTCGCCTGCTGCTGCTAGGTAAGGAACTAGAGTAAGGTGCATGAACATTGCGCGTTCACGGCCTAGTTCTACAGCAAGCTGACGAATCGCTTCCATAAATGGTAGAGATTCGATATCACCAACCGTACCACCAACTTCAACGATCGCAACATCATGGCCTTCAGCGCCAGAAATTACACGATCTTTGATTGCGTTAGTGATGTGAGGGATAACCTGAATTGTTGCACCTAGGTAATCACCACGGCGCTCTTTAGCTAGAACGTCTGAGTAAACACGACCTGCAGTGAAGTTGTTGCGCTTAGACATCTTGGTGCGAATGAAACGCTCATAGTGACCAAGGTCTAGGTCAGTTTCAGCGCCATCTTCCGTGACAAACACCTCACCGTGTTGAGTTGGGCTCATAGTGCCTGGGTCAACGTTAATGTAAGGGTCAAGCTTCATCATAGTCACTTTTAGACCACGAGCTTCTAGAATAGCCGCAAGAGATGCTGCTGCAATACCTTTACCTAGAGAGGATACAACCCCGCCAGTAACAAAAATGTAATTTGTCGTCATGTTTAACCTGAAATTGGTTGAATGAGGGAAAATGGATTTCTTCTGGACGGGATATAAATATACCAGAAGCCCTTTTCCGCTACAACGTGAAATCTATCACACTGCAATTTTTTATTTTTTGCTTCAAATCAAATTCGAGTAGCGAGTTATTCGACTCTCTTCTCTAACGCTTCTTTCGCTTTCACTTGATCCCAGAAGCTATCTAACTGTTCTAGATTAAAATCAGTCAGTTGTTTGCCTTGCTCTGCCACTATTGCCTCTACCCCCTTAAAACGTCTGGAAAACTTTAAGTTGGCTTTGGCCAGTGCCACTTCTGGATCTTTACCCAAATGCCTCGCTAAATTTACGGTAGCAAAGAGTAAATCGCCAAGTTCCAATTCGACTTTATTCTCATCGACTGAGACTTGCAGTGCCTCTTCCATCACTTCTTCGATTTCTTCTTGAACCTTGCCAACCACTGGCCCTAACGAATCCCAATCAAAGCCAAATTTGGCACACTTTTTCTGGATCTTTGTAGCACGAGAAAGTGCCGGTAACGAAGCTGGTACTGAGTCTAGAATACTTTGTTCTTGTTTGCCTACTTTGGCCTTCTCTTTGGCTTTTTCCGCTTCCCAATTGGCATTTATTTGCTCGTCATTCTCAAACTTGGTATCAGAAAACACATGCGGATGGCGACGAGTTAATTTTTCATTGACGGTCTCAACCACTTCGGAAAACTCAAACAGTCCTTGCTCTTTGGCCATCTGGCTATAAAAGATCACTTGGAATAGTAGATCGCCCAGCTCCTCTTTAAGATTCGACCAGTCACGATTTTGAATCGCATCCACCACCTCGTAGGTTTCTTCGATGGTATACGGCACAATAGTGTCAAAGTTCTGTTTGATATCCCACGGACAACCACTTTCTGGGTCACGTAGTTTCGTCATAATCTGTTCTAACTGTTCGATTGGGTGACTCATTTTCCTTCTTCCTTTAAATCTTCTATCTAAAGAACTTTCATTCAAATAAAAAGGTGAGCGGCCAAAACCACTCACCTTTGTTATATGTTGATCAATTCTCTAAATAATTGAAGCTGTAGCTAGGCGGCAAGCGAGCGAGACTCCTGAGCATAGCTTGCCTATGTGATGGAGCGAGTGAGCGCAGGCAACAACGCTATCAGCTTCAAGTATGACGAGAATTTTAGCCAAGGCGTTTAACGCTCATTACATCCTTGATTTGTTCTACACGCTTAGACACTCGAGTTAAGATCTCAACGTTAGTCACTTCCAAATCAAAGTCCATGATCGACATTTGTGTACGGTAGTCGACACGATTCTTCATACTGGTGACTTTGATTTTTTCATTGGCAAACAAGGTAGTAATGTCTTTTAGCAAGCCACTACGCTCCATTGCTTCTACGCGCACCGTCAAAATGTATGAACCTACAAAGCCGCTGCCCCATACCGTATCGATGATACGTTCTGCGGCGTGATGTCTTAGCTCTTCAAGCTGTTCACAATCAGCACGGTGAACAGATATGCCTCGACCTTGGGTAATGTAGCCAGCAATTTCATCACCAGGGATTGGCTGACAACAACGCGCTAGGTGGGTCATTAGGTTATCGACACCTTCTACCACCACCGCGTCTTTCTTCGGTCGGCTTTGAGCTGGCGCTTTATTGACAGCCTCTTTGAGCTTCTCTAACGCTTGTTGGTCTTCTTCTTCCGCCGTAGGCTTGTTCACCAGCGCGTTGATGTGGTTAATGATCTGGTTAATACGCAAATCACCGCTGCCGACCCCTACATAGAGTTCGTCAGGGGTATTCATATTGAAGCGCTTAAGACCATATTGCTCGGCATCTTTTAAGGTAGCACCAATCTTGGTTAGCTCTTGCTCTAGTATTTCTCGACCAGCTTCTAGGTTTTTCTCGCGGCTTTGGGCACGGAACCACGCGTTAATCTTGGCACGAGCGCGACTTGACGTAACAAAACCAGTCGATGGGTTTAACCAGTCACGTGATGGGTTTGGCTCTTTGGCAGTGATAATCTCGACCTGATCACCCATTGCGAGTTTATGAGTAAACGGAACAATACGGCCTGCGACTTTGGCACCGATACAACGGTGACCAACCATAGAGTGGATATGGTAGGCAAAATCGAGTGGCGTCGCGCCCATTGGTAGGTCGACTACATCGCCACGCGGGGTAAAGGCGTAGACACGATCATCAAACACCTGACTGCGCAGCTCATCAAGCATTTCGCCTGAATCGGACATCTCTTCTTGCCAATCAAGTAGCTTACGTAGCCAAGTGATTTTCTCATCATAACCACTACGGCCGCCGCCACCTTCTTTGTATTTCCAGTGTGCGGCTACCCCGAGCTCCGAATCTTCGTGCATATCTTTAGTACGAATTTGGATCTCGATGGTTTTGCCTTCAGGGCCTAAAATGACAGTGTGGATTGACTGGTAGCCATTAGGTTTTGGATTAGCCACATAGTCATCAAACTCACTTGGTAGGTGCTTGTATTTAGTATGCACAGTACCTAGTGCGGCGTAACAATCTTGCAATTTGTCAGCGATGATACGCACCGCACGCACATCAAATAGCTCATCAAAGGCTAGGCCTTTTTTCTGCATTTTGCGCCAGATGCTGTAGATGTGCTTTGGACGACCACTCACTTCAGCATTGATAGAGGAGGCCTTCATTTCCGAAGTTAAGTCATCAACAAAATCTTGGATGTACTGCTCACGTACAATACGGCGCTCAGAAAGCTGCTTAGCAATTTGCTTGTAGGTATCTGGCTGTTGGTAACGGAAAGCGTAATCTTCCATTTCCCATTTTAACTGACCAATGCCGAGGCGGTTCGCTAGCGGCGCGTAAATATTGGCACACTCTTTTGCTGCCGCTTCACGCACTTCTTCTGGCGCTTTTTTCACTTCAACTAGGTTAGCAATACGTTCCGCTAGTTTGATTACCACGCAGCGGAAATCGTCTACCATCGCCAGTAGCATACGACGGACATTATCCACTTGAGCAGACGCTGAACCGCCTTCCATAGTGACGTTCAATTGGCCAAGAGCAGCCATCTCTTCAACGCCATCAATCAGCTTGATGGTCTCTTTGCCAAAGTCTTCCTCAAACTGTTCTCTGTCGTAAGCACCGCTCGTCACCAATGGGAACAACAGCGCCGCCACCAGCGTCGCTTTGTCCATTGAAAGCGTGATGAGGATTTCGATCATTTCACGGCCACGCCATAGCAGCAGTGGTCCTTGATCGTTGCCTTCTAAAATAGCCTCGCCACGTAAGTAGACTTCTTTGAGACGTTTAGCCACTTTAGGTTCTTGTTCTAGACTAGCAATCCACTTATCTAGCTCAAACTGTTCGTCTTGATTTAAATGTGCGCTTCTTACCGCAACCATTATTTTCGTCCTGTTATTCTTTTTATATTCGACCTGCTCCGCACTCAGTTTTCCATGTCCGAAGCAAGTTCGTTTAATCCTTTACAAATAGCGCCATCGATTCTAAATGACTGGTATGCGGAAACATATCGAGCATACCTAATTTTTGTAACTTGTAGCCTTGATTGAGCAAGCTTTGTGAATCCCTTGCTAGGGTAGCAGGATTACATGACACATACACAACTCTGGATGCTCCCAGCTGAGAAATGTGCTCAATGATGCCACTTGCTCCAGCTCGTGCTGGGTCGAGAAGAATTTTATCAAATTTTTCTTGAGCCCAAAGCTGACCAGAGAAATCTTGCTCTAGGTTGGCCTGATGGAAAGCAGCGTTACTAATACCATTCACTTTGGCATTGTCTTTAGCTTTATCGACCATCGCATCGACACCCTCAACGCCAATCACCTGCTTCACTTTCTGCGCCATCGGCAAACTGAAGTTACCTAGGCCACAAAACAGGTCAAGCACACAATCCTGCTCATCAAGCTCTAACCAATCTAGCGCTTGTGCCACCATTGATTGGTTTACCTTCTGATTGACCTGAATAAAGTTATTTGGTTCAAACGGAATCGTTACGCCAGCTTCAGTATAATTGGCAGACTCACCCACCACACGGTTAAGTTGGTCACTTTCCGGCATTAAGTAAAGCGTTGCGACATGTTCTTTAGCTAACGCCTCTAAGCTCTGCTGATCGCTCTCTTTTAACGCTTTCAAGTGACGTAGAACAATCACGTTGGTGTTGTCCCCTTTCACCAACTCCACATGACCTAGGCTTTCTTGATTAGAAAAGCCGCTCAACAGTTGATGCAGTGGTACAAGCAAAGCATCAAGGTCGCTATCTAGCACTGGACAATGCTTCACTGTAACAATGTCTTTGCTCTGTTTTTTACGAAAGCCAAACTCTAACTGGCGAGTTTTCTTATTCAGTTTCAAGCTCACTCGCGCACGGCGACGATAGCCTTTAGCATCACCAATGACTGGCGCTTCTAATTCTATACGTTGGCCAGCAAATTTACTCATTAGCTGACCAAGCGTTTGTTGTTTGTATTCTTGTTGAGGCTCAATGGCCAAATGCTGCATATTACAGCCACCACACTCGTGGTAATGTGGACAAAATGGTTCTATACGTTGCTCACTTGGCTTTTGAATCTTGATTAGATTTGCTCGGCCAAATTTACTTTTGCTTTCCGTTAACTGAGCCAGTACTTGCTCACCTGGCAGCGCACCTTCAATGAAGATCGGCTTGTTATTTTGGTAAGCGATACCTGCACCATGGTGATCCAACTTCTCAATCGTCAAAGATTGATGTTTAGTATTGAGTTGAGTTTTCTTCTTTGGTTGGAAAAAACGCGCCATGCTATGTGCCTATTTTAATTGCTCTAATTACTGTTCAGGTTCCACCTTTTGTACCTGAATCATTGTCTGAGCCGACTGAGTTGATTATGCTTAGTATTTCGACGGCTTCTTTTAGTTTGGAAGTTATTTTCCCATATCCACACCACGATGTTTAGACAATAATGACAAGATATGGCTTACGTGCCCGCGTTATTACACTTACCTTAGCGCCAACACTAATTATCGGACTGCTCCTGAGTGCTTTTTTCTCTTTCAATCGCTATCACGATCTTGAAAAGCAGGTAATCAACTCAGGACTCAGTATCATTGAGCCGTTGGCCATCGCCAGCGAAGAAGGGCTTAAAAATAATAGCCGAGAATCGGTTCGCCGTATCATCAGTTATGCACATCGTAAGAACTCCAAGTTTGTTCGAAGTATTGCCGTCTTCGACTATAACCACGAGTTGTTCGTCACCTCGAACTTCCATCCGAATTTTGAGCTATTAACTTTTCCAAGAGATGAGCCTATTCCGCTGTTGGTAAGCTCAGTGCTGAAAGAAAATACACTGATCCTGCGCGCACCTGTCATCGCCGAGTCAGGACTGGTGGCCACCATCAAAGGTCAAAGTAACAATCCAGCCTTAGGTTATGTCGCCGTAGAGCTCGACCTGTCATCATTGCGACTGCAGCAATACCAAGAGATATTTTCCGCATTCCTCGTACTGCTGATCGGCCTAGGACTGTCTGCGGTATTTGCTCATCGCTTAATGCATGATGTGACGCGGCCGATTTCTCACATGAAGAACATGGTGGACCGAATTCGTCGCGGTCATTTGGATGTGCGAATTGAAGGTAAGATGCATGGTGAGCTCGATTCACTGAAAAATGGTATCAACTCTATGGCGGTCTCTTTGTCGGAGTACCACGTTGAGATGCAACACAGTATCGACCAAGCGACTTCAGACTTACGTGAGACTCTTGAACAGCTAGAGATTCAAAACGTTGAGTTAGACATTGCTAAAAAACGCGCTCAAGAAGCAGCGCGTGTTAAGTCTGAATTCTTAGCTAACATGTCTCATGAATTGCGTACACCACTCAATGGCGTGATTGGTTTTACCCGTCAGATGCTCAAAACCACACTGACCAATAACCAAACTGATTACCTGCAAACCATCGAGAATTCAGCGAATAACTTACTGAATATCATCAATGACATTCTCGACTTCTCGAAACTAGAGGCAGGTAAGCTAGCGCTAGAGAACATTCCGTTTGATTTCCAAGCCTCTCTCGAAGAAGTTGTCAGCCTACAAGCCACCAGCGCCCATGAAAAAGGCCTTGAACTAACACTGAAGATAGATCCTAAGATCCCAGCGGGATTAGTGGGTGACCCACTACGTATTCAGCAAGTTCTCACCAACCTGGTCGGTAACTCAATTAAATTTACCGTACGCGGCAATATCGATATTAGTGTTGAACTGCGTTCGCAGAAAGAAGATTCGGTCGAGCTACAGTTCATGGTTAGAGATACGGGTATCGGCATTTCCGAGCGTCAGCAATCTCAGCTATTCCAAGCCTTCAGTCAGGCGGATGCGAGTATCTCTCGCCGCTATGGCGGTACTGGCCTTGGTCTAGTTATCACCCAGAAACTCGTTAGCCAAATGGGCGGCGAAATCAGCCTAACCAGTCGCCTCCACCAAGGTTCAACCTTCTGGTTTACCCTGCGCTTATCTTCAACCGATATGCCAGTTAGCGACTTAATCGAGACCCAAGTATTGCAGCAACGTTCTCTGCTTCTGGTAGAGCCAAACATGCAAGCGGCATCGGTCATTCAACAAACCTTGGTACAGGAAGGCTTGATCGTTACCTATCGCTCATCTCTGCCTGATGAGTCTGAAAGTTACGACTATGTGCTTCTCAATCTATCACCAAATAGAGAGAACGACGTTGAAACGGTTCAGGGATGGGTTGAGCATGCAATGAGATGCGCTTCTCACGTGGTGGTCGGCACACCAAGTACAGCGTTAGCTCTCTCAGATCACTTGATTCAGAAATACCATATTCACTGTATTACTAAGCCACTGTCGCGTAGAAAACTCCTGCAGACCCTTGCAGCAAATCAAGAGAGTGTGCCGCTATTAGAGAGTCCTTCACAGAACAACGAGACTTTGCCGTTGACGGTTATGGCCGTAGACGATAACCCAGCGAACTTAAAACTGATTAGCGCCCTGCTGCACGAAAGGGTAGATAGCGTTGTTACGTGTACCAATGGCCTTGATGCAGTAAAACAAGCTGAAGTTCAGCATTTCGATATTATCTTGATGGATATTCAGATGCCGCATATGGATGGTGTCACCGCTTGTAGTCAGATTAAACAAACAGAGCTAAACAGCAATACCCCTGTCATTGCGGTGACTGCCCATGCGATGAGTGGCGAACGTGACCGCCTATTGTCTGCAGGGATGGACGATTACCTCACCAAGCCAATTGAAGAACATGTGCTGCAACAAGTATTGATGCACTGGAATCCGCATACAACTAAGCAAGATTTAGAGAAGCTGGATTTATCCGTTAGCTCCGCCGTGATTGAACACCATGAGGAAACTGCCGCTCAAGAGAGTCACAGCAATATGATCATTGACTGGCAAGCGGCACTGAAACAATCGGCCAATAAAGAAGATCTCGCTCAAGATATGCTACAGATGTTGGTTGACTACATCCCAGACGTCAGCGCCATTGTGGAAGGGGCACTAGAAGATGATCATTTTGATACCGAGCAATTGATTCACCATGTACATAAATTGCATGGCAGTAGCTCTTACTGTGGTGTTCCTCGCTTGAAAAACGTCTGTGCCACGATTGAAAAAGAGCTGCGCTCTGGAGCAAGCATCGAAGATATCGAACCTGAGCTGTTCGAGTTACAAGATGAAATGGAAAAAGTGGTGGCGAGTGCAAGGCCATACTTAGAAAATTAGACGCTACCGGAGCGTATCAGGCTGGTAAAAACGAAAGCTGTTTTTACGAGATTGCTTAACCGCATACATCGCCTGATCCGCTCTGTGCACTAACTTTTCAATATCAAGCTGTGATGAATCTTCAATAGCGATCCCAATACTGCAACCGACAGAGACCAACTCCTGATTGTACATCGATGGCTGATTAGCTAATTGAATCGCTTGAGCGGCGATGTCTGCGAGCAACGTCTTATCTTGATGCTCTAACACGAAGTAGATGACAAACTCGTCGCCACCAATTCGCCCTACAACACCTGGCACGCTGCTATTTGAGAGCAAGTCAGAAAATCGATGCGCGATTTGCATCAAAATCATGTCTCCCGCCGCATGGCCATAAGTGTCATTGACCTGCTTAAAACCATCTAAGTCCACCAACAGTAACGCAATATATTTACTGGGGCCGATGGCTGCTTGAATGTATTTTTCACAGCCCAGACGGTTCTTTAATCCGGTCAAAACATCCTGCTGAGCGAGATTACGGTAATACTGCTCCCAATGCTCAATCTGCGCTCTTAGCTCCCGCTCTCGGATAATTGCTTGTCGTGAGCTCTCGATAAATGAATTAACACTATGCACGACCACACCTAACTCATTTTCACGATTCTCTTTATCAATGGTGATCGTTTCAATCTTACCTGGTGTGATTGAATACAGTGAACGAGACAGCACAGTTAAAGGGCGACCGACAATTCGCTCAAAGACAATGATCAATGCAATGACTGTGACCAAAAACTGGATCACAACAAACAGCACCTGATTGAGAACCTGTGCTAATGCTGATTGTTGCAGTGCTTGCTCATTATTGTGAATGTACAAGGTACCTATGGGGTCACCATTGGTTGGTGAATGAAGAGAGTATTGGTTGGCACTTTCCCACAGGTTTTCTTCATCAACGAGTGTAAGGTTCGAAGAAAATGATACGCCATCACTGCCTTGGATAAGCACAGCATCGATTTCTTCATGCAGTAACAGTGCGCTAATGACTTCTTCCGCAATTTCAGCATTGTTGACATAGAGCGCAATAGCGGCCGAACTGGAGAGGGAAAGCACCAATTTGTGTTCAAGATCTTTATGTCTTTGGCCTTCTTTATTGAGACCAACAGGGATCATCACGATCAACACTATGCTCAAATAACACAGTGCCAAAATGGATACGATCTTTAGCATCCTAGTCGATAATGATCTTAGTCTCGGCTTACTCATTAATTTCTAAAACCACCTTAATTCCTGAATTAACAGCAGGGCGCTCTGAGGTATAACCAATCGCCTGAGGGTTCGCTAGCAGTTTCTCAAAGACACTAGAGTCAGACTCAACTTGCTCAGGTGCTTGCATACTGCCGGAAAATTTAAGCTTGGCCCAATAAGCATTCACTTGGCTCTCTCATCTGTGCCACACTCTCGAAAAAGCGCCGCCTAACCTCCCCTTTTCGGTCTATGACTTGGTTTATGTACAAGCTATCCAGTACTTTAGTGCGTCCCAAATAAATGTCCGCGATATCGGCAGCTTCAAACACACTGATTTGGCTTTGTTCACTGACGACAATAAACAACCCAGCAGCCGAATATGGAGTAAACAAGAGTAGTAGAAGGCTTAAATACTTTTTCATATCGCCTCCTAGAATATAAAGTTCAGATTGATGGTATAAACTTGTGCATCCCTTCCCTCACCAAAGACAGAAGGGTTCGATGCCCACAAGCCATATCCAAACTCATTAATCTTGACGTAATCCACCTGAGCTTATAGTGCTAACTGAGGTAACAGGTCCCAACGAACGCCGAGTGAATAGGTACTTTGATCAATGCGTACCGAATTAATCCCTACCTCGGCCCCTGTCTGAAGTAAGGAAAAGGATGGATTAACTGCCCCCCAATCTAAACTGCTGGAATAAGGGGAATGGCTAGGATTGAATAGCCCATACATGAAATAGGGCGTGATGTTATCAAGGCTATAACCGACTAACGCATAGCCCCCACTACCTTGAGGGATGGAAGATTTGTCAGCGTAGATGTGAAACAGCTCTGTTTGTAGCGTCCAAAGACCATCAAAATAGAGCATCGCCAGCTGGTAATAATCAACGGTTTCATCATCTAGCGTCATAGCGTCATACGCTTGTGCAGCTTCCTCACTCACCCCAGGAATGCCTAGCATTGAAACCTGCTGTAACTGACTTTGGAGAGCTTGAATTGATGCCCCTTGCTTAATCGATAAAGAATCGACGTTAGCGTAGGAGGCTTGCCACTTCCAATTGCCCTGCATCACTTCAAAAGAGGCGCTCAATACCCCTTTAAGCTCAGCAGTATAATCATCGTTTGTTTGGGCGATTTCGCCACTTTGATTGTTATTACCGTACTCAAGTTTCAATGACCAATTAAATGCTGGGTTATTGGATAGATAACTGACCCCAAAACCGTCGAGTGAATTAAATACAATGCCACCATACAGCTCTTGAGATGGCCGTACCCATAAGTAGCCATAATCTATATATCGACTGTCCGCTGCCGCGTAAGCGCTTACCCCAACCCTACCGACTCGGAAGTTCCAATATTGGTTTGGCACATAGCGAATAAATGCTAATTCAGTCAGCTCATCAAAGTCGTGTTTAGTACTGTTATCGAGTAACCATTGAGTGGTGAATGACCATTGGTGATTAAAGCTAGCGTCCAACTGAAGACCAAAGTTAGAGTCGGTTAACCATGAACCATTGTCATTAATCTCTGCTGTCTGAGTAATGTCACGTCGATAGGCGAGTTGGTCCTCATCTTCATACGCATAACCTAATGTACCAAAGCCCGATACTGACCAATCCATAGCTACTGTATGAAAACTAAACAATAGCACGCTAACAGCTAGAGCAACTCTTGCCGCTATCGGTTTTCTATCCATATTGAGCAATCCTTAGCAACAGAGCTGCAAGCACTAAACATGAGGCGTAGTGATAATAATGCTTTATCTAATCACTATAAATTATTGACCAAAAATCAGACTAAGGAGGGAAGATGCCAAAAATAAAAAAAGCGACCTAAGGTCGCTTTAATCAAATGGGTTAGTTTTCGAGTATGACTGTCGCCATTGCATAATGCCGTTCATCGGAAATGGAAAGGTGGATGTGATTCACTCCTTTCAGCTCAGCAAGCTCAAGTGCTTTGTTAGACAGGCTCAACTTAGGCGCACCAAGCTCATCATTGGCAATGGTAAAATCGTGGAAGGTAACACCAAGCGCAATACCAGTACCTAACGCCTTTGATGCCGCTTCTTTCGCGGCGAAGCGTTTCGCTAAAAAGCGCCCTTGCTGCTTTAAGCCAGCAAAAATCTCAAGTTCGACCTCGGTCAAAATACGCTTTGCAAATGCTTCACCGGAGCGAGCGAGCGCCTTTTCGACTCGCTCGATCTCAGCTATGTCTGTTCCTAAACCAACAATCGCCATAGTGCTTATTTGCGCGCTTCAACCATGATGGCTTTCATATCAGCCACTGCTTTATGCAAGCCGTCAAACACTGCGCGACCCATGATCGAGTGACCAATGTTTAACTCAAAAATTTCTGGAATTGCCGCAATGGGTGCAACGTTGTGGTAAGTCAGACCATGACCCGCGTTAACCGTAATACCCAGGTCCGCAGCGTAACTTGCGCCGGCAGCGATCTTTTTCAGCTCGTCTTGCTGATCTTCTTCAGTTTCAGCGTCTGCATAGTGACCGGTGTGAAGCTCAATAAATGGCGCACCACACGCTTTCGCTGCATCAATTTGCTCACGATCAGCATCGATGAACAGTGATACTTTAATGCCCGCTGCCGTTAGAGTTTGAGTCGCCGCTTTGACCTTTTCTAGGTGACCTGCAACATCAAGACCACCTTCAGTGGTGAGTTCTTCACGTTTTTCAGGCACCAGGCATACGTACTCAGGTTTAGTCTTCAGTGCAATCTCAACCATTTCTTCGGTAACAGCCATTTCTAGGTTCATACGCGTTTGTAGCGTCTCACGTAGAATGCGAACATCACGGTCAACAATATGACGGCGGTCTTCACGCAGGTGAATTGTAATACCATCAGCACCCGCTCGCTCAGCAATTTCTGCTGCATGTACAGGATCAGGATACTTAGTACCACGCGCGTTACGTAGCGTTGCAATGTGGTCGATATTTACACCTAGGTAGATTGAGCTCATTTTCCAATACTCCGTGCTCGGGGAATCATCGACATAAACAATTCCCTGCTTTTTAATGGTTTGCCGCCAAGATACGGCTTTAATGCTATACGTGTAAAGCGTT
This sequence comes from Vibrio ouci, assembly GCF_004551525.1. Classification (GTDB taxonomy): domain Bacteria; phylum Pseudomonadota; class Gammaproteobacteria; order Enterobacterales; family Vibrionaceae; genus Vibrio; species Vibrio ouci. The sequence goes on along the minus strand of NZ_SATR01000013.1, from coordinate 35,042 downwards.
TTGCCGCTTTGAGTTGTTCTTTTGTGGTAAATCGACGTTCACTGATAGCGATCAGCTCGTCACCTCTAAAGGTCAGGTTGTCATGACGTACTGAAGCGATAAATCCTTTCTGCTCTCGGTAGCGGTAAGTCATTCCGGGATCAATAGGTTCGCCACTACCGGCGCAGTGAAGAAAATCGACCCCATAGCCCATTGCCGATAGCAGTGCTAGCTCAAAACGCCTTAACGCAGGCTCAGGATTATCGGCCTGAGCAAGCTCTGTTAGTGCGTGCAAATAGTCATGAAACAGAGCAGGCATCGCCACCTCCGCCATCAACACTCGGCCAATTAACTCATTAACGTACATGCCTGAGTAGAGGTTAATGCCCGTTAACGGTAAACCTAAGCTAATGGGTTCAGCTTGGCGCAAGGTCTTCATCGAACCATTTCCCGACCACTTAAGTAGCAATGGGGTAAAAGGCTGAAGTGCACCTTTAAGATTCGAACGTTTACTGCGAGCACCTTTCGACATTAAGGTGACACGGCCATACTCCTCACTAAACACATCGAGAATTAAGCTCGATTCGCTATAAGGGCGGCGGTGTAACACAAAGCAGCGCTGTAAACCTTCAGAGGACATAGAATTTGCCAGACAAATATGAAACCAATATTAACGAGAGATGACTCTCTCGTATCTTAAATAATTACTAAATAATCAGCATGATACAAATAAGAAGCCGACCGGCTCCTTATTTCGTATAACTTGGAGCGAAGCATTTAGCCTCGCAAACCTTATAGATCGTCGATATAGCCAAGAGAGCGTAGTGCACGCTCGTCGTCTGCCCAGCCCGACTTCACTTTAACCCAAGTTTCTAAGTAAACCTTACGGCCAAACAGCTCTTCCATATCTAGGCGCGCTTCACGACCAATCGTCTTGATCTTTTCGCCACCCTTGCCAATTACCATTTTCTTCTGACCATTACGTTCAACAAGAATCAAGGCATTGATGTGGAAGCCGTCGGTGTCCGGGTTGTAGTCGAAACGCTCGATCTCAACCGTTACCGAGTATGGAAGCTCTTCGCCGGTGAAACGCATTAGCTTTTCACGCACGATCTCTGACGCCATAAAGCGTTGAGAACGGTCTGTCACATACTCTTCTGGGAAGTGGTGCGTCGCTTTAGGTAAGTGCTCGCGTACATGTTTACGCAGTACATCAATATTCTTACCATGTTTCGCTGAGATTGGCACAACATCAACGAATTCCATCTTCTTCGACATGTCCATCATGTGAAGCATGACTTCATTGCGATCTTGTACGTTATCAACTTTGTTGACACACAATACCACTGGGAAGTTCGATTTCTGCAGTTTAGTAAGAACCATCTCATCATCGGCAGTCCAATGCGTACCATCCACTAGGAAGAACACAAGGTTCACATCACTCAGTGATGAGTTTGCTGCACGGTTCATTAAACGGTTAATCGCACGCTTCTCTTCGATGTGAAGACCAGGAGTATCGACATAAATCGCTTGGTAATCGCCTTCAGTATCCACACCCATAATGCGGTGACGAGTTGTCTGAGGCTTACGTGAAGTAATCGAAATCTTCTGACCCAAAATACGGTTTAGAAGGGTCGATTTACCTACGTTAGGGCGACCAACGATCGCGACAAAACCACAATGCTGATTTTCTGGTGAGGTAGCTTGCTCGCCACCTGATGAGAAAAACGCATCAATATCAAATTCGTTGTTATCCGTTGAATCAGTCATTGGTTAATTGCTCTAGTGCTAATTCAGCAGCCGCTTGTTCTGCCTTGCGGCGGCTGGTGCCTTTACCAATAACAGGCTGTCCAATACCTGCCACTTCGCACGAAACCGTAAATTCTTGGTTGTGTGCTTCACCTTTAATATTAGTCACTGTGTAAGCAGGTAGCGGCTTTCTTCGACCTTGAAGGAACTCTTGTAGGCGAGTCTTCGGATCTTTTTGTGATACACCCGGCTTGATTGCATCAAGGCGCGTCTTGTACCAGCTAAGAATAATGCCACGAACCACTTCAATGTCGCTGTCTAAATAGATAGCGCCAATGATGGCTTCCACAGCGTCGGCAAGAATTGAATCACGACGGAAACCGCCACTTTTTAATTCACCTGGACCTAATTTTAAGTGATCTCCTAGTTCGAATTCACGACCTAGTTCAGCAAGCGTATGACCGCGAACAAGTGTCGCGCGCATACGGCTCATGTCCCCTTCGTTTACCTTAGGGAAACGGTGATAAAGATCATCAGCAATGACAAAACTTAAAATTGAATCGCCCAGAAACTCAAGACGCTCGTTATGTTTTCCATTAGCGCTGCGGTGTGTCAGCGCTAAACTGATTAGCTCAGCATCATTAAACTGATAGCCGAGCCTCTTCTCTAGTTTTGGTGTAGGAGAATTCATGCTCTCTCAATAATTTGTGTTCATTCTCAAAATAGTTGAAGTTGTAGTTAGGCGACAAGTAAATTCAGCCCTATGAGCATAGGTATTCTATGTGATTAGGGTGAATTTACGCAGTCAACAACGCTACAGCTTCAAATATGAAGAGAATTTAGTTAATGCCACCGATGCGGTTAAAACGCACACCAGTTGGAATCCATGAAGGTAATACGCTATCTTCGCTACGCTCAAATTCGAAGCTGATCCAGATAGCCACAGCCTTACCTACAAGGTTTGCTTCCGGAACAAAGCCCCAGTAGCGACTGTCAGCGCTGTTGTCACGGTTATCACCCATCACAAAGTACTGACCTTCTGGTACAACCCACTCATTAACGCCATTGCGTGGTTGATACAACTCAACGCGATCACGACGTAGCGGATTAACCAAGATTTGGTGCCCAGTTTCACTTAATTGCTCATCTAACTGAATCAGAGGGATACCATTTTGGATAAACTGGCTTTCTTCTACATTCGATAGTTTCACTGGCTTACATACGTTTTCGCCAGGAGACTGAATACAGATTTCTTTTTTGCTGTTGTAGCGAACCGTATCACCCGGTAGACCAACTACACGCTTGATGTAATCGATACTTGGCTGAGGTGGGTATTTAAATACCACGGTATCACCACGCTCAGGTTTACCGGTTTCAACCAGCTGTGTACGCCACACAGGGTCTTTCAGACCGTAAGCGTACTTCTCTACCAAGATGAAGTCACCCACCAGCAATGTTGGCATCATAGAACCAGATGGAATTTGAAACGGTTCATAGATAAAAGAGCGCAATACGAGTACAGCCGCGATCACTGGGAAAATAGACACGCTATTTTCAATCCACCACGGTTGAGTCTTCACCTTTTCAAGAACAGCGGCATCTAAACCATTGGTTTGCGCTTCGACTTCCGCCACTTTGGCTTGGCGTTTCTTTGCAAAGACCAGCTTTTCTAGCACCCAGACAATACCCGTTACCAAAGTAACAATCACAAGGATGAGTGAAAATGTGTTCGCCATTGACTTCCCTTATCTCAAAAATACGAAAGTGAAAGAGCCGAAACCCTTCCACTTACTCATTGAATTTAATTCTAATAATCCCATAAATAGTTGGCGTTACAGCTAGGCGACTAGCAAACTCAGCCCTATGAGCATAGGTGTACTATGTGATTAGGGCGGCCGGCGAACCGGTGAGTTTGCGCTGGCAACAACGCTGTAGCGTCAAATATGACTGGGATTAGTCTTTGCCTATGTGAAGAATTGCTAAGAACGCTTCTTGAGGCAGCTCTACGTTACCGATCTGCTTCATACGTTTCTTACCTTCTTTCTGCTTCTTCAGTAGCTTCTTCTTACGACTCACGTCACCACCGTAACACTTCGCGATTACGTTCTTACGCAGCTGTTTCACTGTTGAACGCGCGATGATGTGGTTACCGATCGCTGCCTGAATAGCAATATCAAACATCTGGCGAGGGATGAACTCTTTCATCTTCTCTACTAGCTGACGGCCACGAGTTTGCGACTGATCTTTGTGAGTGATCATCGCTAGGGCATCAACCGTGTCACCGTTAAGAAGTACATCAACACGAACCATGCTCGACGCTTCAAAACGTTGGAAGTTGTAGTCCAGAGATGCGTAACCACGTGACGTTGATTTCAAACGGTCAAAGAAGTCGAGTACCACTTCTGCCATAGGAATATCGTAAGTCACTGCAACTTGGTTACCGTGGTAAACCATATCAACCTGAGTACCACGTTTCTCAACACATAGTGTGATTACGTTACCTAGGTAGTCAGATGGTACTAGGATGTTACAGCGAGCAATTGGCTCACGGATTTCTTCAATATCATTAACTGCTGGCAGTTTAGCCGGGCTATCAACGTAAAGAGTATTACCGTTAGTTTCTTCAACTTCGTACACTACCGTTGGCGCTGTCGTGATCAGGTCTAGATCGTACTCACGCTCTAGACGTTCTTGGATGATCTCCATGTGTAGCATGCCAAGGAAGCCACAACGGAAACCAAAACCAAGCGCTGCTGAGTTTTCTGGCTCATAAAATAGCGATGCGTCATTCAGGCTTAGTTTACCTAGTGCATCACGGAAGCTTTCGTAATCATCAGAAGAAACCGGGAATAGACCCGCATATACCTGAGGTTTTACTTTTTTAAAGCCTGGTAGCGCTTTATCACTGCCGTTTTTAGCCAGTGTTAGCGTATCACCCACCGGTGCGCCTAGAATGTCTTTAATACCACAAACAACCCAACCTACTTCACCAGTACGTAGCACATCAGTATCTACTTGCTTAGGCGTGAAAATACCAAGACGGTCTACACCCCAAACCTGACCTGTGCTCATTACTTTGATCTTGTCATTCTTCTTAAGAACACCGTTCTTAATTCGAACCAGAGAAACAACACCTAAGTAGTTGTCGAACCATGAGTCAATGATCAATGCTTGTAGCGGCGCTTCAGGATCACCTTCTGGTGCCGGAATCGCAGAAACAATGTTTTCTAGAACGTCATCAACACCGATACCGGTCTTCGCACTACAACGAGTGGCTTCCATTGCATCGATACCAACGATTTCTTCAATTTCTTCTGATACACGCTCAGGATCTGCAGCAGGAAGGTCAATCTTGTTTAGGATTGGCACAACCTCTAGGTCCATTTCAATCGCTGTGTAACAGTTAGCAAGAGTTTGAGCCTCTACACCTTGACCAGCATCAACTACTAGCAGAGCACCTTCACACGCCGCTAGAGAACGAGAAACTTCATAGGCGAAGTCAACGTGCCCCGGGGTATCGATGAAGTTAAGTTGGTATGTTTCACCATCTTTTGCTGTGTAGTTAAGCGTCACACTCTGTGATTTGATTGTGATACCACGTTCACGCTCTAGATCCATGGAGTCTAAAACCTGTGCGGCCATTTCACGGTCGCTCAATCCACCACATACTTGGATTAAACGGTCTGATAGGGTCGACTTACCATGGTCGATGTGGGCGATAATCGAAAAGTTACGAATGTGCTTCATGATTTGGTGTGACTAAACTCTTATAAATAGGGACAAGAAAGCCGTTAGTTCGCTCTGATTTATTACATTGAGCGACGGCATTTCAATCAAGTTGGCAGATTCTACCCAATTTCTAGCCGCTTCGCACTAGCTAATTGGTTCGCCCAATATCCTTAATAATATGACTTGCTGAGAAGATTGCTGCTCTAATCGCGCAGATAATCTCTTGGCGAGATAAATACCCGCAACCGTAGCAAGGGCAGAAGATAGAATCACGATGCCTTCTCCTGCGGCCAAAAGTGGAGCGATCCACCATTGTGCAATGAAAGCGCCAAGGATCATGGCAAAGAGTGGGACAAGATAAACAACCGCCGCGGATTGCAATATGCTCTTTTCTGGCAGGCCGATTTCAACCACCTGACCCGGCTTAACTGACTTGTCAGTGGTTAAATGCCAACTGAGAGATTTATTCCCTACCGCTTTGGAGACGATGCCGGTTCCGCAACTTTTTTGCGAAGAACAACTGCTACAACTGGTTTGCTGTTCGCACGCTAACTCTACGTCAAACCCCTTTGAAAGAGGTTTAACGTGAGCAACCGTTGCCAGTGCGGTCATCATTGTGAATCACTCACAGGATTGGCAAATTTGACTGATTGAGCAATACGTTTTGCTGTCGCAGGAGGAACATCACCAATCACTGAGATTTCATGCTCACCACGGACAAAGCTGTGCAACGTACGACGACCTTGGCGAACCAGTTGGCCTTTCAGCGATAGGTTATCACTCTGAGAAATGTAAACCGAGAAGCTAAATAAACCGTCACTGTACATCTGGCTTTCAACCATACGATCAGTGTCATTCATGCGGTAGCGGTTCAGCTCTTTCGGTTCAAAGCCATTTGGCACCCAAGCAACTGTCCAGTGTGCATTTTCAACTTGCCCTTTTGGCAGTGACAACACTTCTGGCAACTTCACTTGGTTTAAACCACTGAGCGCTTGCTCAATTTTCTCATTCACATTGTAAGAAATAGTTCGATATTGCTCTAACACCTCACCATCGCGATCAACCAGATCGGCACGCAAAGGTAATTTGCTGCCTTCATCGACCCATAAAACGTACGAATAACGTTGGCCATCTTTTGGCACCACTCTTAGCACCTGACATGCCACGCCAGCTTCACGCGCACGTCCAACTTGAACGAAGTCGTAAAAGTTTTTTAACTGGCTAACGTCTGAATTTAACAATGGAATCGTTGGCGCAACCATGTTGCCCGACTCAATAGTGAAAGGTTCAACGCCAGGTTCAAGATAGCTAATCTCATCACCACGACGAATCACCTCACGAACAGGACCGCTCAAATAGATAAGGTGTGCAAGCTGCTTATCTTCAGATACTGCATGTCGATACAGCAATGGCTCAATGCTGTTTTTCTTTATCAGTATGTAAGACAGTTCATAGTTAAGGTGCTGACTTGCCTCGTTCATTTGATACAACAAAGCCTCTGCAGCGTTATCTTCTGCAAAGGCTAATGGTGTGTTCAAACTGAACAGTGTCAGCGCACTGATCAGAAATTTCTTCATTCAACTACCGTTTCAGGATTATCACTACTTTCAATAGTATTTTCACTATTTAAGCGTAGTTGTAATTCGTAGTCTCGTAGCATCGCATTTATGCGACGACGTTGTTCTTGTACATTCACTTCGCTAGAACTTTGCTGTTCAACCGAAGAACGCGTTAGGCTAACAGGCTCTGCGCTACCAGCAAATGGGATCGTTTGAAGAACAGGCAATGTTTCTGCCGCAGGTGAACTTGGATCGCTGCCACCATATTGCTGCACACCTAAGATCACCGCCAATGACACACACGCCGCCATCGCGACTTGGCCAAATTGGTTCAACCAAGCAGGTAATTGCTTACGCGCTTGTGCAGGTGTCGGCTGTGATTCAACACGACGATGCTGTTCTAACTGAGTTATTGTGGAGTGCGCAGGCTCATCATCGAGCGCTAACGCGACGCTTTCAGCAATATTCCACTCCGGTATCTCCGGAGCCTCACCACGCATTACATCACCAATTAAATGGTAGTTTTGCCATGATTGTAGGCTTTCTTGGTCTTGCTCTAATTCAGTAATCAGAGCCTTATCAACCAACTCTCCATCCATGAGTGCTGAAAGTTTCTCTTTGTCAGCCATTATTTTCACCATTAATGTTACTGGTCTAGCGTTGCAAAAGGGGTTGAATCTTTTTCTCAACCGCTTCACGAGCACGGAAGATACGCGAGCGCACCGTTCCTACAGGGCAATCCATAACCGCTGCTATTTCCTCGTAGCTTAAGCCATCAAGCTCTCGCAACGTCATTGCGGTTTTTAAATCATCAGGCAGTGCTTCAATCGCACTGAAAACGACACGTTTCAATTCATTGGACAACGTTAAGTTCTCAGGGTTCGATATTTCTTTTAATGCACTACCCGTTTCGTAATATTCAGCATCTTCAGTATCCACATCTTGAGCGGGAGGCCTACGCCCTTGAGCTACAAGGTGGTTTTTTGCAGTATTAACGGCAATCCGATATAACCAAGTATAGAAGGCACTTTCACCACGAAAGCTTGGTATCGCTCGGTACGCCTTAATAAATGCTTCTTGCGCTACATCGGGAACATCACCAGGATTATTCACATAGCGAGAAATAAGGTTGCAGACTTTGTTTTGGTACTTTGTCACCAACAAGTTGAATGCTTGCTTATCCCCATTCTGAACTCGCTCAATTAATACTTGATCGGTCAGCTGCTCGTTCATTCGAGCGGGTACTCCTATTGTTATTAGCCCCGGTCTTATCAGACATGAGCATTAATTATGCAAAATGTAGTATTGACACCACTGCTTACTTGAGCACTATTGTGACCTAGCAAATAAATATAAGTTCAAAAATTCTTCAAACAAATTTTACACAGTGATGCATTGTGCTACCTCTGATCCCGATTGTGGGGATCACAGCCAAGAAAAGCAATGCTCTTTACGAAGAATTGCACTCAATGCAAAGCCATTCGCGCAGTGTTACTATAGCGAATTGACTCTCACATTTTCAGAGTCGCATTGGCAAATCTATGACAGGTTTATGAGCGGGATCGCTCAGTGACCACGACGCGAGTTTTTAAGTAAAGGGCGTCAGTGGTACAAATTAACTCGGGAATTTAAAAGTTTTATGAACGCAAACCGTGAACATCAGTGTGATGTGTTAGTGGTAGGTAGTGGCGCAGCAGGTCTATCGTTAGCGTTACGTGTCGCAGAACATGGCAAAGTCATCGTACTCAGCAAAGGACCACGTAGTGAAGGAGCAACCTACTACGCGCAAGGTGGTATTGCAGCGGTATTTGATGAATCAGACAGTATCGAGTCTCACGTTGAAGATACGCTGATTGCCGGTGCGGGTCTGTGTGAACAAGATACGGTCGAATTTATCGCTAAGAATGCCAAAGAGTGTGTTCAGTGGTTAATCGATGGCGGTGTCCCTTTTGATCGCGAAGAGAACGATAGCGACGAAGCACCTCGCTACCACCTTACGCGTGAAGGTGGTCATAGCCACCGCCGTATTCTGCATGCCGCAGATGCCACTGGTATGGCGATGCAAACCTCTTTGCAAGACAATGTGCACAACCACCCTAATATCACCGTACTTGAACGTCACAATGCGTTGGATTTAATTACCGAAGATAAAGTCGGCGGTGACAGCAACAAAATTATCGGCGCTTATATTTGGAACCGTAACCAAGAGCACGTTGAAACGGTACGCAGCAAATTTGTCGTGTTAGCCACTGGCGGCGCGTCTAAAGTTTATCAATACACCTCTAACCCAGATGTTTCTTCTGGTGATGGTATTGCAATGGCATGGCGTGCAGGCTGCCGTGTTGCGAACCTCGAATTCAACCAATTCCACCCGACTTGTCTCTACCACCCTGAAGCGCGAAACTTCCTGCTAACGGAAGCACTGCGTGGTGAGGGCGCCTACTTGCGTCGCCCTGATGGCTCGCGATTTATGCCCGACTTTGATGAGCGTGAAGAGCTCGCGCCTCGTGATGTCGTGGCCCGCGCGATCGACTTTGAGATGAAGCGTCTCGGTGCAGATTGCATGTACCTAGATATCAGCCATAAGCCAGCTGATTTTATCGAAAAGCATTTCCCAACTATCAATACTCGCCTGCTCGATCTTGGTATTGATATGACTAAAGAACCGATTCCTGTCGTCCCTGCGGCGCACTACACCTGTGGTGGTGTGATGGTTGATAAAACAGGTCAAACCGATTTATCTCAACTGTATGCAATTGGTGAAGTGAGTTATACCGGCTTACACGGCGCTAACCGCATGGCGTCAAACTCGCTACTTGAATGTGTGGTTTACGCGTGGGCAGCGGCCAATGACATCATTGCCAACCTTGAAAACGCCTCGTTCCCACCAACCCTTCCAGCTTGGGATGAGAGCCAAGTAAGTTGCTCAGATGAGGAAGTCGTTATTCAGCACAACTGGCATGAGCTGCGTCTGTTTATGTGGGATTACATGGGAATCGTACGTACCGATAAGCGATTAGAACGCGCGCTGCGTCGTATTCAGTTATTACAACAAGAAACCCACGAGTACTACAGTAACTTCAAGGTATCAAACAACCTATTAGAGCTGCGCAACCTACTTCAAGTTGCTGAGCTGATGGTTCGCTGTGCAATGGAAAGAAAAGAGAGTCGTGGCCTGCACTATACGCTCGACTATCCAGAGCTAGCAAAAGAGAGCCGCCCGACGATTCTTGTTCCTGACAACAGAGGTTAACCCTCAAGTAATATGACCAAAAGGGAGCCTAGTGCTCCCTTTTTAGCATGACGATCAAGTCGCGATACTGTTTTTCGCTCATACTATCTCGCCACAGCAAGACGCGGCTGTTGTCATCATGAACAATCAATAATGCTGCGGGAGAGAGTGCGAACACAACACGCTTAATGGGGATTAACGAACGATCTAGTTGGTACTCTTGCGCCGACAAAAAGGTCACATCACCAAGCAAGGCTGAAGCAAAGAAACCAGATTTGATCGTCACGGTCATGAGCAGATAAATGCTTGGGAACACTGCAACAAGCGGTAAGTCAGATAGGATGACGAATGAACTGGCCAATACCAGAATAAGGTAATTGGCCAGTAGAGAAAGGTAAGAATGAGTTAGGCGAAACCTAGCGCACTTTACTGAGGTTATGAGCGACAATCTTATCGACCATAGAAGCATGACCTAAGTTTTCACTGCGGCCATGACCCATTATCCAAGTAAACAAATCTGGATCATCGCACTCTAGCAGTGAGACAAAATCTTGTTGCTCATTTTCTTTAAGGCTTTCAAAACACTCTTCAAAAAACGGCATGATAACCACGTCGAGTTCTAGCATTCCACGACGACACGCCCATTTGATACGCGCTTTTTGTTCTGCGGTATACATTGTAATTCCTCACCTAATCGGTTGATTTGCGCCGAGTGTAACAAGCAAATTGCTTTGCAACTAGTACGCCAGTCACACTCCCGAGCAAGGTCAGCATTTTCGCTAACTTTATCGGATTTAATCACGCACTACGCTAAAGGTTGTTTATCAATGGGATTAGGCGATAACATACGTCTATTCAGATTCTATTAGGTAACGATCATGGATTGGCAAAAAGACTTTGCTCCTATACAGCTAGCATCAACGGACTCACTGCCAGAGCTGGCAATTGCACCTCTAACGACTTGGGGAGCAATCACACTCATTGGCGACGACAAGAAATCATATCTCCAAGGGCAAGTGACTTGTGATGTTGTGACTCTTGATGAGCAATCATCAACGTTTGGCGCTCATTGTGATGCAAAGGGTAAGGTTTGGAGTGTATTCCGCTTATTCCACCATAATGGTGGCTACGCAATGTTCCAGCCAAAGTCATTGATCGACAAAGAGCTTGCGGAACTTAAGAAATACGCCATTTTCTCTAAAGTTGAGTTTGCCCATAGTGATGAAATCGCACTTGGCGTGATGGGCAGTAACGCCACCGCTCTAGTTGACTCCCTTTCAGAAGAGACTGGTGATGTGCGTCGTGTAGAGGGTGGTAGCGCAGTTAAGATCGATGATCAGCGCTGGTTACTATTAGTCACAGAAGCCTCTGCACAGCAGATTGTCGCGCAAAGTAACGCGAGCAAAGTATCGGAAGATTTATGGACGCTACACGATATTCAATCGGGTACTCCATTACTTAACGCAGAGCAGCAAATTGAGCACATTCCTCAAGCGATTAATGTTCAAGCTGTGGACGGCATTAGCTTCAAAAAGGGCTGTTACACCGGCCAGGAAACCGTCGCTCGCGCCAAGTATCGCGGTATGAATAAACGTGCCCTATTTATTGTCCAAGGTAACGCTGACAAGAATATTGATGACAATGCAGAGCTAGAACGTGCCGTGGGTGAAAACTGGCGTAGTGCGGGTAAGTTACTTGCGAGTTACCGCTTTACAGATAACGCCGCGCTGGCATTAGTGGTATTGCCGAATAACCTCGACGATGACGTTCAATTACGCTTAAAAGATCAACCAGAAAGCTCATGGACCATCGCTGCGCTACCATACTCGTTACAAGACGATGAATAATTCATTTTCCACCCATATCACTCAATACTTAGAGGCGCAGCAGGTGGCTTTTCGCCTGCTTCCGCATCAGACGCCAGCGACAACGATTGAAGATGCCGCAGCTCAGCGCGGCATCCGCCCAGAGCAAATGGTCAAGTGTATTGTGCTTAGAGATATGAGTAATCGCTACGCCATCGCTTGCGCGCCCGGTAATCAATCGGTTGATCCGAAAAAAGTCCGAGCATTGCTGAACTGGCGACGGATGACCTGCGTATCCATGGAGCAAGTCGCAAGTTTGACTGGCTACCAAATAGGCACCGTGGTTCCTTTGCTGCTCCGCACACCAATGGAGATCATTTTTGATCAACAAATCTTAAATGAACCAGAAGTCACCATCAGCAGTGGCTCTAACATGGCAGGGGTTGCCTTGAACTGTGCTGACTTGATCGAGTTATGCCAACCTAAGATCGCAGCAATCTGCCGCGATTAAACTATCAGGCTAACCAATTTACGTTAGCCTCATCTGTAAAAATTACATAATGTTGCATAAAAAATTGATCATTTTCGCATCATATAAGATATTCAATCAAATTATTATTCAATTTAAAAGCATATATAGTCACAGGGATTTTTTTGCAGTATTCTAATCTCGTTGGTTAAAGTTCAAGCAAAATATGTTCATTCTGTTTGGCACTCGTTTGACAGTCGGTATGTAACTCTTAAGCGACGTGTAACCTTCTCCAACAAAAAAGTGAATCCACTGATTGTTTCAGGACATCCACTTTTTGTGTAATGCATCTGTGACTATTCGCCCGCGTAGCTATGCGGGCTTTTTTTTGAATAAATTTACCGAAAAATCACATCTAATAAAAAAGTTAAACTATTCTTTAAAGTAACCGTCACAAAGATAAGGCTTAATAGTGCTCGTTCTCCCCAACGAGTTCAATAACTAGAATATAAATGGGGTAACTATCACAATAAAATGGATATTTATCCGTAGATTTGTCTACGACAACACAAATATCCAAAAACTCAGTTTCTACTGCATATTCCACCACCATAATCACATAAATTCAGGTGGATAATTCGTATAATTTGCAGTGCTTGCTAAACATAAGGACAAATGTATGAGACTGTTTAAGCGCTATACACCAGGTATGATTGCTAAACACATTAGTCGGCTATTCAAGGGAAGAATTTACATCTATGGCGTAGGTAAATTTGAGTTCGATAATGGCAAATTGATTTTGCCAGAAAGAGCAGAAACGCGTCATTTTAAAGCGGTTAAGGAAATCAACAAAGAAGTCATGAAACTCCGCTGCGCTTACGCATAAAGAATTAGAAAGGGTTGGCAATTGCCAACCCTTTTAGTATCTATCAATCAAACTGCTACGATTTAATCACGCTTCGCTGAGCAAGCTTGGGCAAGTTACCTGTAAGACCAAGCGCACGCTTCATTATTTCATCTTTTGCGCCTGGTAATTGACCGACCAACTTCATACCAATACCACGAATCAGCTTCTTGGCAGGATTACTGCCTTCAAACAGGTCCTTAAAGCCTTGCATTGCTGCGATCATTTTCGCCGCTTCAGCTTTACGCCAACGCTCGTAACCTCTGAGGTTACGCTTAGTGCCGAAGTCTTCACCCTGTTGCCAAAGCTCGATCACTTCTTGCGCTAAACTGGCTGCGTCCAACAAGCCTAAGTTAACACCCTGCCCTGCAAGTGGGTGGATGGTATGAGCAGCATCACCAACCAAAGCAACACGTTCAGTCACAAAGTCACGGGCGTAACGCATTTTAAGTGGGAAGGCAAAGCGATCGCCTTCAACTTCACATAGGCCTAAGCGATTATCAAACTCTGTCGTGAGCGCTTTATTAAACTCGCGGTTTGACATCTCGACTAAGCGTTCCGCTCGGTTGGGTTCTGTTGACCAAACAATAGAGCTTAAGTTGTCTTCACCTAAAGGTAAAAAAGCCAATGGACCTTGTGGTGTAAAGGTCTGGCGAGCAATACGTTCATGCGCTTCTTTGGTACGAACATTGGCAACAATCGCACTGTGGCCATAGTCCCAATGAGTCAATGGAATATCTTGCTGTTTTCTCACCCAAGAGTTAGCGCCATCCGCACCCACAACTAATTTCGCAGTTAATGATTGGCCATTATCAAGCGTCAACCAAGCTTCACTTTCGCCCATTGCCATAGACGCACATCGCGCGGGCATAAATAGCGACACATTGGCTTGCTGTTTCACTTGGTCAAGCAGTGCCAATTGAATCACGCGATTTTCAACAATATGGCCGAGATCAGGCTGAGCAAGCTTCTGAGCTTCAAACTCTATGCGTGCGAAGCTATCTTGCTCCCACACTTCCATAGCACGATAAGGGGCCGCTCTGCGCTGCATTATCCCCTGCCATGCACCTAAGTTACGTAACACGGATTCACTTGAACGACTCAATGCAGAAACACGAACGTCTGGCAATGCACTCAGCTCGCTTTCAGGTTCGTGACTTTCAATCACGGCAATACGTAAATCAGTATCTTTAAATGCGGCCGCTAGCGCTAAACCGACCATTCCACCGCCAACAATCGCGATATCTACACTTTGCATCATATGTTTGTTGTCCTTGTTGCTGGCTTATCGAGCCACCAAGCCTAAAGTTCTTTTTAGTAGTGGGGCTTTTAGCGGGGCAAAGTTATCCATAGCGAACAGCCCCAAGTTACGACCTAAACGCATCGTCAAATAGTCATTAGAAAAGATATGCACTAGAGATGATGTCATTGAAATAGTCGCGTTGCGATCTTGTGCTCGCGCCTGCTTAAATTGTTTTAGAACGTTATATTCGCCTGGGTCTTGTGGCTGCTGGGCGATGCATTCCGCTAACGTCGCTACATCACGAATGCCCAAGTTAAACCCTTGACCTGCTATTGGGTGAAGTGTTTGCGCCGCATTGCCGACAATGGCAAAACGGTGTGAGACATTTTGCTCACGGTAACGCAGTAATAATGGGTAACTGGCTCGCTGTCCGGTCTTGTCTAATCGCCCGAGACGCCAACCAAAGCTCTCTTGTAACTTAGCCAAGAAAGCTTCGTCACTATAATTCATCACCTTGGCTGCTTCATCTGGTCTCAGACACCATACCAACGACATACGGCCCTCAGACATCGGCAGCAGTGCCACAGGACCAGATTCAGTAAAGCGCTCAAAAGCACGGCCCTGATGCGCTTGTTGAGTGGTGATATTAGCAATCACAGCCACTTGGTCAAAGTCATGCTCAGAAAGCGTCAGTCCAACCTGCTGGCAACAAGTAGACACCGAACCATCTGCCGAGACCAAAAGCTTACCTTCAACCTGTTGGTTACCGCTTAACGTCAGCTGCACTTTTTCTTGCTGTCGAACAACTTGCTCTACCGAGGCATGAATCAACTCAATGTGTTCATCTTGCTCAATTTGATGATGATAAATACGTCCTACATCGGCAAGCTCAACCACATAACCGAGCGCATCAACAGCCAGCTCTTCACTGGTTATATCTGTCATGCCTGCATGAGTGCGGTCAGAGACATGGATATGGGTAATCGGTGTTGCGACGCTCTGAATCTGCTGCCATAAGCCAAACTGATTAAGAATATTGACCGTGCCATAAGAGAGCGCAATTGAGCGAGAATCAAACCCAGGGTGCGCTTGATGATCAACCGGAAACGGCTCAATCACCGCAATAGAAAGCGGCTGTGATGAGAGCTTATTTATCGCCAGTGCTAACGTCATTCCAGCCATTGCGCCACCAGCAATGACCACATCAAACTGCTTCATTAACCTACCTACTTAGTGAATAGTTGGAGCGGCTTGCTGAGTTGGTCGTTGACCAAATTCCGAGTGAATCGTCAGTACGCACGCTTTAACATGCTCAATGACCTGCTCAAGCAGTTGCGCCTGCTCTTCTAGGTCGTCATCTTCATCAATGCCTAACTTAGAAATTTCTTCAAGATCAGCCAGTGCTTCCTTAACATCCTTAGAGGATTTTTTAAGTTCAGCATTCACCAAACCTAAACCAGAAATAAAGTGATTTACCCACTCAGCCAAGCCATCAGCAATATCAAACAGCGACGCGCTCGCTTCCTCATCCGGAAGCAGGATCTCAAGATCCATACCTGAGCCAGTAAGTTCACTGATGGTTGCATCTAACGCCGCTTGCGCTAACTGCAAGGATTTTGTTGGCCATCCCATACCTTCGCTGACATAGTCATAAACCATTGGCTGCCAGCTTTTATCCGTCAAACTAAGACCGCCACTGAGCATTCCAGTCAATAGACCGTGTAATTCAGCTGGATTGACCGCTAAACCGGCTGACTGTAAATCGCTGGCAAATGTCAGATAATCTGGTAGTTGTTTGTCGCTCATTAGAATGACCCAATTGAAATAAATAAGCTCAATCGTATCACTTACCAAAGCAGCCGAAAACGAACGATTACTCAATTGTGGGCACCTTTTACTCAATTTGCCCAATTACTGTGTTATTGTGCGCTGATTTACACTACGGGCTCTGGAAAAGCTTGAATCTTAATGGGCGTTTTTCTATAGTTTCTTCCTCGGTGATTGTTTGCTTTATCACCTTAGGCAACAGATATTAGAGTCGATATGAGTAATCAAGCGGTAGAAGTTGAAATCTTAGGTAAGTTAATGCGGGTAAACTGCCCTGCTGGACAAGAAGAGTCCCTAATTAACGCAGCCCAACGTCTAGAAAGCCGCCTGACTGAAATGGCAGAAAAGACTAAAATTACTAATGAAGTCCAATTGCTGACCTTTGTTGCCTTAAACTTTTGTCATGAGCTTGAAACTCGTGATAGCGATTCAAAGCAAGAACAAAATGCATTGTTTGAGCGCATGGAACAGCTCTCAGCCTCTTTAGATAGTGCAATGAGTAAAGTGAAGCCAGGACAGCAATAGCCTTTACAGTACCAACAAGAATTTACCCTGGAGTGTGCGTTAGGGGATTACGTCCCTGAGCCGATAAGCAATACTAAAGGGTTAGTACTTGGTTGCTATTGAGCAAGCTCGGCATGCACCGAGAAGCCTACGGTAACCATTGCTGATCCGCCCTGAACCAGCTGGTTCATGGGTCAAACATCTCCGACGACACTCTGGGGTATCCTCCTTTGAATACCCACAACCATGGGTAGTATCATGACACTCTCTCGACAAGACTTTCGTCAATCCATTCGTCATCGACGTAATCAGTTAAGCGATAGCTTCCAGCAGCAAGCGGGCCTCGACCTTTGCCAGCAATTTTTTTCTCTTCCTGAGATAAAATCTGCGCAACATATTGCTTTGTACTTGTCGGCAGACGGTGAAGTCGACACCATGCCACTGATTAAAAAACTGTGGCAAAGTGGCAAGCAGGTTTATCTACCGGTAATCCATCCTTTCTCGAAGGGGCACTTACTGTTTCTTCACTATACCCCTGAGACTCCAATGGTGCTCAACAAGTACCAAATCGCAGAGCCAAAACTCGACCAAACCCAGATCATTCCAGCCCAATCACTCGATATAATCTGCACGCCTCTGGTTGGGTTTGATTCAACGGGTCATCGCTTAGGCATGGGCGGCGGCTATTACGATCGCACCTTAGCGCCTTGGTTTAATACTGGCCATGGTCCTAAACCAATCGGTCTTGCTCACAATTGTCAGCATGTTGATGCACTACCGATTGAATCGTGGGATGTGCCACTGCCCAAAATTGTGACTCCAACCAAGGTTTGGCAATGGTAACTTTCTTCGCTCACTCATCACTTCAAGTATGATACGGATAAGGCTATAATCGCCGCGCAAACGTTAATACAACCTCTTTTAGGAGATGAGCATGACTCAAGATGAAATGAAGAAAGAAGCTGGCTGGGCTGCACTTAAGTATGTCGAAAAAGGCAGTATTGTTGGTGTAGGCACAGGTTCTACAGTGAATCACTTCATCGATGCATTAGGCACAATGAAAGAGGAAATCAAAGGTGCGGTATCAAGTTCAGTGGCTTCAACAGAGCGACTAAAAGAGCTAGAAATCGAAGTATTTGATTGTAACGAAGTTGCAGGTCTAGATATCTACGTTGATGGCGCTGATGAAATCAACGCTGACCGTGAGATGATTAAAGGTGGTGGCGCAGCGCTAACACGTGAAAAGATTGTTGCAGCAATCTCTGACAAGTTTATCTGTATCGTTGATAACACTAAGGCCGTTGACGTACTTGGTGAGTTCCCACTACCTGTTGAAGTCATTCCAATGGCGCGCTCTTATGTTGCACGTGAGCTGGTAAAACTGGGTGGTGACCCTGCATACCGTGAAGGCGTAACAACGGATAACGGTAACGTGATTTTAGATGTTTACGGCCTAAAAATTACTAACCCTAAAGATCTAGAAAACAAGATTAACGCACTACCAGGTGTCGTAACGGTTGGTCTATTTGCCCACCGCGGTGCAGACGTCGTAATCACTGGTACGCCAGAAGGCGCAAAAATCGAAGAGTAATAACAATTAACGCGATAGAGTCGCGAATCTTGTTATTTCATTACAGACGGCACCTATTGGTGCCGTTTTGCTGTTTATTCCTTTATTAATTATTGCTTATTCCGTAATTTTCTTACCCAAGCTGTATTTTTTTTGTTAACTTAGTGAACAGAAGACGCACAAGGAAAACGTTTGCGTCACCTTGTGAGGTAACGAAACGTTTGCTTTTATTACATTACATACTTTGTGCGCCAGTTAAGCCCCAATTTCCCCACTTTAAGGACGAAGATAATGGCCAAAGTTTCACTGGAAAAAGACAAAATTAAGATCCTCCTGCTAGAAGGTCTTCACCCATCTTCTGTAGAAGTACTTCAAGCGGCTGGTTACACCAACATTGAATATCACAAAGGCTCTCTACCAGAAGAAGAGCTACTAGAAGCAGTGAAGGATGTTCACTTCATTGGTATTCGATCACGCACCAATCTTTCCAAGGAAGTGATCAGCGCAGCTGAAAAACTGGTTGCGATTGGCTGTTTCTGTATTGGTACTAACCAAGTTGATCTTAATGCTGCAGCTTCACGCGGTATTCCAGTGTTTAACGCACCATTCTCAAATACTCGTAGTGTTGCGGAATTAGTCCTTGGTCAACTTCTTCTACTTCTACGTGGTATTCCAGAAAAGAATGCACTAGCACATCGTGGTATTTGGAAAAAGAGCGCCGATAACTCTTACGAAGCTCGTGGTAAACGCTTAGGTATTATCGGTTACGGCCATATCGGTACCCAACTAGGTATTATTGCTGAGAACCTTGGTATGCGTGTTTACTTCTATGATATTGAGAACAAGCTATCACTGGGTAATGCGACGCAAATCCATACCATGAGCGAGCTGCTTAATAAGTGTGATGTGATTACACTGCACGTACCAGAAACGCCAGAAACGAAAAACATGATGGGCGCTGAAGAGTTCGCTCGCATGAAGCCTGGCTCAATCTTTATCAACGCCGCTCGTGGTACTGTAGTTGACATTGAAGCGCTGTGTCACAGCCTTGAAGCGGGCCACATTGCTGGCGCTGCTATCGACGTGTTCCCTACAGAGCCAAAGACCAACGCTGACCCATTTGAGTCTCCACTACAAAAGTTTGATAACGTTATCTTGACGCCACACGTAGGTGGTTCAACTCAAGAAGCACAAGAAAACATTGGTGTTGAAGTGGCTGGTAAACTGGCTAAATACTCAGACAATGGTTCTACGCTATCAAGCGTTAACTTCCCAGAGGTATCACTGCCTGAGCACCGTGATTGCTCACGTCTACTGCACATTCACCAAAACCGCCCTGGTATCCTGACGCAAATCAACACCATCTTCGCTGAAGAAGGGATCAACATCGCAGGTCAGTATCTTCAGACGGCAGCCGATTTTGGTTATGTTGTGATTGATGTTGAGACTGGACGTTCGGAAGAAGCACTAGCAAAACTGAAGAGCATCGAAGGCACAATTCGCGCGCGTATCCTGCACTAATCACCAGTTGCCAGACACAAAAAAAACCACCGACTTATCGGTGGTTTTTTATATTTGCGACTCTTTAAGGTTTAAGAGAGCGCTCACCACGAGCAATGCCAACAACACCACTTCGTGCAACTTCTAAAACTTCAGTGACTTCTGAAAGCGCTTGAATAAAGGCATCAAGCTTCTCGCTTGTTCCGGCTAATTGAACCGTGTATTGCGAAGCAGTCACATCAACAATCTGGCCGCGGAAAATATCTGCAGTACGCTTCACTTCAGCGCGAGAGAAACCACTCGCTTTGACCTTAACCATCATCAACTCACGCTCAATATGATCGAGCTCTGACACTTCTTGAACCTTCAATACATCAATCAACTTATTCAGCTGTTTTTGAATTTGTTCCAGTTCCATATCATCAGAAATGGTGGTGATATTCAGGCGCGACAAAGTTTCATCGTCTGTCGGAGATACCGTCAATGACTCAATGTTATAAGCACGCTGAGAAAACAGACCAACAACTCGAGACAACGCACCCGGTTGGTTTTCCATTAGTAGTGAAATAATGTGTCTCATATTAAGTTCTCTCCGTCTTGCTTAGCCACATATTGTCCATACCTTCGCCTTTAATTTGCATTGGGTATACGTGTTCAGTTTCGTCTACATTGATGTCGACAAACACCAGACGATCTTTCATGTCCAGCGCTTGCTTCAAACCAGCCTCAAGCTGATCTGGTGACTCAATACGAATACCGACATGCCCATACGCTTCAGCGATAGCAGCAAAATCCGGAACAGAGCTCATGTATGAGTTAGAGTGACGGCCTTGGTAAATAATGTCTTGCCACTGTTTTACCATGCCTAAGAAACGGTTATTCAAGTTGATGATTTTAACAGGGATGTCGTATTGCATCGCCGTTGATAGCTCCTGAATATTCATCTGGATACTACCATCCCCTGTCACCACCACCACTTCTTCGTCTGGCTTAGCAAACTTAACGCCCATACCAGCTGGAAGACCAAAGCCCATCGTGCCTAGACCGCCAGAGTTAATCCAGCGACGCGGCTTGTTGAATGGATAATATAAAGCGGCAAACATCTGGTGCTGACCTACATCGGAGGCAACGTAAGCATCGCCCCCCGTCAATTTATGCAGTGTCTCGATAACTTGCTGTGGCTTAATACGTTCTGGAGAAGTTTCGTAAGATAAGCACTTACGATCACGCCATACTTGGATCTCATCCCACCAGCGATTTAACGCTTCTTGGTCATTGGTGCTGCCCTGCTCTTCAAGTAAGCTCACCATCGCCTGAAGCACTTTTTCTGCAGAGCCTACAATCGGTACATCCGCTTTAACATTCTTCGAGATCGACGACGGATCGATATCAATATGCATCACTTTCGCGTTTGGACAGTACTTCTCTAGGTTGTTTGTGGTTCGATCATCAAAACGAACCCCAACACCAAAGATAAGATCAGCATTATGCATCGCCATATTGGCTTCATACACGCCGTGCATGCCCAACATACCTAGCGCATTTTTGTGTGTGCCAGGGAAAGCACCAAGGCCCATTAAGGTACTAACAACCGGTAGGTTTAGCGCTTCAGCCAACTCTGTTAAATGCTGTTCAGCTTCAGAAATAACAGCACCACCACCGACATAAAGAACCGGCTTCTTGGCTTCTAAAAGTGTTTTCAAACCTTTTTTGATTTGCCCTTTATGGCCAGTGGTCGTCGGCTTGTAAGAGCGCATCGAGATCGATTCCGGGTACTCATACGGCAGTTTGATTTGCGGGTTCATGACATCTTTTGGCAAATCGATAAGCACAGGGCCAGGACGGCCTGTTGTTGCTATATAGAAGGCTTTCTTAACCGTTTCGGCAATATCTTCCGCTTTCTTCACTAGGAAGCTGTGTTTCACTACTGGGCGCGATACACCCACAATGTCACACTCTTGGAAGGCATCGTTACCAATCATATTGTTTGGTACGTTACCTGAAATAACGATCATTGGAATTGAGTCCATATACGCTGTCGCAATACCGGTAATGGTATTGGTCGCGCCAGGACCAGAACAGACGAGTACGACACCCGGATTACCGGTCGCACGCGCATAGCCATCAGCCATATGCGTTGCTGCTTGTTCATGACGAACAAGGACGTGTTTTATTTGGTCTGTCTTTGCATGAAGTGCATCATAGATATCGAGAACAGAGCCACCTGGGTAACCAAAGATCTGTTCAACGCCTTCTTCGATCAGAGATTGAACGACCATCTCTGCACCGGACAACATTGCTGCCATACTTTTCTCCTTAACCAGTTCTCCAAAGTGTAAGGTCAACACTCCGGGCTGGTTTTACATAGTCTAGGTCTTATTCGTAGCCTAAATCGAAATACTTCCACTTTTTCGGCTATGTCTTGTCTGCAGTTAAAATCAAACAAGTTCACGCAACAAATGTAACGTTTTATTAGCAACGGGTCTAATGCGACTCCTCTCTCAATTTAAACGATATGCTATTTTTCAACACTAAATCACAAAAACAGTCTGGCCAAATCGAGCAGATTAGAACTTTACACTAATAAAACCTATAAATACGTTGATTAATATCCAAGAAAAGTCACGCTTCGCGATACTAGGCAATCATTTTATTAAACCTAAAGTTGCAAAAAAAATCCCCCAAAGCAGGTTGAGTGCCTTGGGGGATTATTGAACAAGTAAGAAATTAACTTAGCGAAAAACTACTTTTTGTCTGGCTTATCACTATACATTTCTTCGATTTCGTCCTGATATTTGTCGTTAATGACTTTACGACGAAGTTTCTGTGTTGGTGTTAACTCACCATCATCCATTGAGAATGCTTTCGGCAGTAGCTTGAACTTTTTCACCTGTTCAAACTTCGCTAGCTCTTTCTGCAGGTCATTAACGCGCTTCTCTAGCATCTCAACAATTTGATGATGTTTAATCAGTTCGACACGATCGTGATACTTGATATTGAGCTCTTTCGCATACTCTTCAAGTGAATCGTAACAAGGAACAATCAGCGCGGAAACGAACTTACGCGTATCAGCAATCACCGCAATTTGTTCGATAAAGTGGTCTTTACCAATCGCACCTTCGATCATCTGTGGAGCAATGTATTTACCACCAGAGGTTTTCATCAGCTCTTTGATACGATCGGTAATGAATAAATTGCCGTTCTCATCAATATGTCCAGCGTCACCCGTTTTTAAGAAACCGTGCTCATCGAAAGTTTTCGCTGTCTCTTCTGGCATCTTGTAGTAGCCACGCATGACCATCGGGCCGCGCACTAAAATCTCATTGTTCTCGCCAATCTTAACTTGCGCACCTGGCATCGACATACCAATCGAATCAGGGTTAAAACATTTGTCATCCCAACAAGAAACGGTAGCGGTCGTCTCTGTCATACCATAGCCAAGCTTCACATTGATACCAATCGCATGGAAGAAGCGGCCAATCGTCTCATCCAGCTTAGCACCACCACATGGCATGAAGTTGATTTGACCACCTAGCAGCGCGCGCAGCTTAGATAGCACCAATTTATCAGCAAGGGCATGTGACTTTTTCAGCATTGCCGATGGCTTGCGCCCCTCTTGGTGACAAACCGCCATTTTGGCGCCCATGTTCACTGCCCAAGTAAATAGGACTTTGCGAATAAATGGCGCTTTTGCGACCTTTTCATGGATTGCTGAGAATATTTTTTCGTAGAAGCGCGGAACCGCACACATCACCGTAGGGCGAACTTCACTTAACGCATCACGCACTTGCATGGTGTCTTGCAGATAGCAGTTAGTCGCGCCTTTATAGAGCACATAAAATGTCCAAGCGCGTTCAAACACGTGTGATAGCGGCAAGAAACACAATGACACATCAGACTCAGATAGACTTAAGCGCTGATCATGGCCTTCAAGTTGCGCTGCGATATTGGCGTAATCAAGCATTACCCCTTTCGGTTGACCTGTAGTGCCTGAGGTATAGATAAGTGTCAGTAGATCATCGAAGTTAGCTTGAGCCAAACGCTCATCTAGTTCGGCTTGCTGCTCTGCTTGGGTGTTGGCAATAAACTGCTGCCAACCAATCGCATGTTCAAAACCACCAAGCTCAATGTCATCCGACATTGCGACAATCAGCTCTAACTGTTCACATTGGTCAAAGATAGAGACAGCAGCATCAAATTGTGGCTGCTCGCCAACAAACAAAATACGTACATCTGCGTCTTGTAAGATGTAGGCGGACTGCGCCGCTGTGTTCGTTGGGTAAATAGGCACTGTAACAGCGCGCAGTTGAAGCGCGGCAAAATCAGCCACTGTCCATTGTGGCATGTTGTTGGAGAAGATTCCGATCTTATCCTGAACTCTGATTCCATGAGCCAATAGAGCAAGTGATAGCGAGTCAACTTGCTGACCAAACTGCTTCCAGCTAATGCCGTTCCACATATTGCCGACTTTGTGCTTAAGTGCAATACGGTCGCTGCCATTGGCAATTTGGTCTCTAATTCGTTTTACGATATGAAAATCTAAGTTGGCCATTCTTCGTCTACCTTTAGCTTACACATGTAAGCTTTAATCAGCGCACAAGTGTACATTTCGGACTAGAAAAGGCAACTGATGAGCGTCAAAGTTATCAATATAAATAATAAAAAACCTCGGACAGTATTCACCATCCGAGGTTTTATAATTTCGATGATTGAGTCGATTAATCTAATGCAACGACTTCACCACAAATCATCATAAGCTGATCACGTAACCAGATATGACCTTTGTCTTTTTCGCTCGACTCGTGCCAGCTAAGGAAACCGCTGATCTTACCGTTTTCAAATGGGAAATCGATGACTTGTAGCTGATCTTTGTTCGCTGCGTTTTCTACCATCCAACGTGGAGCAATCGTCACTAGTTCAGATTGACCTACAACGTACAATACGTTGCTCAAGCTTGTACCTTCATAGTATGCCTGCACATCTAGATCGCGATACGCTTGCTCTGAGAAGCTACGCTGACCATGTACTTTCGATAGTTTAGCGTGACGTTCACGAAGCAGTGAGTCTGCCGTAACCGCACCTTGAACGCGAGGGTGGCCTTTCGACGCCACAACAACTAGCTCATCTTGGAAGATCTCAGTACTAGAGAAACCTTGCTCATCAAAACGCGCGTAATCAATCACAAAGTCGATCTCTTGGTAACGCATACGCTCTGCAAGCTGACGATCAAACTCCGCATCAAGATGAAGCTGCACATTTGGTGCTAAGTCATGAATCGTTGACATGATTTTCGGTGCGAAACGCATATCACATGGGCTGCAAATCGCGAGTTTAAACAGACGAGTTGATGTTTCAGGTGAGAATACTGAGCTTGGCAATTCGTTACGGATTAGCTGTAGAGCCTGACGTACAGGACCAAATAATTGGCGAGCTCGTTGAGTTGGCTGAATACCACGACCTTGGCGCATAAACAGCTCATCATTAAACATCACTTTTAAACGAGCAACGGCATTACTTACCGCCGGTTGAGACATACCTAGATTGTGCGCTGCACGAGTAATGTTTTGCTCTTGCATAACAGCGTCAAATACAGTTAATAGGTTTAGATCTACTCCACGTAAAGTACTTTCCATGCGGTAACTAGCAATAGCACTCATAGACTCTTTCTTGTCAATCATTAGGTAAGCCTCTTAATTCTTCAGCGTAAATGGTTCTTAATTCAATTTGAGTTGGAATAGAAAACCCAAGTCTCGTCTCATCCGTCATATTTATTTGTTAGATGTTTACTGACGAATTTCTACTATCGGCGAATCATTCAGCGTTTAGCAATAAGATTGACAATTAATCATCATTTTTTACTTATCAACTAAAAAAGTGCTTCAATTACAGACAATTACCCCATTTATAAAAAAAGGTAAATAGTTAGAGGTACCCTTGATATATAAATATTTGATATTAATTCCAAGTGTTACAGCAGAGTATCAGGTATCCACATGAGTTATTAATGACAACTCGGATACAAAAACAGCATCAATAGATGACACTATTAGGCATGAGTATTTATTCTAAACTCGCGTCACATAGCTGGGAAAATCAACTTTTTCCCACAAGGATTGTCTAAGCGCGGTCGTATCTTCCCACTCCCCTTGCTTAATCCAACATGCTAATGCAGTGGCTACATCTGGATAAGTGACACTTTCTGCACTCGATTCATCGAGCCAATGGCGTACTACCGAAGCATCCAAGATATCCATCCGCGTAGCGAGGCCTAACTCTTCCAAAGTTGCCACATTGCTCACTTGTTCAAACTGCCCTTTTAGCGGCTTAAGCTGGACTGGAATGCATCAAAGCTCAATGGAAAGAATTCAATATTTTCGATCTGCTTATGTTCGATAATTTCAGGATGAAAACAGACGAAGGATTGGCAGGTAAAGCGCAGCAGTAGCTCAGTGATATCATTGATACTTTCAAAGGGTAAATAGACCAATACAAATGCTTCTTCTGGGCACACTGAATTTATTGTATGGATAATAGGAGGCAAGATCGGCTGTTCAAAATGATGCCAGTGCAGACCGATATAGTGCTCCGCAGGCGCAAAGTACTCTATCACTTGTCTATCGAGCCAATTCGCTCCTTGTAAAGGGACCGCATAACGAAACGCATTTTGATGACTGACGCTGATGGACGGGACGCCTCGTTTTTTGGCAGCCCATGCTGATACCGGCTCAAAGTCATTCAGCACCAAATCATAGTGAGACAAATTCAAACTATTCACATCGTTCCATAGCTGCCACAAGTTATTAGACATGAATGTTTTCGCGTAGTTAATACAGCCTCGCTCAGTGGTAAAAGAAAGACCGCGACGAGTTTGATAATCGCCAAATTCTTCCATAGAGAAGTACTTGGCTTTTTCTCGCCCTGTAAATAATCGACCTCAATCCCCTGCTCGACCAAACAGCGCGACATGGCCCGAGCACGAGCAATATGACCATTTCCAGTACCTTGTATGCCGTAAAGAATTTTCATTTATATTCCTCCCGCCAACAACATTGCTAACTTAGCGCAGCCGACTCCCAATGCAGCCCCAAGAATCACATCGGTAAGGAAATGAACACCAAGTAAAATACGCGCGCTGGCAATCAAGCTAGCCCAAGCGAACGCAAATATTGTCAGGTCGACATACCAATATGACATGAGCGTCGCCATCAAAAATGCCGCAGCCGTATGTCCTGACGGTAAGCTGTAGCGGTCACTTGGGGTAATAAATGAGGTAACAAGTTCTGAACAGTCATGGGGACGTCGACGCTTAAAAAGATTTTTTACTCCCCAGTAAATTGGCAACTCGATAGCAAAGGCCATAAGACCGACTAAAAGGAACTGCTGGCCGTTACCCCCTCCAAAACCACTCGCGGCTAACCCAAAGAACGCATAAAGGTGACCATCTCCTGTATGCGAAATAGCCCTACTCACTCTAGACAGAGGATACGAGAATTTGTGCTGCAAACAGAAAAGCGAAAACGCCAGATCTAATTTGGCAATTGGCTCGATAGAACGCATTACCGACTCCTTTTGTACGGTGTTACGCTCAAGCTAAATAGAGTTAATGACAAGTGGGTGACGCTTTCACTGAGTTTCAATGACAGTGTAGCTCCAAAGTGAACATCAATTGTAAACGACCAAATAACAGCGAAGTGAGTGAAAGCAATCGTTCACATTCATAAATTTAATGAAAACAGCCGTTAAGATTGTCAATTTTGTCGGATTCTTGATTGAACTGATCTGACTTGCACAAAAAAGTGACTTTAGGGTTGACGTTACCTCTCGAGTGCGGTACTAATTTGTTAACTTAAATATGTGGATTATTTAACGCCCTTGAAGGAACCGTTAACAATGATGAACCGTTTTTCTATCCTGCTGAGCCTCCTCCTTATCGTGAAAACATCGCGCGGGTAGGCTGTGGAAGAAAAATAACCACAAAGATTTTCAAAAAGCCCGCACTCAGATGCGGGTTTTTTTATACCTAGCTTTTTATCGCTAAGTAATGGAAGTAAACGATTAACAGGTGCAAAAGCATCGAATCACTAAGGAAGCACTCATGAACGATCAAGTCATTATCTTCGACACCACTCTACGTGATGGCGAACAAGCGTTGTCAGCAAGCTTGACGGTTAAAGAAAAACTGCAAATTGCCTACGCACTTGAAAGGCTGGGTGTGGATGTGATTGAAGCGGGTTTCCCAGTTTCATCACCAGGTGATTTCGAGTCTGTTCAGACCATCGCTCGCAATATTAAAAACAGCCGTATCTGTGGCCTTTCGCGTGCCGTAGCAAAAGACATAGATGCAGCAGCTGAAGCGTTAAAAGTTGCTGACCAGTTCCGTATTCATACCTTTATTTCTACTTCTACTGTCCACGTTCAAGACAAATTGCGCCGTAGCTATGATGACGTAGTTGAAATGGGCGTTAAAGCCGTCAAACACGCTCGCAAATACACGGATGACGTAGAGTTTTCTTGTGAAGATGCGGGTCGTACTCCAATTGATAACCTATGCCGCATGGTCGAAGCTGCCATTGATGCTGGCGCGAACACTATCAACATCCCAGATACCGTCGGCTACACAGTACCAAATGAATTTGGCGGTATTATTCAAACGTTATTTAACCGCGTACCTAATATCGATAAAGCAATTATCTCTGTGCACTGTCACGATGACCTAGGTATGTCTGTTGCGAACTCAATTGCAGCTGTGCAAGCAGGTGCTCGTCAGATTGAAGGTACTATCAATGGTATCGGTGAGCGTGCAGGTAACTGTTCGCTAGAAGAAATTGCAATGATCATCAAGACTCGCCAAGAGCTGCTAGGAGTTCACACTGGCCTAAAACATGATGAGATTCACCGTACAAGTAAGCTAGTTAGCCAGCTTTGTAATATGCCGATTCAAGACAACAAAGCTATCGTAGGCGCTAATGCGTTCAGCCACTCTTCAGGTATTCACCAAGATGGCATGCTTAAGAACAAGAATACCTACGAGATCATGACGCCGGAATCCATTGGCCTTAAGAACCAAGCGCTAAACCTAACTAGCCGCAGTGGTCGCGCCGCAGTGAAGAGTCACATGGACACCATGGGCTACAAAGAAGACGAGTACAACCTAGATGCTCTATACGAAGACTTCTTGAAACTAGCGGACCGTAAAGGCCAAGTATTTGATTACGACCTAGAAGCTCTAATGCACTTCTCTAACTTGCGTGAAGAAGATGACTTCTACAAGTTGAACTACCTCAGCGTGCAATCAGGTAGCGTAATGGCAACCACCAGTATCAAACTGCAATGTGGCGATGAAGAGCAATCTGAAGCTGCGGTAGGTAATGGTCCTGTTGATGCGTTATACCAGTGTATCTATCGTGTAACGGGTTATGATATTGTTCTAGACAAGTTCGATTTAACCGCAAAAGGCGAAGGTGAAGACGGGCTAGGTCAAGCGGATATTATTGCTAACTACAAAGGCCGCAAATATCACGGTACCGGTGTTTCAACCGATATCGTAGAGGCTTCTGGCCAAGCGCTACTACACGTTATCAACAGCATTCATCGTGCTGACAAAATCGCTGAGATCAAACAGAAAAAAATCGAAACAGTATAAGTAAGACTCCAGGGATGCGAGTCGTCCCTGGAAGACATAAAAATTAAAGGAATAACATGACAGACAAATCATACAACATTGCCGTTTTACCAGGCGACGGCATTGGCCCAGAAGTGATGGCTCAAGCGCACAAAGTTCTAGACGCGATTGAGAAGAAACACAGCATCAAATTTACTCGTGAAGAGCATGATGTTGGCGGTATTGCCATCGATAACCACGGTTGTCCACTACCTGAAAGCACAGTAAAAGCCTGTGAAGATTCAGATGCAGTGCTGTTTGGCTCAGTTGGCGGCCCTAAGTGGGAACACCTACCACCAAACGATCAGCCAGAGCGTGGCGCACTACTTCCACTGCGCAAGCACTTCCAATTGTTCTGTAACTTACGCCCTGCACAAATTCATAAAGGCCTAGAAGGCTTCTCACCGCTGCGTGCTGATATTTCCGGTAACGGCTTTGATATTGTTGTGGTACGTGAACTGACTGGTGGTATCTACTTCGGTCAACCTAAAGGTCGTGAAGGCGAAGGTCCAAACGAGAAAGCATTCGACACTGAGGTTTACCACCGTTTCGAGATTGAGCGTATCGCTAAGATTGCTTTTGAATCTGCTCGTCTACGTGACAAGAAGGTATGTTCTATCGATAAAGCTAACGTACTTCAGAGCTCTATTCTATGGCGTGAAGTGGTTGAAGAAATCGCAAAAGACTACCCAGATGTTGAGCTTTCACACATGTACATCGATAACGCGACAATGCAGCTAATCAAAGATCCTGCCCAGTTCGACGTCATGCTTTGTTCAAACATCTTCGGCGACATCATCTCTGATGAGTGCGCAATGATCACCGGCTCTATGGGCATGCTTCCTTCAGCATCACTAAACGAAAGTAAGTTTGGCCTATACGAACCTGCAGGCGGCAGTGCTCCTGACATCGCAGGTAAGAATATCGCAAACCCTGTGGCACAAATTCTATCAGCAGCATTAATGCTACGTTACAGCCTAGGTGAAGAAGCTGCAGCGCAAGATATTGAAGCCGCCGTGTCTAAAGCTCTATCAGCAGGCGAGTTAACAGGTGACCTTTCTGGTGATAAGCCTGCATTATCGACCTCTGAGATGGGCGATAAGATCGCAGAGTACATCTTGAACTCGTAATTACCGAATACACAAACACAACAGATTAAAGTCGTCATTAATAATACCAACCCAATGACAGAGGTATTTCCTCTAAGTCATTGGTGCTACAGCAAGGCAGTGAGAGCAATCAGGCCTAGGAGTTTAGTCCGCTAAATGACTAGGCTGATTGTTCGAAACTAACGCCGCTGTGGTGACAAAGACGACGAGGAAGAGCAATGGGCAAAACATTATACGAAAAAGTCTACGACGCACATGTTGCCGTAGCCGCTGAGGGTGAAAACCCAATTCTTTACATCGACCGCCACTTGGTTCACGAAGTAACGTCACCACAGGCGTTCGATGGTCTACGTGAGAAAGGTCGTAAGGTACGTCAGGTCAGCAAAACATTTGCAACTATGGACCACAACGTTTCTACACAAACCAAAGACATCAATGCGTCAGGTGAGATGGCACGTATCCAGATGGAAACGCTATCGAAAAACTGTGAAGAGTTTGGCGTCAGCCTTTACGACATCAACCACAAGTACCAAGGTATTGTGCACGTAATGGGCCCAGAGCTAGGTATTACCCTACCGGGTATGACTATTGTTTGTGGTGACTCACACACGGCAACACACGGCGCATTTGGCTCGCTAGCGTTTGGTATTGGTACTTCAGAAGTTGAGCACGTACTAGCGACTCAAACGCTAAAACAAGCGCGCGCGAAAACGATGAAAATTGAAGTGAAAGGTAAGGTAGCTCCCGGCATCACAGCAAAAGACATCGTGCTAGCCATCATTGGTAAAACTACTGCTGCAGGTGGTACTGGTTACGTAGTCGAGTTCTGTGGTGAAGCAATTACTGATCTTACGATGGAAGGTCGTATGACGGTATGTAACATGGCAATCGAGCTAGGCGCGAAAGCAGGCCTTATCGCACCAGATGAAACTACATTCGAATACATTAAAGGCCGCAAGTTCTCACCACAAGGTGAAGACCTAGACGCTGCTATCGAGTATTGGAAATCGCTAAAAACTGACGATGATGCAAAGTTTGACGCAGTAGTAACGCTAAATGCAGCAGACATCAAACCACAAGTAACTTGGGGAACTAACCCTGGCCAGGTTATCGCCGTTGATCAACCTATTCCTGCTCCTGAAAGTTTTGCTGACCCAGTAGAAAAAGCTTCTGCTGAAAAAGCATTGGCTTACATGGGTCTAGAAGCGGGCAAAGCACTATCAGACTACAAAGTCGATAAAGTATTCGTTGGCTCTTGTACTAACTCACGTATTGAAGACATGCGAGCTGCAGCTGAAATTGCTAAAGGTCGTAAGGTTGCCGCGAATGTCCAAGCGCTTATCGTACCTGGCTCTGAGCAAGTTAAGGCTCAAGCGGAAGCTGAAGGCTTAGACGTAATATTTAAAGATGCAGGCTTTGAATGGCGCCTACCTGGCTGTTCTATGTGTCTAGCGATGAATAACGACCGCTTAGGTCCAGGAGAGCGCTGTGCATCAACTTCAAACCGTAACTTTGAAGGTCGCCAAGGACGTGATGGTCGTACACACCTAGTTAGCCCGGCAATGGCAGCGGCAGCAGCGATCGCTGGTCACTTTGTTGATATTCGTGAATTAGACTAAGGAGCAAACAGATGTCAGGTTTTAAACAACACACAGGCTTGGTCGTTCCTCTAGATGCCGCGAACGTCGATACCGATGCAATTATCCCAAAGCAGTTCCTACAAAAAGTATCTCGCCTAGGTTTCGGTAAGCACTTATTCCATGATTGGCGCTTCCTAGATGATGCTGGTGAGCAAGCCAACCCAGAGTTTGTGATGAATGCTCCTCGTTATCAAGGTGCTTCAATCCTGCTTGCTCGTGAAAACTTCGGCTGTGGATCTTCTCGTGAGCATGCACCATGGGCACTGGCAGATTACGGTATCAAAGCAATGATCGCTCCAAGCTTCGCCGATATTTTCTACGGTAACTCAATCAACAACCAAATGGTGCCTGTTCGTCTAACTGAGCAGGAGGTTGATGAGATCTTCCAGTTCGTGGAAGCAAATGAAGGTGCTGAGGTTGAAGTCGACCTAGAGGCGAACTTGGTTCGTGCAAATGGTAAAGAGTACTCATTTGAGATTGATGAGTTCCGCCGTCACTGTCTCCTTAACGGTTTAGACAATATCGGTCTGACTCTTCAACATGAAGATAAAATTGCTGAATTCGAAGCAAGTATTCCAAATTTCTTGAAATAATCTTTATTCAGAGATGAACTAAAAAGGTTGGCGCTGGCCAGCCTTTTTTATTATGTCGCGAAACAAACTAACGATAAGTTAGGTCTAGTAGTTAAAGCATAAAGATTAAGAGACTTAACCCAATGATACGTATTGTTACTCTACTATTAACCCTATTTTCATTACACGCCTTTGCGGCACCAAAGTCAGATCTTTGGCCTTATTGGCAGCAATCTAATCAAAGCAATACCGCTACTATTTCCCATCAAGAATGGCAGTCTTTTCTTGATAGCTATTTAGTAGCAGAGGGTGACAACACGCTGGTAAAATATGGTTCGGTATCAGTTCAAGACACGCAGAAACTCAATCATTACATCGATTCACTCTCTGCCGTTGATCCTAGAGAATACTCGCTGAATGAACAGTACGCGTATTGGGTTAACCTCTATAACGCGATTACTGTCGATTTGATCCTCGATGACTACCCAGTGAAATCTATTACTAAGCTTGGCGGCTTGTTCAGTTTTGGTCCCTGGGGAGATAAAGCGGTAAATGTCGCAGGTAAAGATCTCACCCTCAATGATATTGAGCATCGAATCCTTCGCCCTATTTGGAATGACCCACGAACTCACTACGCGGTTAACTGTGCAAGTTTAGGCTGCCCAAACCTGCAGGTTGAAGCATTTACTTCAGAAAACACGGAACAACTGTTAGAAAAAGCAGCAAACGAGTTCATTAACAGTGATAAAGGCGTTTTACTCTCTGGTGATAATGTTCAACTTTCATCTATTTATGACTGGTTCGCTGAAGACTTTGGTAACAAACAAGAATTGGTTCAACACCTAGCCAAGTATCGCCCTGAATTGAGTACTCTCAGTGGCAAGTTTAGCTATGAGTATGACTGGGATTTGAACGATAAATAGTAGTGAAAAGGAAAAGTTTTAACAGGGTTGGCACTTAGTGCCAGCCCTTTTTTATTATTGCAATTCTCGACATTAAGGAACGAAAGCGTTAAATGGACCTTATGACGAGTCGAAAACCCGAGGATATTCCCTACTCACTCCTTCGTCGTTTTATGGAATGGCAGTTACTTTCGGCGTTTCACGCTTACTAAAACGACAAAAACCAGTCAGAAGACTGGGTTTCTAAATAAATGGCGGGCGGCCTAGTTTACGTTCAATTGGACTCGCACACGAGCGGGGCTCGTTGGTCGCAGAAAAAATAATAACCTTATAGATGCGAATAAGCCCTAGCATTTCTGCTAGGGCTTTGTCTGAATAAGTTTCGGACGGCCGGGGTTGCGGGCAACCGGGGCTCGTTCCCTGAAAGGGAATTTATTATGCTCTAAAACGACAAAACCCAGTCCGAAGACTGGGTTTCTAAATAAGTGGCGGAGCGGACGGGACTCGAACCCGCGACCCCCGGCGTGACAGGCCGGTATTCTAACCAACTGAACTACCGCTCCGCACTGGTTAGACTCTAGAGTCTAAATAAGAACCTGGCGATGTCCTACTCTCACATGGGGAAACCCCACACTACCATCGGCGCTAATTCGTTTCACTTCTGAGTTCGGCATGGAATCAGGTGGGTCCAAATCGCTATGGTCGCCAAGTAAAATTCTTTACGTTTTGCTTTAGGCTCTTAGTAAAAGCATAAAACAAACAGTAACTGGTGCTGATACCCAGACTCGAACTGGGGACCTCATCCTTACCAAGGATGCGCTCTACCACCTGAGCTATATCAGCATCAAGATGTCCTTTAGGACTAAAAAAGCCCGTTCTTTCAAACGGGCTCTTCTATACCTTTTTGTCTTCACTTTTTTAAAAAGTGAAAATAAATTGGAAGCCTGGCGATGTCCTACTCTCACATGGGGAAACCCCACACTACCATCGGCGCTAATTCGTTTCACTTCTGAGTTCGGCATGGAATCAGGTGGGTCCAAATCGCTATGGTCGCCAAGCAAATTCTTTAATTCGGAAAGCTGTTTTCG
>NZ_SATR01000111.1 GCF_004551525.1 Vibrio ouci | reverse complement strand
GCGTCTATAGCCTTTTGTGAACTTCGATATATGGACAAAAACATCACCTTGGTAGTCATCAGAGTTGATGAAACCAAAACCACGCTCATCAATCCATCTAACAATTTTACCCTTCATATTTATTGTTCCTTCGAAGTGATATAACGCCCTGTTAAGGTGTGAGCAACGCAATACCGAAGCTCCCGCATGCCACCTTAAACACAAAACGCAACGCATAGCAAAAATGCCAAGCGTTGCGAATCACTCTTAAACAGATTGTTAGAATTATTTGGCAATGCTGACTTCGTCCATTGCTCTAACTAAACCTTTAATAAAGCGAATTGCTTTAGCCAGATCTTCTCTTTTTACAAGGTGAGCTTGCTGTTGATTTGTATTAGCTTGATGTGCAGCATCCCCACGCATAGATACAAACTGATCGAGTACTTTCTTTGCTTGCGATGGGTGATAGTTATCCCACATCCAACTTTCCGTAACATCGATATCAAAATATGCTTTAAATAGTTGCTTAGTCTTTGCAGAGTTCGGATTAAAGAAACGCTTCAAGTCTTCGTCTACTTTTCTTTGAACAAAGTGCCCTAATTGACTTCCCTTTACAGAGAATAGCCAAACATCAATTTCCTCATTAAACCGATTTTTGACGTAGGTTTCCCAAGCAGCAAGCGTAAGCACCAACCCCGCTCGCTTCAGCGATTCTGTATTGTAGGCTGATGAGCCATTTTTTTCGTCGTCAAAGCGTTCTAAGATCTCTTCAGCATCCTGTATTGAACGCTCAAACAACTCTCCAGATTTTGTCAAAACTTACTCCTAGCCTAATAATAATTCTAACGCCCAATTAAGGGGTGAACAACGCCTCCACCCAACTTAACGCAGTGTACCGTAAACACTAAATTTGAAGTAGAAGCAAAAGTGCCAAGCGTTGTGAATCCCTCTTAAATTGCTTGTTATGAGCGTTTTAAAGGGGGTAACCATGTCACGTATTGGGCAAGTTTTTACCTGTGAACTTTTAGGGGTATTATCACCACATTACAACGTCAAAACCTCAGCTTACGATGATAAAACAACGAGAATACCGCTGTCCAATTTGGAAAGACCCTAAAACCTGCACCTGTGCTTCATGCGACAACCACAGAAAAGTGCAAACCAGTAGGGCCGCCATAGAAACTGCAACAAGAAAGAACTATGCTTCAGGCTCTAAGTTTACCTCTGTTAACACAGTAACTGAACCTGTTGCGCCTAAAGAAACGACTAGAGAGAAAATCGAACGACAACGCCAAGAACGATACGAAGAAGCAGAAAAAGGCTGGGCAAAGCTACAAGCTGAGAAACAAAACCAATTTTTACTTGGGTGGACACAAAACTCGCAAACCAGACCAATTGAACAAGTCTGGGAAGAACTGTTTACTGCCGAAACAACCAACACACAAAAACGATATATCAAACAATGTAACGTACACCTGAATAACCCTGTGAAACAGGGTGAAATCATTATTGTTCCAACAAATGAACCCACTACCACCAAAGACAAGCAAGCTTTAGCAGAGCTAAAGGAAGAAGCGACTGCGGCCAGTGAAGAACTAGGTAAGCTCAGCGATGAACACGTGTCTATGGTCAGTCGACACTTAGAGCTTCTTGACCACTACGCAAACCAACAACCAGATATTCAAGAAGCTGATACCAATGCTAATATCCCTGACCTTTACGCTCACGCTTCAACAGGCATTGGTATGGCTACAGCAGCAGTACAGCAACATTTAAATAATATTAACGGTGTTTTGTTAGAGATTAATGACCTATACGCTGGTCAAGTAGCCATGGCAAGCCGTACTGGCGGAGTCAATTATGGCTCATTTGTCTCTCAGCGTGCCGAACTGTTCAAGAAATTAGACGGTTCATTTGCTGCACTATCAAAGCGCACGGTACAGTTACCTGTTTATACGCAAGTAAAACGCAACCTCAAACTGTCGACTAAATCCGTGATTCATAACGCTGACGAAATATTGAAGTCAGGTTTTGTAAAAAACCTTGGTAAACGAATTGCCAATGTCTCCATTGGTGTATCCGCGACAAAAGGCGTCGGTTATATTGGTATAGGTTTAGGTGCCGCTAGTGGCGTGAATAATATCTATGACGCATGCAATATTGATAGTGAAGGCAATTGCGGTAAGACCGTTGCACAAGAGATAGGTGGATTTCTTGGTGGCCTAGCTTTAGGTGGTAAGGTAGCAACACTAGCCGTCGGCGGAGTGTTACTAATTTTAGGCACAGCCTCAACTCCTGTTGTAGCAGTCGCTTCTATTGGTGCCTTCGCTGTAGGTGGTGCCATAGGCGGGATTGCAGGGACAAACATCGGCAATGTGGCTGGTGATATTATCTATGAAATGGTTCTAGACATGAAGGAACTAAGCGACGAAATATTAGAGGGCGTTTTCTAATGGAGTATATAGAACCTATTCGCATCATCATTTTAGGTTTACTTGGCTTCTATGCGCTAATATGGGCAATACCAGCTAGTATTGCCGGTATAGTTCTGTCATTAGGGGACGTAAAACGTATTATTTGGATTGATAAACAACTAGCCAAAAACGCAGATTTACTACATGCAAATTATCAAAACACGCTGCCATACAGCATAATATCTCGTTTAATTAACTACTGCCTTACATATCCGTTCATTCGCCATCGTTCAACCACTAGTTCATTGAAATTTAAGGTACTCATGTGGGCTAACACGCTAGGTTTTTGGTGTTGGTTCGTAGTGGCAATATATGCTGTAATCTATAGATTACTTTAACTAAGCCCAAAGCGATAGTGCCCTAATATTTCACGTGTAGCCTTTAGCTCATAACGCCCAATTAAGGTGTGAAGCACGCAACCACGACACTTGATTTGACCGCCGTAAACACTAAGCTCAACTCAAACGAAAAATGCCAAGCGTGCTGAATCACTCTTAAATTGTTTGTTAGGTGTTACCACCCAGAGTCCATTGGT
>NZ_SATR01000110.1 GCF_004551525.1 Vibrio ouci | reverse complement strand
GTATTACTCGCTGCAAAACAGCGAAAACCTGAACGATGGACTGGTGATATCAGGAACTGTAAGCCAGTTGGCGAAGTCCACCTAAATCCAGAAAGAGAAGCTGCTTAATAAGCGAGCAAATGATGGCAACTATCTTGAAAAACACCGCAACTTTCCTCATCCAGACGAGAAAGCCTATCAATTTGTTCAATAATGATTGCATCACCAATTGCTGCATCATCAAGTAATCGGAGTAATTCTGGTCTTTGTAGCGAAGCACCCGATTCGTTCTCAATGTACCAACCTGCTATTCGAAAGCCTTTTTGCTGTACGAACTCCTGCAATGCACGTTGTGCTCGCTTTGCATTCTGATCAGAGGTTGATGCTCTTAAGTAGCCAAAGATGTACATAGTTCTCTCAAAGTGACATTTAAGTTATGATCTAACGCAGTGTGACAAATAGGTTATGACAAATATGGTTATAATGTCAATTTTAACATGTGAACTATAGGTATACTTCATTGTCATGCCGAAGATCGTGATTTGATTTTGAATTTTAGTTAACCTATTATTGGTGTGTTAATTATTCACACATGTAGGTGAAAAAATATGTCACGCACAACTAGTGTTACGATTGGATCTCAGTTAGATGAGTTTGTCGGTCAACTTATAGCGACTGGTCGCTATGGCTCAACAAGCGAAGTCGTTCGTTCTGCGTTGCGGCTACTCGAAAGGCAAGAGAAACAAACCACGGCTCTAAAAATGGCGATTGAAGCAGGAGAGCAGAGTGGTCAATGCTCATTATCACTTCATGACATTGCGGCTAAAGTAAAGCAGAAGCACAATGTATAAACTTTCCAACCTCGCCGCAGAAGACTTTGAGCATATCTTTGAATACACCCTATTGAACTTTGGTATAGAGCAAGCGGATGCTTATACAGACAGTATGCATGACGTTTTGCTAACGCTTGCAGAACAACCTTTGATGGGTTACGAGTGTCCGGAAATTGCCGAAGGGCTTCGCCGCCACGATCACCATAAACATGCTATTTTTTATCGCCCACAGCCTCATGGTGTTTACATAATCCGCATTCTTCATCAGCAAATGGAACCATTGCGGCATTTCCATCCAGATATTTATTAAAACTACAAATCATTAGATAAAGTTAGAACAACGTCGGCTTTGATGTGATGGACGCACCTCCCTTCTAGCATTGTTGTACCACACTAAAGGTACAGCCATTAAAAGTAGGAGTAACAACCATGTCCATTAAAGTTGTCGGTATCGATTTAGCCAAGAATTTCTTTCAAGTATGCGTATTGAATATTGACGGAACTATCTCGTCAAACCGTAAGGTTCATCGAGACAGATTTCTCCATACAATCCGTCAACTTCCAGATAATACCCCCCCTGGCTATGGAGTCATGTGCATCATCACATTATTGGGGACGAGTCTTTTTAGGGCTTGGTTTTAAGGTATCACTCATACCAGCACAACATGTTAAGCCATTCGTCGATCGGCAAAAGAACGATGCTAATGATGCAAGAGCCATTTGTGAAGCTTATTCGAGACCTGATATTCATTTTGTACCTGTTAAATCTATCGAACAACAAGATCTGAAAGCTTTGCGCAGCGTTCGCTCTCGTTTAGTAGAACAAAGAACAGGTCTTGCTAACCAAGTCAGGGGTCTAACGGCTGAATATGGGATTGTTTTCCCGACATCAATAAGGGCATTGCGTAACCACTTACCACTAATCATTGAAGATGCAGAGAATGAGTTATCCCATGTAATGAGAAACTTACTGCAAACCTTATACTGTGACTTTATCAACATTAGCGGCAAGATTGATGATGTAACTCAGGACATAATTACACTGAGTCAACAGAGTCCACGTTACAAGGCGATTAAGAATATCCCTGGCTTTGGCCCGATCTTAACTGCTGCAATTGTTAGTGAAGTTGGCTCTGGTCAACAATTTCATAATGGTAGACAGTTTTCTGCATGGTGTGGATTAGTTCCTAAGCAGAATAGTACAGGTGGAAAGAATAGCCTTGGAGCCTTATCAAAGAGTGGGAATCGAGATCTAAGGACATTACTCATTCATGGTGCTAGGGCTGTACTACGTTGTAGAACTTCAAGCATGGATCCTATGGGAGTTTGGTTACGAGGTCTAATTGAACGACGTGGTAAGGCTAAAGCTATCGTGGCTTTAGCAAATAAGCTTGGGCGTATAGTCTGGCGTGTTTTAGTTACTGATTGTGAATACGACGTTAATCGTGCTTTCAAGCCTATGTAATTGAAAAGGAAATTATTTAATAAGCAACTGAGTTTGCAATAGCTGATGAATAACGGTGAACCATCCTTACAACACTCTGATTACGCAACAGGTTTATTGAAACCGTGGCTTTGAATAGACAGTAAGGAGCGGAATACATCATGGCGCAGGTCGCACAGGTGACCTAGAAAGACGTCGGATATATGTTAGCGACCGTATCATTGAATCAGCCATTGCATCCTGAGGTGCGTCCATATATGTTGCGTAATTCAATGGAACTAAATTAGGAAGTTACGATCTGATCGGCTAGATCAGTTAATCATCGTAGCCTTATGCCGAAACCTCGTTACAAAACAACTAACTGGAAACAGTACAACAAAGCCCTAATCAACCGTGGTTCACTTACTTTCTGGATTGATGAGGAAGCTATACGCGAGTGGAAGCAAAGCAAAGAGAATAAGCGCGGAAGGCCTCGTCGATTCAGCGACCTAGCCATTACTACCGCACTGATGGTCAAACGTGTTTTCTCTATGCCATTGAGAGCGCTGCAAGGTTTTCTAGACTCAGTATTTAAGCTGGCTAACATTCCGCTTGTTTGCCCTCACTACACTTGCATCAGCAAACGAGCAAAGTCTGTTGATGTATCTTTTAAAGCTAAAACAAGAGGCGTCATCAAGCATTTGGCCATTGATGCTACTGGGCTAAAAGTCTACGGTGAGGGGGAGTGGAAAGTTA
>NZ_SATR01000109.1 GCF_004551525.1 Vibrio ouci | reverse complement strand
ACTTTTCATGTCTAGAAATCACGTTCCATGAAGTCCTTTAGCTCTCTAACTCCTTGATAATCTAATGCCATGCCTTTGTAGAGGTGGATGTGATTGACGACATCAAAGTCCCCATCCAGTTGGGATTGAAAGTGTTTGAGGTTTTGTTCCATCTTGTCGCAGAAAGTGCGCATTGTGGCGACTTGTTCCATCATTGCTCGATGTTGTTGTCTGGTGAGCTGATAGCGTGCTTGGAGTTTGTCCATTTGGTTGAAGGTGCACTGGACGAAACGGGCTTGTTTCTCGCTGAGGGTGACGCCCTGGAGTGGGGGAGTCATCATTGCATCAAAAGCTCGAATCACCTGCAGGTGGAATTTAGGGCTAATCCACATCGCGTATGAGTAGACCAGTTCTTTGCAGACCCACGTTCCTCGGTTTGCTCCGCCCCGCTGTGCTATTACCGATCTAGGGATTCCTAGATCACCTTCAATTTCGTAGATGAGTGCTTTTGTTTGTTGGTTCTGCATAAATAGAGCTGGCTGGTGCTTAGGTGCGCTACCGCTTACTTTATGTAGATCATTTAGCGAGAACAAATCATCTAGAGTGCGAATATCTTTTGAAAGAATAGTTAGAGTGGCCATAGTGACCTCCAATGTGTCGATTTTATAATCACCACGCAAAGGTCCTAATCTTCGGGTGGTGAACTGAACAAGGTTAGGACTACCGCGACACATAGAAACGGCCAGCACGAAGCTGCCTCGCCCAGCCCACCATAATGCAGATAGTACAATCCGTAACCGAATCGACTATGTTCAGGTGTGCCGAAGCCGCACAAAAAAACCAGCAAAACGCTGGCACTTATGCGCTACATGTCTAAAACGGGGTCCTAATCCCGTCACTGGATTTTGCCAGTGCCGTTAAAGTGTATCGCTGCTTTGTGAAATGTGTCAATGAGTGTTCAAGGTTTCCCACTTTAATCAGGCATTTAGTTAGATTGCATGTGATGTGGTGTCTATGCGGGATTTTTCTTAACCGTAGTGGAACGAAAATTGACCAACTTCGAAGCCCTCGGAGCGCAACATAGAAACAAGAGTTCGGCTGCGAGCTGCGCCACGACTCATGTTAAAGAGTTCCTTAACTCGGTTAGCTAACCGAATGCGCTAGGCATCCGGCTTCCGCTGCTGAAACTCGTAGTAACAGGAAGAGGCGACATCGAACCACCCACAAAGCATTTTGACCGTTTCGTGCTGCCTCAACTATTGAGTAGCCTTGGTCGATGACCAAACTCGCAGCATCCACTTTGAACTCAGATGAAAATGTACGTCATTGTCGTTTTGTCATTGAACCCCTCATTTACGGTGGAGACTTTACCACCTAATTTGGTGTCCGGGATCATTAAACCATTTCAGGA
Organism: Vibrio ouci; assembly: GCF_004551525.1. GTDB lineage: Bacteria > Pseudomonadota > Gammaproteobacteria > Enterobacterales > Vibrionaceae > Vibrio > Vibrio ouci. The sequence goes on along the minus strand of NZ_SATR01000109.1, from coordinate 1,767 downwards.
GAATTTAAAGATCATATGTGCAGAAAAAGCTAACATCGTAATAAATGACCGAAATGAAACAGCGGTCAAAACGAAGATAACAAAATTGTTTGAATTATTAGGTAGTGATTTCATTAGCCAAACCAACGCAGAGCATTGTGGTTTCTCGTATGAGGATGAGATATACAAGAAATCTTTTCCAAAAGTCTATGCTCGAGCAATCAACTATGTAGGTAGTATATGATTATTAGCGCAAGCAGAAGAACTGACATACCTGCATTCTATTCAGAGTGGYTTATGAATAGAATCAAGGCTGGCTTTCTTCTGACTAAAAATCCATTTAATGCCCRTCAGGTAAAGAAAATATCGCTACTGCCATGTGATGTGGATGTCATCGTATTCTGGACGCGAAACCCAGCAAAACTCCTTAAGCACCTGCCGTACCTGGATTCAATAGGCTATCGGTATTACTTTCAATACACAATTACCGGATATGGAAAAGAGCTGGAAACAGCGACTGTACATCCTCTAAAAGCGATTGATACCTTCAAAAGGCTTTCGGAACAAATTGGCAGAGATAAGGTAATTTGGCGATATGACCCCATTATCATGTCTAATCTTACTCCTTTAAACGAACACCTTAGATTGTTTGAGAAGATTGCKAACAACTTAGTTGAATATACAAACAAAGTCGTTATCAGCTTTGCTGACTTATACAAAAAAACAGAATCAAACCTCAATACGGTTGAAGGRCTGCAGTATCACGACATTTTGAGTGATGAACGTGAACTTTTTACGTTATGCCAAGGATTTAGTGACATTGCAAAAGCCTACGGATTAAAAATTGAAACCTGCGCTGAAGACCTTGATATTGAAAGGTTTGATATCAAAAGGGGGAAATGTATTGATGACAAGTTGATAAAAGATGTTTTTAACATTGACGTTAGCTCGACGAAAGACTCAGGCCAACGCCTTGAGTGCGGTTGCGTCAAAAGCATAGATATCGGCTCGTACAATACCTGTTTGCATGGCTGCACATATTGCTATGCAACATACCAGAAGAACGCAGCGCATAAAAATTACAAGAAGCACGATCCTGAAAGCCCATTCTTAATAGGAAGTGCTGAAGGTTGGGAGCACCTCCTAAATGCCCCGATTCCTATTCAGAGTTCATTGTTTTAATTCTTCATTGATTTGAAGTAATAAGCTGGTTTTAGCCACTTAGTTAGATTTGAGCGATGATGACCTCTAGCCAATTGGATCGCTAGACATTATCCGAAGGCTGAATAGAAGAACTAGACCTCGAAGTAGCTTTTATCCTAGCGTGTGCTTAAGCTGATCTAGGCAAACACACCTTTGCCCCTCTTCACGTTAGACCTTTTATCCATAAACATTTTGCAGTCTAGTATCCCTAACCTATTGATTACTTATTGAAAAAAACATGACTAAGAGTGCATTTTTAAGAGCGAAAGACGACAATTTGTCGGCTAATAAGCGTTATGCTGATCCGAAGGTTGACCCAAGTCATATAAAACTAGTCTCATTTGTGAAACACTCCGAATGCTCGAATTAGAGCGTATATTTTGGAGTAATCAATGAAAAAGTTAATCTTAGTTCTACTAGTGAGCTTTGGTATGGTATCTGTGGCAGCTGCGCATTCTGGGGGCACAGATGCTAATGGTTGTCATACGAATAGCAAAACAGGTGACTACCATTGCCACAATCGAAAATAATCTGATCTAAAAGACATGAAAGGCGTGGCTTGTCACGCCTTTTTATATTCGGTTA
>NZ_SATR01000108.1 GCF_004551525.1 Vibrio ouci | reverse complement strand
AACTCCATTCCTCTTTCACCCGCCACTTTCGAATTGAAAAGATCCATATATAGATTCGGCAAATCAAGCTAGGAACCTTTTTCGTGCGAATTGGAATGGGTTGTAAAACTGGCATCCTCATTTGAAACCTCCTTGTAAGCCTAACGCCAAATTAAGTAGTGAGCAACGCTGTCACCAACCTAAAACATTGTGCCGTAAACACTAAAGCTGATTCAAACCAAAAGTGCCAAGCGTTGCGAATCTGCTTAAATTTATTGTTAAGCTTCAATTAGGCATCTAGTAGTTCGGGTGCCTGCGCTATTAATGCAGCTATCTCATCTATAGCTTGGTGCTGCCTCTTCATTTCTGCCCATACGGTGGGATGCTGCTTAGTTTTGAATTTACTCAAGCTGCTTTCAAGTTCTTCTTGTGCCTTATTTAATGACTTATCTAAAACAAACGCTTTCATGGCATTGAGGTAGGCCTCATAAGCTTCAGCCCTTGCTTTCACCAAATAATCTCTAGTGTTCAACCTAAGCTTCTCAATCGTATACTCTGCCTTTTTCTTTTGGACAATTCCAATTCCAGGAAAAGGTACAAAGTACATTGTAGCTAGATCTAGAACCATATATTCGAGAGGGTTTTCATTCCTTGGGTTAATAAAAGCATCAGTTCCCGTTTGTGGACGTACCACAGGATCGTTCTTCTTTCGGGCTAATTCTAAAATTTGATTATTTTGATCAATCACTGCAAAATAATTGTTTTTAGGACCATTACATGGACCGCATGCGTATAAATAATTTCCCCAGACAAAGGTATCCTCTGGGTATAGGTCCTTAGGCTTAACATGTTCGACTTCATCTGCTGCTGAGTCTTCACAATAGTTGCACCTTTTGCTCCCTACACACATTAAAGTCAGTGTAGATTTGACCGTTTCAAAATTAGCCCCACCTTTGTTAGACCATAGTGATTTACCTTTAATAACCTGCTGGGCATAGTCTGGTAAGGCATTAATTTCAGCTTGTTTGTTAGCTAAATATGTTAATGCTGCTTGAGCTAACTGTGTTTGCGGAATTTCAATCATTAACCTTTGCCTACACGCCAGTACCAAAAATACCCTGAATCCGCTGCTTTTCAGCAAATTCTTCCTCTGTTAACTCACCACCAAACTGAGCTTTTACATTAAGCTCAGCTAAATGCTTTAAGAGTTCCTGTGCTTCTTCGGAGCGCTCTATACCTATACCAAACACATCAGAGCTCAGTGCTTCCAAGATATTTCCATATAAAAGACGGTCAAGCTCCCCCCCCCTAACTCTATAACCTTTTTTATTCTCAATAAAATTAGGTAGTTTCCATATCGAACCTGAGCCAGCACTTTGACAAACTAAAGGGCTATGTGTTGAAACGATGAACTGAATCTTAGGAAAATGTTCTGTAAACCACTTACCAATCTTTCGCTGCCATATTGGATGCAGGTGGACATCAATTTCATCAATGAAGACTACGCCAGGATATACGATAGTATTACCTTCAGAACAGAAAATATTTTCTGTTTCATAACAATCAACCATTTGGCGAATAAGCTCTAAAGTCATACTTAGTACCGAGCGATATCCATCACTAAGTGATTCAATGTTTACTTGTGCCTTATTGCTATCGATAAACTCAATGCCATCAGAAGAAACACCTTCGAATTTAACGCCATTGGGTAAAAAGTCGTCTTGGTTAACAAAATCTTTAATTTTCTTCAGAAGATTAGCTTCAATTGAGTTTGGCTTTTCTAACTCTTTGAATCGCAGTTCCTTTAACCATTCAAGGGTTTCTGTTAATGCAACATCTTCACCAAACACCGATAAGTGTCTAGCTAATAATGGAGATGAATAGAATAATTTTTGATAATCGCTATTCCCCCCTGAAAACCGTCTAAACGGCCCATATGAAACTGAAAACCAGCCTTTTTTACCACTCCAAACATGTCTATTTGGTGAGTTTCTTGAGTGTGTAGTAAAACTTCCTTCATCTGTTATCTTCAGAGTATAAGAGAGATTATCGACCTGTTGTTTTCCTTTTTGCGCCCAGTTATCAAGAGCTCTATCTTGGATCAACTCCATACGAATTAACGCACTGTCAGCTCCTTTCTTGACCCACTCTAGAAAAGCATGTCGAGATTTATTCGCCTCTTGAGGTCCCATTAAACCAACAGCTGCCGCTCTAATGAACGTTGATTTCCCGGCCCCATTATTTCCTAAAATGACGTGCCACCCAGCAGGGTCTTCCTTCTCATCAAGTTCGAAGGCAAAACGTTTAAAGGTTTTAATATTTTCTAAATCTATCTTTTTTATATACATTTTTGACACGCCATAATCAAAGTTAAGATGATTATACGTAAGATATTCAAACTATTCATCTTTCTTGAAGAAGCGTTGTTTGAATGAAGCTTAACGCCCTGTTAAGGTGTGAGCAACGCAATACCGAAGCTCCCGCATGCCACCTTAAACACAAAACGCAACGCATAGCAAAAATGCCAAGCGTTGCGAATCACTCTTAAACAGATTGTTATGTTGCTTATCGTGTTACCTTCGTTTGCCACACTCTAATAGGTTCACCAGTAGAATGATCAACACTATCTAATGTCGAGTCACCAAACAATTTCTGAGCTACTGCTAAAGAGGCTTCGTTAGAAATATCGACACTAGTTTCAATGTAATATTCCTTGAGTTTTTGACCTTTTTTGAACTCTTCTAGAACTTTCTCAATATATGGAACTGTAACTCCCGTACCTCGGAGGTCTTCTAGTGTTCCATAGTAGAGAGAGAAACAAGGCAAACCATTTAGCTCTTCTGTACCGTTGAGTACAACAGTCTGGAGAACTTTAAGTTTGGCTAGACGAGCGTAAGTGTAACGGAAATAGCCGAGCGCTTTATCACGGACAAAGTATATGTCATCGGTAAAAGGAACTCGCTTCATGCGGAAGCCTTGTGAAAACGCCAACTCTAATGTTTTAAACCCTGTCATAGGGTTTTGTAATTCATTCATACAACTCACCAATTAAAACATTGAGCATATCATACAATTGCATATTGTCCTTGTTTTGGTTGGGGAAATAGAATTGCTACATAACGCCCAATTAACGTGTGAGCAGCGCAGACACTGAACTTCAACACTGCACCGTAAACACTAAATTCAACCCGAAGTGAGAACGCCAAGCGTTGCGAATCACTGTTGAATTGTTTGTTATGTTTTACCACAAATATATGATTTACTT
>NZ_SATR01000107.1 GCF_004551525.1 Vibrio ouci | reverse complement strand
ATATAGAAGAAGCTCGAATGGGGATCTTCGAATATATTGAGATCTATTACAATCGAAATAGAAAGCACTCAGCGTTGGGCTATGTGAGTCCAGCCGAGTTCGAAAGTGTGTAGTTATGTTGTGTCCACTTTTCGTGGGGTACACTAGTGCTTTGAGGGGAATTTATGCTTTTACTGACACCCGATGCAGGTGATATTTGCAAAGGCTTAGCTACTTGGAATTGGCTAGATTTTTCGGAGAAGACATTCCTTGTTGCAAATTTATTTGGAGATATGTTCTTTGAATCTAATGAGGGCATATATTTTTTCGATATGTTAGAAGGAACATTAACTGTTATCGCGACAGATAAAATCGAACTTCAATCGATATTAAATACGAAGCAAGGCCAGGAGCAATTGCTAATGGTTAGCCTAGTGATTGGGGCTCGTGATAAAGAATTGATGCTTTCTGAAAATGAGTGTTATGACTTCATAATTCCTCCCTGCTTAGGAGGCGAGCTAAGTGTAGGTAATTTGCAGGTGTTGCCTTTTCGTAGCAAGTTAGAAGCAACTGGCGCAATTTACTCCCAAATTAATGACCTACCAATAGGCACTGAGATTACGAGCGTAGAATTAGCACGCACATAACAATAAATTTAAGCAGATTCGCAACGCTTGGCATTTTCGGTTTGAATCAGTTTTAGTGTTTACGGCACAATGGGTTAGGTTAGTGGTAGCGTTGCTCACTACTTAATTTGGCGTTATGTTTACTTGTATTTCAAAGGCTTAAATATCTTAGGCTCAAGTTCTTTGTCCCTCAGGCAGTTTGTCCTCAGTAGACTCAGCAAATCCGCATTGTCGGTCTAAGTTCTTGAATCACTCAAGCCGTAAAACATGCCAATGTTCGCGGGTTGCTTCATTGCCAGGTCGTGGCGGTCGGCTTCTTGTTTAACTGGCTCAAAGTCGCTTTCAGGTTCATTACCAAGCAGCATTTCAGCTTGGCAGTTGCCTCGGCAATTCAACATTGTTTTGCGCTTTGGTTGGAAAGATAGGGCGCTTGTTGTTTCTTGGTCGGGTTGCCTCATTGGGCAGGGAAGTGGACTTACTGGTTTTAGGTTAATCGCCTTTGGTGGCCAAGTTGGTTCTTGCCTTGTGGTTTAGCTCAGAAAACCAGTGAGAAATAGCAGTTCTTTCTCAAGTAAATCATATGTTTGTGGTAAAACATAACAAACAATTCAACAGTGATTCGCAACGCTTGGCGCTCTCACTTCGGGTTGAACTAATTGTTTACGGCTCAGTGTTTAAGTTCAGTGTATGCGCTGCTCACACGTTAATTGGGCGTTATGTTTACTTGTAATTCAAAGGTTTAAAGGTCTTAGGCTCAAGTTCTTTGTTCCTCTGGAAATTCGTCCCTAGTAGACTCAGCAAATTCGCATTGTCAGCTTAAATTCTTGAATCTCTCAGCCCGTAAAACATGCCAATGTTCGTGGGTTGCTTCATTTTGAGGTCGTGGCGGTCGGTTGTTTGTGTAACTGGCTTTAAGTCGCTTTGGGGTTCTTAGCCAATTAGCATTTCGGCTTGGCAGTTGCCTCGGCAACTCAAAATTGTCTTGCGCTTTTGTTGGAAAGAAAGGGCGCTTGTTGTTTCTTGGGCGGGTTGCCTCATTGGGCAGGGAAGTGGAATTACACGTTTAAGGTTAATCGCTTTTGGTAGCCAAATTAGTTCTTGTCTTGTGGTTTGGTTCAGAAAAGTGGTTTGAAATAGCAGTTCTTTCTCAATTAAGTCAGTAACTTGTGGTAAAACATAACAAGCAATTTAAGAGGGATTCACAACGCTCGGCATTTTTGCTTCTACTTCAAATTTAGTGTTTATGGCACAATGTTTTAGGTTAGGTGGTAGCGTTGTTCACCCCTTAATTGGGCGTTATGTGCTTAGGAGTAAAATGGAAATTACGAAAGCGAAAGTAGCTCATCAAGACCAGTTTAAAGACTACGTTGAATCCTGTATTGCAGATGGTTTAGAGCTTTATGATGAAGCAAAAACTGACAGTAGTGCGTATCTGAAGAAGAGAGTTGCATACTCCAAAGGTTTAGGGTTGCCTGACGGTTGGGCGCCAATAACAACTTATTTTTGTATGGAGTCTGGTGTAATTCTCGGCTCAATCAGAGTTCGACACGGTACAAACGAGTACATTGAAAATGTCATAGGTCATATTGGCTATGAAACCAGACCGACAGCTCGTGGTAAAGGAGTCGCCTCATTTCTTCTCGCTTGGGTTCGGGACAATGTTGTATCTGACTCAGCTATTTTAACCTGTTCAATCGAGAACTCAGCTTCACAAAAGGTCATCGAAAATTGTGGTGGTGTTTATCTGGGCGACTACACAGATGAAAGTGAAGGTACAGTAAGGCGCTACCGTCTGGTACGCACATAACAATCTGTTTAAGAGTGATTCGCAACGCTTGGCATTTTTTCTATGCGTTGCGTTTAGTGTTTAAGGTGGCATGCGGCGACTTCGGCATTGCGTTGCTCACACCTTAACAGGGCGTTATGTTTACTTGAAATTCAAAGGCTTAAAGGTCTTAGGCTCTAGTTCTTTGTCCCTTAAGCAATTCGTCCCTAGTAGACTCAGCAAATCCACATTGTCGGTCTAAGTTCTTGAATCTCTCAGCCCGTAAAACATACCAATGTTCGTGGGTTGCTTCATTGTCGGGTCGTGGCGGTTGGCTTATTGTTTTACTGGCTCAAAGTCGCTTTCAGGTTCTTAGCCAATCAGCATTCCAGCTTGGCAGTTGCCTCGGCAATTCACCATTGTTTTGCGCTTTGGTTGGAAAGACAGGGAGTTTGTTGAAGCTTAGTCGGGTTGCCTCATTGGGCAGGGAAGTGGAATTACTGGTTTTGGGTTAGTCGATTTTGACGGCCAAGTTGGTTCTTGCCTTGTGGTTTGGTTCAGAAAACTGGTCAGAAATAGCAGTTCTTTCTCAAGTAAATCATGTGTTTGTGGTAAAACATAACAAACAATTCAACAGTGATTCGCAACGTTTGGCGCTCTCACTTCGGGTTGAATTTAGTGTTTACGGCGCAGTGTTCAAGTTCAGTGTATGCGCTGCTCACACGTTAATTGGGCGTTAGCTGTCTTTTCAAGTTTGGGCACAAAGTCGAATGTATTAAGTAAGAATACGAACTTACTTAGTGCTTTTGGTATTCTTAGTATGTCGTTTTCCATGCGTGCGTCAATCTCAATGGAGGCAGTACGAATATTAGGTTTTGTG
>NZ_SATR01000106.1 GCF_004551525.1 Vibrio ouci | reverse complement strand
AGTTAGTGATGTGTACCTTTGCGAAGCATCGTGCTCGCTATGGTTCAGTTCGAATCACCGATGAGCTGAATGAAGCAGGCTATGCCTGCTGCGTCAACTATATTGCTGATATTATGAAAGAAAAGGGTATCAAAGCACGCAATGGTATGGGGTTCAAATACACTAAGGATGTGGCAGCGATGACCAATGTGGCGGATAACTTGTTACGAAGAGACTTCGAAGCAGAGTGCCCTAATCAGAAATGGGTGACTGACATTACTTACATCTGGATGAAGAGCCGTTGGCTCTACCTAGCTACGGTACTAGATCTGCATTCAAGGCGTATTGTTGGTTGGTCACTAGATACAACGATGACGGTTCAACTGATTACGAATGCACTGAAAATGGCGTTTAAGTCACGTAAGCCGCCTAAGGGCGTCATAGTCCACTCAGACCGTGGTGTACAATATAGAGCACATGATTATCAGGACTTCATGCGTAAGCATGGTGGCGTGCCGAGCATGAGCCGCAAAGGCAATTGTTGGGACAATGCCGTGATGGAGTCCTTCTACAGTCGACTGAAAGTCGAGCTGATATATGCAGAAGACTACCAAGATATAGAAGAAGCTCGAATGGGGATCTTCGAATATATTGAGATCTATTACAATCGAAATAGAAAGCACTCAGCGTTGGGCTATGTGAGTCCAGCTGAGTTCGAAAGTGTGTAGTTATGTTGTGTCCACTTTTCGTGGGGTACACTAGTTTCAGAGAGTAATTATGGCGAACTTATATAGTATTTTTGAGTTAAAGCACTCGATTAGTGTTGATAGAACGGCACTTGGAAAGTCATACCCAATCAAACTCGGTGGGGTCAACGGTGTGATTTATATGCCTCATTTACCTAATTGGGCGGAGGATGAATCAGACCCACTTTGGAAACTCCTAACCTCGCCTGAGCCTGCTATTGGTTGGAAGCAAGGCGCAGAACCTATATTCTGGGGCAGGCCTAATCGCTATCCTTGTGGTCATTCCAGTGTACATAAAATATTACTTCAGTTTCACGCTAATGATGCTGAAGTAGATGGTAAGCTGATTTATGAAGCATTTGTATCATGGTTGAATTTATTACTTGATTACTTAGAAGTGATGTCTAATCAAAACGTTCGTATTGAACAGACATTGAATTCATATGGCGATAATTTTCATCTTTTTCAATGGGATGAAAATGGAAAGAAACAAGGGATTTCTGAAAACAAGCTAATTACTATCTGCCTTGATAATTGGCAAAAAAATATCACACATGCACAGTTCCTCGAAGCATGTTCTTTAGCTTCATCTGGAGCGCCATTAAAGTTAACTTATAAGCTCTACTTAGAAGCTAATCGTGCATTTTTGCAGAAAGATTATCGTAAGACTGTAATCGAGTGTGGTGCAGCAATTGAAAATGCGTTAACCGAGTTAATTTCGCTTGAGCTTTCTACGCGTGGTCTATCGGATGAAGAGATTGGTTTGCGTCTAAGTCATCCAAGTAACAAAACCCTTGGCGGACGCTTTAACTTGGCTGATTCCCAACTCCACTTAAACTTATTGCAGCAAGAATACCGTTATCGAGAATTGTTAGTTGAACCGAGAAATAATGCTGTGCATGAAGCTGAGTTTGTTTCACAACAAGTCGCTCGTAAAGCAATTGATTACACTTGCAAATTACTAGCTCAAATAGCGCCTCAGCTGCAAGAAACATAACAAACAATTCAAGCTGATTCTCAACGCTCGGCGCTTTCGGTTTCAATTGGTTTAGTGATTACGGTGAAGTGTTTCAGTGCGGTGGAAGCGTTGCTCACAACTTAATTGGGCGTTAGATTTTTCGGGGAACATGAGTAGAATCAAATCAACTTTAATCGCTACTCTGTTGATGCATGTTATGCTATTTATAGCTGTGGAATATGCGTTTTCTAGAGGAAGTGATTTTCAAATCATAGCGCTAATCATATTGTGGTGTATTGGCTCATTGACTGCTGCTTATCAGTTTCGAAAAGCCACTTGTTCTGAAAGGGCAAAGACGTTTCTAGTAAAGTTAAGTAGCTTCGCATTGTGGCTTATTGCACTTCTACCAATTAGTTTAGGGGCTCTTCTACTATTTCTCACAGTGGCACTTAATGGTGTGGATTTTAGATAGGGCGCAACTGAAAAGTACAAATCTAACAATAAATTTAAGCAGATTCGCAACGCTTGGCATTTTCGGTTTTAATCGGCGTAAGTGTTTGCGGCACAATGGTTTAGCTTAGGTGGTGGCGTTGCTCACTACTTAATTTGGCGTTAGCTTACAGAATTAGTCATACAACAGGAGTGAGAAAATTGAAGATTTGGAAATCCCTTACTTTGTGTTTTTTCGTTGTATTTTCATTTTCAGCACAAGCAATTAGTGAGATGGAGATCAACAACGAGCTGAAGTCTAGAGTTAGTTGTAAAGATAGGGAAGTAGAAAATCTATGTTTTTTATCCACTGACAATCGAAACGAAGAACTAGTAGTTTATATGAGCTCAGCATCTTATAGAATGGATGCTTTCAATAAAACGGATTCATTTTTTGATGCAGCAAATTTGGCTCATCAAGTTTATGGTTCAATCGACTCTTTAGCTGCTTCTATTACTTCAGGTGAACGAAATGAACTGCCAATAGTCTTGGTTATGGAAGTCATTTTTAAAGGTGAAAGGGTCACGGTTATACATGACACAAATAACACAGTTTTTGTTGATTTAGATAAGCGAATTGACATCTATCAGTTGCTAAACGAACACCGAAAAATGGTATCTGAAGCGGTAGAAAATCAAAAAGAACAGAAGACTTTAAAGGCTGGCGAAAATCTAGTTTCTAAATATGAAGTAACAAACACATATAATGTTGTTTCTAGTGATGCCGTTAAAGATAATAATAACGGTGAAGTTAAGCTCTCAGGTAAGTATGAGTCTGAGGGTAAAAAAGTAACCTATACAAAAGCGACCCATTACATAGTTTGGTATCCATTGACTACATCATAAAAAGTTAAGCTAACAAAGCATTTAAGAGTGACTCACAACGCTTGGCGATTTGAGTTTAAACTTGGCTTTAGTGTTTAAGGTGCAATGGTTTAGGTTAGGTGTTTAGCGTTGTTCGCACCTTAATGCGGCGTTATGCGAATAGTAAACTCAAGGAGGAAAGGTGAATAAAATAGAAATTAGAGAAGCTCATGTAGAAGATACGGAAACCATATTGAGATTTATCACTGAGTTGGCTACGTATGAAAAATTAGAAAGTGAAGTTAAGACGAGTATT
>NZ_SATR01000105.1 GCF_004551525.1 Vibrio ouci | reverse complement strand
CTAATAACTGAGTACCTATATTTTTCCCTTGGTGGTTATTCGAAATATATAAGTGATGTATAAAATTTTCTGGTTCCCAGATTGAAATAAACCCTAATACCTCACTACCAGCAACAGCGACCAAAACACGTTCACCTTCAGTGTCACGGCTAAAGTCTGAAAGTTGATAGCCACTTGTATCAAGCCAAGTAAACGTGGAAACCTTAGCACTCAAATACAGCTCGCTTAGTGCTTCCAAGAAGTCATCACTGTAGTCTTTGATTTCCATATATACCCTTCCGAAACCTAACGCCCAATTAACGTGTGAGCAGCGCATACTCTGAACTTGAATACTGCGCCGTAAACACTAAATTCAACCTGAACTCAGAGCGCCAAGCGTTGCGAATCACTGTTGAATTGTTTGTTATGTTTTACCACAAATACATGATTTGCTTGAGAAAGAACTACTATTTCTAACTAGTTTTCTGAAGTAAACCACAAGGGAAGAACCAACTTGTCCACCAAAGGCGATTAACCTAAAGCCAGTAATTCTACTTCCCTTCCCAATGAGGCAACCCGACCAAGAAGCAACAAGCGCCCTATCTTTCCAACCAAAGCGCAAAACAATGTTGAATTGCCGAGGCAACTGCCAAGCTGAAATGCTGCTTGTTAATGAACCTGAAAGCGACTTTGAGCCAGTTAAACAAGAAGCCGACCGCCACGACCTGACAATGAAGCAACCCGCGAATATTGGCATGTTTTACGGCCTGAGTGATTTAAGAACTTAGACCGACAATGCGGATTTGCTGAGTCTACTAAGGACGAATTGCCAGAGGGACAAAGAACTAGAGCCTAAGAACTTTAAGCCTTTGAAATACAGTTAAACATAACGCCAAATTAAGTAGTGAGCAACGCTACCACCTAAGCTAAACCATTGTGCCGTAAACACTACAGCTGACTCAAACCAAAAGTGCCAAGCGTTGCGAATCTGCTTAAATTTATTGTTATACAGCTAATGCAACGACCTATTTTATGGATTTTTCTCCATATACCAAAATAGTATTTAAGCAACACACTACTACTAGCAGTACTAAATAAAGCGGCTTATCTTCACCTAAGTACAAGCCTATACTTCCGGCGATAAGAAGTAAGTTTGAAAAAAGACCTATAAAGCTGCGTAGTTTCTTTACCGAATAGTCGACTAGTGAATGACTAGCAATGTGAAAAATTGAAAAGCAGAACAAGACACCAATTGACAGCTCACAGAAGTAGAACAAACGATGACAAGAAGACCAAAACACCACAACCATCACTGCTATCGGAACAAGAGATATTAAAGCTCCATTGTGTCTAGCCAATAAATGCCAATTCATATTGGAGAACCCCTACAAACTCCATGCCTGCTTTTAATCATAGAGGGTCAGCCATAAATCACCTCTCAATTAGACCCAAAATTTTACTTACTAAAGTGTCTACTAAACGTGGAGGACTCGGGATGTATAACGCCCTGTTAAGGTGTGAGCAACGCAATACCGAAGCTCCCGCATGCCACCTTAAACACAAAACGCAACGCATAGTAAAAATGCCACGCGTTGCGAATCACTCTTAAACAGATTGTTATGTTTCTTGGATTCAAGTACGAAGTGCGACACCTCTGAACATAAAAACAGTGAGATGCGATAATCATGAAGTTTGCTCCCGCCAAGAAGCAAACCACAAGGCTAGAACCAACTTGGCCGTCAAAAGCGACCAACCTAAAACAAGCAAGTCCACTTCCCTGCCCAATGAGGCAACCCGACTAAGCTCCAACAAGCGCCCTGTCTTTCCAACCAAAGCACAAAACAATGGCAAATTGCCGAGGCAACTGCCAAGCCGAAATGCTAATTGGCGAAGAACCTAGAAGCGACTTTGAGCCAGTTAAATCAGAAGCCAACCGCCACGACCTGACAATGAAGCAACCCGCGAACATTGGCATGTTTTACGGGCTGAGAGATTCAAGAACTTAGACCGACAATGCGGATTTGCTGAGTCTACTAGGGACGGATTGCCAGAGGGACAAAGAACTTCAGCCTAAGAACTTTAAGCCCTTGAAATACAAGTAAACATAACGCCCTGCTAAGGGGTGAGCAACGCAATGCCGCAGCCCCCGCATACCACCTTAACCACTAAAACTAACGCATAGTAAAAATGCCACGCGTGCCGAATCACTCTTGAACAATTTGTTATGTGCGTAGTTCAAAACCCGCACCGTTAACTGAGTTTTGTCGGAAGATCTACTGGAATTTCAAATTGAACACGATGTGCAGTATGCGATTCGTCTAAATTCTTCACGCCGCCACCGATTGATAAAACAGCCAGTTTAGCTTTTGCGCTAGCATCAACTCCGGATGTTTCTTTTACTTGCAGTGCGATATCAAACTTGATGGTCTGTTTTTCTGGACGCACATTAGAATCAGTAGATCCAACAACACCGAATCCATCGCTCTGATATTCTGTATGAGTTCGAGCTGGATTTACTTTACCACCGAGTCTCTCAACTTCTTCCGTTGCATCTTTAACGCCCTTTGCAATCTGGACAAGAGTTTCTTTTATGTATTCATCTAGCTGCATTTTTTCTCCTAGCACATAACGCCCAATTAACGTGTGAGCAGCGCAGACACTGAACTAAACCACTGCGCCGTAAACACTAAATTCAACCCGAGGTGAGAGCACCAAGCGTTGCGAATCACTGTTGAATTGTTTGTTATGTTTTACCACAAGTTACTGACTTAATTGAGAAAGAACTGCTATTTCTGACTAGTTTTCTGAAGCAAGCCACAAGGCTAGAACCAACTTGGCCGCCAAAAGTGACCAACTTAAAACAAGCAAGTCCACTTCCCAGCCCAATGAGGCAACCCGACTAAGCTCCAACAAGCGCCCTGTCTTTCCAACCAAAGCGTAAAACAATGACAAATTGCCGAGGCAACTGCCAAGCCGAAATGCTAATTGGCTAAGAACCTAAAAGCGACTTTGAGCCAGTTAAACAAGAAGCCAGCCGCCACTACCTGACAATGAAGCAACCCGCGAACATTGGCATGTTTTACGGGCTGAGAGATTCAAGAACTTAGACCGACAATACGGATTTGCTGAGTCTACTAGGGACGAATTGCTAAAGGGGCAAAGAACTAAAGCCTAAGACCTTTAAGCCTTTGAAATACAAGTAAACATAACGCCGCGTTAAGTAGTGAGCAACGCCACAACGGAACTTAACCATACCACCGTAAACACAAAAACCAACGATGGAATGAAAAATGCCATGCGTTGGGAATCTGTCTTAAACGCTTTGTTAGTGCTCTTTTTTTAGAAACTCACCA
>NZ_SATR01000104.1 GCF_004551525.1 Vibrio ouci | reverse complement strand
GCCGTAAACAGTGAAATCAAAGCGAACACTCCGCATATAGTGCCACCGGAAAGAACGTGAAAGGTACAAACTGAAAGGTGTAAAAACGAGCGCCAAAACAGATAAACACCAAAACTTATGACCTTTGATGTCAAACCCGTACTAACGCCCAATTAAGGGGTGAACAACGCCTCCACCCAGAGCTAAAGCATTGTGCCATAAACACTAAAACTGAAGTAGAAGCAAAAGTGCCAAGCGTTGTGAATCCCTCTTAAATTGCTTGTTATGTTTATGCTTAAACGTTCAAATTATTCCCTTTGCTTCTCAACGACTTTGTAAGAGTTCTTAGGGATACTCCTTTACCTCTTGATATCAGAGTTTTAACTTCTACTAACTTGGAAAAATCATAATTGCTAAAGTCATGAGTTCTAGAGTCCAACGTGAACTCGAAGAATTGACTTTCAGACAACGTTATTGGTTGTGCGATCGAGCTATCAAAAGGGTCAGCTCTACGCATAGTGTGAGTATTAAGTTTTATAGATTGAGTCGAACTATCACTAAACTTAAAGTCGATCCGGTCTAAAGTTATTGGGCGTCTGCCTGTATTCACTATTTTCAGATAAACTGCATCCGACATATTTTCAAAGCTCTCTAGATATCGAGTTACTACTGCAAATCGAGTCGCATCACGAAAAGCTAAGAATAAAGACAGGCTTAAACTGAGGATTGAGATAAAGATTGCTAATTGAGGAAGACCCAATAAAGATACCCAGTCAAACTCGTTTTCCATATTACCTCCGAATAAACATAACGCCAAATTAAGGTGTGAACAACGCTGACACCTTAGCTAAAGCATTGTGCCATAAACACTAAACCGGCTTGAAGTGAAAGTGCCGAGCGTTGTGAATCACTCTTAAATTTATTGTTATGTTTATGCTGCTCCGGGGACATAGCCTACTGGAGTAAAGCGCTTGTCTTTGTATTCTTCGGTTTCAAAAACGCCAAACAATTTCAATTTCCTATACGGCTTCTCGTATCGTTTAATTTCGTCGAAGTCTTCGTCGCCATTGAACATAAAAGCTGTTATTTTATTTGGCCTAAAGATGCCATCTTTATCTTTAGTATATTCCTGAATCAACGCGAACTTTCTAAACTTCATTTTATCTGCTTGCTTAGCTGCATAATATACATAGTCATACGGAGTTGCCTCTTTGGGGCTAGGCACTTTTACGCTTTCATATGTATAAGCTTTAGTATTGTCTAGCACAGCGTTGCCATTTCCAGAACTACTACCAGTGCTATTACAAGCACTTAAGAACACTACTAATCCAGATATTATCAACTTCTTTATCTTCATTTTTTCCTCTATAAACATAACGCCTTGCTAAGGTGTGAGTAACGCAATACAAAAGCTACCGCACAGCGCCTTAATCACCATAAGCCACCGCAAAGTAAAAATGCCACGCGTTACGAATCACTCTTAAGCAATTTGTTAGTACATGCGCTACTTCTATTTGTGCGCTCCAAGATATTGAAAAGTAGCATGATATGAAAGGCTTTGAACACTAAAGTGAGACGGGCAGCTACAAAACTTAAAATCGATAGAGAGACGAAAGTTCGCTAGAAGAAAAACGTACTGAACTCACCTACTTTTACTGACTTTAAATTAGAAAAGGATTCGTTCCTCGCACTTCAACAGCAACACCAAAGAAAGACAATTTTGACTTAGTAAAAACCACGAAAAAGAAGAAGCTATAAAGAAATAGGCTAAAAGTTAGAAACCGTAAACGGTGAAATCAAAGCGAACACTCCGCATATAGTGCCACCGGAAAGAACGTGAAAGGTACAAACTGAAAGGTGTAAAGACGAGCGCCAAAACAGATAAACACCAAAACTTATGACCTTTGATGTCAAACCCGTACTAACGCCGCATTAAGGGGTGAACAACGCGACCACCCAACTAAAACATTGTGCCATAAAACACTAAACCTGACCTAGAGTGAAAAATGCCAAGCGTTGAGAATCCCTCTTGAATGCTTTGTTATGTTTATCTACAACCACATGATTTACTTGATAAAGAACTGCTATTTCTGACTGTTACTCTGAACCGTCCCACTAGGCAAAAACTAACTTGACCACCAAGGGCAACCAACCAGAAACGAGCAATTCCACTTCCCTGCCCAATGAGGCAACCCGACCAAGTAACAACAAGCGCCCTTTCTTTCCAACAAAAGCGCAAGACAATGACAAATTGCCGAGACTACTGCCAAGTCGAAATGCTAATTGACTAAGAACCTAAAAGCGCCTTTGAGCCAGTTAAACCTGAAACCGACCGCCACGACCTGACAATGAAGCAACCCACGAACATTGACATGTTTTACGGGTTGAGAAATTCAAGAAATTAGGCCGACAATGCGGATTTGCTGAGTCTACTAGGGGCGAATTGCCAGAGGGACAAAGAACTAGAGCCTAAGACCTTTAAGCCTTTGAATTTCATGTAAACATAACGCCAAATTAAGTAGTGAGTAACGCTACCAACTACCTAAACCATTGTGCCGTAAACACTGAAGCTGATTCAAAGCAAAAATGCCGAGCGTTACGAATCTGCTTAAATTTATTGTTATGCGCCACTTGCGAACACCTCCATTCAATACCATAATTAGGTACTATTTGGTATTAGGAGATTACAATGGCTAAAAATACTAGCATCACTCTCGGCGAGCACTTTGATGGTTTCATTAGTAACCAAATTCAAAGTGGACGCTATGGCTCAGCAAGCGAAGTGATTCGTTCAGCCCTGCGTTTACTCGAAACACAAGAAACGAAAATGAACACTTTACGACAACTGCTCGTTGAAGGTGAAGAAAGCGGCATGGCTGACTATGACCTCGATTCGTTTATCAGTGAATTAGATAGCGAAGAGAGAAAATGAAACCATTTCAACTTACCAACAAGGCAAAGTCTGATTTAAAAGATATTGCCTTGTTTACCTCTCGCAGATGGGGTCGCGAGCAACGAAATGTTTACCTTAAACAATTCGATGAATCATTTTGGCTACTCGCTGAAAACCCTGACATCGGCAAAACTTGTGATGAAATCAGAGATGGCTACCGAAAATTTCCACAAGGGAGCCATGTTATTTTTTATCAACAAATTGGCAGCCAAAACATCCAGATTATCAGAATCTTGCATAAGAGCATGGATGTAAATCCAATCTTTGGCGCATAACGCCAAATTAAGGTGTGAACAACGCTAACCCTTAGCTAAACCATTGTGCCATAAACACTAAACTGACTTGAAGTGACGGCGCCAAGCGTTGCGAATCACTCTTAAATTTATTGTTATGTTTTACCACAAATACATGATTTACT
>NZ_SATR01000012.1 GCF_004551525.1 Vibrio ouci | reverse complement strand
ACCGAATTGCTTTTGCGCCCAAAGAGTTGGCTCTATATAAGTCATGGTAATCATCCTTGTCATTGCTTAGATGATCAGATCATGGAACATGCAATTAGTTCAAAAAAATCCCCAAGCTGTGGCTTGGGGAATTGTGTATAAGAGACAGTCCAATTGGAAGCCCTTTTTGTTGGTCTATCTTGACTAATGAATTGTTGGGGGAGTTAAAGCAGTTTATTGAGCTTTTCACCAAACAACTCTAGTCGCCAGCTTTGCATCACGTCAGGCAACTTCGCAGGGTCGCGGTCTTTCTTCCACACCCAACTCATTAGCTGGTTCAGTTGCTTCTTAGAGGCCAAAAACTCAGTAGCTAAGCCACTTGCTACTGAAGCGCGTTTCACTTCATCTTTAAGCACTTTGAACTTCTGCTTATAACCTGGCATATCCATAAGACGTTCTATCTTCTCTGGGTATTCTTCTACAGGCGTCATCCTCGCTTGCTTCACCATGGAGATAATACGTGCGCTGTGGCGCTGTACAGAGCGAGGATCCATGCCCTCTTGTTCCATACGGTTACGATTTTGAATACCTAGCTTAGCGATGGTGAGAAGGTCATTCTCTTTAAACACGAAGTTCAGCGCTAAGTCTCTACGCAATGCTTCTTTGAGTCGCCAAGTGGCTAACGGTTTAAGGATAGCAAGCTCACTTGGTTTAAGCTGCCATGCGCCTTTGACGTCAAGATAGGCCATCTCTTGATTGACGGTTTTGATGCGTTTTGATGCCGCGAGGTCACTCTCTTGTTGCGCAGCTTCCCACCAGCCCGCTTGAGTGATTTTTTCAAATAGCTGCTCGTATAGAGGCTGCAAGTAGAAAACATCAGCTGCAGCGTATTCTAGCTGCTTGTCTGAAAGCGGTCTTGCCAGCCAATCGGTACGTGATTCACTTTTATCCAGTTCGACACCTAGGTAATTTTCCACCAGAGCAGCGAATCCTGTCGACAAGCCATGACCAAGGAATGCCGCCATCAGTTGGGTATCTACCATTGGATACGGTAGACAGCCAAAGCTATTGTGGAACACTTCTAAATCTTCACCACAAGCATGCAGCACTTTAAGAACTGAGGTGTCTTTTAGCAGCTCAACGAACGCCGTCATATCGTCAATAACAGTCGGGTCAATCAGTGATAATTTGTCACCATCGAAAAGCTGAATTAAGCCAAGTTGCGGATAATATGTTCGCGTACGGACAAACTCCGTATCGAGCATTACGACATCCACATTGCGTGCGCTTTGACACACCTCTTCCAATTGCGATGATTGGGTAATAATTTGATAGTTCACTAACTTCTCACTATGAGCGGTTGTAGGCGGCCATAAAAAATGCCGACAAGTCATTGTCGGCATTCTATCATTATTCACTTATCGTTGCTTAGGTAACTCTATTGTTCCGGCTTAGATTTCGCGAGGTTAGCGTCATTTTCTTCACGAAGAACACGGCGAAGGATCTTACCTACGTTGGTCTTCGGCAGTTCATCTTTGAACTCAACCAATTTTGGCACCTTATAACCTGTTAGGTGCTGACGACAGTGAGCGATGATATCTTCTTTGGTTACGCTTGGGTCGCGCTTAACAACGTAAATCTTCACAAGCTCACCAGACACTTCATGTGGCTGACCAATGGCTGCCACTTCTAGCACTTTACCGTGCAGTGCAACCACATCTTCGATTTCATTCGGGTACACGTTAAAGCCAGACACAAGAATCATGTCTTTCTTACGATCGACAATGTGAATCAAGCCTTCATCATCAAACTTAACGATATCACCCGTAGATAACCAACCTTCCGCGTTAATCACTTCTTTAGTCGCTTCAGGGCGTTGCCAGTAACCTTGCATCACCTGAGGGCCACGCACTTGTAGCTCACCCACTTCTGTATTTGGTACAGGGTTACCTTCATCATCAACAATGCGAACTTCTGTTGATGGTACAGGTAGCCCAATCGCGCCTGTATAGTCAGTTAGATCGTATGGGTTACCCGTTACCAGTGGTGAACACTCAGTTAGACCATAGCCTTCTAACAGGTGGATTCCAGTAGTTTTCTTCCACTGGTCAGCGACAGCGCGTTGAACCGCCATACCGCCGCCCACAGCAAGCTTAAGATTCTTAAAGTTAAGCTCATGGAAATCTTCATTATTCACAAGCGCATTAAAGAGTGTGTTCACACCAGTAATCGCTGTGAATGGGTATTTCTGTAGCTCTTTGATAAAGCCAGGAATATCGCGCGGGTTAGTAATCAGTAGGTTCTGACCACCCATTTCGACAAACAGTAAACAGTTCACTGTCAGTGCGAACACGTGATACAGCGGCAATGCGGTAACCACTAACTCACGACCTTCAGACAGAACTGGACCGTAAGCCCCTTTCGCCTGCATCACGTTAGCAATCATATTGCGGTGCGTTAGGATCGCCCCTTTCGCCACACCTGTAGTGCCACCAGTGTATTGTAAGAACGCAATATCATCACCAGACATAAATGGCTTGACGTACTGCAGACGACGACCTTTGTGCAGCGCTTTACGCATAGAGATCGCACCCGGCAGATCGTATTTAGGTACCATGCCTTTTACGTATTTCACCACGAAGTCAACGATAGTGCCTTTCGCGCGCGGTAGCATTTGACCTAGACTCGTCAGGATTACATGTTTAACTGGCGTATTCTCTACGACTTGCTCTAGTGTATTAGCAAAGTTTGAGACAATCACAATCGCTTTTGCGCCTGAGTCTTTTAGCTGGTGCTCTAGTTCACGCGGCCTATACAGCGGGTTTACGTTTACCGCAATAAGACCTGCACGCAGCACACCAAACAAAGCTACTGGATATTGCAGCAAGTTTGGCATCATCAAAGCAACGCGGTCGCCTTTTTGTAGCTTAAGGTCATTTTGCAGATAAGCGGCAAAAGCACGGCTACGCTCTTCCAGTTTACGGAAAGTCATTACCGAGCCCATGTTCATAAATGCAGGCTGGTCAGCGAACTTTTGCACGGACTGTTCAAACATTTCCACCAAAGATGGGTATTGGTCTGGGTTGATATGCTCAGGCACATCAGTTGGATAACGTGATAACCAAGGTTTATCCACGGTAAAACTCCTCGAAATTAACTGGCTGTCATCGGAAAGACGCTTATTTTCAATGTCGACTATTACAGCACAGGCGCAGCGCTTGAGCACGAAACACTCAAACACTTGTTTAAATTTTGTTAACTAAGCCAAAAATTAGATTAACGACTCTAGAAGGGACTTGCAGATGACAATGATGACCGCCTTCGATCATCTCAATGTGAGTGGAGTCTGAAGCATCATGTTGAAAAGACTGCAAATAAGAAAAGCCTTGCTCTCCTAAGATGATGAGTTGCGGACAATGAATATGTTGTCGAAACACATCAGCATGCTGTAGCGACATGCGGTAGAGCGACTGGCTTTGCAAGTTAACATCGTGTCTCCATTCACAACCGGAATCAGTCTGAACGAGACCACGCTCAACGATAGGTGCAATCAGTGAAGCTTCTATCTGATTCACTTTTGCACGCCTATCTATTGCTTCTTGCACAGATTGCATTGCACGAGTCGGCTTTCTTCGAATTCTCTGGCGGCTCATCACTCCCTCTCTTAGACGCGAGACAGTATTTTGAGGCTCTTCCGCCAAAGGACCATACCCTTCTATCTGAACCAATCCACTGACTTGTTCAGGAAAGGCGGCACTATAGCAACTTGCAATCAAAGCACCAAGAGAATGACCCACTAACACCAGTCTGTTTGGTGATAAGTTAGCCAAAAACTGATAAAGATCGTCTATATAGTCGTGAAAAGGGTAAAAATTGTTGCCATTTTTGGCACTAGAAAGGCCGTGACCTGGTAAATCGATTGCGCAAAGGTGGAAGTGTTTATTTTGGCTATGTAGTGCGTCCATTACCGTTTCGAAACTGGCTGCGTTATCTAACCAACCATGTATAAAAACGACCGTGAGTTCGGCCGTTTCAGCCTGTCCATATTCGATGGCCGCTATATGCCCGTTAGCAATATCACGGCGAGTTTCATTTCGCATCACTTCACTTCTTGGATTACTTTTCCTTGGCGAGTGCCATAGCGTGCGTCACGGCAATAGAGCCCACGACAAGGGTATAAATAGCTATCGAAGTCATGAATAATCACTCGCTCTTCGACTCGCCAAAGGTGGTAGGCTCTAGCATTCATCACTGGAAAGTCATATTGGAACTCACCGACTTTGCCCTGTTCGCGGCCACTACTATCACCGATTAATGAGATAAGTCGACCTTGCGATAAAGTCACTGGGTCAGCAAAACCATCGATATAAGCAACGAACCTGCCTTGAGGTTCCTGACTGATATCAGGTTTACCCGAAGCACTAATCGGTAGATTCACCACTTCAATGCGGGTTTTATCTTTAAGATTCTGAACATCGGCAATTAAGCCACCGAGTCTCAACTCATTTTGTCCATCACTATTAGATTGCCAAACTTGATAATCAGTAATGATATTGGGATTGTCAGATTGAAGATTGTCAGGGAGAGAGCTACACGCTGAAAGCAAAACAGCGCTGATGATAACAAGTAACCATCGAGAGATACGTGGGATCATAAGACTTTGAATACCTTAGGGCTAGATATAGATATCGACACCGATCATTTGTGATAGTTCATCTCGCTTCGCTTGAGTCATCACCTTCATATACTCTTGCATTGCTTGGCGCCCACGCCCTTCAGGTAAGTCGTACTGAACTTGCGCTTTATGAATATCTGATTCGTTAACATGACGGATAGAATGGGCAACAGCATTGGCCACCTTGGTTGGTTGCCCAACCGAGGTTTTAGCTTCAGATTTTTTAACCTCATTCTTCTTACCAGCCTTATTGGTTCGATTAGGGCCGGGTAACGAAGGAGGTAATCCATTAATTGAAACCATACTATCCGTTCATATTGCGATCTAATGATCTGAGTTATTCTCTACCCGGGAGCTTTTTCCAAGCAACCGTATCACGGAGATAAACCGGGCTCGCGTCTTCAGCATCAACTGTGTTGCCTTTCGCTAGCTCAAACTTTGCCAATTGGACAATATCTTCCGCATCTGGGAACAAGACCTTGCTCTTTTCAGTCGCAAACTTAATACCTTCAAGCTGCTCGCTGTACGCATCCCAGCCAGTACCAGCAGTAAACCATGTCGACTCGTCAGCTTGGCTGTTATCTGCTGCCGTTTGTGGTGGTGTCACACACTCTGCATCGGTTTGTGCCCAAGTGCCATCTTCTTGACGGCTAAAACGTCCCCAGTAAACTTCGCTCATTCGCGCATCAATCGCACACGCGACTTGGCTTTCACCATGCTGGCGGTAAACACCTTGCGCCATCGCTTCCAGTGTAGAAATACCAATCATAGGCAGATCTGCACCAAATGCTAAACCTTGTGCAATACCAATGCCAATGCGAACACCAGTAAAGCTACCCGGTCCTCGGCCAAAAGCCAAAGCATCCAGATCAGTCAGCGTTAAACCCGCTTCTTTTAGTACTTCATCCACCATTGGCAGTACTTTCTTCGTGTGGTCGCGCGGTGCTACTTCACTGCGAACATAAACTTTTTCATCCACTAATAGAGCAACAGAACAGTTTTCTGTTGCTGTATCGAGAGCAAGAATCTTAGTACTCATTGATATCTCAAATTATCGTTTTGTTTAAATATTTACTTGTTCAAGAAAGTCTCGTACCACCCCGAGATCTCGGGTACGTGGTATTGGCGGTAAGCTCGATAAAAAGACGCCGCCATACTCGCGGGTCACTAATCGATTATCACAGATAATCAAAGCGCCCTTATCGTTCTTATCTCGAATCAATCGCCCTACGCCCTGCTTTAAGGTAATCACCGCATCAGGAATTTGTACCTGAGCAAAAGGATCGCCACCTTTTAGTTGGCAATCTTCGATGCGGGCCTTAAGCAACGGGTCGTCTGGTGCAGTAAAAGGCAATTTGTCGATGATAACACAGCTCAGCGCATCACCTCTAACGTCAATCCCTTCCCAGAACGCGCCTGTCGCAACTAATAAGGCGTTACCCAGCTCCATAAACTCAGCAAGGGTTTTCTGTTTACTGGTTTCCCCTTGAAGTAAAACCGGCACCGATAGCCTTTCACGAAATCGCTCGCCGAGCTCTTTCATCATGCTATGCGAAGTACATAAAAAGAAACATCGCCCTTGGTTTAGTTCAATTACCGGAGTCAGCATGTTAACCAGCTTGTCTGCCATCCCGGGGCTATTCGGCTCTGGTAAGTATCGTGGTACACAGAGTCTTGCCTGAGTCTGATAGTCAAACGGGCTAGGCAAGGACATTTGTGCTTGCGGCTTCAAGCCTAAGCGCGAAGTAAAATGACCAAAGTCATCATTTACCGCGAGAGTTGCTGAGGTAAAAATCCAAGCCCCCTGCTTAAGCTCGATCTGCTCATGAAACTTATCAGCAACCGATAGTGGGGTAATATGCAGACTAAAGTGACGAGGCGTGGTGTCGTACCAATAGGAGTAGCCTGTGATAGAAACGTCACACACTCGATCTAAGCGCGCCTTAATGGTGTTGGCTCTTTCAAACGCACTGTCTAGCAGTTGGCTACGCCCGAGCGCGAGCTTTAAAACCTCAATCACAAAGTCCAAGGTATCTTCTAGTCGACGGAGCTCACGACCAATTGAAGGAGAGGTAATCGCTTCACGCCAGTTGCCGCGAAACCCCGGCTCACCAAGCACGATGCGTAAATCCATCGCTGTCTGATAGAGCTTTTCACCTGCTTTTTGTAGCTGGCGCATATCTTTCGCTTCGGTGCGATAGGCGATTTCAATATCCTTGCTCAGCTCTTGAATTTGTCGACTAGAGAGCGACTGGCCAAAATAATGGCTAGCGATATCAGGTAGCTGATGGGCTTCATCAAAAATAAACACTTCTGCTTCAGGAATCAGCTCACCAAATCCTGTTTCTTTAATCGCTAAATCGGCTAAAAACAGGTGATGATTGACCACCACCACATCGGCATCTAACGCCTTCTTACGCGCTTTCAATACAAAGCAATCTTGATAACTTGGGCACTCTTTGCCTAAGCAGTTATCGTTGGTCGAAGTGATGGTTGGGATAACCGGACTATCTTCAGCAATCGCATCACAATCACCCAAATCGCCACTTTTGGTTTCAGATGCCCAGCTTCTTACTTTGACCAGTTGAGTAAGTAACGTTGGATCAGCCGTTTGGCTGTGACTTTCAACCATTTGGCGACTGAGTCGATCAAGACATAAATAGTTCGCTCGCCCTTTCAACAGCGCCACTTGTCCATAAAAGCCGAGTGCACCCGTCATTAATGGTAAATCACGGTGGAATAGCTGCTCTTGGAGGTTTTTCGACCCGGTGCTAATAATGGTTTTCTTCCCACAGAGTAACGCAGGTACAAGATAAGCGAAGGTTTTGCCTGTCCCCGTCCCCGCTTCTACCACGACCTGACTTTGCGCTGTAATGGCTTGGCTGACGGCTTCTGCCATATCGAGCTGCGCCTGACGAGGTTGGAACCCTGGGATAGCTTTACCTAAGGCTCCTTCAGAAGAGAAGGTTTTTGAAATCATTAACTAGCAAAAGGGTTGACGAAAAGAAGAGTGATTATGGCAGTTTTCATAAAAAGGCGCGAATGAGATTTCGCGCCGAATAGAAATTTAATTAGCGTTTGGTGAGGTAGCGGTTCAACCAAGCAGGCCCATTGAAGCCCTCTGAATCATCAGAATTTAGGGCCTTCGCTGCTTCGCTAGGAGACGCACGGTTTTCCCACATTGTATCTAACATTTCTTCATCTAGCTCTTTACCACCAGACAATGCACTCACACGTTCAGAGTACAATTTACGAGCTAAGAGTTCTTTATCCATAAATACCACCTAAAGACACGCGAAAGAAAAGAAATATCGAACAAATAATTCGAGCCAAACGGTTAACTCAGATTAATTGTTGAAACCAATTCGATATTAGTTTAATTGTAGCTTTATTATTGCGGGTTAGTTCACCGTTCGAACGCCCGTAAAAATTTCACAAAACAAAAAAAATAAAGCACGGAAGTTTGAACCTAATGGAAAAGAAAACACTGCTAACACATTGTACTGACGCCCCTGGTCTCATTTCAAAGATCACGAATATCTGTTACAAGCACCAACTGAATATCATCCACAATAACGAGTTCGTCGATAATACTAGCGGCCATTTTTTCATGCGTACCGAGCTTGAAGGCTACTTTAACGATGAAACCTTGCTTGCTGACCTCGATCAAGCACTGCCTCAAGGGGCTAAACGCAAACTGATCGGCTCTAACCGTAAGCGTATTGTGGTATTAGTCACCAAAGAAGCACACTGTCTAGGTGACATTCTGATGAAGAATTATGACGGTAGCCTAGATGTGGAAATTGCTGCGGTTGTCGGTAACTACGATACGCTGCAAAGCCTAACAGAGAGATTCGATATTCCTTATCACCATGTCTCTCATGAAGGGTTGAATCGCGAAGAGCATGAGAAAGAGATGCTCAAAGTGATCGACCAATATCAAGCGGATTACTTGGTACTGGCTAAATACATGCGCGTACTAACGCCATCGTTCGTCGAGAAGTACAACCACAAGATCATCAACATTCACCACAGTTTCTTACCAGCATTTATTGGCGCGAAACCTTACCAACAAGCGTATGAGCGTGGCGTGAAGATCATCGGTGCAACCGCTCACTTTGTCACCAACGACCTTGATGAAGGCCCAATCATCAAGCAAGACGTCATTCCAGTGGATCATAACTTCAATGCGCAAGATATGGCGCAAGCAGGCCGTGATGTAGAGAAGAATGTGTTAAGTAAAGCGCTAAACAAAGTGCTAAATGACCACGTATTTGTGTACGGTAATAAGACCGTGATTCTTTAATCTATTCTGCAAGAAAAAAGGCTTCCGATTTGGAAGCCTTTTTTGTTTTACAGTTTCGCTGCGAGTTCTACGCCCTGTTTGATTGCCCTCACTGCGTCCAGTTCACCAGCGTAATCAGCACCACCAATAATATGGAGTTTGTCTCCAAGCAGATGCCATTGGTTTTCAAATGGACGCACAGACTCTTGACCCGCACAGATCACGACCGTATCTGCATCCAGTAGCTGCGCTTTTTCATCGACACTGATGTGAAGCCCTTGCTCATCAATCTTATCGTAGCTAACGCCGCCTAAAAGGTTCACACCGCGCTTTTCTAATGTGCGTTTATGAATCCAGCCGGTTGTCTTACCCGGACCTTTACCGACTCGTCCCTTGCGGCGCTGTAGCACCCAAACGGTTTTTTCACTCATTGAGTCTGGATAAGGAAATAGACCGCCAGGATGGGCAATCTCTTTATCGATGCCCCACTCATGTAACCAATCATCTAAGTTATGGCCACTTGGCTCAGTGAGCATGGTCGCCACGTCAACACCGATGCCACCAGCACCAACAATCGCAACCTTATTGCCTGTATAGGTCTTATCACGGATCAGGGTTTGATAATCAACCACTTTCTCTGGTGTATCAATACCTTCGATTTTGACTTTACGAGGCTCAACACCGGAAGCCATCACCACTTCGTCGTACTCTGCCAACAGATCGTAATTGGCTTCTGTGTCTAGGTGAAGCTTAACGCCCGTTTCATCGATTCGATTAGCGAAGTAACGAATCGTCTCGCGGAACTCTTCTTTTCCTGGGATCTGCATCGCTAATCGGAACTGGCCTCCAATGCGGTCATTACGCTCAAACAGATCTACATTGTGTCCACGCTCAGCAAGTGTTGTTGCACAAGAAAGGCCAGCCGGACCAGCCCCCACAACTGCAATGTTCTTTTTCGTCTCAGCCGGTTTAATTACTAACTCTGTTTCACGACATGCTAATGGGTTAACCAGACACCCTGCACGCTTGCCTTTAAACACATTGTCCAAACATGCTTGGTTACAGCCGATACAGGTATTGATCATTTGCGACTGGTTTTGCTCAGCTTTAATCACAAAATGCGGATCGGCTAAGAAAGGGCGCGCCATCGAAACCATATCGGCTTGACCGCTCGCTAGAATCTTCTCAGCTTCTTCCGGGGTATTGATTCTGTTACAGGTGATAATTGGCACTGACACATGAGGACGTACTTTTTCCGTCACCCATGTAAACGCGCTACGCGGTACCTGAGTGGCAATCGTCGGAATGCGCGCTTCATGCCAGCCAATACCGGTATTAATAATGGTCACGCCCGCTTTTTCTAGCTCTTTAGCTAACATAATCACTTCGTCAAACGTGCTACCCTCTTCAACAAGGTCAAGCATAGATAAGCGGAAGATAATGATGAACTCTTCACCCGCTGCTTTGCGGATTGCTTTAACCACTTCTAGTGGAAAACGAATGCGATTTTCATAACTACCGCCCCACTCATCGTAACGCATGTTAGTGCGCTTACAGATAAACTGGTTAAGTAGGTAACCTTCAGAGCCCATGACCTCTACGCCATCGTAGCCCGCTTCTTTTGCTAACGCAGCACTATTGGCAAAGGCACTAATGGTATTATTGATTTGGCGGTTGCTCATCTCACTTGGTGCAAACTTGGCGATTGGCGCCTTGATCGATGATGCGCTCTGAGAAAAAGGGTGCATCGCATAGCGACCCGCGTGTAAAAGCTGCAGCGCAATCTTACCGCCTTGTCTGTGAACCGCTTCTGTCACGACTTTATGCGCTTTGGCATGTTTGGTCTTACTAAATTCAGCACTGAAAGGATGCAGTCGGCCACGAAAATTCGGAGAGAAGCCACCTGTTACAATCAGGCCTACACCGCCTTTTGCTCGCTCTTCATAGAACGCCGCAAGTTTGCCAAGACCTTCTTTGTGTTCTTCAAGGCCAGTATGCATTGAGCCCATGAGTACTCGGTTTCTTAGCTGGGTAAACCCGAGATCCAATGGCTTAAGTAGGTTTGGGTACATGGTAGACATCACTTTACTCTTTATTATTGTGGTCTGACCAGAGTAAGTGCTCTTAACTCAAAAATCAAACAACTGTTTACATTTTTGTAACACCGATCAATCTTGCGGTTGTTTGGGTATACTAGTTTAAGTAGGATGTAACTTATTCAAGTTTATAAGGTCTTACAGCGAATAAGCCTTGAACTGCGCACGTCGCAGCGGAGATAAAATGAAAACAGTATTTAAATTTGTTGGCATGTTCTTTAAGGGGATTTGGAAACTCATCACCTTTATTCGTCTTGCTCTCGTCAACCTAATCTTTCTAGCAAGTATAGGCGCTATCTACTTTCTCTATACAACGGCAGATACCCCTACCCCTGCAGAACCTAAAGAGTCAGCATTGATCGTTAATATCTCTGGACCCATTGTTGAACAATCAACATACGTTAATCCAATGGATTCATTAACGGGTTCATTTTTTGGCCGAGACTTACCGAAAGAAAATGTCCTATTCGATATCGTCGACACCATTCGCCACGCGAAAGATGACCAAAATGTCAGTGGTTTAGTATTGGCGCTACGTGATCTGCCAGAAACAAACCTAACTAAGCTGAGATACATTGCCAAAGCACTTAATGAGTTTAAAGCATCAGGCAAACCTATCTACGCTGTTGGGGACATGTACAATCAGAGCCAATACTATCTGGCTAGCTACGCTGATAAAATTTACTTGGCACCAGACGGCGCGGTAATGCTGAAGGGCTACAGTGCTTATTCGCTTTACTACAAAACTCTACTTGAGAAGCTTGATGTCAATACGCATGTTTTCCGTGTAGGCACTTACAAATCCGCTATCGAACCATTTATCCGCGATGGCATGTCAGATCCGGCTAAAGAGTCGGCGTCTCGCTGGTTAGGTCAACTTTGGGGCGCATACATTGATGATGTCGCATCAAACCGTCAGCTAGAGCCTAAGCTGCTCACACCTGATATGGATACCTTTCTTGAGCTACTAAAGAAAAATAATGGTGATTTGGCCGCTCTATCATTGAATGAGGGTCTTGTTGACCAACTGGCAACGCGCCAGCAGGTTCGTAAAGATCTTATCGAAGTGTTTGGTAGCAATGGCGAAGATAGCTATAACCATATCGGTTTCTACGAATACCAAGCCACCGTGACGCCTAAGTTCGACTTAGCTCAAGACGATATTGCTATCGTTGTTGCTAGCGGTGCAATTATGGACGGCGCTCAACCTCGTGGCACAGTCGGTGGTGATACAACCGCTGCTCTACTGCGCCAAGCTCGCAATGACGATAAAGTCAAAGCCGTGGTACTTCGCGTTGATAGCCCAGGTGGTAGCGCGTTTGCATCAGAAGTGATTCGCAACGAGATTGAAGCGCTCAAAGAAGCGGGTAAACCAGTTGTGGCCTCAATGTCTAGCCTAGCGGCGTCTGGTGGTTACTGGATTTCGATGAGTGCCGATCGCATTGTTGCTCAGCCAACGACCCTAACTGGTTCAATTGGTATTTTCAGTGTGATTACCACATTTGAAAAAGGCTTAAATAACCTAGGCATCTATACCGATGGTGTCGGCACTTCTCCATTTTCGGATGTGGGTGTGACGACTGGGCTGTCAGATGGCGCATCACAAGCGTTCCAAATGGGTATTGAACACGGCTACAACCGCTTTATCGGTCTAGTCAGTCAGTCGCGTGACATTCCACTAGAAAATGTTGATGATGTGGCACAAGGCCGCGTTTGGACTGGTCAAGACGCATTAGAATTTGGATTGATTGATAAGATTGGCGATTTCGATGACGCAGTAAAACTGGCCGCAGAACTTGCCAAAGTTGAGCAATACAATGTCTACTGGGTTGAAGAGCCACTGTCGCCAGCACAGCAGTTTATCCAAGACTTTATGAACCAAGTCAAAGTGAACTTAGGCATCGATGCAACGGCGCTATTGCCACAAGCTCTGCAACCTATGGCGGCTCAAGTAATCCAAGATGCCAATATGCTGCAAAGCTTTAACGATCCTAAAGGCCAATATGCATTTTGTTTAAACTGCCAAGTGCAATAGTTACACAATTAATCACTAGTAAAGCGTAAAGTTACAATACAACGTTTCAAACACTGCTAATTTAGGGGTATTCCTGTGCGGGATGCCCCTTTTTATTGGCTAAGATTAATATATAATCCCACGCTCTGTTCCCCCTACGATTAACTGGTTTCAAAGCAATGGCTAGAAAACATATTTATATCGCCTACACTGGCGGCACCATTGGAATGCAAAAATCCCATGATCACGGTTATGTTCCAGTCGCTGGTTTTATGGAAAAGCAACTCGCAAGCATGCCAGAGTTTCACCGCCCAGAAATGCCAGAATTTACCATTCACGAATACGATCCTCTGATCGACTCTTCTGATATGACGCCAGCAGATTGGCAACAGATCGCCGACGATATTCGCGATAACTATGACAAGTACGACGGTTTCGTTATCCTGCATGGTACGGACACCATGGCATATACGGCATCTGCGTTGTCATTTATGTTCGAAAACCTAGGTAAACCTGTAATTGTAACCGGCTCACAGATCCCTCTAGCCGAGCTTCGTTCTGATGGCCAAGCAAACTTACTCAATGCCTTGCACATTGCGGCTAACTACCCGATCAATGAAGTGACGCTGTTTTTCAACAACAAGTTGATGCGTGGTAACCGTAGTACTAAATCGCATGCTGACGGCTTTAATGCCTTTACATCTCCAAACTTGCCGCCTCTGCTTGAAGCAGGTATCAACATTCAAATCAGCAGTGATATTGAAGTGGGTAAAGTGCCTGAAGGTGAGTTTAAGGTTCACGATATTACGCCGCAGCCAATTGGCGTTATTACCATGTACCCAGGCATCTCGCATGAAGTGATTCGCAATACATTACTACAGCCGGTTAACGCGATGATTCTGCTAACGTTTGGCGTAGGTAACGCACCGCAAAACCCTGAACTTCTAGGCCATTTGAAAGATGCCTCAGAGCGTGGCGTGCTTGTGGTAAACCTTACCCAGTGTCTAGCAGGTAAGGTTAACATGGGCGGTTACGCGACAGGTTGTGCTCTTGCAGAAGCAGGCGTAATTAGCGGCTACGATATGACACCTGAAGCGGCACTAGCAAAACTTCACTTCTTACTAAGCCAAGGCTTAAGCTACGAACAAGTAAAAGTGAAAATGCAGCAAGTTCTGCGTGGTGAGATGAGCATCTAAGCGACACTCGATTTAACAACATCGTTAAGTAAGCAAAGCCGACGTAAGGTCGGCTTTTTAGTACTCGCTAAGTAATAAAAAAAGGCGACTCAGTGAGTCGCCTTTTCTCTATTCATTTCTACCAAGCGAATCTTTCGATTAACCGATGTGCGTTGCGCCAGCCATGTACTTCTGAAGTACAGCTGGGATTGCGATACGACCATCAGCTTCTTGGTTATTCTCTAGGATTGCAACCATAGTGCGGCCAACCGCTAGACCAGAACCGTTTAGCGTGTGTACAAGCTCTGGCTTCTTCTCGCCTTTACGACGGAAACGAGCTTGCATACGACGTGCTTGGAAGTCCCACATGTTTGAACAAGATGAGATTTCACGGTAAGTCTCTTGTGCTGGAACCCATACTTCTAGGTCGTAAGTCTTACGAGCACCGAAGCCCATGTCACCAGTACATAGAACAACTTTACGGTAAGGCAGCTCTAGAAGCTGAAGAACTTTCTCAGCGTGGCCAGTTAGCTCTTCTAGTGCATCCATTGAATCTTCTGGGCGAGTGATCTGAACTAGCTCAACTTTGTCAAACTGGTGCATACGGATTAGACCACGAGTATCGCGACCGTAAGAACCCGCTTCAGAACGGAAACATGGCGTATGCGCTGTCATCTTAAGCGGTAGATCCGCTTCATCAGAAATCGTGTCACGAACCATGTTCGTTACCGGTACTTCTGCCGTTGGGATTAGAGACAGTTTACGCGGCTCTTCGTCGTTCACTTTCTCTTCTAGTGGTTCAGTGTGGAATAGGTCTTTACCAAACTTTGGTAACTGGCCAGTACCGAATAGGCTGTCTGAGTTAACTAGGTACGGTACGTACATTTCTGAGTAGCCGTGCTCTTCAGTGTGAAGGTCTAGCATAAACTGGGCAATTGCACGGTGTAGACGCGCGAATTGACCTTTCATAACGATGAAACGTGCGCCAGTGATCTTAGTTGCGCTCGCGAAATCAAGACCGCCACCCATTTCACCTAGATCAACGTGATCTTTTAGTTCGAAGTCGTAAGTTTTTGGCTCACCCCAACGAGAAATCTCTACGTTGTCATCTTCGTCTTTACCATCTGGCACATCATCAGCAGGCAGGTTTGGAACGGAGTTTAGGATTTCATTAAGTTCAGCTTGAATATCTAGCAACTGAACATTTGCGTCATTAAAAAGCTCATTACAACGAGTAACTTCTGCTTTCTCAATTTCAGCTTGCTCAATATCGCCTGCTTTCATCAATTGGCCAATTAGCTTGGATTTACTATTTCGAGTGGATTGCAATTCTTCTACTTCAACCTGAAGAGATTTACGTTCAGTCTCTAGGTAGCGAACTTTTGATACGTCTAGCTTAAAGCCACGACGTGCTAGTTTTGCAGCTGTTTCATCCAGCTCTGTACGAAGTAATTTAGAATCCAGCATTGTTAATCCTATGCTTTTTTAGTTGTGAAATCGCGCTTAAGCATCGTGCTCAAACGCTAATAAATAGTTCCCAAAATAATTGGAGTTGCAGCGAGGAAACAAACCAATTCAGCCCTATGAGCATAGGTGCTCTATGTGATTAGGGTGAATTGGTGCAGTTAACAAAGCTGCGGCTTCAAGTATGAAGGGATAATTGGATAAATGTATCTAAAATGCTCGCTTATTCATAGCGCTTTTGTGGGCTTTTTGCGTCTAAACTAGCCAAGTAATCTAACTTTTCGCCAATTTTGGTTTCTAAGCCCCTATTTGTCGGTTGATAGTAGCGTGTCTCTGCCATTTCAGGTGGCAAATACTGTTCACCTGCCGCATACGCTCCTGGCTCATCGTGGGCATAACGATACTCTTGCCCATAGCCAAGATCTTTCATCAAAGAGGTCGGTGCATTACGTAAATGAACAGGCACTTCATACTCAGGCAGATTATGCGCATCCGTTAAGGCTTGCTTCCACGCGGTATACACGGCATTACTTTTTGGTGCACACGCTAGGTAAACAATCGCTTGTGCAATTGCTCGCTCACCTTCTGCTGGGCCAACACGGGTAAAACAATCCCATGCAGAGAGCGCAACTTGCATCGCCCTAGGGTCTGCATTACCCACATCTTCTGATGCGATAGCAAGCAAACGGCGGGCGATATAAAGCGGGTCACAACCTGCGGCAATCATACGTGCAGACCAATACAGCGCCGCATCTGGGTTAGAGCCGCGAATCGACTTATGTACTACCGAAATAAGGTCGTACCAAATATCGCCCTTGTTATCAAAACGAGAGACTTTTTCACCCGCAACTTCAGCTAATAGCGGTAAGGTAATTACCTTCACACCCTGCTCATCTTCTTCGGCCATATCGTAGAGAAGTTCAAGGTAATTCAGTGACATACGAGCATCACCATTAACTAACTCAGACAATCGCTCAAGGACACCTTCAGCAAAAGATGCTTCTACGTTGCCTAAACCTCGTTCTTGATCTTCAATCGCTTGTTTAAGCGCTAGACGAATATCCTGTTGAGCCAACGAGGTCAATTTGTACACACGTGCCCGTGAGAGCAATGCGTTGTTAAGCTCAAAAGATGGGTTTTCCGTTGTGGCACCGATGAAGGTCACCGTGCCATCTTCAATGTGCGGCAAAAATGCATCTTGTTGTGATTTATTGAAGCGATGCACCTCGTCAACGAACAAGATTGTGCGTCTACCGGCAAGTTTGTTCTCACGCGCTCTTTCAATCGCCGCGCGGATTTCTTTCACACCCGAGGTAACCGCAGAGACACGCTCTACCTCCGCATTCGCGTAATTGGCTGCGACTTCAGCTAGGGTCGTCTTTCCGGTACCCGGAGGGCCCCACAAAATCATTGAGTGAATATGAC
This sequence comes from Vibrio ouci, assembly GCF_004551525.1. Lineage (GTDB taxonomy): Bacteria > Pseudomonadota > Gammaproteobacteria > Enterobacterales > Vibrionaceae > Vibrio > Vibrio ouci. Next base: position 106,451 of record NZ_SATR01000012.1, on the reverse strand, counting down.
CCGCTTCCAAAGCACGACGCAGAGGCTTTCCGACACCCAGAATATGCTGCTGACCGATATATTGCTCGAGCGTTTCTGGGCGCATTCTAGCGGCAAGGGGACGAAAATCTTCGTCCCCTGAAAAATCGAATGAGAAATTACTCACATTTAGTTCCTTTGGTCATCAACCTCTACACCTTCAGGAATTACAAAAGTAAAACGGTTTGCCTTTGGCTTATTGAGGTTAATGTTGTTAAACGTAAAGTTACTTTGCTGGCCATCTTGCTCAACCACACTAAAACCTTGAACAGCGCCTTGCTCATCAATGTTTAGCTTGAACTGACCTTGGTTACTGTCTGCTGCGGTAGGCGTCAGGATGAAAGTATCACCTTGCTGGTCAACCTTGTAGTTATCCCAGTCACTGGCGCGATTACGCGTCAACAAAACGAAAGGTGTTTGCTCTGTTGCTTGTTCTTGCCAGTAAATACTCACTTGTTCGATAAACGGGCTGTAATACCAAAGCGATTGACCGTCCGAAACCAGTACATTTTCGTCTGGTGCCGTTGTCGTCCAACGGAATAAGCTCGGTCTCGCAATTTCGACTTTACCCTGCCCTTCCATCACCAGGTCACCTTCAGGGCTAATCAATTGCTGAGCAAAGTCCGCACTAAAGCCATCGTTCTTTTGTAGACGCTGGCTTAATTCATCTTTAGGCGCAGCTAAAACTGAAAAGCTCATCAAAAATAATACGGCCAATTTTTTCATTAAGTTCTACCCTGATTGTTGGTTTGATCTAGTTATAACGTGCTTTAACCTTCTCTTTGACCGGAGAAGGTTAAGTTTGTTCGGTTGAGATAACTACTTTCCGCAGCACTGTTTAAACTTTTTTCCGCTGTTACATGGGCAAGCGTCATTACGACCAATATCTTTATATGGATTAACACTTTGAGCTTTGGCGCCAATCATCGCTTCATCAGCTGACTGTGCAACCTCTGAAATCATCAAGTCAATTTGATCGAGAAAATCCGCCAAGCTTGGTGGGCACTCAATACCTGATTCTTTCATCTGATGTTGCGTTTGCTCTTCGTCGATCGCCAACATAAAGGTAGTCAGCATCGCTTGTAACATGCGCAGCGTACCATCACCGACATTCACTTCCATCCATTGTTCTTCAATGGTTGGCCACAAGGTCATAAAACCTTCTGCGAAATCAGCCAACTGCTCGCCTTTAGTCTCTTCTTCTAGCAGTGCCAACAGCGAATACTCGTTGCGTTTTAGAAAGCCATATTGCTGATTAATCTGCCCTTCAATTGCCCCTTTCGCTGCGTCTGCTTGCTGCGAAAATACTGAAGGCAGCCAAGTTTCAGGCGCTAACGGCTTAGTTGCCATATTGGCAGCGAGCGTCAAACCTTCAATAAAAAACGGAGATTCATCAGTAATTGAGTCTTCTAGTGTCAGTAATTGATACTTCATTATCATTTTCTAGTGTTAACCATATATTGGGCGCATTATAACCCTATGCAAGGCCTTGGGTCACTTCGAGACTTTCCTCCCTGATTCGATAGCCTCTCCTTGTAAAATTTCGACAATGTACCCGTCACGGCTAGCAAGAGAGATTTCTGCCTAGCCTTTTTTCTTCGCCGACACTTATTTCTCTTTGAGAATTTGAATTCTAGGCGCATGATGCGAACAATTACATTTCCTTACATTTGTTTTATTTTTTGTAGTATTTGCAATGAAAAACTATCGCAATAAAGGCTTCACTCTCATCGAGCTGGTTGTGGTCATTGTTATTCTTGGTGTACTTGCTGTGACCGCTGCCCCGCGCTTTCTCAATTATCAGCGAGATGCCCACCTTGCGCGCGCTGACGCTGCATTTGCAAGCTTTGAAGCGTCTGTGGGTCTTTACCATGCCAAATGGCTAACTGAAGGTGAACCAACGGGTGTGGTCGATTACGGTAACGGTGATGTCTACCCATCGACAACTGGATTCCCGATATCAGTCAACCAAACACCACTGACTCCAAATGATAATGATACGATCCTTATTCGTGGTGGAGACTGCGTGTTGCTGTGGGATGCTTTGGTCGATACTGACCTAGAGATACGTTCGCAACATGACGATCCAGGGACGGTACTTCCGTCAGAAGAAGAGATTGTCAGCTGGTATACGTCAGGTAACGAGTGTTATTACTATTACACGCCAAGCTTTACCATTGAAGAAAGGTTACCGATCCTCTATTACTCTCCTCTAACAGGTGAAACTAGACAGACGACCGAAATGGCATAGAGCTCGTGACATTTCTGCCCCTAACCTCTAAAATCACGCCTCCTTAAAAAGAGGCGTTTTTTATGCGAGTAGTTTTAGGCCCGATGGAGGGCGTGTTAGACCATTTGATGAGAGAAATTCTAACGGACATCAATGACTATGATTTATGTGTCACTGAGTTTGTTCGAGTTGTCGATCAGCTATTACCTGATCATGTATTTCATCGCTTGTGTCCAGAACTACTCCAAGGCTCGCAAACTAAGTCCGGCGTTCCTGTACACGTACAATTGCTTGGTCAAGACCCTAAATGGATGGCTGAGAATGCGATTCGCGCTGCAGAGCTAGGGGCAAAAGGCATCGACCTAAACTTTGGCTGCCCAGCTAAACTGGTCAACAAGAGCAAAGGTGGCGCAGCCCTTCTACAACACCCAGAGCTTATCCATAACGTGGTTAAAGCCTGCCGTGATGCAGTGCCACAGGGTACTCCTGTTACCGCAAAAATTCGCCTCGGTTGGGAAAACCCAGATGACTGTTTTGAAATTGTTGATGCTATTCAAAGCGCTGGCGCAAACGAGCTCACCGTTCATGCACGCACCAAAACTGGCGGCTATAAAGCCAGCGAAATAAAGTGGGACTATATCAATCAGATTAGACAGCGCTTTTCAATTCCATTGATCGCCAATGGTGAAATCTGGAATTACCAAGACGGACAAGCCTGTATTGAGACAACGGGTGTTGATTCACTGATGGTATGCCGCGGTGCGTTTAACGTGCCAAACCTTGGCAATGTCGTGAAACACAACCACAAAGTAATGTCGTGGTTTGAAGTTGTCGAACTGTTGCTGATTTACTCGCAGTATGAAATGAAAGGCGATAAAGGTCTTTACTATCCGAATCGAGTAAAACAGTGGTTCTCATACTTACGCCAACAATACCCAGAAGCAGCAGAGTTGTTTAGAGAAATCCGCACCTTTAATAAAGCGGCGCCGATTGTTGAGTACATTACTCGATATCGCGATGAGCTGGTATCAGCTTAGAATACTAGCTTATCTTTACCTGTTGTTTTGGCTTGGTAGAGCTTTTCGTCTGCGGCTTTGAATAAAGAATCAAAGCCGCGCTCTTCATCCTTAGTGACGATTTCTACACCACCAGAAATCGTAAAGCCACTTTCTACCGCGTCAGCAGAAGTCGCAACAATCGCCAGTTGAACACGAGTCATACCTTTTTGCAGTAGCGCCTTATCGTTACCCGTCATATAGATAACAAACTCTTCCCCGCCAATACGTGCCGCCACATCGCTTTGTCGAATATTGAGAGTGATTTGATCGGCGACATGGCTAATGACAGTGTCCCCAACATCATGGCCATAGGTGTCATTAATCGATTTAAAGTTGTCGATATCGAATACCGCTAACGCTATATAGTCGCTATGTTGCGCTGTTTTCAAAAACGCCTTCAACCCTCGGCGGTTAAGCAGCCCAGTCATTGGATCTTTGGCGGCCAGTTCTTTGAAGTAACCATGCTCGACACGAGTATTAATGAAAAACAAGACAATAACAGAGAAGACGTAAATAAAGGCCACGACCGCTAAGCTATAACGTTCAAAAATAAAAAAGTTTCGAATCTCTTTTGCTAAGTCAAACTGATAAAAAAGCGTGTGTGAACCCCTTGCTCCCTCTAGTTCTAGATCTAGCGTGCGCATCGCATTGTCTGGCAAGGAAAGGAAGCCAGTATCAACAATGCCTAATTTACCCGCAAGCTTCCCATGCGTATCGAGGATATCGTCATAAGAAATATCAAGTGAGAGCATACCTTGAAGTACTTCACCTTGATAAACGGGCATGGTCATACTCAGTACTAAGACACTGGTCGTTGGCATCGGTGCTGGACCCGTAACCGTAATTAAGTCTCTATTATTGGCCGTTTGCTGCCAATAAGGACGAGCCTTCAAGGTAGCGAGTAATTCAGCAGTAATGCTTCTCGCATAAGTATCCGGCGAAGACATCAGATAGCCTTCACGGTCGATATAGTGGATACCAAGTAAATAGGAGTCAATATCGTGGAGAAAGGATAACACTGGAGCGAGAGAAACCTGCCCAGATACACGTTTATACTCTTCGCTTTCTGGATCACATAAGCTCGCGTCACCCACCAGCATATAATTTATGTCTACGGCAGGAATCTCGTGGTGTCGCCCTTCAGACAAGAGCAAGGCATCTATCGGCCACATTTGGCACAAACCATCTTTTACTTGGATATTGTGCTCTAACATTAAAATGTAGCTAGATTTGGAGTAGTTAGAAAAGCTGTAATCAATCGCACTGATCACTTTACTGGCGCGAGACAACGCTTCGGTAATACGTTCGTACTCATCATCGATATCACGATTAACCGAATCGTAATAGTTCTTACCTGTTAAGGCTAAGACCAACAGGGCAATTACCAAAGGCATTAACAATACAAATTTTAAACTAAAATGCCTTTTTACCTGCATCCCGCCCTCAAATAACAATAAAAGCCTATTCACCTATACAAGGCAAATAGGCTTGGAAACGTATTGTTTTCAATTATGACACATAAGTATCATTTTCAAAGAGTCAGTCTCGTTAAAATTCAGCCAACTTTTGCCTAGTTCAACAACAAACTGTCATCGGCTAACTCTTCTCCTCTCACCTTAGAGAACATCTCTAATAGATCTGGAACTTGCATATTCTGGCGCTGCTCTCCAGCGACATCTAACACAATCTCCCCTTGGTGTAGCATCACCGTGCGATCACCACAAGCTAATGCATCTTTCATCGAGTGAGTTACCATCATCACAGTTAAGTTAAACTCATTAACGATTTTCTTGGTTAAGTCGATGATAAATGCCGCCATACGAGGATCTAGTGCCGCAGTATGTTCATCCAATAGCAGCAATTTACTATCCGATAGCGTTGCCATCACGAGACTCACCGCTTGGCGTTGCCCTCCGGAAAGCAGCCCTATGCTATCACCCAACCTATCCTCTAACCCTAAGCCGAGAATACTGATCCTTTCTTGGAAAAGCTGGCGACGCTTGGACGATAGCGACAAGCTCCAGCCACGCCTTTTACCACGCATGTAAGCAAGAGCCATATTCTCTTCTATGGTCAACTCGCCACATGTACCCGCGAGTGGATCTTGGAACACTCTCGCACATTGCTGTGCACGCTGATCGACGGTTTGTTTGGTTACATCGAGTTCATCAATAATAACTTTACCGCCAATCATAGGAGTTTCACCTGTCACCGCCCCAAGCAAGGTTGATTTACCGGCACCATTCGAACCAATCACTGTTAGAAATTGATGCTCTGGCACTTCTAAAGTCACCCCTCTTAACGCTCTGTTTTCCAAGATTGTGCCTGGATTAAACGTTACTTGAATATCTTCCAATCGAATCATGCTACTTCTCCAGACTCTTTTCCTTGAGCTTGTGGGCGACTACGCTTTTTTGACTTTAGGTTTCCTTTAATTTTTGGTGCGATCAATGCTGCGGCAACCAGTACTGCAGTGACCAAGTTTAGGTCCGATGCTTGCAAACCAAACATCCCAGAACTTAATGCAAACGCGACCGCTAGACGATAGATCACCGAACCAACAATAACGGCGACAACAGCGACCCAAATCTTACGACCCGGTATTAGCGTCTGACCTAAGATAACGGCAGCAAGGCCAACAACAATGGTACCGACGCCAGAAGTCACGTCTGCAAAGCTGTTGGTTTGAGCAAATAGCGCACCAGAAAATCCAACAAAACCGTTAGAGAGAGCAAGACCGAAGTAAGTGTAAAAAGCGGTACTCGCACCTTGCGCAGAGACCATTCGAGCGTTAACACCTGTTGCTCTCAAGCCCAAGCCAAAGTCACTATTGAGTAGACGAACCACAAACCATGCTGAGATCAGCACCAATACACCAACTACCAATGGACGAACCAGCATTGGATCACCGATGGCTTCAAATGGAGTTAGGATGGTTTCTTCACCGAGTAAGGCAACGTTTGGACGCCCCATAATTCGGATGTTTATAGAGAAGGCCGCAATCATCGTCAGTATCGACGCGAGCAGGTGTAAGATGCCACATCTGACTGCGAGAAAAGCCGTTACCCACCCCGTCGCCGCACCAGCGATAATTGCCATGAAAGTCGCTACCCATGGGTTTATGCCTGAGACGATTGCCGTTGCAGCAACAGCCGCACCCATAGGAAAGCTTCCATCAACACTGAGATCTGGAAAGTCGAGAACACGAAAAGTTAAATAGACGCCCAAAGCTACAAGTCCGTATAACAGACCAATTTCAAGCGCACCAAAAAATGCAAAAGCAGACATCAACAACTCCCTTTCTGCAAATGTTAGTTAACCTCAACCCAGTTCTAGACCGGGTTGAGGTAAGAGCATTTACTTAACGCTTGTTGCTCGTTCAAGTACAGATTGAGGAATGGTGACACCTAGTTTCGCCGCAGCCGTTTTATTGACCACAAGGTCTGAGCCTTTCGCTACTTTGACATCTAATGTGCCAGGGTTAGTGCCTTCAATGATGGCTGCAACATAATCTGCAGTTTGTACACCAACTTGGTAGTAATCAAAGCCTAAGCTCGCGATAGCGCCTTTCTCAACGTATGACGTAGCGCCACCCAATACAGGTGTTTTCGCTTGATTAGCCGCAACAATCATACCTTCAATAGCACTTGCAACTGTGTTATCAGTCGGTGCGTAGATGACATCAGATTTCGCTGCAATCGCTTGAGTTGCAGATTGGACATCTGCACTTTTCAGCGCGGTTGCTTCAACAACTTGAATACCTTGAGCCTCAGCACTTTGCTTAAGAAGATCAACCAGAGTGACTGCATTGGCTTCACCTGGGTTGAACACCACACCAATAGATTTCACATCTGGGATGATCTCTTTGATCAATTCAACGTGCTGACTAACAGGAGAAAGATCAGAAAGACCGGTTACGTTTTTACCCGGTTGCTCTAAGCTTTTTACTAGCTTCGCCCCAACAGGATCTGTTACGGCAGTGAAAACCACAGGAATAGAACGGGTTGCTGAAACCAGTGCCTGCGCGGTTGGAGTTGCAATACCCACTAACACATCTGGTTTTTCACCCACATATTGACGGGCGATTTGCACTGCGATTGCAGGGTTGCCTTGCGCCGTTTTGTAATCAAATTCGAGGTTCTTACCTTGCTCATAACCTTTGGCCTTTAGACCATCGATCAAACCTTGGCGAGCTGCATCCAGAGCTGGGTGCTCAACAATTTGCGAAACGGCTACTTTTGCCGTTTTCGCCATAATACTAGTGGATGAGAGTAATGTGACACCTGCGAGAACAGCGGTCGCAAAAACTTTTCCTGCTTTCATCTTAACTCCTTGATGTGATACCAATCCATTGACCATCAAACATACTTTGCGCAAAAGGCTTCGCCTAAATTTGGCCGTGTCCTTTTTGAGCTAAGTCAACCACGCTCTACTTCCTGCGGTATCAAGTGATGATAACGGCTACGGGCGGGTTGCGAATGGCTTGGTGTAAGCAATAATTTTGTTGTGTTTAAATGTTTATATTTATTGAGTTGCACAATTTGTGTGCACTCTAATTATTACCAGTAAGCCGGAGAAAAGAAAAGCAGACTTTAACATTTAAGTAACAAAAGGAGATACAGGTTACTTTTAACGCTTTGTGGCATGAACCAAGATATTACGCGGGGTTGTTTCTCTGGAGCAGAATTGAGATAACTTGACCTTGTAACCGCATTGTTCAAGATATAGAGCTTTATCTAGCACCAGCCAAAGTTCCAATGCTCGTCTAAACGGCTGCTGAACAAGGCTCATCCGCTCCATCTGCCAATAACGCTGACGACCTTTCTCCTCATACTCAGCATAGTCGACCTCTGGCAACTCAATACCCTTTTGTTCGCTCGCCCAGTGGCAAAAAGCCGCAAAGCCTTCAGACAATTGAGACTTTTTAATGCTCGGTATTGGCTGATATTGCTCCACTCCCTTGGCTTCTTTTAGCAACAAGTCAAAACCTAGGCGGAACGTCATCTCTTCGATACGATGTCGCTTGACCCGTTCACCACCCGTGACGGTTTCTTGCAGCGGAATGCGCAGCTCTGACTTATTCAAGGCTAGACTAGACCGCTTGGCCGCATCAGACATTGGCTGATAAGTCTCTGCACGAATGAGATGGTAACAACATGGCGAAAACGTCAGTGCTGGCAGCTGTTTTTGGCTGCCATAATGAATCAGTGACACATGTAAGTCGCCGCAGGCATGCAGTGCGACGGCATGCTGATTGGAGTTAAACGCATCGATAGAGTCAGGACTAAACGCGTCACCTTGGACAAACTTCATCGTTAATCCCTGCTTATCCGCCTCATGCTGCCCTGATTCGCACAACGCTTGTTGATACTCAAAGCTGGTCACCGCCTGCCCTGATTGACTGGCAAGAATCCTTCCTAAAAACCCTTTGCCAGAACACCACTCTAGCCATTCGCTGCCATGGTGTAAGTTCAACGCCGCCTCTCCCATTGAGACAATCTGTTGTAGCTTTCTTCCCGGCACGCCACTGTCGACTCCGCGAGACAACTGCAGACCTCGAGTTTTTAGCGTTGGTAGATTAGTCCAAGTAGCAATTTGCGTGATTTGAGGTAGGTAGTCAGAGATTGTCTCAACGAGCGCATCATTATCCAGTTTAAGGTGCTCGATTTGCTCAGGGGATAAAGACTCTAACCAAGTACATAACGAAGTGTTATCCGCCAGCCAAGGAAGCGTATTGGTACGGCTGGTAAAAAAGGGCTCAAAGCGCCACAGCGATTGGTTGTCGACTAAGAAACGGTCGAGTGATTGGAATAGATGTAACATGACTTCCCCCTGAAAACGCTAGTTTAGAGGGAAGTCACACAAGATGGTAGCGGATTAGCGAACTGGTAGGTCAATATCCTTAAACATCTCTTCAATCTCAGCATTAGATTTCAGAGATAGCGCCTGCTCAACCACTGGGCGTGTTAAATGCGGTGCGAAGCGTTCCATAAAGTCAAACATGTAAGAGCGAAGGAAAGTACCGCGTCTAAAGCCAATGCTTGTGGTACTCGCACCAAAGATATGGCTCGCGTCGATCGCCACCAGATCAGTATCTTGCTCTTGGTCGATGGCCATACTTGCGATCACACCCACACCGATCCCCATACGAACATAAGTCTTGATAACATCAGCGTCGGTTGCGGTAAATACCACTCGCGGTGTTAAACCATATTTGTTAAACGCAGTATCAAGCTCTGAGCGTCCGGTAAAACCAAACACATAAGTGACCAGCGGGAATGAAGCTAAATCTTGGATTGTCACTTTCTCTTTCTGCGCCAATGGATGGTTCTTAGGCACAACGATTGAACGATTCCAGTGATAACAAGGCAGCATAATGGCATCTTGATAGAGATGAAGCGCTTCGGTTGCAATGGCAAAGTTCGCTGTACCTTTAGCAATAGCTTCAGACATTTGCGAAGGCGTGCCTTGGTGCATGTGCAGTGATACTTTCGGGTAACGAGCAGTAAAACCTTTGATCACGTCAGGGAGCGCATAACGCGCCTGAGTGTGCGTTGTCGAAATATTCAGCGTGCCCATTTCTGGATGAGTATGCTCACCCGCAACCGCTTTGATACTTTCAACGCGAGCAAGAATCTCTTGAGAGATGCGAATAATGTCTTCACCAGCACCCGTCACTTGCGTTAAGTGCTTACCACTACGCTCGAAGATCTGAATTCCAAGTTCATCTTCTAGTAAACGAACCTGTTTACTGATGCCTGGTTGAGAGGTGTAAAGGCTCTCCGCCGTAGCAGAAACATTTAAGTTATGGTTAACAACCTCAACAATATACTTCAATTGTTGTAATTTCATTCTGACCTCGTAATCCCTTATCGATGCCGCACAGCGATCAAACATAGTTTATAATATTTAGTTATAACGCCTTAAAAGTGAAATTGATAGTCAAATTGGGGCGACTGTTTAGAAAAGCAGGCAGTTTTTTGTTGATAATGCGCATTTTGCAACCAAATACTCAGATTGAGCTTTGCAAAGAGAGTTTTCATTAATAAAATTACTAAGTTGAGCAATAATGCGAAACAGTTACAGTCGCATGGCAGGATCGTGTATGCTTAACGGCTAGCCACTAAAAAACATAAGATACGGAATTTATGAATATTGGTTTAATCATAGCTTTAGTTGCCATCTTACTGGTGTTAGTTCTCGGCTATAACATTATGCTCCAGTATAAAGTTAAAGCGGAAACAGCGCGCAAACAGGAAAGTTCGCGTTACCTGCAAATTATTGATGCAACAGAAGAGCTTATCGGCCACGCTCATCACATGCCATACAGCAAAGAGCTATTGGTGTGCCTGAATACTCGTATCCTAGATGCAGTTCTCAGTATGCATGAACTCGATCCGAAGAATAAACATCTTGAGCAGCGTGTCGCCCACGTTAAAGATCAGATCAAGCAACTTGAAGAGAACTACAAAGGTGGCGAAAGCACTAGCTTTAAAGTGCCAAGCAGCGATAAACAAGCGATTGTTATGCTGAAGTTGGTGAAGCGTCTACGCGACACCATTCGCAGCGAGCACAACAAAGGCCGCTTTGAGACTCAGGCTTATGTCACTGAGAATGCGCGCTTAGAAACCATCCAAGTACGTATCAACATTGAAAACGTAATTAAGCGTTCAAACGACGCAATAGTTCGTGGCCAGCCAGGTACCGCAATCCAGTTACTGAAAAAAGGCTTGGATGCACTAAGTACTAAAAACGACGCTTATTCAAATCAAGCGCGTGAAAAGCTGCAGACTATGTACGACGAACTTGAGTCTAAACGCCAAACTAAAAACGCAGAAGAGTTACACCAGATGGAAGAGAGCCAGCGCCAAAATGATATGGACGCACTCTTTGGTGAGAAGAAAAAGTGGTAATATAATCCGCACAGCTATTTTCAAAAAGGTCGCACTAGCGGCCTTTTTCTATTTATTTAGTAAAGTAAGACCAAGATGATCGAATTAGAACAATACCAGTCACTACTTGAGCCAATAAACGGCTTTCTACAGTGCTCAACTCCAGATGCATGGGTTGAAGAAGCTCGTAAACCGGAAAACCTCAAAGTGGTCCTTATCGATCACTTATTATGTGAGCTTAAAGCGGGCCAATCCGCAATGTACCTAATTCGAAAATACGCAGTAGATAAAGAGAGCGCCCACAGTTTATTAGATTGGTTTAAGCCTTATGAAGATTTCGCTTACCGCAAAACTGGTAGCCTAGAGACTCTCAAAGGCAAAAGTAATATATCTAAAGCAATCATGGCTAAATCAAACTCGCCATATAGCCAAGATTTGATTGATAAAATGGTTTTACTGATCAAAGAAGAGCTACACCATTTCTATCAAGTGCTTGAGATTATGGGCAACCGTGGGATGGCCTATGAACCAGTGCAAGCAAGTCGTTATGCCAAAGGGCTGATTGGTCATATGGCGACCCATGAGCCACAAACACTGATTGATAAGCTTATTATCGGCGCCTACATCGAGGCACGCTCTTGTGAACGTTTCGCTAAGCTTGCTCCTCATATGGATGAAGATATCGCAAAATTCTACGTGTCACTGCTTCGCTCTGAAGCTCGTCATTATCAAGACTACCTGACACTAGCCGAAGAGATCGCTGGAAAAGATATCACTGAACGCATCGATTACTTCGGTCGTTTAGAAGCCGAGCTAATTTCATCACCCGACAGTGACTTTAAGTTCCATAGTGGTGTTCCCGCTTAATAAAAAAGGATGCTTAGTGCATCCTTTTTTATTTACTTAGGGTCGAGTAACGCTTCCCCTAATCCAGCAGCATAAAGCTGTTTACTAATTCGGTTCAACGCCTCTGCTTGCTTGGGTTCAACAATGAGAGTGCCTTTACTCTTAAGTACATCAATCATTGATTCTACACAATCCGCATCAGGCCCAATGCCATTTAGCTTTGAGCGGATGAAGCCAAACCAGTCACCATCCATTTTCTTTTTCACTTTTTCCAGTACTTCAGGACTGGTTACCTGAAATTTCTGTCTGCCATCAAACGCATCCTGATTAGTGCGCGCGATATCATAAACTATGTGAGCTTTCTTTTTCGCAATCAGCATCCCCGGAATATTCAGCTGTAGCTCAGCAATTTGCCCACCACTCATCTTAAGGAAGAATTTAATATCTTTATAGCCGCTACTATCGGGCTCGACATTATGCTGTGCTAACGCGCTACTGGTGCCAGCGAGCTGATATCGGTCTTTAAGGGATTTTTGATGCGAAGCAACCGCTTTAAACTCTTCAGTTCCACAAATGAACAACTTTGCCCCCTGTAGATCTTTAAACTTTTTCACTTTTACGGTGATACGCGCGCAATCTTTTAAATCACCGACATCGTTGTTTCTCATACGTGTAGTGATTTTAGCTAATGCCCCACTGTAACTTTTGATGCCGCCATACGCTCCAGGAGGAAAGCTGATTTCGGCGCCAAACGCCACTTTCAGTCTTTGCGCGAACGTATTCAGTTCTACCTGAGCCTGAATGATTTCTTTAAACATCAGGAATAGCTGTTTTCTCTTCAGCTTGGCGTTGGCTACTTGGTTTTTGCCATGAAAATCCATTGCCTTGGTATTGAGTATTTTCTTCCCAGCTTCATTTGTTTCGAGGTATTGGGCAATATCCTCGTCTAAATACTCCGCCAAATGCGCGTCATCAGTCAGGATATCGTGCATTAACTTGCACATCTTGCCTTCGTCTGTCTGCTGGAAACTTTTAGATTTTAGCTTGCCTCGTAGCTCGGCTAAACTTGATTGGTAATCGGCTTGATTGACTAATCGAAAACCTTGCGACAGGTGAGCCGATTGATTAATTCGCTTTAACACTTCGGCTTTAACTTTAGCGACGTCTGCTGGCGTCACTTTGTTGTGGGCAGGTCCCGATAGCGGATCAGGTCCAACGGCTGCGGCTAGTGTGTCTGTCATAGAAAGTACCTAAATTAGTAACTTGGTGTACGCACAGATCATTAAGACTGAGGGAGTACATCAAGCTGTAGAGCTGTTGATTAAGATAAGCTTACAACTAAAGTTAGATTCAATTTATAAATTGATACCAATTAAAATATACGTTTGAGAGATTGATCTAGGTATAAGCTAGTAACCACTAACTTAATAAGGACAAAAAAGCCAGCGAACGCTGGCTTTCCTAAGATATTAAAGTATATACACTATTTTAGTGTAGCGTTGATTTCCGCAAGTACCGCTGCAGGATCGCTAGCTTGAGTGATTGGGCGACCAATCACCAAGTAATCTGAACCAGCTTGAACTGCATCAACAGGAGTCATGATTCGCTTCTGGTCGCCAACCGCGGCACCTGCAGGGCGAATACCCGGGGTTACAAGCTTGAACTCTTTACCAAGCTCACTCTTAAGCATTGAAGCTTCTTGAGCAGAACATACTACGCCATCTAGACCTGAGTTTTTAGTTAGGTTAGCGAGACGAATCACTTGCTCTTGTGGGGCAATATCCAGTCCAATACCCGCCAAATCGCTCTGTTCCATACTGGTCAGTACCGTTACGCCTATAAGTAGCGGACGATCTTTGCCATAAGGCTCGAGAATCTCGCGTGACGCTGCCATCATACGTTCTCCACCGCTTGCATGAACGTTAACCATCCACACGCCCATCTCTGCGGCTGCGCGCACTGCTTTAGAACAGGTATTTGGAATGTCATGGAACTTAAGATCGAGGAACACAGAGAAACCACGTTTGTGTAGCTCTTTAACGAAATCAGGACCAAATAGTGTGAACATCTCTTTACCTACTTTTAAGCGGCAAGAGCTTGGGTCGATTCTATCAACAAAAGCGAGTGCGTCTGCTTGGTTATCATAATCCAGTGCGACAATTACTTTTTGGTCGATCATTTCATCTCCTAACTTACTTTAAACAAATCGAAAAAAAGCAGCGGGATCACCGCTGCCATTTGTTATGGGATTTACCCAATCTTTTAAAATCATTCGCCATCCAATCCACGGATTGGCTTGATCGTCCCCCACCCTTTACAGGAAGGACAATGCCAATACATTGAATGGGTTGAGAAGCCGCACTTACGACAACGGTAATGGGGCTTCACTTTTAACTGTTCACCAACTAATTTCTGTAGCGTATCTAAGCTCGCTTTAGCTCGCCCTTCTTCCGCTTCAGCTAGATGGTAATCCATCAAGCGATAGAAACCTTTCATGGTTGGATTCTTTACCAGCTGGCGAGTCAATAGCTCTTGAGCCGCTCCTGGGCCATCATGTTTGGCCACCATTTGCGCCAGCATAAGCTCCGCCGACACGCCGGCTTTACTTACAATGCATTGGCGTAAGAAATTCAGTAGCTCATCTTCTTGACCTAGATGGTGATAACACTCAGCCAGTGTCGGTAAAACTTCGCTAACAAAGTCACTATCTTGCTCCAACACCGCTTCTAAATGAGCGATAGTGCGCTTGTAATCTTCATCCTCTAGGTAGAGCTTACCAAGAGCAATACTCGCCCTAACGCATCTAGGATCTTCAGCTAAAGCCTTTTTGAAGTTTTGTCTAGCCTGCGCGTGGTTGCCGTCAGCTTGCTCTTGCATTGCAAGCTCACACCAAAAATGGCCAATGCTAGTACGCATACGCTTGCGGCCCATTTTAACCAATAAAGAAGCGTAGTGAATCGCTTTACTCCACTCACGCGTCTGCTGATAGATCGCGACAAGTTGCTGAAGCGCCGCTTCTCTATGATCAGGTTCATCCACAAGCTGCTCGAAGATTTTTTCAGCGCGATCCAAAAAGCCTGACGCCATGTAGTCTTTTGCTAGTTGTTGAAGCGCGATGTTTTTTTGGTCAATAGTAAGACCTGAGCGAGAGATGAGATTTTGGTGAATGCGAATAGCGCGGTCGACCTCTCCACGCGATCGAAACAAATTACCTAACGCTAAGTGCGTATCGATAGTTTCATTATCAACTTGAAGAAGTTCAATAAAGTGGTCTACCGCTTTATCAGATTGATCTGATAAAAGCAGGTTTAGACCCGTCACGTATTGACGGGATATTTGATTAGATTGTTTCTGCTTATCTTGTTGGGCACTGCGATTACCCATATACCAGCCATATGCTGCGGCAATTGGTAGTAATAAGAAGAGAATTTCTAACATCAAGTAACAGCCTACCTAATAAAAATCTTGTTAAGCTTTTTCTTGAGTCGGCTCAACAGCTGGAGGAGAAAGCTTATTAAGTTTCTTCTTCAGTTTTCGAACTTGGAGCTGCGATCTAAGGTGTAAGCCACCAAATACTAACCAAGCAAGGCTGAAACCAACCACGAATACTACACCTAGCAGTGTAGATAAGTGAAAGTCTCCCTGAGCAATGAGGTAGTTAAATGTCACGATAGCTTGATTCTGAGAGCCTAATGCCAGTGCAATTAAGAATAGGGCCAGTACAAGAACGATTTTTATAATTTTCATAGTCCATCACCTAAGATTAGTTCTGCCGTACGATTATGCAGTAAAAGCTCGAAACAAACCATGGTTATCTCTGTAATTCGAGTTATAAAAAAGCGGCATACTTCCGTATGCCGCCTTTTTATCAATAGATTACGTCGCTTACCCTAGATTAACGCGCTCACGTAATTCTTTACCCGGTTTAAAGTGTGGAACGAATTTACCTTCCAACTCCACTTTGTCACCAGTTTTTGGGTTACGGCCGACTCTAGGTTCACGGAAGTGCAAAGAGAAACTACCGAAACCACGGATCTCAATTCGATCGCCACCTTCTAGAGTTGACGCCATATGCTCTAAAATATCTTTTACAGCATCTTCTATCTCTTTCGCTGAAAGGTGCGTCTGTTCTGCACAGAGTCTTTCAATCAATTCAGACTTAGTCATAGTTGCCCTCATAGAGTAATTTATCACTTATTATAGTAAGTAATACCAGTTCCAACAAACACTTGCCTTCAATTTTAGACAAAAATTGAACAATGTGTGTAGTGAAAAAGTGCTTTTTTCAGAACATCTTGTAGAGATTGGTATTACTACTAGTTATTACGTAAACATAAAAAAGGAGCCTTTCGGCTCCTTTTTCTTAAAAGCGATTTAATTATTCGCCTTTAGCTGCTTTGAAAGCGTCAGCCATAGCGTTACCGAACGAAGCATCGTCTGCTTTGTTCAGTGAAGCCATTGCTTCTTGCTCTTCAGCTTCATCTTTAGCTTTGATAGATAGGTTGATTACGCGGTTCTTACGGTCTACACCTGTGAACTTAGCTTCAACGCTGTCACCAACGCTTAGGATTAGTGACGCATCTTCGATACGGTCACGTGAAACTTCAGAAGCACGTAGGTAACCTTCTACACCTTCTTCAAGCTCGATAGTTGCACCTTTAGCGTCTACTGCAGTAACAGTACCGTTAACTAGTGCACCTTTCTTGTTATCTGCAACGTAAGCGTTGAATGGGTCATTTTCCATTTGCTTAACGCCTAGAGAGATACGCTCGCGCTCTGCATCTACAGCTAGAACTACAGCAGAGATCTCGTCGCCTTTCTTGTACTCACGTACAGCTTCTTCGCCTGCAACATTCCAAGAAATGTCAGATAGGTGAACTAGACCGTCGATGCCGCCTTCTAGACCGATGAAGATACCAAAGTCAGTGATAGACTTGATCTTACCAGTAACCTTGTCGCCTTTAGCTTGCGCTTCAGCGAAAGATTGCCATGGGTTAGCTTTACACTGTTTCAGACCTAGAGAGATACGACGACGTTCTTCGTCGATTTCAAGAACCATAACCTCAACTTCGTCGCCAACATTAACAACTTTAGATGGGTGGATGTTCTTGTTAGTCCAATCCATTTCAGAAACGTGTACTAGACCTTCAACGCCTTCTTCGATTTCAACGAAACAGCCGTAGTCAGTTAGGTTAGTAACGCGACCAGATAGTTTGTGACCTTCTGGGTAACGCTTAGCGATAGCTACCCATGGATCTTCGCCTAGCTGCTTAAGACCTAGTGATACGCGAGTACGCTCACGATCGAACTTAAGAACTTTAACTTGGATCTCGTCACCAACGTTAACGATCTCAGAAGGGTGCTTAACGCGCTTCCAAGCCATGTCAGTGATGTGTAGTAGGCCGTCAACGCCGCCTAGGTCTACGAATGCACCGTAGTCAGTAAGGTTCTTAACGATACCTTTAACTTCTGCGCCTTCTTGTAGAGTTTCTAGAAGCTCATCACGCTCAACGCTGTTCTCAGACTCGATAACTGCACGGCGAGAAACAACTACGTTGTTACGCTTCTGGTCAAGTTTGATAACTTTGAACTCTAGCTCTTTGTTTTCTAGGTGAGCAGTGTCGCGGATAGGACGCACGTCTACTAGAGAACCAGGAAGGAAAGCACGGATACCGTTTAGTTCAACAGTGAAACCGCCTTTAACTTTACCGTTGATGATACCAACAACAGTTTCAGCTTCTTCACAAGCTTTCTCAAGAACGATCCAAGCTTCGTGACGCTTCGCTTTCTCACGAGAAAGTTGAGTCTCACCGAAACCATCTTCAACAGCGTCTAGAGCTACGTCTACTTCAGCACCAACTTCAACTTCAAGTTCGCCAGCAGCGTTCTTGAACTGTTCAGCAGGGATAGCAGATTCAGACTTAAGACCAGCGTCAACAAGAACGAAACCGTTCTCGATAGCTACTACAGTACCTTTAACGATGCTGCCTTGTTGGAATTCTGTTTCGTTTAGAAACTCTTCAAAGAGTTGAGCAAAAGATTCAGTCATTTATTTAATCTTCAATAAATTAAACGTCCACGGGTTTCCTACCGCGTGGGGTTATTAAATTCGCCAGTCATCATCCTTGCGACCAACGCTCTGACCTAGCCGCCTAGGCGACTAGCTTAGATTCGATATATTGTAGTGCCTTTTCTACCACTTCGTCGATACTCATCGTAGTAGAATCTAGCAAAAGCGCATCCTCTGCAGGGCGTAATGGTGCCACTGGGCGGTTACGATCTCGGTCGTCACGCTCTTGGATCTCGCTCAAAAGGTCGTCAAATCTAACATCTAAACCCTTGCCTTGCAACTGTTTAAGGCGGCGAGTCGCTCGCTCTTCAGCGCTAGCATCAAGGAAAATTTTCACCTCAGCTTGAGGAAAAACAACCGTGCCCATATCACGACCATCGGCAACTAGGCCTTCGCCTTCGGCAAACGCACGCTGACGACGCAGTAATGCTTCACGCACGCGAGGTAACGCTGCTACTTTTGATGCCGCCATCCCCGTTTCTTCTTTGCGTAGCTCACCAGAGACATCTTCGCCTTCTAGAATAACCTTCACTAAGTCGCCTTCCGCAACAAACTGTACGTCAAGGTGGGTAGCAAGTGGAACCAGTGTGTCTTCCGATTCTAAGTTCACACCGTGATGGATAGCAGCAAGTGCCAATACTCGGTAGATGGCACCAGAATCTAATAAGTGAAAACCTAGCTTGT
The DNA here is from genome assembly GCF_004551525.1 of Vibrio ouci. Lineage (GTDB taxonomy): Bacteria > Pseudomonadota > Gammaproteobacteria > Enterobacterales > Vibrionaceae > Vibrio > Vibrio ouci. The sequence continues at coordinate 87,653 of NZ_SATR01000012.1, read as the reverse complement.
TTGCTAACAGCATACAAAGAGTGCCCTTACCTGCACCACTTGGTCCATCAACGGTGACTACCGGTGTATGAGACGACATGTTTTACTCCGCGTTAGTTACTGATCATTGCTCCGCGCACTGACCTTTGTTTGGCGTGAAATTATAGAGGTAAATGTGTAGAGGTTCTAGGAAGATAATGGGGAAATTTAAAAAAGAGCGCGATTGCGCTCTTGTACAGGTTTATAACTTGATTCTGTCTAAGTTGCGAGTGACTAAACCCTCACCTATCCCTTTAACCGCGGTTAACTCCTGCGCTGTTTTGAAACTGCCGTGCTCATCGCGATACGAAACGATCGCTTGTGCTTTCTTTAGCCCAACCCCATTAAGTAGCGCCGCTAGCTCCTCCGCTCCTGCACTATTGATATTAACGGTAATTTCAATCCCTTCGTATTTAGGATTGGTTTTGCTATCAGCCGCTAAACTCAGTGGAGCCGCCACGATTAACGCCATAATTAACACTATCTGTTTAAACATTTCGATTTCCTTTCTATCAAGATGTCTGGACAGATTAATCAACCTGGCAACCAAGCTATAACGCTAAGCTAGAAAAACAAAGCGGGCTGCAATTGCAGCCCGTTTTAATCTATATATCAATTACATTATCGCTGACTATTGAGTCACAACGTAGTATTCAATATCAATCGTTTTACGCAAAATGCTGATCAGGCCTGAAAGGTCTTGTTGAGCATTTGCTTGTGTCATTTGCTGAGCGATCTGTTCGTTATACATAGTGTTGAACATTGAAGAAACATCTGTTAGTTCAACAACAACGATATCACCATTTAGGTCTTTCGCCTGAGCAAACTCTACTTTACCCTCTTCAGGTTTCACCATAGAGAACACTACGTCTGCTAGTGGAGAGCTACGGTCAACCGTTTCTGTTTCGCCGAATGCTAGACCATTTTCTCCCAATAAACCTTGCTTGCCTTCCTTAAGTTCAGCAACCAGTTTATCAGCAAGTTCGATAGCACTCTGCTCACCTTTCACTTTCGCCAGTGTCGTTGTTACTTGTTCGCGAACATCTTCTAGCGGTAGAACCATCTCATCACGTGCGTCTTCAACACGAACCACAATCACGTGCTCAGGTGCAACTTCGATAACCTCTGAGTTTAGGCCATCTTCTTTCACTTCTGGGCTAACGATAGCTTGTAATACAGCTGGCGTTTTCAGTAGCTCAGGAGCGTCGACTTGAGAAATGAAGTCAGTAGTATGAATCTTAGCGTTGATTGCTTGAGCAGCATCATCTAGAGAATCAGGGTATTCGAACGCTACCTTTTCAAGTTCACTCTGCAGTTCATAATACTGATCGACTGCTTGCTGATCTTTTAGCTCTTGCTTGATTTCTGCTGCAACCTCTGAATATGGCTTAGCAACTGAATCTTTAAGTTCGTCAAGCTTGATGATGTGGTAACCGAAATCTGATTTAACCAGACCTGTTGTTTCACCCACTTTCGTTAGAGCAAACGCTGCATCTTCAAATGCTGGGTCCATTACATCGCGTTCAATCCAACCTAGTGAGCCACCTTCAGACGCACTACCGAAGTCATCAGATTTTTCTTCAGCTAGTGTAGCAAAGTCAGCACCTGCATTTAGCTCATCAAGAATCGCCTGCGCTTTAGCTTCATCGTCGCCTTCAACTAGGATGTGGCTTACACGGCGCTGTTCTTCAGATGAGTACTTGTCTAGGTGTTCTTGGTAGTACTGCTTCGCTTGCTCTTCCGATACCTCAATACCGTCTTTAAGCTGCTGAGCAGATAACTCAATGTAGGCTACTTTCACTTGCTCAGGGCGTGTGTAACGCTCTGGGTTTTGTTTGTAGTAGTCGTTGATTTCTTCTTCAGACAATTGCGCCTTTGCCGCAAAGTCTTCTAGAGATAGCGTGACTTTCTTCACTTCACGAGTTTGAGTCAGTAGCTTGCTCTGTGCTTCTACTTCACCCGGCAGTGTAAAGTCACTACCTTGAATAGCAGTGAGTAGCTGGTTACGAACTAAATCACGACGCAGGTATTCTGCAAAGCTCTCTGCGTTGAAGCCAGCACGACGAAGCGCCGTTTGATAAATCTCTTGATCGAACTTACCGTCAATTTGGAACTGAGGCATTTCAAGAATCAGTGTACGAACTTGCGCATCGCTAACACGTAAGCCCAACGCTTCAGCGTGCTGCTCAAGTAGCAAGTCGTTTACCATACGATCAAGTACAGATTTGCGGAAAGACTCTACGTAGCTAGGGTCAGCCAACAAGTTAGAGAAGTAATCACCAAGCTGAGCTTGCATACGATTACGTTCGTTTTGGTAAGCTTGTTCAAACTCACCACGGCCAATTTCAACATTACCTACTTTCGCAGCTGTGTTATTTGAACCGCCAACAATGTAGCTACCAACACCTGCAAACACGAAAGATAGGATGATAAGTCCCAGGATAATTTTAACCGCGATGCTGTTAACGCCTTCGCGTAATCGGTCCATCATACTTAAACTACTCTCCGCTTATACATCGCACCAACATGATTGAAAAGTTGGGCACAATGTACTTCATTAAAATAAAAATTGATTAGCGCGATAATACCAGAAAAAGAAATGCGCATCAGTATGATGCGCATAATTTAAAAAGGTTCGAAAAAATCAGCCTAAATGGCGATTTTTTGATTAGTTGCAAGAATCTTTAAGAGCCTTACCAGCTTTAAACGCAGGAACTTTAGCTTCTGCGATTTGGATTTCTTCACCAGTCTTAGGGTTACGGCCTGTGCGTGCAGCACGAGTACGTACGCTGAATGTACCGAAGCCAACTAGAGCAACTTGATCACCAGACTGCAGAGTATCGCCTACTGCTTCGATGAATGCGTCAAGCGCACGGCCAGCTGAAGCTTTTGATAGGTCTGCGTTTTCTGCGATTTTTTCTACTAATTGTGTTTTATTCACTGTGATTCCCCTTTGCGCCACCTGGTTATTTTTTTATAGGTAGCTTAACGTTCCATTTCATTTCAAATTAGCGACAACCCCTTGTATAACAAGGCCCGAAGCTATAGTCGCTAACGTTAGCGTCCAAAAAAAACGCTGACAAGCCTTTTTATGCTTATCAGCGTAATCTTTTACTTATTTTTGCTACATATCACTATTTTACCGCAGCAAACTCGACACCAGACGGCTCATTTTCTAATGCAACTTTCAAAACTTCGTCGATCCATTGCACTGGAATCACCTTAAGATCGGCGATAACGTTATCAGGAATGTCTTCTAGATCACGTTCGTTGTCCTTTGGAATCAGAACTGTTTTAATGCCACCACGGTGTGCAGCGAGCAGTTTTTCTTTCAGGCCACCGATTGGTAGAACTTCACCACGGAGGGTAATTTCACCCGTCATACCCACTTCTGCCTTTACAGGGTTACCTGTTAGGCTAGAAACCAGCGCTGTACACATCGCGATACCCGCACTTGGGCCATCTTTCGGTGTTGCACCTTCAGGTACGTGGACGTGGATATCACGCTTCTCATAGAAATCTGAGTTGATACCCAGTTTCTCAGCGCGTGAACGTACGACTGTCATCGCCGCTTGAATCGACTCTTTCATTACGTCGCCAAGCGAACCTGTTTGCGTCAGCTTACCTTTACCTGGCATAGATTCAGTTTCGATAGTCAGTAAATCACCACCGACTTGAGTCCAAGCTAGACCCGTTACCTGACCTACACGGTTGCTGTCATCGGCTTTACCAAAGTCGTGACGCTGAACACCTAGATACTCTTTAAGGTTATCCATGCTTACAGTCACAGACTTCAATTGAGCATCCAGCAGAATATTCTTCACCGCTTTACGACAGATCTTCGAAATTTCACGCTCTAGGCTACGCACACCCGCTTCTCTCGTGTAGTAACGGATAATGCCGATGATGGCTGAATCTTCGATCTCAATCTCGTGTGGCTTAAGACCATTGCGTTTCACTTGCTTCTCAACAAGGTGACGCTTAGCAATGTTCAGTTTCTCATCTTCGGTGTAACCCGATAGACGAATTACTTCCATACGGTCTAATAGCGGACCTGGAATATCCATAGAGTTAGACGTCGCAACGAACATAACATCAGAAAGATCGTAATCGACTTCTAGGTAGTGATCGTTAAACGCGTTGTTCTGCTCTGGATCGAGAACTTCTAGCAGTGCTGAAGATGGATCGCCACGCATGTCCGATGACATCTTGTCGATCTCATCAAGAAGGAAAAGTGGGTTCTTCACGCCAACTTTAGACATCTTCTGGATAAGCTTACCCGGCATTGAACCGATATAGGTACGACGGTGACCACGGATTTCCGCTTCATCTCTTACGCCACCTAGTGCCATACGGGTATATTTACGCCCTGTTGCAGCTGCAATAGAACGGCCTAGAGAGGTTTTACCTACACCAGGAGGACCCACAAGACATAGAATTGGGCCTTTGAGCTTATTGATTCGGTTTTGAACCGCTAAGTACTCAAGAATACGTTCTTTAACGCGCTCTAAACCGTAGTGGTCTTCGTTTAGAATCTCTTCGGCTTTGGCTAGGTTCTTCTTCACCTTAGAACGCTTGTTCCAAGGCACACCTAACATCCAGTCGATGTATCCACGAACTACGGTTGCTTCCGCTGACATCGGTGACATCATCTTCAGCTTTTGTAGCTCTTGCTCTGTCTTTTCACGCGCTTCTTGAGGCATTTTCGATTCTTCGATCTTCTGCTTGAGAGTCTCGAATTCATCAACGCCATCTTCGCTTTCGCCAAGCTCTTTCTGAATCGCTTTCATTTGCTCATTCAGGTAGTACTCGCGCTGCGATTTTTCCATCTGCTTCTTAACGCGAGTGCGAATACGCTTCTCAACTTGTAGCAGATCGATTTCAGATTCCATTTGTCCCATCAGGAACTCAAGGCGCTCAGTCACATCTAGAAGTTCTAGTACCGCTTGCTTATCAGCAAGTTTAAGAGGCATATGAGCAGCAATAGTATCAGCCAGACGAGCGGCTTCATCGATACCATTTAGCGAAGTGAGTACTTCTGGCGGGATCTTTTTATTGAGTTTGATAAAACCTTCAAACTGGTTAATTGCACTACGTACAATCACTTCTTGCTCGCGCTCATCAAGCTCAGCTGTCGTTAGGTACTCAGCTTCAGCAAAGAAGAATTCATTCTCAATAAAGTGGTTAATTTTTGCACGTTGCTGACCTTCAACAAGCACTTTCACCGTGCCATCTGGTAGCTTCAGTAATTGAAGGATCGTCGCAACGGTACCAACTTCAAACATGTCCGATTGAGCTGGCTCGTCAGTATCCGCTTCTTTCTGCGCTACTAACAATACTTGCTTGTTGTTATCCATTGCAGCTTCAAGACATGCAATCGACTTTTCTCGGCCAACAAACAATGGAATTACCATGTGCGGGTAAACGACTACATCTCTTAGAGGTAGTACGGGGATCTCGATACGTTCGGAACGTTCCAAGTTCATATTATTCTCTCTTCCGCTTAGTCCTATCTGCAGTATATGGGGCTTAATTGTTTGGATTCAATGAAAGAATAAAAAAAAGGGAGTAATTGATTACTCCCTTTCTACCGATATCTAATTATGTGATTCGTATTAAGATTCTGCGCCTGCAGCTTGGTTATCTGAGTTGCTATAAATCAGCAATGGATCAGACTCACCTTTAATCACTGACTCATCGATAACGACTTTACTTACGTCGTCCATTGATGGCAGTTCATACATGGTCTCAAGCAGCACGCCTTCAAGAATTGAACGAAGACCACGAGCACCTGTTTTACGCTCCATTGCTTTCTTAGCAATCGCACGCAGTGCATCTTCACGGAATTCTAACTCCGCATCTTCTAGTTCAAACAAAGCAGCGTATTGCTTAGTCAGTGCATTCTTCGGCTCACATAAGATTTGGATTAATGCATCCTCATCTAGCTCTGTCAGCGTTGTCGTTACAGGAAGACGACCAATGAACTCAGGGATTAGGCCATATTTAACCAAATCTTCTGGCTCAACCTGAGTGAATAGTTCACCCACAGTCTTGGTTTCGTCTTTAGAACGAACTTCTGCACCAAAACCGATACCAGTGCCCGTTGCAACACGTTGCTCGATCACTTTATCTAGGCCAGCAAATGCACCGCCACAAATAAATAGAATCTTAGATGTATCTACTTGCAGGAATTCTTGCTGAGGATGCTTACGACCACCTTGTGGTGGTACTGAAGCAACTGTGCCTTCAATCAATTTCAATAGCGCTTGCTGAACACCTTCACCTGATACGTCACGCGTAATCGATGGGTTTTCAGCTTTACGTGAGATCTTATCAATCTCATCGATGTACACGATACCACGCTCAGCTTTCGCTACGTCGTAATCACACTTCTGCAGAAGTTTCTGGATGATGTTTTCTACATCTTCACCAACGTAACCCGCTTCTGTTAGCGTTGTTGCGTCAGCCATAGTGAATGGTACATCTAGGAAACGAGCTAATGTCTCTGCTAGTAGCGTTTTACCACTACCTGTAGGACCGATTAGCAAGATGTTACTTTTACCAAGTTCTACACCTTCGCTCGTCGTATCTCCATTACGTAAACGCTTATAGTGGTTATAAACGGCTACTGCTAGCACTTTCTTCGCGTAATCTTGGCCAATCACGTAGTCATCAAGGTGTTCACGAATGTCTCTTGGCACTGGTAGTGCTTCAGACTGTTTCTTCGGTAGAACATCTTTAATTTCTTCACGAATGATGTCGTTACATAGGTCGACACATTCGTCACAAATATAGACTGACGGACCAGCGATTAGCTTACGAACTTCATGCTGGCTTTTGCCGCAGAAAGAGCAGTAAAGAAGCTTACTACTACCGCTCTCTTTGCTTTTATCTGTCATTCGCTAACCTCTTAGCCTTTACTTATATGACTTGAGTGTATATCAATATATGGCAATGTTGCTAGTTATTCACCGCGATGAGTGAGAACTGCATCAACTAGACCATATTCAACCGCTTGATCGGCTGCCATGAAGTTGTCACGATCAGTATCACGCTCAATCACTTCTAGAGGCTGGCCAGTGTGCTCAGCAAGTAGAGTGTTAAGTTTTTGTTTGATCGTTAGAATTTCTTGAGCATGGATCTGAATATCCGATGCCTGACCTTGGAAGCCACCTAGTGGTTGGTGAATCATTACTCGTGAGTTAGGTAGAACATAGCGCTTGCCTGGTGCACCACCAGCAAGTAGGAATGCACCCATCGAGCATGCTTGACCCATACATACTGTGCTTACATTAGGCTTGATAAACTGCATTGTGTCGTAGATAGACATACCTGCAGTTACACTGCCGCCTGGCGAGTTGATGTATAGGAAAATATCTTTGTCTGGATTTTCTGATTCTAGGAAAAGTAGCTGTGCCACGACAAGGTTTGCCATGTGGTCTTCCACTTGACCAGTCAAGAAAATAACACGCTCTTTCAGCAAACGAGAGTAAATATCGTAAGAACGTTCACCACGGGAAGTTTGCTCAACGACCATTGGTACTAGCGCGTCCATAATTGATGGCATTGTATTTTTTTCTTGGTAGCTCATATTCTTATGTCCCTAAAATAAATGGCCCGTATGATACATATCATACGGACCATTGTTAGCAGAATAGTTAACGTTTAGTCAACCTTCTCAGCAATAAATTGCTTATTAAGCAGCTGGTTGCTGGTTCATTAGCTCGTTGAAGCTAACTTCTTTTTCAGAAACCTGAGCTTTAGAGATGATTGCATCAATTGCTTGCTCTTCTAGAGCAACATTGCGCATGTTGTTCATCATTTGCTCGTTCTGCTCGTAGTAAGAAACAACTTCTGTTGGATCTTCGTATGCAGTCGCCATTTCTTCGATAAGTGCTTTCACTTTCTCGTCGTCAGCTTTTAGCTCTTCAGACTTGATTACTTCACCTAGTAGAAGACCTACAACTACGCGACGCTTAGCTTGCTCTTCGAACAGTTCACGTGGAAGTTGTGCAGCCGCTTCTGGGTTGCCACCGAAACGCTGTGCAGCTTGCTGACGTAGAGTACCGATCTCTTGATCGATTAGTGCAGCTGGTACGTCGATGTCGTTTTCTTTAACTAGACCGTCGATAGCTTGCTCTTTGATGCGGTTCTTAATAGCTTGCTTAAGTTCACGCTGCATGTTCTTACGAACTTCTGCTTTAAGAGCGTCAACGCCGCCTTCAGCAACACCGAACTTAGAAACGAACTCGTCGTTTAGTTCTGGAAGCTCACGAGCTTCAACTTTGTTTACTTTGATTGCGAACTTAGCAGCTTTACCTTTTAGGTTTTCTGCGTGGTAATCTTCTGGGAAAGTCACGTCAATTTCGAATTCCATACCAGCAGTCTTACCTGCGATACCGTCTTCAAAACCAGGGATCATGCGACCAGCGCCCATCTCTAGTGGGAAGTTCTCAGCTTTACCGCCTTCGAACTCTTCACCGTCGATAGAACCAACGAAATCGATAGTAGCACGCTTACCTTCTTCAGCAGCTTCTTCAACTTCAGCCCAAGTTGCTTGCTGTTTACGTAGAGTGTCGATCATCTCTTCAACATCTGCGTCTTGAACTTCAGTTGTTGGTTTCTCAACAGTGATGTTCTCTAGGCCTTTTAGCTCAACTTCTGGGTAAACTTCGAAAGTTGCGTTGAATACTAGGTCTGCACCTTCTGTAGACTCAACTGGAGCGAAAGTAGGTGCGCCTGCTGGGTTGATTTTTTCTTTAACGATCGCTTCGATGAAGTGACGTTGCATTACTTCGCCCATCACGTCTTGACGTACTGCTTTGCCGTACATCTTCGCAACCATTTTTAGAGGCACTTTGCCTTTACGGAAACCATCGAAACGACGGTTTTTTGCGATGTTGCGTAGTTCAGCTGTTACAGCATCTTCGATGTTTGCAGCAGGAACAGTAATGTTTAGACGGCGCTCTAGGCCCTCTAGCGTTTCAACAGTAACTTGCATTATTCATTAACCTCAAAACTGGCTCAGATAACTGAGCTTATGTGCTCTACTCTGCAACAGAGATAGAACCCATCCTTGTTTGTACTCTAAGAGTACTCTTCTATAAATCGAGTATCGACAACTGACGAGTCAATCATCGGACTAATTAGCGATATCCTTACGAATTTGATTCGATAAAAAGGTATCTCCGATTAGCCTCAGGATAAAAATTCAGACGCAGCATTCTACCGACCAGATCAACCGCTGTCGAGTCCAGCCCTACGATCGCTACGGGATTCACCTAAAAACTCACTTAACTGCTAAAAAAAGCGCCAATAAAGCATGCTTTGTTTCCAGAAATGGGGACATTAATAGCTTTTTCAAGAGAAACTAATATTTTTTTTCGATTAAAGATCAAAACTCGATCTACGTCCGGTTTTATACCTCACTTTGTTAAGACCAATAAACACATTCATAACAAAAACCTTTACGCTATATATGGATGTGTAAGTGATACAGGGCTGTAAATGTTGACGTTTCAAAGAAGTAAGTTCTACCTTTGCATCCTCTATATCACTGTCATCACGCTTGGTGCGAGTTGGGTTTGGAATGCCAGCGAAGAAGAACAATTTGACACTCACAAAGAGCAGCTAGAACGCTTCGCAGAATTTATCTCGAGTAAACTCGACAAGTACGCTCATTTACCGAAATTGATCGCTAAAGACACTGAGCTCATTTCAGCATTGCAGAACCCAAACAACTCGGCGCAAATTGAACTCACCAACCGTTATCTAGAGCAAGTGAATAGTACGATTCAATCGACCGATGCTTATTTACTTGATGAGTTTGGCAACACTATCGCATCAAGTAACTGGAATTTGCCGCACTCGTTTATCGGTCGAAATTATGCGTGGCGCCCATATTTTTCCAATGCCATTCAGGGGCAACCCAGTCAGTACTTTGCCCTAGGTTCAAGCTCGAAACAGCGTGGTTATTATTTTTCTTACCCGGTCACTTATGCCGCTGAAATCATTGGCGTGATTGTGATAAAAATGGACCTCACCGCGATTGAGTCGAATTGGCAAAACAAAACTAATACCTTTGTCGCAACGGATAACTACAACGTTATTTTTATGTCGAGCAATGAAGAATGGTTGTTCAAGAGTTTAACGACCCTATCGGAAGCTCAGCGCCAGACCATCTTAAATAGTCGTCAGTATCTCGACTCGCCGATACGTTCGTTTGGTTTTGCAGGTGACTTGTCGATACCTCGTTCAGAACTAACGAATCCACTGTCAACAGGGTTCGAAAACTCCTACCTGGTCTCTTCGAGGCCTCTAGAAAAGCACGATTTAACCCTACGAGTGCTAACACCTAAAGTGACGCTACTATGGTCAACGCTTAGCTTCTCGTTGATCACTACCCTATTGTTTGTGATTGCTTACTTATCACTGCAACTTACCTTCCAGCGTAATCTCAAGAAAAGACAATTTGAGCAGCTTCAATCTGAAGCCAAACAAAAGCTTGAGTTTTTGGTTATGGAACGAACATCTGAGCTGCAAGCGGAGGTCGCGGAGCGGACCAAAACCGAGCACGCGTTACGACAAACCCAAGATGAATTAATTCAAGCGGCCAAACTCGCCGTATTAGGTCAGATGTCGGCCAGTATCAGTCATGAGCTCAACAACCCATTGGCCGCCATCCGCAGTTTTGCTGATAACGGACGGCGCTTTTTAGAAAAGTCCAAATATGATCGCGTAGACGATAACCTGACACGGATTTCGGCACTGACCGATCGCATGGCAAAGATAAGTAGCCAGCTGCGTTCGTTCGCTAAAAAAAGCGACAGCAATGAAATCAGTACAGCCGATGCAACCCCAATTATATTGGCGGCGAAAGAGCTACTCGCGCCACAGTTTAAGGCGAATCAGGTTGAGTTAAATCTTGATATCCAATCAAGTTTACCAACTATCGAGATCAACCCAATCCAACTTGAGCAAGTGCTGATTAATCTACTGACTAATGCGATACAAGCGGTTGAGGGCCAACAAACGAAACAGGTTGCTCTGTCTGTCCTGCATAATAATGGCAAAGTCGAATTAGCGGTCGATGACAATGGGCCGGGTATCCCATTTGATAGCCAAGCTCAGCTATTTGAACCTTTTTACACCACCAAGAAAAATGGCTTAGGCTTGGGCTTATCTATCTCCCATCAGATTACACACGCAATGGGGGGCGAGTTGAGCTTAACTACATCGCCACTTGGTGGAGCGCGGTTCATACTCACGATACCGACGACAACACAATAACGATCAAGGAAAGTCGATGTACGATGTCATATTCATTGATGATGAGAGCGATATTCGCCTCGCCATTGAACAAAGCTTCGAGCTAGAGGAAATCCCAGCACGATTTTTTGCCAGTGCCGAAGATGCGCTATTGGCAATCAAAACCGATGGCCTGCCAAAAGTCGTGATTACCGATATTTGTTTGCCCGGCCTATCTGGCGAAAACATCCTTTCCAGTATTTTGCATCAGGACGCGGAAATACCCGTTATCTTGATTACTGGTCATGGCGATATTTCTATGGCCGTCAACGCGCTAAGAAACGGCGCCTACGATTTTATCGAAAAGCCCTTCCCTATCGATCGGCTGATTGATACCACACGCCGCGCTTTAGATAAGCGCGCATTAACACTCGAAAACCAAGAGCTAAAACGTAGCCTTAAAGCCAGCCAAGCACTTGGGCCGCGTATTATTGGTGAGACCCCTTCTATTCAGGCGCTTAGGGACACCATTATTCACATTGCCGATACCAATGCCGACATTCTACTGTTTGGTGAAACAGGGACAGGTAAAGAACTGTTTGCGCGCTCGATTCACGAGCAAAGCTCTCGCCGAGATAATAACTTTGTCGCGATTAACTGTGGCGCAGTCCCAGAGAACTTGATTGAAAGTGAGCTTTATGGTCATGAAAAAGGCGCATTCACTGGCGCTGACAGTGCCCGAGTTGGCAAGCTTGAGCATGCCCAAGGCGGTACCCTATTCTTAGATGAAATCGAGTCCATGCCAATGCAAGCGCAAATTCGTTTACTGCGCGTGCTGCAAGAGCGGATGATAGAACGTGTTGGCTCCAACTCTCTGATCCCAATCGATATCCGCGTCATTGCTGCCACTAAGGTCGATTTAAAACAAGCCGCATCTGAAGGTAGCTTTCGCGAAGACCTCTATTATCGACTCAACATCGTTACCTTAGAGTTACCGCCTCTTAGGCAGCGTAAGGAAGATATTGCGACACTATTCCACCACTTCTTACTGGTTGCTGATTCTCGCTACGGTAAATCTGCTCCAGCTATTGAAGCTCAACAAATTCATCAACTCATGGCTCATGACTGGCCGGGTAATGTTCGTGAATTACGTAACGCCGCTGAGCGCTTCGTCCTGCTTGGCCGACTTTCTCAGTTTGGTGAGAGTGATAACGTCAGTAGCAAAGAAACCAGTCTTGCCCAACAAGTAGCTGAATTTGAGAAAAGCATTATTGAGCAAGCTCTTAACCAATGCGATGGCAGTATCAAAGCTACGATGGAGCACCTGCAACTGGCGCGTAAGACCCTATACGACAAAATGCAGAAATACGGCCTAGATAAAAACAACTACAAAAGTGAATAACCTATTCACTTTTTATTCATGTTGGGGGATCTATATTGGTTTTATCAAACGGAACTGATGATTCAGAGTTAAGTTATTAGCTCTTACTGTTCAAATAGTATGTCCCTAAAATAAAAGCCCCGGATAGCTGTCTATCCGGGGCTTTTTTTGTCTAGGGTTTGCGTTACTTAGTGATTATCTCAGGTCCCATTAACGTTGTTGGTAACCACGTTGATACCCAAGGTACGTACGTTACGATGATGAGGAAGAGGAACATGACTCCAACCCACGGCAAGGCCGCTTTGACCACCTGCATCATCGACATCTTCGCCACCCCGGCGGTAACAAACAGATTGAGCCCGACAGGTGGCGTAATCATACCTATCTCCATGTTCACCACCATCATGATACCAAGGTGAATTGGATCAATACCCAGTGCAATCGCAATTGGGAATACCAATGGCGCAACGATGATCAATAGGCCTGATGGCTCCATAAACTGACCACCAATCAGAAGCAATACGTTGACCACGATCAGGAAGGTAATTGGGCCTAAGCCTGCCGAAAGCATCGACTCCGTGATCATCTGCGGAATACGTTCTTCAGTTAATACGTGCTTCAAGATCAGTGCGTTGGCAATGATAAACAGCAGCATGATCGTCAGCTTACCCGCTTCATACAGGGTATGCTTAGTATCTTTATGAACAAACGCTTGAACCACTTTGACTAACGCTGGCTTACGGTTTTCTTTATCCGCAAATGGGCCCATATCTTTATAGATAAAGTTGGCGATCAGGAATGAGTAAACCGCCGCTACTGCCGCTGCTTCCGTTGGTGTAAAGATACCACCGTAAATACCCCCTAAGATGATCACCACCAGCAGTAGACCCCAGCTGGCATCTTTGGCTGCGGCAAACATTTCACCCCAGCCAACAAACGGCTGCTTCGGTAAGTTCTTCACTCGTGCTGCAATATAGATAGCAATCATCAGCATCACACCTGCAAGCAAGCCTGGGATAACGCCACCTAAGAACATACGACCTACTGATACATCGGTCGCTGCAGCGTAAACCACCATAACAATCGATGGCGGAATCAAAATACCCAGCGTGCCCGCGTTACAAATCACACCCGCGGCAAAGTCTTTTGAGTAACCATTTTTGATCATGCCAGCGATCACGATACTACCGATCGCGACTACCGTTGCAGGAGATGAGCCAGACAGCGCGGCGAACATCATACACGCCACAACCGAAGCCATCGCCAGACCACCACGGAACCAGCCAACCATAGCAATCGCAAATCGGATGATTCGTTTCGCTACCCCGCCGGTCGACATAAAGCTCGACGCTAAGATAAAGAACGGAATCGCCAGTAAGGTGTAGTGCCCTGCAAAGGCATTAAATAGGGTTTGCGCCACTGATGCTAATGAAGCATCCGAGTGAAGCATTAAGAAAATAATACTCGATAGACCAAGTGATATGGCGATCGGTACACCGAACAACATAAAGCCAATCACCATGACAAATAAAAATAGGATTTCCATGGTTTAGCGCTCCTTGCTCTTATCATTGCTGTCGACACTACCGATATTTTTCGGCTCCATTGCTTCACCGGCGTCTTTTAACTCTTCTTTTAACGCTTCTAGCTCTTCTTCTGCTTCATGGCCTGCAATTAAGCGATCCAACTTACCAGTAAGAATTTGCCATGTTGCTTGGGCAAAGCGGAAAGTCAGCAGAGCCATACCAATCGGTAGCGCCATATAAGGGATAAAACGTGGCAGCTTCTCATAGCGCTCACCTTCATTTAACCAATCCGCTAAAAACTGCAGCATTTCCGGCATTGGAATGTCGTCGGTTTCATACCAAGCGCGCTCAGTGGCAAACGGGTACCAATAGTTCCAAGAACCAATCAAAAGCAAAATTGAGAATGCTAAACAGCAAGCCGCAGCCATCACTGCATACGCCTTACGTAGTTGTTCTGGGGCAAGGTTGATAATAACGTCAACACCGATGTGGAAATGTTTTTTCACGCCATAAGAGGCACCGACAAGTACCATCCAGGCAAACATAAATACGGTGAGCTCTAACGCCCATAAGATGTTGTCATTAAATACATAACGAAATATTACGTTGGCAAAAGTGAGCAAGGTCATTGCTCCTAAAAAGAACGCGATGAGAGTTTCCTCTACTGCGTCTGTCACCTTCCCAATTCTGGCAAAAATTGACTGTTCCATAAGCTACTTCACTTTATCGCGGGTAAAGAAAGGCCCTCTTCCCGATATACCCTGAAGCAGGGTATTAAGAGGGCCAATAGTTGGGGGATTATTGTTATTATTTATTTGATGCTAATGCGGCTTCGATTAGGTCCGTGCCGATATCTTTTTCAAACTGCTTCCATACAGGTTGAAGTGCCGTTACCCATTGCTGACGCTGCTCCGGTGTCAACGAACGTACTTCACCACCCGCTTCGATAATGTTGTTCTTGTTCGCTAGATTCACACGTGAAGACTCAGCATTACGTGTTGCCGTCACTTCTTGAATGATGGTGTTTAGCTGGTTACGTTGATCATCAGGCAGACCTTTCCAAAAGTCTTTAGATGTCACTACTAGGTAATCAAGGATACCGTGATTGGTTTCTGTGATGCCGTCTTGAACTTCAAAGAACTTCTTACCGTAGATGTTTGACCAAGTGTTTTCCTGACCGTCGATAACTTTAGTCTGTAGGCCGCCGTAGACTTCTTTAAACGACATTTTCTGAGGGTTTGCGCCTAACTGTTCAAACTGAGCAACCAGTACGTCTGACGCTTGAACACGGAACTTAAGACCTTTCGCATCTTCAGGAGAGATAAGTGGCTTGTTTGCCGACATCTGTTTCATGCCGTTGTGCCAAAACGCGAGACCTTGTAAACCACGACGACGCATTGCATTTTTCAGCTTCTCACCCGACTCAGAGTTTTGGAAACGGTCAACCGCTTCAACATCTTCAAACAGGAATGGAAGGTCAAAGATACGGTATTTCTTCGTGAACTTTTCAAACTTTGATAGAGAAGGGGCAGCAAGTTGTACGTCACCGTTAAGCAGTGCTTCCAGCACTTTGTTGTCATCATACAGCGTCGAGTTAGGGAAAACCTGCATACACATTTTTCCGTCCATTTCATCGTTTACACGCTGTTCAAGTAATGAAGCCGCAATACCTTTTGGGTGTTTATCTGTATTCGTTACGTGGCTGAACTTAATTACCGTTTCACCTGGATCACAGTTAGCGGCAGCGTTGAAGCTCGTGACAGCAAGAATCGAAGCAGATAGTAGGGTCAATGGCTTAAACATTATTATTCTCCTTGTTAAATGAACAACCCCATCAATGGGTGTTGATACATAACTAAGGGCAATAACTAAGCCAACTTACAGAAGAAGTTTAAGTTATTAAATTTCAATAACTTAGAAATTTCAGCTATTGAGAAATGTTGCTAGTTCAAATTTATTCGAAATAAATGGGGGGATTTCCACCCATTGAATTGACCAATACGGGTGAATTTATACCAAATCAGCAAGTAGTGATGTCTACGGTGGAGTTATAAAAACAAATGGCAGCTATACAAGCTGCCATTTTCGTTACTAGAGATGAGGTGAGCAATAAGGAGACATGACTGCCCACCTCTACTCACAATGCATGATGGTTACTTCATGCTATGACTCTAAGACTAGTAGACTTCATTCATAATTACTAATAAAGGTATCAATAAATTCACTCATTAGTTAAATTCAATGCGTTTCTCCGTAGCCGCGTCAAAGAACACCGCTTTGGAAAGATCAAAATGAAGTGGCGCAACTTGACCTGCGGTAACGTCAAATTCAGGCGATAAACGACATGCGACTTCCTGCTCGTTGACTTTAATCATCGCAATAGTATCTGGCCCTGTTGGCTCAAGAACTTCTAACGTTAAATCTAGCTGAGTGGTCGCGCCAGACTCTTGGTTTTCGGTATCTGTAATGTGCTCAGGACGCAGACCAATCACCACTTCCTTGCCGTCTTGCTCGCGCATTGAGGCTGGCAGCTTAATGTGATGTTCTTGCCCATTACCGCCAGTAACCTTAATCACTGGTTTTTCTTGTGCATCAAGATCGACCATGGTTTTAATGAAGTTCATCGATGGTGACCCCATAAAGCCGGCCACAAACATATTATTCGGTTTGTTGTAGATCTCTTGTGGCGTACCAAGTTGCTGCAGCTCGCCATCTTTCATCACGGCAATTCGATCAGCTAGTGTCATTGCTTCGATTTGATCGTGCGTAACATAAACAATGGTGGTGTTAAGCTGCTGGTGTAAGCGCTTAATCTGATGACGCATCTCGACACGCAGTTTCGCATCAAGGTTTGAAAGTGGCTCATCAAATAGATACAACTTAGGTCGTCGAGCAAGCGCGCGCCCCATTGCCACACGTTGACGCTGACCACCCGACAGTTGCGAGGGCTTGCGATCTAAAAGGTGGTCAATTTGCAGCATCTCTGCCACACGGTTAACCTCAGCATCGATCTCTTCTTTTGCCATCTTGCGAATCTTTAGGCCGAACTCGATATTGCCGCGTACCGTCATATTTGGGTAGAGCGCGTAAGACTGGAACACCATTGCGATATCACGATCTTTCGGTTCAACCACAGACACATCATTACCATCAATCACGATTTCACCCGAGCTGATATTCTCTAGCCCTGCAATGGTGTTCATCAAGGTTGACTTACCACACCCTGACGGCCCGACAAGGATAAGGAACTCGCCTGAATCAATGCTGATGTCTATCCCTTTGAGTGTTTCTTGATCCGCTTTCGGGTAGGTTTTACGGATTTGTTTTAGTTCTAGAGTTGCCATGATAATTATCCTTTTACCGATCCAGCCGTTAAGCCGCGAACAAAGTATTTTCCTGCTAAGACGTAAACCAATAAGGTAGGCAGTGCCGCAATGATCGCCGCCGCCATGTCGACGTTGTACTCTTTAATCCCAGTACTGGTATTGACTAAGTTATTCAGTGCCACCGTTATTGGCTGCGTTTCTGAACCGGAGTAAACCACACCAAATAAGAAGTCATTCCAAATCGCTGTGAACTGCCAGATCACCGTCACCATGATGATTGGCGTAGAGATCGGCAATAGGATTTTGAAGAAGATGGTAAAAAAGCCCGCTCCATCCAATTTAGCCGCTTTGACTAACTCATCAGGAATGCTGATATAGAAGTTTCTAAAGAACAGCGTCGTAAACGCCATGCCGTAGATAACATGCACAATCACAAGACCTGCGGTGGTGTTCGCTAAGCCTAGTTTGCCAAGTACCGTTGCCATTGGCAGAAGGACAACTTGGAACGGAATAAAGCAACCAAACAGCAACAAGCTGAAAAATAGGTTAGAGCCTCTAAACTGCCATTTGGTCACAACGTAACCATTAAATGCGCCAAGCAAGGTAGAGATCGCCACGGCAGGAATCACCATCTGGAAAGAGTTCCAAAAGTAGCCTTTTACCCCTTCACACTTTACGCCGGTACACGCGCTGTCCCACGCTTTAAACCATGCATCAAACACCCACTCGGTTGGCAAACTCATTAAGTTACCCGCTTTGATATCAGGCAGCGTTTTGAACGAGGTAATCACCATCACAAACAGTGGCATTAAATAAACAAGACAGAAGAACAGCAATGTCGAGTAAATAAACAGTCGAGAGAAATTGATACTCTGCATCATGACTTCTTCTCCCTAAGTTCAGAATAAAGATACGGCACAAGAATCGCTAAGATACCCGCCAGCATCATCATCGCACTGGCTGCACCAAGGCCGATTTGGCCACGGGTAAAGGAATGGGCATACATAAATAGCGCTGGTAAGTCTGATGAATAACCCGGTCCACCAGCGGTCATAGCAGTAACTAGGTCAAAACTCTTAATTGCGATATGTGACGTAATGATCACTGCGCTGAAAAACACCGGTCTTAAACATGGCATAATGATGCGCCAGTAAATGGTCGGCAGATTAGCGCCATCGATTTGCGCTGCTTTGATAATGGAAGCATCAATACCACGCAAGCCAGCAAGGAACATCGCCATCACAAACCCTGACGATTGCCATACTGCGGCGATCACTAAGGTATAAACCGCCATATCTGAATCAACTAGCCAGTTAAATTTAAAGTCGGTAAAGCCCCAGTCTTGCATCAACTTCTCGATGCCTAAACCCGGGTTTAAAATCCACTTCCAAGCAGTACCCGTCACAATGAACGAAAGCGCCATTGGGTAGAGGTAAATGGTGCGAATTGCCCCTTCTTGGCGAATATTTTGGTCAAGCAAGATGGCTAAGCCAACGCCAAGGCCAATTGCGACCAGCATAAACAGCAAACCGAAAATGCCTAAATTGGTAATTGAAGTGATCCAACGATCGTTTTCCATCAACTTTTCATATTGCACAAAGCCAGCGAAGTTGAAACTTGGTAGAAAACGGGAGTTGGTCATTGAAAGTGCCGCCGTCCAAAAAATGTAGCCGTAGATACATACCACAGTTACTAACACGGTCGGGGCAAGAACTATTTTCGGTAGCCAGTGTTGAAGTCGATCGGCCAAATTTGGCTTCGCTGTAGACTTCTTCTCGTACCGATTTACAACATGCTCCATAACGAATCCTTACGTCATCAACCCAAATCAAATTGCTATTTGGGTAAAGGAAAAGGGCGAACAGGCTCCCCACAAGCCTGAACGCCCTTTGGGGGTGTTTGATATCAACGAAGATTTAGATCGCTGCTTTAACCGCTTTGGCTAGTTTCTGTGCAGCTTGCTGAGGATCGGCGTCAGCATCGTTAAAGAAATTAGTCACAACGTCGTAGATAGCGCCCTGAGCGTAGCTTGTTGTTGATAAACCATGCGCCATACTTGGTACAAGGTCACCCGACTTCGCACTGGCTTTAAAGGTTGCCATTGAATCTAGAGCACATTGGTCAAACTTCGCCATGTCCATATCCAAACGTACTGGGATAGAGCCCTTGTTGAGGTTGAATACTTCTTGGAAGTCTTTGGTTAGGATGGTGCGCGCAAGATCTTGCTGCGCTTTTTGATTGCCTTTGTCGCTGAGCTCAAAGAAGGCAAAGCTGTCGATATTGAAGGTAAACTGGCCAGCTGTACCTGGCGCTGGTGCACAGATGTAATCTTTACCTGGAACCTTGCCCGCTGCAGTAAACTCACCTTTCGCCCAGTCGCCCATGATTTGCATTGCAGCTTCCCCATTGATCACCATAGAAGTTGCAACGTTCCAATCACGACCTGGCGAGTTTGCATCAATGTAATCACGAATTTTTTGGAACTTGGTGAACACTTCAACCATCTTGTCGCCAGACAATACGCTCATATCGAGATCAACAAAGGCTTTGTTATAATCTTCACTGCCTAGTACATCGAGCGCGACAGCTTCAAATACAGTCGCGTCTTGCCATGGCTGGCCACCGTGTGCCAATGGAACATAGCCCGCAGCCTTAATTTTTTCAGCCGCGACAAAGAACTCATCCAATGTAGTTGGCAGCTCTACGCCCGCTTTTTTTAGCACTTCTGGGTTAGCCCAAATCCAGTTCACTCGGTGTACGTTGACAGGTACTGCTACGTATTCACCATCAAACTTCATCACTTTGGTGACGACTGAAGGTAGGATTTCATCCCAGTTTTCTTGTTTACCTGTGCTATCAAGAGAAGTTAAGAAGCCTAAACCACCCCACTCCTGAATGTCATGCCCTTTGATCTGCGCAGCAGAAGGTGGGTTACCTGATACGGCGCGCGTTTTCAGTACTGTCATCGCTGACTCACCGCCGCCACCAGCAACCGCAAAATCTTTCCAAGTATGGTTTTGCTGCTCAAGCATATCTTTAAGCACAGCTGCCGATTTCGCTTCGCCGCCTGCGGTCCACCAGTGAAGCACTTCAACTTCGCCAGCACTTGCAACATTCGCAGCAGAAAGAAGGGATAGAGTAAGTAGGGTTTTATTAAGTTTCATTATTATCTTCCATGTATTGGATTAGACATTCAGGCCAACAGCTCAATGACCCCAAGCGTTCTTGCTTGTACTAAAACGAGTCTAACCAAATAGAATTTTTTGATTGAAACAAACCGTAAAGACAATGTAACAACAATGTTACATTAGACTTCTAAGCTAGAAGGAATAAAGACTTGCGCGCGAAGCCCCTTAGTAGGCAAGTTGTCAATAATGAGATCTCCACCATGTCCGTGGAGAATATTACGGCAAATTCCGAGCCCTAAGCCGTGCCCGTCATCATCTGTCGCTAAGCGGAAATAGGGCTCAAACACAGCTTCAAGCTTATCTTCTGGTATGCCCGGTCCCTGATCGCAGATCACCACTTTAATCCACTCTTCATCAGTGCTGATTTCGATGCTCGCTTTCATGCCATACTTCACTGCGTTATCAACTAAATTACTTAGTACACGTTTCATGGCGAGCGGCTTAGCCACAATCGGCTCCATATCAGAAGGCGTAAACACAACCTGCTGCTGGTACTGATTCAACGGCTCGACAATGGAAGTAATTAATTCACTGAGATCGATATAAGCATTATTTTCATGTAAGTCAGTATCTCTTACACACTGCAATGCCCCTTTCACCATCATCTCTAACTCATCAAGATCGCGGTTAAACTTCGAACGTTTCTCATCGCTTTCAAGCAACTCTGCACGAAGTCGTAAACGAGTAATCGGGGTTTTCAAGTCATGGGAGATAGCCGAAAACAGATGTTCTCGATCGGCGACATAGCGACGAATGCGTTGCTGCATACGATTAAATGCTCGCGTCGCGGTCACTAGCTCGCTCGCTCCCTCTTCTTTAAGTGGCGCTTGGTCAATGTCCATACTCATTTCATTGGCCGCTTTTGCTAAGCGCTTTAGAGGTTTAACTTGCCTGCGTACCAGCAGATAGGTCAACGCCAATAAAATCGTCGTTGAGAAAATGAGAAACAGTATTTGCTCACGCCCAATCAAGGTATCGTCAAGGGTGACGTACGGGGCTGGCAATAACGCAGCTATATAGAGCCACTCATGAGTCGCGAGCTCAATCTGTACCACAAGAATCGGCGGGTCGATGGGCTTTAGGGTCAATGTGTGATGCGCCCATGACTTAGGCAGATCGTGCAGGTAGATATCGTTTTTAAGCAGACGTAGATTATCAGGGTGAGAAAAATCGACTGAGATACTTTCTGCTTTACGTAACTTGTTGTTCAGGACGGATTCTATGGCGTGAATCGACGCCAACTTTAACGGCGTATCTTTGATCGGTTCGACAATCAACTGCTCTTTATTAAACGAAACAAAGAACCTTGTCCCGCCCATATTGCGAATCTGGTCTAGCACGATATGGCGATACTTTACTGGCAGGGATTGGAAGAAAGTCACGGTTGAAGCGAACATGTTCGCCATGCTCTCTGACGCATCTCGTATGCCCGCCAACTCTTTGTGTTTGGATTCGGTATACCAAATACTGGTGGCAACACCCTGCGCTAAAATGACCGCTAGTAGCGTCAATCCTAACGTGCGACCAACCAGTGAATTGGGCTTAAATAACCGCAACCAAGACCTATTGCTCATAGCTCACCGGAACCGCCAAGATATAGCCATTGCCTCGCATGGTTTTTATGTAATGAGGAAATCGAGCACTGTCACCTAAACGCTGGCGAAGTCGACTCAGTTGTACGTCGATACCTCGCTCAAATGGTAACGCCTCGCGCCCTCGAGTAGCGAAAGATATCGTATCTCGATCAAGTACTTCATTGGGTCGCTTCAAAAACAACATCAGCAGCGCAAAGTCACTACCAGATAGGTCATGACTCTGATGGTTTTCTAAATGGGTAATACGATGCGCTAAAGGATCTAGCTGCCAATCGCCAAACACGATCGATTTAGCCGTTGAGCTGGCAGGGAGTTCTTCGGCTTGAGAGACTCTGCGCATGACCGCTTTGATGCGTGCATTTAAATGACGAGGGTTAAAGGGTTTGGCAATATAGTCATCAGCACCAATTTCTAAACCAATGATTTGGTCAGTATCATCTGAGACTGCTGTCAGCATGATAATCGGAACCGAAGATTGACGACGGATGTGCTGACATAGGGTAAACCCGTCGTCACCAGGCAGCATAACATCAAGCAAAATCAGATCAGGATAACCATGATGATCAATCTCGGCCTTCATTTGCTCGCCATCATTAACCGCACTCACTTGGTAACTTTGCTTAGTTAGATACTCTTCTAACAACTCACAAATTTCTTGATCGTCATCGACAACGAGGATCTTGGCTGTCATACCCTTACCTACTACTACTTCAATTTATAAAGCGAGTGTAATCATTTATCCGAGACTCATTGATCGACAAATGGCCATAATTTGAAACTCTCGCGGACACAGGTCACATCTCATTAACAAAATTAGCAACGTAAACTCTTCAAAACACCCGCTTTCCGTCTAAGCTAAACAAATAAATAGGACAATTACGCTAGGTGACGCAATGAAAATCGGCACAAGGTTATCCCGCTCTTTATTAACTACATTGGTGATTTTATTTGTTCCGTTTTCTTTATATGCAGCGCCTTCATATAAGATCGCGCTCGCGACTTGGACTGGATACCCCGAGAACGTTCAAGGGTTCAAAGATGGGTTAGCTGAAAATGGGGTGAATTTGGACAATGTATCCTTCATCTCAGCTCAACCATCGAGTGATAAACAAGTCCAAGAACAAATGATTTTATCCATGTCGGCTCGAGAGGTGGATTTGGTTTACTCTCTGACGACCCCCGGTACCATCATTGTCAAACGAACATTTCCGGAAACAACACCGATCGTGTTTTCTATCGTCACCTACCCTGCTGACTCTGGGCTTATCGATTCATTTGAATATTCAGGTAATAACCTTGTTGGCACCAGTAACTACATCCCACTGCAACACTATATTCAATTGATTGACACTCTGGTCCCTAACACACAGTCTGCCGCTATTTTTCATCGTATTGGTGAGCCTAACTCCAAGATCCAAGCATCAAACCTAATCCGCCTATTAAAGAGAAAAAACATCGCAGTTCATGATATTGAAGTGAACAACCTTCAGGAACTCAAACAGCAAGCTTCACTTATCGCGCCCAGTATCGACTTGTTCATTACAACTACCGACACGTTGCTGCAAAATGGTGGAGAAGAGGTCTTAATCACTATTGCCGATCAATCGAATATCCCGATTTTGAGTTCAAACAAAAAAGGCATACAAAAAGGCGCGACATTTGGACCCGTCGCTGACTTTTATCAACTGGGTAAGCAGTCTGGTTCCTTGGCTGCCGATATTCTTCTCAATGGTAAAGAACCGCGACATCTTCAATCGAGCTTACAAGATCAACCCACCTTTTTGATTAATCGTAACAGTATGGAGCGGCTGGGGATTGATACAGAAGACCTCACTTCATTGCGTTTCCAATGGTACTAATCAATTATGGGCTTAACGCAGAAAATTCTGGCCATCGTTACCCTGCTTATCGTCTGTATTTTCCTTGGCGCGGGTTATTACATTGCTAGTTTCTCAGAACGGACCATTCGCTATAACGCTCACCAAAATCTTAATGGGTCACTAGAGCTCGCAGAAGGCATTATTGATGGCTATAACCAAAAAGTGACGTCAATTGCCAACCTCAACAGTCAGAATCGTAGAGTCATCAAAGCACTTGATCTCGGCATCAATCGAGGTGTTGCTCAGGAGTTGAATGATTCGATAAAAAACAGTCAGTTCGTCAATTACATCTTTATCGTCGACTATGACGGTCATGTTTTTTCAACCTCCACCATCAATTACCAAAAAGATAAGTTCTATGGTGAGCAATGGCTATACGAAAAATTGCTTACCCGCAGTATGTTTAGTCCTTTGTTTATCCGTAATACCGTCATCAGCACGCCAGGCATTGACCCTTTCCTTGTAGACAAGGAGGCAATTTCTCAGTGGGTTGTCAGCCCAATATTATTCCGCGAGCAAGTGATCGGCTGGACTCTAATCTCATTTGACTGGCAAACCAGTATGAAGGATTTACTCGATGCTACGCTGCTGCGTCTTGAGCACGCCTTCTATCCTGTCACTCAAATCAAGCTATCTGACGAATTGAGTAATATTGCGCCCATCACCGTTGGTAATGCAACGCCACCAGCAATGCCAATAAGTGCTGAAAAGGATATGTTCTTTGATCAAGTTAACTACCTGCTATCCGTCACATTCGATGAGGAAGAAGCACTCAGTAGTCTCAGTGCCATCAAGCAAATGATGTTGTTCATTTTTTCCCTTTCGGCAGTCATATTAACTTTGGCGTTATGGATTTCTTTACGGGCTCTGATCGTTCAGCCCCTCAATCAACTCGACTCACGTATTCGTAAAATCAGCTCTAATCGGCCAGAACAGAGACTGCCTAATTTTGCTAGCCCAGAAGCAAATACTATCGCCTCAACGATTAACCACTTACTGCAACGTATCCATACCAACACCATCTCGATAAAGAGACTTGATGAGGAGATGAAGCTAAAACAAGTATCCGAAGAAAGCCAAATACTGCTTAGTCAAAAACTTGAGGCCATCTTGGATACCGCTGCTGACGGCATCGTCACCATTGATCAAAGAGGCAAGATCCTTAGCTTTAACCAAGCTGCCCAGAGAATGTTTGGCTATTTAGAGCACGATGCGATTGGCATGCCTGTAGAAAACTTAATGCCTAAAAAGTACGCCTCCATGCACCAAACCTTTATCGACCAACATAATGCGACAGGACGCAGCAAAATCATTGGTGTTAAAGACAAGGAAGGCCGTCTTGGCAGAGAGTTTCAAGCGGTAAATAAAGAAGGCGAGCAGTTCCCAATCCTTTTATCCATTGCCAAGGTCGAAACCAATGACGGCGTGATATTTTCTGGTGTAATCAAAGATATTTCCAAGCAGAAGGATGGAGAGCAAGCGTTGATCGCGGCCAAAGAAGAAGCCGAAGAAGCAGCGAAGTCAAAAAGCGAATTCTTGGCTGTGATGAGTCACGAGATCCGCACACCGATGAATGGCATCATTGGTATGCTCGACCTGCTATTAGAGAACAATCTTAACACCTCTCAATCACATCAAGCTTACCTTGCTCATACTAGTGCCCTCTCCCTTTTGGCATTACTCAACGATATTTTGGACTTCTCCAAAATCGATGCCGACAAGCTTGAGCTTGAGCGCCAACACTTTAATTTAAGGCATATGCTCGGTGATTTCTCTGAACAGATGGCGGCGAGCTTAACCAACCCGAATGTCGAGATCATTCTAGATATGGTCCAAGTTGAACACTCAATGATTCTTGCCGACAGTACTCGAATTAGGCAGATTTTCTCTAACTTAGTCAGCAATGCGTTGAAGTTTACAGAACAGGGCGAAGTGGTGATTAGCGCACGCTTGGAAGAGCACGATGGGGACAACTGGCAGCTCATAGCTTCGGTGAGAGATTCAGGTATCGGCATACCCCAAGATAGACTCAATTCCCTGTTTGATAAATTCAGTCAAGTTGACGCGTCTACCACACGTCGCTATGGCGGTACTGGTTTAGGGCTAGCGATTGTTAAGCGCCTATGCCATGCCATGGGAGGCCGTGTTACGGTCAATAGTGAAACGGGCAAAGGGAGCGAGTTTTCATTTCATATTCTGGTCGGTAAATCGGACCAATCGACAAAAGTCATTCCATCTGTCGACGTGTCATTGCTCAATATCTTGGTTGTTGATGATAATGCGATTAACCGCGAAGCCATTACGCGACAGTTACAACACTGGGGCGCAAAAGTCATTGCTGCTTCTAGTGCGAAAGAAGCCCTTGAACTTTGCCAACGCCGCAATGACGAGCAATTCCCGATGTTTGATATTGCTCTATTAGATATGCAGATGCCCGATGTAAGTGGGCTCGAGTTGAGCCAAAATCTGAAAGCCAATCCAAAGACTCAATCGATCAAACTCATCATGATGACCTATATCGAAGCTATCTCTCAGCAAAATGCGTTTCAGACTTATGGCTTCAGCGGCTACTTCGTTAAGCCGGCAACTACTCAAGATTTACTTAACGCGCTAAAGGTCATTGCCAGCCCTGATTTCTCACCTGGGGAGCAATTGGTCACCCACAACTATTTATCTGCGTTAGAGCCCGCCCCACAGCCAGAACCCGAATTGAAAAGCGGCTTAAAGCTGCTGGTTGTCGAGGATAATCGTGTCAACCAAATGGTCATCACCGGCGTTTTACACAAGATGGGGCTCAACAGCACGATTGCCAATAATGGTAAAGAAGCACTCGATGCGCTTTCAGGTTCACAGTCATTCGATATGATATTGATGGATTGCCAAATGCCCGAAATGGATGGCTACGAAGCCACCCACCGAATTCGCAACGGAGAGGGGGGGAACGAAGTAAGAAATATCCCGATTATTGCGATGACAGCCAATGCAATGGAAAGTGATCGCAAAGCCTGCAAAGACGCAGGCATGAACGACTTTCTAACCAAGCCATTAAATCGCACCTTGCTCAAAGAGAAACTCCAAGTGTGGAGTCCGTCGGACTAAGAGGAACAGCTGATTTCCATTTTCTTACCCCAGTCTGGAGGTAAGTTGGCATACACTTCCATCTCTGGCTGCTCTGCATAGGGTTGACGTAATAGCTGCGCTAATTGATAAACCTCGGAAAAGTCCCCCTGCTCAGCTTTATCAATCGCTAATTGAGCAAGATAATTACGCAGGATGTATTTAGGGTTCGCTTTACGCATCTGTACGCAGCGCTGTGCATCACTAATTTGTTGGCCTTGCTCATCCCTTTCTGCCTCGCAGCGCTGCAAATAGTTCGCTAGCCACAACTTCGCGGCCTCTCGGTCAATAAAGAGATCGTATACCTCACTAATATCACTCCGGTCAAGGCAGGATAACGTGCGCATGAAGCGGGTGTAATCGACTCGGTTTTGATGCAGCAATTCGAACATCGAAGCGAACAACTGAGAATCTCCCTCATGCTTGCTTTGCAGACCCAACTTATCGCGCATTAAGCGGCTAAAGTGTTGGCCAAGTTTTGTTTCATAGCCAGATAATGATCTCTCTAGGTCTTCTCGCGCAACTAACGGCGATAAGCTATGCGCCAATGCAGATAAGTTCCACAGCCCAATTCTTGGTTGCTGATCGAAAGCATAGCGGCCTTGATAATCAGAGTGGTTACAAATATAGCCAGGCTCATAATCATCCAAAAAGCCAAACGGCCCATAATCAAAGGTTTCGCCGACAATCGACATATTATCGGTGTTCATCACACCGTGCGCAAAACCATAAGCCTGCCACAGCGCAATCATCTCTGCGGTACGCTCGACGATATTATTAAACATCACCGCATAAGGTTTATCGTGCTCTAGGCACTCTGGCCAATACCACTCAATGGCTTTATCGGCCAATAGCTTTAGTTCGCTAAGTTGATTGGTGTAAAAGAAATGCTCAAAATGACCAAAACGAATGTGAGTAGTTGCCACTCGAAGTAACAAAGCGCCCTGCTCCATTTTCTCGCGATACACTGGCGTGTCACTCACCAGCATTCCAAGCGCTCGAGTGGTAGGTATACCTAGTCCCGCCATCGCCTCACTGCATAGGTACTCGCGAATGGTTGATCTCAGTACTGCTCGGCCATCTCCCATACGCGAATAGGGGGTTAATCCTGCGCCCTTAATATGCAGATCGTATACTTGACCGTTTTGGGCGGTCATTTCACCGAGTAACAAGCCCCGTCCATCACCTAGCTCTGGGTTATACGTTCCAAATTGATGCCCGGCATACTTCATGGCAAGTGGCGGTCTACTTTCATCACACTGTTCGCCGCTTAGTAAAGCTTTAAGTTCGCCAGTTGGAGCCGACTGTGGCAGTCCAAACTGAATCGCCAACGCCTCGTTCCAAGCGACCCAACGGGAATCGTCTAACGGCTGTGGTTTAACGAACGTGTAAAAGCATTGCGGCAGAGAAGCATAACGCTGAGAGAGTGTGACAGTTGTGGACATATACAAACCATGAAAAAAGCCAATATTATGAAGCCAGCATACGTCTATTTTATAAATTAACGCCAGCCTTTATCTATCAATACCTTAGCCTATTTTTGATGATAATTGTCGAACAGCTAAAGATTATTTTCCGCACAATTCAATACTTATAATAGGGTTATCAATAACTATTGGTGTTTGGTCACTCTAAAAAATATCCGTTTCGTCTATAGTTGCATATATAAAAATATAACAACTTTGTCAGGAGACTAGGTATGCATTCATTGATGAAGCGCTTTTCGATACACCACATTGTTACTGCCCTCGCAGGGGTTCCGCTACTCATTGCCGTATTCTTGTCTGTAGAGCTTTTTCTCAGTCAAAAAACAACGGTCGATCAAGCCCATAAAGATCAAGAAATTATCCAACTGACGTTACTGTACGATAACCTTGCGCACAACCTAGCAGTAGAGCGTGGTTTAACTGCAGGCGTATTAGGCAGTAAAGGTTCGCCAGAGCAAGTGAGTAAACTCTCTGAACAGCGCCAAAAAGCCGATCAACATATCCGTGCATTTAAAGCGTTCAACCCTGAATACATTGCGGCAAGTTTAACTAATCAACTCAAGCAAGATTTGCTGACGCAGCTGGCCAAGTTATCGGATGTTCGCGCCCAAGTAGATACATTATCTCCGACGATTTCACCATTTGGCTATTATTCCAATCTGAATCAGCTAGCGATTGATAACTCATCGATTTTAATCTCAGCGGTAAACAACCAAGAAATAACCCGCCTTGGCAACTCACTCACCGCCATCATGGTTATTAAAGAGCGAGCCGGCCAAGTTCGTGGTGCGTTAAACGGGGCTTTCGCAAGAAAACAATCGTCGCCAGCGCAATATGCGGCTATCCAGCAATACCTCGCATCAGGTGACTACAGTGAAAGAATGACTCTACTGACGATGCCACAAGCGTATATCAATCAGCTAAACGCTGCCAAAGGCAATGCGACTTGGCAACAAGTTGAGGAAATTCAGCAAAGTTACCTAGCGCAAAAAGACACTCTAGCTCATTTACAAGGCCCTTCTCCTTTAGCTTGGTTTAGTGCAGCAACGGAACGTATCAAGCTGGTCAATCAAATTCGTAATCGCCTACAAGCCGACATGACGGAAATCGCGACTAGCCAAGCTAGCGCGGCAACGTGGCAAATGAGTACTTTGCTGGCGACAATGCTTTGTGCAGGCTTGGTGCTGATTTCAGTACTAGTGGCGTCATTACGCACTCTAAAACGCCGCGTGGGTGACTTAACCACTAACCTTTCGCACATGTCAGAAACCAACAATCTCAGTGTGGTACTCCAATCAGATGGTAAAAATGAGCTTTCTCAGATTTCGCGTAGCGTAAATGGACTCATTACCAGCATTAAGAATCTTTTGCTCAACGTCACGGAAAGTAATCAACACAGCAACCATAGACTTGAGCAGATGGTACAAGGCGCCACAGATTTAGGTGCAAGTAGCCAAGCAACCGCCGCTAAATGTGGCAATATTGCTGCTGCAATGACCGAGCTTTCGCAATCCAGTTTGGAAATAGCATCTTCGTCAGAACGTTCGCTAGAAGAGACCGAGCAAATGACGAATAAAGTAATGACTTGCCAACAACAAAGCCAAGAGTCTTACCACATGGTTGAAGCCTTGGTGTCTCAAATCGAACAAACGCAGTCGTGCATGTTGCAGCTAGAAACGGATGCGCAAAGTGTCAGCAAAATCGTTGAGACGATTAACGGTATTTCAGAGCAGACCAACCTACTCGCACTAAACGCGGCTATTGAAGCGGCCCGCGCGGGCGAGCATGGCCGAGGCTTTGCCGTCGTTTCTTCTGAAGTCAGGGATTTGGCACAAAGAAGTAAAGAAGCGACAGAAGACATCTCTCAACTGCTGACTAACATCACCAACAATACTCAAACGGCTGTCAGCAACATGAATAAGAGCCGCGAAGCGACCGACGCAACCTTTAGCTCAGTCTCTGACGTCAATAGCAGCATTACTCAGCTAGAAAGTTTGATTGAGACGGTAAACCTGCACATTACCAGTATTGCTAACTCGACTGTTGAGCAGTCGAAAGCCAGTGAAGCGGTAGATAAAGATGTCGATGTGTTGGCGGAAATCGCCCAGACAACTGGGCAGCTAGCGAACACAATGAATGACATTGTATCGAGCTACCGAGTGGAAGTATCAGAGGTCAACCAACAACTGCAAGAGTTCAAACTCTCCTAAAACGAAAAAAGTGGCCTTGCGCCACTTTTTTTATTTCTGCTGAATCACGTTATTTTCGCAGACCCAGTGAGATTCGAACAAAATCGCCATCTTCAAATTCAACCTTGTGATCAAAAAGCGAAGAAGAGTAAATTGTGCGTAAGAAACTATGCCTTTCACCGTGCGTGCCGCGAAATAGCATCGAAATATCGGCAACAAGACGATTACGGTTGTTAAAGTGCGCGTTTAAGTCTTGCGACAAGACACACAATAAACACCCTTTGCTGTTATGCTGCAAATCGACTTTTTCTGGGCTTGATACCAAGACGGTCGTGTTTAACTCTTTTTCAAGCATATTGACCAAGAGTAAAAAACTGTCCAAATGCGGCAGCTCATCACCTTCAACAGGTGTGAGAAGATTGTCCAGCATTGACTCAATGTCTAAGCTCTGCGCTCGAGCGTGACTCACCAGCGAACGCACTTTCTTCTTAAATGGCTTGTATTTTTTACTGTTGGCTGCCTTGTTTAACCAAGCAGACAGGATATCGTTAACATCTGAGCGAGACTTTCTCGACAGTACTTTACCAGTATGATTGGTGCGCAAATGGAGCAAAGCATGAAGAGCGAGTTCAGCCAGTAGAGGTTCAAACTCAGGTTTAATTTTAGTATGGATACTGCGCATATTTACTAAAGATGGGTACTCGGTAAGAACTTGGTCAAATCACATTCGATCGGGGAACGACATGCTACCGAAAAGCAGCCTTTAAGTACAGCCATCAAGCAACCGCATATTCACTAACTCTGCTATCTAGAGCTCAAATCTATAATTAATTTATGCAAAACTCGCCAATCGTTGTTCCACTATCTGCTTCGCTTGGAGGATTTTATTGACCTTAGGGTGCATTGGGTCCTGTTTCATTAAGTTCGCGATAACAATATCAATGCTAGCCGTAAACTGCTGTTCAAGAGACTGACGGTCTGGGTGGTCCGCAACGTTATATTTAAGCATTGCATTAATAAAATGCGAATGGTGATTAATATAATATGGCGCTTCTTTCGCTTTGATCGCCAATGAATCCACCATACTGCCAGATGACTCCTTAGCACGCGCAATCTTTATCGCATCCAACTTACTCGCAAGACGTGCATCAACCCGTTTTAAGATCAACCCATTAACCGCCGCTGCTAGACTCTTCTTTGAGACATTTTGTTGCTGCAACCCTGGCACCCATTGCTGAACTAAACCCAAACATCCAATGTGCAGCGCAACCGCAATAAGGATTAATTTACGATGTTGCCAATGTGTCTGTGCATACAAAACATCGAGGCGTTTTGGAGAGTATACTGGGTTACAACTGTTCATCTGCAGCAACAGCTGATAAAGCCCTTTCGTCACCTTACGTGAATCAATGACCGATGGCTGTGCAAGCACGAGGATCTGATTGAGCGTCGCTTTCAAGCTAGCAGGGTTCAGCTTGCCTTTTATTTGAAAAGCAATGATAAGATCGAGAAACAGTCGCAGCTCTTCAATTTCAATCCGCTGAGCATCACTCACAATCGCGTCGTCGTCAGCCTTCGCAAGGCAGCACAGCGCTTTATGATACTCTCCTACTCCTACATGAAGCATTGAGCAGTTAATCGTAAGTTCTACCCTATGAGGGAAACGCTGACATAAATTGCTCATCACAGTGACCGCACGCTCCACATTGCTATCAAGCAGCGATTGGTATGCCGTAATCTGTGAGACGATAGGATCTTCAGGGTAGCCTAATAGCTCATACTCATGAGCCAAAGCCAGCGCTTTATCATCATTTCCTATCTGAAGGTGAAGGGTGATTTGCTTTATCAAGGGCCAAGGGTGCTTAACTTGCTGATGAAGACGTTCTAAAACTTCAAACGCAGCACCGTAATTGTTTTGCTCGGCATAGTAATCAACCACGACTTTATGACAGCCGAACCATTTCTCCCCTTTACGCTTTAATTGAGCATCGCAAATATTCATCACGCTCTCAAAGTAACCCAAGACCAGATGTTTATGCACCGCAGTCAGAATATCGCGTTTCAGCAAACTGACTGACACGGTCTGCTTAAGCTGAATATAGTTGAAGGGATGACCAAGAATGTTGTCAGGTTCAAGCTCCTGCACTTCTTTGAGCTGCGCTTCATCACTGCTGTTAGCGATCATGACAAACGAGCAATCACGCGAAAATGATCGGCTTTGCTGATAGAGGAAGAAATACTTAGCGCCCACGACACGTTTCTGGCTCATGTATGAGCAAATGATCACGTCAAACGAATATTGGTTAATCAACTGTCGGTAGGTAACGACGTTTTGTGCCTTATGCACTTTGTCCTCTGCGCCACCCATTTTTTTCAGCATGTTTTTAATTGACGAAGAAAGCATGCTGTTTTCTTCAACGATCAATATTCGCTTATTTCTTAAATCTAAATTGCCAGCCATCTATTTGTATCTATCGCCTTCTCTAAGAGTGAGACAAGGTGAAAGCCAATCGCCAACAGCCTTATCTGTTCGATGTTCTAGATACACAAGAGAGAAGGAGTTTACAAATCAATCAATATAAAAAGATAACTATTCCTTTATATTCATATAGTTAAAATCAATTTCACGACCCTGAAAAAATTCACACTGAGAATACTAAAAAGAAAGACATAAAGAAAACGCGACCATTTTGTTCATAAAACAGACAGGGGCAAGCTAAATGGAATGCTCGGGAGAGCAGCAGAAAAGCAAAAACCCCGGCAACTCTAAGAGTTACCGGGGCTTTCTAAAAAAATGGCACGCCCTATAGGATTCGAACCTATGACCACATCCTTAGAAGGGACGTGCTCTATCCAGCTGAGCTAAGGGCGCGCTACAGGGACAGGATTATACGAGGATGAGCCGTTAAAACAAGGGCTTTGTTTAACATTATGATCTGATTGACTAAAAAAAGGTCACAGAACTCTATTTTGATTAAAAACACCACAAAGCAAACGTTTGCTTATAGATGTTCGTCAAATAATTTGCGACAATGCGCTGCAAATAAGTCGCTATAAATTCTTAAGGTATGTCATGACAGCTCAAAATATTGACGGAACTCTTATTTCCCAAACCGTTCGTTCAGAAGTAGCAGCACGCGTTAAAGCTCGTAAAGAAGCGGGACTTCGCGCTCCGGGACTTGCGGTTGTTTTAGTTGGTGAAGACCCTGCATCTCAGGTGTATGTAGGAAGTAAGCGACGCGCTTGTGAGGAAGTGGGCTTTATTTCAAAGTCATTTGATCTTCCAGCGGACACAACAGAAGAGACGCTGCTTGCTCTTATTGATGAACTCAATAACGATGATGAAATTGACGGTATTTTAGTTCAGTTACCGCTTCCTGCGGGCATCGATGCAACACACGTACTAGAGCGTATCCACCCAGAAAAAGACGTTGATGGTTTCCACCCATACAACGTTGGCCGCCTAGCGCAGCGTATTCCAAAGCTACGTTCATGCACGCCAAAGGGTATTATCACACTACTTGATCGTTACAACATTGACCTTCGTGGTAAACACGCAGTGGTCGTTGGCGCTTCTAACATTGTTGGTCGCCCTATGACACTTGAGCTTCTGCTAGCTGGTTGTACAACCACAACGTGCCACCGCTTTACTAAAGATCTAGAAGGCCACGTACGCCAAGCAGACCTTGTGGTTGTCGCGGTTGGTAAACCAAACTTTATTCCAGGTAACTGGATTAAGAAAGGCGCAGTTGTAGTCGATGTAGGTATTAACCGCTTAGAGTCAGGCAAGCTGGTCGGTGATGTGGACTACGAAGTAGCAAAAGAGAACGCAAGCTTCATTACTCCTGTACCGGGCGGTGTAGGCCCAATGACAGTCGCGAGCTTGATTGAAAACACTATGCTAGCTTGTGAGCAGTTCCATACTAACAAGTAGAACTCACAACGCTTCGCACCAATAAAAAAGGTTGATGTTTAAAGACATCAACCCTTTTTAGTTTTCAGTAAACGCACTGTCATCCTCAAGAATGAGGAACGAATGAATTGGGGATCCCTTAAAGCGAGCCTTTTACTTTATGAGATTCCCTACTCTCTCCTTCGTCGCTCTATGGAGTGACAGTTTGAGAATTCTTACAGACTAAGGATTACACCAGCAATAGATGCGCTCATCAGGTTCGCCATAACACCTGCTGCAATAGCGCGGAAGCCATATTTAGAGATGAATGGGCGCTTTTCAGGAACAACGCTACCTAGACCGCCAATCAGCATAGCCATAGTGGAGATGTTAGCGAAACCACACAGTGCAAAAGTAACAATCGCTTGCGAGTGAGTGCTTAGCTGAGCTTTCACATCCATCAATTGAATGAAGGCAACAAATTCATTCACAACGATCTTGTTACCAATCAGAGAACCCGCAGTAATCGCTTCAGACCAAGGGATACCCAGTAGCCATGCAACAGGAGCAAAAAGGTAACCTAGGATAAGCTCAAAGCTCAGCTCCATCCCCATTAGACTACCTAGCCAACCGAGCATGCCGTTTAGCATCGCAATCACACTGATAAACGCTAGCAGTGTTGCGCCTACCGCTACGGCAATACGCAGACCAGACATTGCACCATCAGCCATCGCTTCAACTACGTTGGTTGCACGTGGCATTTCAACGTTATCTAGCTCAGTAGTTGTGTCAATCTCTTCGGTTTCTGGCACCATGATTTTCGCCATCAACAGGCCAGCTGGCGCCGACATAAATGCCGCGGCAATTAGGAAGTTAAGGTCAACACCCAACGACGCGTAACCCACCAGCGTGCCACCAGCTACAGAAGCAAGACCGCCTACCATCACAGCAAAGAACTGAGAGTCCGTCATGTGTTTTAGGTATGGCTTTACAACCAATGGCGCTTCAATCATACCAACGAAAATATTCGCAGTTGCAGACAGTGACTCTGCGCGGCCAATGCCTAGTAGCCTTTGCAAACCACCACCGATCACATTGATCACCTTTGGCATTAAACCAATATGATACAAACCTGAAATCAGTGCAGAGAAGAAGATGATGATACCTAACACATTGATCGCGAAGGTAAAGCCGCCAGTCGCTAGGCCACCAAACAGAAATGCAATACCTTCTTGGCCATAGTTGATCAAGTTAGATACAGCGCCAGTCACACTGTTCAGCACTTCTTTACCTGCTGGTACATATAGAACAAGCAGTGCAAAAGAGATCTGCAAAGCAAATGCTAAAGATACCGTTTTTAGGTTGATGCTTTTACGGTTAGTCGACAGCAGCCATGCAACAAACAGGATGGCCACAATACCAAGAATTGAGTTCATAAAATGAATCCGACAAAAGGGGGAACAAGAGTGGCGACGGAGTGTATAGAATCAAAAATGAGATGCAAATCACATTTGTTAATTTCATGCGATCTTCGATTGAACAAAAATCAACCACGCAATCAAGTGACTGATTTTATTGAATATAAACGTTTGCTTATTGGCATTATTTCCAATTGGAAAAGATGTTTCTGGATTTGGAAATAATCGCTTCGCTTGCCACTAAGATCACGGGCGCTGAATATAGGGACTCAATCGCTTGTCCCAGTAGCACGGCGTGCCAATGGTTTGCTTAATAAACTCAATCACAGCCGCGGTCTTTTTTGGCAAGTAACGACGACTTGGGTAAACCGCATAAAATGGCATCACCTGAGAAGCGCACCAATCAGGAAAAAGCTGAATCAGTTGACCGCTTTTAAACTCATCTCTGATTAAGTAAGTCGCGAGGTAGGCAATCCCCCACCCTGATACAGCGGCGTCTCTCACAGCTTCAGCCAGATCCACCGAATAGTTACCAGACACTTTAACGTTCAGTTGCTCATCATGATTTGAAAAAGCCCATCGGGTGTAATCTCGCTCCCAACTGCGGTAGATAAGACAGTTATGCTCAGCAAGATCATTAGGGTGCGTGGGGGTGGTATTCTTGACTAAATAATCCGGAGAAGCTGCAACCACAAAGTGAGAATCCGCAATTCTTTGCGCCACGTACCCTTCGGGAAGATGTTCGTTGTTGGTAATCCACAGATCGAGCCCCTCCTCCAACATATCGACTTTGTAATCAAATAAGTGAAGCTCTACTTGCAGCTTTGGGAAACGCTCCCTTAACTCATTAATGGCCGGGATAATATGCAAGGTGCCAAACGACTGCGACAGACCTAGTTTAACCAAGCCCGCCACTTCATCTCTTTGGCACTCTACCTCGCGCTGAGCTTCGCCGATGATCTCAACCATCTTGGCGCAGTGCTCATAATAATCTTGCCCAGCTTCAGTTGGGGTAAAGCTACGAGTGGTTCGTTGCACCAATTGAATCCCCAGCGAAGACTCTAGCGAAGCAAGCTGCTTACTGACATGTGAAACCGACACTCCTAAGCTTTTCGCTGCAAGAGTGAAGTTTTTATGTTTGAGCAAGGCAGCAAAAACCACCATTTGTGACGCGCGTTCTGACAGCAAAATCGTTTCCCAAAAAAGAAAGGAGCTCAATTGAGCTCCTTCAGAATACGTTGTTTGGTTCTTATAGTGTGATTCTATCAGCTAAATGACTAACTGCTAGTGCGAAGTAGTAAGAGCGATTCCACTTCATAAGAACATTGTAGTTGTTGTAAACCAGATAGACTCGACCGTTCGCATTGTCTGGCGCCGTCAACCAGGCATCAACATCGACCTGCGGCAATGAGCTGCCATCATAACGAGTGATACCAAGTTGGTTCCACTGAGCTAAAGTTTTCTCTTTACCTTCGACACGTCCTTCTAGATTCATGTCGAAACCAGCTGGCAATTTCACCTGACGCCCCCAAGTGAACTTGTCATTCCAACCATACTGACTCAAATAGTTAGCCGCTGAAGCGAACACATCCGCTTCGCTGTTCCAAATATCTTTCTTGCCATCTCCGTTACCATCAGCGGCAAAAGAGAGGAACGAGCTCGGCATAAATTGGCATTGACCCATCGCACCAGCCCAAGACCCTTTAAAGTCTTCGTAAGGGATATGGCCTTCATCTAAGATCTGTAATGCCGCCATGGTCTCTTTACGGAAGAAAGCTTCTCGGCGACCATCATAAGCCATGGTAGAAAGTGCATCGATCACTGGGTAGTTACCGGTAAATCGACCAAAGTTACTTTCAATTCCCCACAGAGCAACGATGAATCTTGGCTGTACCCCGTATTCTTCACCAATTTTGCTCAGCTCTGCGTAATGCTCTTTATAGAGCGACTTGGCTTGCTTCACTTTCCAATCAGGTACCGCGCGCGGAATGTATTCATCCAACGTTAAACGCTTCTCTGGCTGGTTATTATCGGCTTTAACTGCGCGAGGTTTGTGTTCTACATTGGCAAAAGCTTGTTTGACGACTTGCTCGGAGATGCCTTTTTCACGGGCTTCTTTTTTCAGCCCTTCGATGTACTGCTCAAAACTAACTTCGTTAGCATAAGCCGTGGATGCAATGGCCAGACCTAGTGCAACTGACAATAATTTCTTCACTTTTGCCCTCCTTGAGCAAAGTAAGCAACAATCCGAGTTTAAGTCGTTATTCGTCTTCGGATTGCTGACGAGCTTGTTTTTGCTCTTTGTATTCTTCTAGTAAATTCTTTGGTGGCGGCGGTAATTGTAGGAAAAAGCCATCATCTTCAAGCGATTGTTTAACTTTTTCTACATCCACTTGTGCCAGGCTACGCCCTTCAAGTTTCACCACCATGACCATAGTAGGTTTGCCAAACATCTGCATTAATGTGTCAGGAACTTGTGAAAAATCATCCTTTTTAGGGATATATAAGTAAGCGCCTTCTTTTTTAGAACTTTTGTAAATTGCACAAAGCATGGGAAACCTTTGTCCGTTTGATTCATGGAACGTTAGCGTTTTGCCATTTTTGAGAGCAAAACAGTCAATTGATTGCAAGATAGCTTGCTGTGCTTATTTTAGGAATATAACATGATACCCCTAGTCTCAGGCAACGCCCTTAAGAGGTTGTAAGTAAAGATGTCGCATACCCCAGACCTAAAAGGCAGTAGCTTTACTTTGTCAGTTTTACACCTTTCTGACAACGATGTAGAAAAATCAATTCATTTCCTACAAGAAAAGGTTACTCAGGCACCTGCGTTTTTCGCCCAAGCGCCAGTTGTTATTAATATATCTAAAGTGGATGGTGACATCGACTTTTCGAGGCTAAAAGAAGGCATTTCTCTGGCTGGAATGATTCCCGTTGGCGTAACAGGTTGTAAAGACAAACGAACTGAAAACTCGGCATCAGAGGCTAAATTTGCCGTGATGTCTGCAAGTAAATCGCCAACGCAAGCTCCAGCAAAGATGCAACCGACCAAAATCGTTCGCTCACCCGTACGTTCAGGTCAACAGATTTATGCGAAAGACGCTGACTTAGTGGTACTTAACCATGTTAGCGAAGGCGCTGAAGTCATCGCTGATGGCTCAATCCATATTCACGGCACATTACGTGGCCGAGCGATTGCTGGTGCTAATGGCAACAAAGATGCAGTCATTATCTGCAATAAGCTCAATGCTGAATTAATGTCTATCGCTGGTCATTATTGGCTAACAGAACAATTTGCCGAAGAGTATTGGCAACAAAAAGTCATGTTTAGTTTGGACAATGACTCGCTCAAATTCGAGTTATTAACAATTTAAGAATTATAAGGAACACATAATGGCACGCATTATTGTTGTAACGTCAGGCAAAGGCGGTGTTGGTAAAACAACATCAAGCGCAGCTATCGCGTCTGGCCTTGCGGTGAAGGGTAATAAGACGGCAGTGATCGACTTTGATATTGGCCTGCGTAACCTTGATTTGATCATGGGTTGTGAGCGCCGCGTGGTTTACGATTTCGTTAACGTTATCAATGGTGAAGCAACGCTTAACCAAGCGATGATCAAAGACAAGCGCACAGAAAACCTATTCATCCTGCCAGCTTCTCAGACTCGTGATAAAGACGCGTTAACTAAAGAAGGCGTTCGTCGTGTGCTTGATGAACTTGACGAAATGGGCTTCGACTTTGTTATCTGTGATTCTCCAGCAGGCATCGAGCAAGGCGCGCTAATGGCACTATACTTTGCAGATGAAGCCATCGTAACGACAAACCCTGAAGTCTCTTCTGTACGCGATTCTGACCGTATCCTTGGCATTCTTGACTCTAAGTCTCGCCGCGCAGAAGAAGGCCTTGAGCCAGTAAGACAGCACCTGCTACTAACACGTTACAACCCAACACGTGTAACGCAAGGTGATATGCTGAGCGTTGAAGACGTGGAAGAAATTCTACATATTTCTCTACTGGGTGTTATCCCTGAAAGCCAAGCTGTTCTGAACGCTTCAAACAAAGGCGTACCGGTGATCTTTGATGATCAGTCAGATGCCG
Organism: Vibrio ouci; assembly: GCF_004551525.1. Taxonomy (GTDB): domain Bacteria; phylum Pseudomonadota; class Gammaproteobacteria; order Enterobacterales; family Vibrionaceae; genus Vibrio; species Vibrio ouci. The sequence continues at coordinate 47,290 of NZ_SATR01000012.1, read as the reverse complement.
GTATGGCTTACGATGACACAGTTGAGCGCCTGCTTGGCCAGCAAGTGGATTTCCGCTTCCTGACTGAACAGAAGAAAGGAATCTTTAAACGTCTATTCGGAGGCTAAATCGGCATGTCATTACTTGAGTTTTTCCGCCCGCAGAAAAAGAGCTCTGCGAATCTAGCCAAAGAGCGTCTACAAATTATTGTCGCTGAACGCCGTAGCCAAGGTGATCCAGCGCCTTCATACTTACCGCAGCTTAAGGAAGATATTCTTAAGGTGATCAGTAAGTATGTCGCCATTGACCCATCGATGGTTGATCTCTCTTTTGAGCACAAAGATGATGATATTTCAGTGCTTGAGCTGAATGTGAAATTGCCTGAAGACGAGAAGTAAGTCTGAAGTGATTCAATTATTAAAAGGCCGATGTGAAAGCATCGGCCTTTTTTGTATCTACCGTCATCCTCAAGAATGAGGTACGAACGAGTTGGGGATCTCTTAAGGTGGGTCGCCAACTCACAGAGATTCCCTACTCACTCCTTCGCCGTTCTATGGAATGACACGAAGGCCCAACCACCAGCACTGCGTCATCCTCAAGAATGAGGTACGAATGAGTTGGGGATCTCTTAAGGTTGGTAGTCAGCTAACAGGATTCCCTACCCACTCCTTCGTCGCTCTATGGAATGACACGAAGGCCCAACAACCAGCACTGCGTCATCCTCAAGAATGAGGTACGAACGAATTGGGGATCTCTTAAAGTGGGTCGCTAACTCACAGAGATTCCCTACTCACTCCTTCGTCGTTCTATGGAATGACGGCGTGCCCAAACTCTTCATCACTCTATGGAATGACAACTGTTCTGATCAAAAAAAAGCCCCAGTCCGTCGACTGGGGCTTTAACTTTTCCCGATAGATAAGTGTCGTGCTAGCGAAAACTTATCTCATAACTAAAGTCTTGCTTATGCTTCAGCTTTTTCTTTCTTAGCTTTAGGCGCTTTCGCTTCTGCTGGTTTCTGGTCAGCTTTCTTAAGGATTACTGTAGTACCTTCGAAAGTTTCACCTTCAACGAACGCTTTACCGTAGTATGACGCTAGTAGAACTTCTTTCAGCTCAGTGATTAGAGGGTAACGTGGGTTAGCACCTGTACACTGGTCATCGAACGCTTCAACAGCAAGTTCTTCTAGTTTAGCGATGAAGTCTGCTTCAGAAACGCCAGCTGCTTGGATAGACAGTGGAATGTCTAGGTCGCCTTTCAGCTCTTCAAGCCATGCTAGTAGACGTTCAATCTTCTGAGCAGTACGGTCACCTTCTTGGCTTAGGCCTAGGTGGTCAGCAACCTCAGCGTAACGACGACGTGCTTGTGGACGGTCGTATTGAGAGAATGCAGTCTGCTTAGTTGGGTTGTCGTTCGCGTTGTAACGTACAACGTTAGAGATTAGTAGTGCGTTCGCCAGACCGTGTGGTAGGTGGAACTCAGCACCAATCTTATGCGCCATAGAGTGACATACACCTAGGAATGCGTTAGCAAACGCGATACCAGCGATAGTCGCAGCATTGTGTACTTTCTCACGAGCGATTGGGTCATTAGCGCCGTTCGCGTAGCTTGAAGGTAGGTACTCTTTTAGCATCTTAAGTGCTTGTAGAGCCTGACCGTCAGAGTATTCGTTAGCAAGAACAGATACGTAAGCTTCTAGTGCGTGAGTTACTGCATCGTAACCACCGAATGCTGTTAGAGACTTAGGCATGTTCATTACTAGGTTAGCATCAACGATAGCCATGTTTGGCGTGATTTCGTAGTCAGCTAGTGGGTACTTAGCACCAGTTTTGTCGTCAGTAACAACCGCGAATGGAGTAACTTCTGAACCAGTACCTGAAGTTGTAGTGATACATACAAGCTCAGCTTTCTTACCCATTTTAGGGAACTTGTAGATACGTTTACGGATGTCCATAAAGCGCATTGCTAGTTCTTCGAAGTGAGTTTCTGGGTGCTCGTACATTACCCACATAATCTTCGCAGCATCCATTGGTGAACCACCACCTAGAGCTAGGATTACGTCTGGCTGGAAGCTCTTCATTGCTTCTGCGCCTTTCTCAACTACAGATAGTGTTGGATCCGCTTCTACGTCGAAGAATGTTTGAACTTCGATGCCTTGCTCTTTCAGTAGTTTTACTACTTCATCAGCGTAACCATTGTTGAATAGGAAACGGTCAGTTACTAGGAATGCGCGTTTCTTACCTTCTAGGTCGCTCATTGCGATTGGAAGGCTACCACGACGGAAGTAGATAGACTTAGGTAGTTTGTGCCACAACATGTTTTCAGCTCGCTTAGCTACAGTTTTCTTGTTGATAAGGTGCTTAGGACCAACGTTTTCAGAGATAGAGTTACCACCCCATGAACCACAACCTAGAGTTAGAGAAGGTGCTACGTTGAAGTTGTAAAGGTCACCGATACCACCGTGAGTAGTTGGGATGTTTACAAGGATACGTGCAGTCTTCATCTTGTCACCGAAGTAACGAATACGGTCTGCGTTAACGTCTTGGTTAGTGTAAAGACCAGATGTGTGACCGATACCACCGATTTCAACCATAGTTACCGCTTGAGCCACTGCGTCTTCGAAGTCGTCTGCGCGGAATAGGCCTAGAGTCGGAGATAGTTTCTCGTGTGCGAATTCGTCGTCGTAAGAAACTTTACCAAGACCTTCACCAACTAGAACTTTAGTGTCTGCAGGAACTTTAACGCCCGCCATTTCAGCGATTGCAGGAGCAGGTTGACCTACAATTTTTGCGTTTAGGTTGCCGTCGATAAGCAGTACTTTACGTACTTTATCTGCGTCAGCTTTAGATAGAACGTGAGCTTTATGAGAAGCGAAACGCTCTTTCACTTCATCATATACTTCGCTAACTACGATAGCTGCTTGCTCAGAAGCACATACTACGCCGTTATCGAATGTTTTAGACATAAGGATAGAAGCTACAGCACGTTTGATGTCAGCAGTTTCGTCGATAACTACAGGAACGTTACCTGCACCTACACCGATTGCTGGCTTACCTGAAGAGTATGCTGCTTTAACCATGCCTGGACCACCAGTTGCAAGGATAAGTGCGATACCATCGTGCTTCATAAGAGCGTTAGAAAGCTCTACAGATGGCTGGTCAATCCAACCGATGATGTCTTTTGGTGCACCAGCTGCTACTGCTGCATCTAGAACAAGTTTCGCTGCATCGTTAGTTGAGTTCTTCGCGCGTGGGTGTGGCGAGAAGATGATGCCGTTACGAGTTTTAAGAGAAATTAGAGATTTGAAGATTGCTGTAGACGTTGGGTTAGTCGTTGGAACGATACCACAAATGATACCTACAGGTTCTGCGATAGTCATTGTGCCTAGGTTGTCATCTTCTTCTAGGATGCCACACGTCTTTTCGTCTTTGTATTTGTTGTAGATAAATTCTGAAGCAAAGTGGTTTTTGATTACTTTGTCTTCAACAATACCCATGCCAGACTCTGCTACCGCTTGTTGAGCTAGCGGGATACGAGCGTGGTTAGCTGCTAGAGAAGCTGCACGGAAGATTGCGTCTACTTTCTCTTGTGAGAACGTTGCAAACTCTTCTTGAGCCGCTTTTACGCGAGCTACTAGAGCGTCTAGTTCAGCCAAATTAGTTACAGGCATAGTGAATCTCCTAAAATAGATAAATATTAAAAACTTTTTATTAAGCTCACTGCTCTCAGGACAGATGTCTTAGTAAATTGCTTTCAGGGCTGAGTATATTATTTCAGGTTGTGAAAAAAATTGACCCAGATCAGTTACCCAAAAAGAATTAACCAATTAGTGGTACTTAATTCTCAAAATGAGACATAAACATATGATTTAAATAGACTTAAATCACATTTCTTATTCGAGCAAAAAAGCAGCGAACAAACCATCAAATTTGAAAAGTGGCCACATTCTGTAAAAAAGTTTCATTTTTTGACCACAAACTTACATGTAATCCATAAACCTTGTGCTACTGAGAGTATATGCAAAACGTATTTTCTCTCTATTTTTTGCCTCGTTTTATGTGAAAAATGTGCGAATGTTAACGTTTGTGTCATTTGAGCACTTCTTGACCACCATTCTACGTAACAAAGTGTGTCATTACTGTTTACCAATCATTCAATAATTAGATTTTCTCAGTTATGAAATGGCTTTAGCTTTAGTTTTTTTCATTCGTTCGTAAGCACAAATTGGACTATATTCGCGCATGTATCCCTGTTCCCCCTTTTATTTGTGTAGGCACGCCGAATGCAAACGTTCGAAATCGCTATTTTTTTGCAGTTTTTCTTGGGTTTAGTCGCAGCAGTTAACCCTGTAGGCATTATGCCGGTATTCGTTTCTTTAACCGGGCACATGACCCAGGAAGAAAAGAACAAAACCGCAGTAACAGCCAACATTGCCGTCGCGATCATTTTGATTGTCTCTTTACTGGCAGGTCAGATGCTGCTCGACATGTTTAGCATCTCTTTAGATTCATTCCGTGTTGCGGGTGGTTTGCTGCTGTTGAGTATCGCGTTCTCGATGATGAGCGGTAAGCTCGGTGAAGATAAGCAGAACAAACAAGAGAAATCTGAGTATGTCAGCCGTGAACAAATTGGTGTCGTACCTTTGGCAATGCCACTTATGGCTGGTCCCGGCGCGATCAGTTCAACGATTGTCTATGGTTCTCGCTATCCAGCAATGCTTGATACATTTGGCATCATTGTGACGATCGTCGCTTTCTGCCTATGTACTTGGCTACTGTTCCGTTCGGCACCACTGATCGTACGTTTCTTAGGTCAAACGGGGATTAACGTCATTACTCGTATCATGGGTCTGATACTTGGTGCGCTTGGTATCGAGTTTATCGCAAACGGATTACGTAACCTGTTCCCAGGATTAGCCTGATTATCAGAATATAGGTATGATAGAGCGACTGTTTAATAGGTCCGCTTTATCATGCCTCGCAATTCACTACGCCATCATTTATACGTCATCATCTTTGGTACACATACCAAAGCGGGTCGAGCATTCGACATTGCCCTGATTGTTGCCATCATCGCCTCGTTATTGGTTCTCATCTTAGAATCGCTGCCAAATGTGATGTCTCGATGGTCACAAGAATTACGCTACATTGAGTACAGCTTTACCGCCCTATTCACTATCGAATATTTATTAAGGCTTTATTGCTCACCTAAGCCAAAATCCTACGCGACCAGCTTTTACGGCGTGGTCGATCTATTGGCAATTCTGCCGACCTACTTGGCTCTAATCTTCCCTGGTGCTTCGTTTATGGGGGTGATTCGCTTACTCCGTGTAATGCGAATTTTCCGTGTCCTTAAACTTGTGCGCTATTTGCAAGATTCGAATATTCTTTTGCGTTCTTTACTTATGGCACGCAGAAAAATCCTAATATTCTTTAGCACGGTCGGTATTTTGGTCACCATTTTCGGTGCTTTGATCTTTGTAATTGAGGGCCCTGATAATGGCTTTACCAGTATTCCGAAGAGTATCTACTGGGCCATTGTGACAATAACAACCGTTGGCTATGGTGACATGGTGCCGCAAACCCATATAGGTAAGGCGATCGCCTCTTTAACCATGCTGCTCGGTTATTCAATACTTGCCGTTCCCACGGGTATCATTACCGCAGAGTTAAGTAACGAGATGAACGCGCACAAAGAGCTAGTAAAATGCCCTAACTGCAATCGTTCCGGTCACGACTCTGATGCTATGCATTGTAAACACTGTGGCAGTGAACTGGCCGATCCAGACTTGCGGGTCGTCAGACAAGATGAAGATTTAAAGCCATAAATAAAAAGGCTCCTATCTAGGAGCCTTTTTATTATCTTGTGTTATCGAATCTGCTAACAGCCAGTGGTGAACGCTTCTGATTGAAACATGGCGCCCTCTTCCATTGCAGCGGTGTACTTGACATAGCACTGGGTTTGTTCAATCGCGGTGTTAAAGTCGCTTCCGCTGAAATCACCAAGGATCGAAGACTGAGTCACTAGCCAATAGTCTGGATCAGCCACGCTACCATTATTGTGTGCAGCCCATACCCATTCTGCATCTAAATCATGATATTCAGCATCTGCATTAAGGAAGTTTTCCAGCCCCCCACGCTCTACGGTCGGATAGCCAAATGCGACATGACCCGTCTGTGAACCGAGGTCAATATGATAACTCGGGTTAGCTTCTTCGCCATCAATCGCCGTTTTTGAGTATGCTAATTGTGCTGCGCCATCTACTGCCGCTTTCATCCCTTGAATACTCGCCGCTCTCGCATCATGACTGTAGTTTAAAAATCTAGGTGCAGCGACAACGGCAAGAACACCCAAAATCACGATCACTACCACTAACTCAATTAACGTAAAACCTTTTGCTTTCATATCAACCCCACTACATTTGCTGACGCAAGGTTAAAAAAGAAATGTCAGTGGGCGATTAACAGACACAAAAAAAGCGCCCATTAGGACGCTTTTCAGAGCTTTCTTACATGTTACTTTTCAGCAAGGATAATACGCAGCGTGCGGCGTAGTGGTTCTGCAGCACCCCATAGAAGCTGGTCACCAACAGTGAACGCATTTAGGAAGTCATCACCCATTGCCATCTTACGTAGACGGCCAACTGGGATAGAAAGCGTCCCTGTCACTTTTGCTGGAGTCAGTTCTTGCGCAGTAATATCACGATCATTTGGAATCACTTTAACCCAATCATTATGGGTTGCGATCATCTCTTCGATCTCATCCATAGGGACATTCTGTTTTAGCTTGATAGTCAATGCTTGAGAGTGACAACGCATTGCACCGATACGTACACAGGTACCATCGATTGGCACAGGTGCATCTTGGAAGCCAAGAATCTTGTTCGCTTCAACGCCCGCTTTCCACTCTTCTTTGCTCTGGCCATTATCACGCTTTACATCGATCCATGGGATCAGAGAACCTGATAGTGGTACGCCAAATTTATCGGTTGGGAAAGATGGAGAACGCATGGCGTCTGCCACTTTCTTGTCGATGTCGAGAATTGAGCTTGATGGATTAGCAAGCTCTGAGCTCACTGAATCATTGATTACACCCATTTGAGAGATAAGCTCGCGCATATTTTGCGCGCCAGCACCCGAAGCCGCTTGGTAAGTCATCGCACTTGTCCACTCAACCAGACCTTTCTCAAATAGACCACCTAGGCCCATTAGCATCAAGCTCACGGTACAGTTACCACCAACGAACGTGTTAGTGCCACCATGAATGCCTTGTTGGATTTGCGCTAAGTTAACAGGGTCTAATGTAATAATAGAGTCTTGCGCCATACGCAAAGTAGACGCTGCATCAATCCAGTAGCCTTTCCAACCCGCTTGACGAAGTGCTGGGTATACTTTTTCGGTGTAGCTACCGCCCTGACAGGTAACAACAGCGTCTAGCTGCTTAAGGCTTTCGATATCAAACGCATCTTGCAGCATGCCTGCATCTTTACCTAGGTTTGGTGCTGGGATACCTACTTGAGACGTGCTGTAAAATACGGGTTCAATAAGGTCGAAGTCTTTCTCTTCCACCATACGTTGCATTAGCACAGAGCCAACCATGCCACGCCAACCGACTAAACCTACTCTCATTCTCAACTCTCCGTGTAATCAATTTTAAAAAGGGAATGGTTCAATATTCAATTTTCACAGCAAAATCTCAAGGGAAATTTGCATCAAATCTGTAACTTTTATTTCTTATTTTCAAAAAACACACTTAGACGCGCGTTTTGGTTGGTTTTCACCCAGTTGTTATAAAGACGACAAAAACCACCCACAACAAGAACAAATACACACCTTACGTGCCACAGAAAATTTACATTTCAAAACATTTCAGATCATTAAAATTAAACTTTAACACTACATTTAACCACAAAAGAACACCAACTCAGATATAAATCACAGCATAACGACATTATCTCGAAATATTATTCCAACTAAGATAAAGTGCACTTCATACCTAATAGGAGTTAGCGCTCCTTCGAGAAGTGGTGCTAAGCACACTACTTTCACTCCGCTAATTACTCTAATAAGAGGCTCTGTATGACGCAACTTACCCCCCGTCTGCCAAGCTTGATGCAGGTTGTAATTTCCTTAGGGTTATTTCTACTACTGGCATTTTCGTTTACAGCACAACTCGATTTACCTATCCAGCTGGCGCTGTACATCGGCTGGTTTATCATCATGTTCCTTGGTATCCGTTTAGGCCACCAATATAAAGACTTAGAAAAAGCAGCTCTTAACGGAATTTCTAACGGACTTGGTGCAGTTCTAATTCTTCTAGCGGTCGGTGCCTTAGTTGGTACTTGGATCTCTGGCGGTATCGTACCGACTATCATTTACTATGGTCTAAAGGCAATCCACCCTTCTATTTTCCTTCTTGCTACGATGATCATCTGTTCATTGACCGCGCTTGCTACCGGCACTTCTTGGGGTGCAGCAGGTACGGCAGGTATTGCAATGATGGGGATCGGCCAAGGCTTAGGTGTTCCTGCGCCAATTACGGCTGGTGCTGTGCTATCAGGCTGTTACTTCGGTGATAAGATGTCGCCGCTGTCTGACTCAGTGATCCTTGCGTCTTCAATGTCTAACGTTGAAGTGGTTGAACACATCAAGGGCATGCTACCTATCGCTCTGATCAGCTACATCATTACTGGCATTATGTTCACGGCATTTGGTTTCCACTACGCAGGTAACGTTGATATGTCTCAGGTGCAGTCAGTGATTCAAGCGATGGAAGAGCAGTTCTACATCACGCCTTATTCGTTTGTCCCTGTAATTATCGTACTGGGCCTACTGGCGATGCGTATGCCTTCGTTCCCAGTGATCAGCTTTGGTTCTCTGCTAGGTATCATCTGGGCTGTAATGATTCAGGATGTTGACTTCTTGCAAGCATTTAACACTGCTTGGGCACCGTTTGAAATCGAGTCTGGCGTTAGCTTTATCGATTCAATCCTTAACCGTGGTGGTATGTCATCAATGCTTGGCTCGGTTGCGGTTATCGTCTTTGGTCTAGGTTTTGGTGGTCTACTGGATAAAGTGGGCGTACTAGAGACCATCGCGAAACTGTTTGAACGCCGTGTTCAAAGTGCCGGTTCACTAGCAACCAGCACCATCGGTACTGCATTCATGGGTAACGTTTTTGGCTCTGCAATGTACGTGTCTTTAATCCTGACACCAAAAATCTGTGCTAAGAACTACGACCGTTTAGGTTACAAACGTAAGAACCTATCTCGTAACGCAGAGTTCGGCGGTACGCTAACATCAGGTATGGTGCCTTGGAGTGATAACGGTATCTACATGGCAAGTATCCTTGGTGTAGCAACCCTCTCTTACGCGCCATTCATGTGGTTAAGCTTCGTGTGTATTATCGTGACAATCATTACCTCATACATGGGCTGGTTTGTTGATAAATGCGAACCAACAGCACCTGCAGCTGATACGGAAACAGAAGCTGAGTTGGCAAAGCAGACCGCATAACTCAGAGTCTGGACATAAAAAAACGCCTCTATTGAGGCGTTTTTTTGTATCTATCAAGCGAGATTATTGACTGTTCTTTGCTGCACTACGTCGCCCTAGCAAGTAACCCAATCCAAGCGGTGCAAAGAAAATCGCAACGATAAAGAGGATAAAGTAAATAATCGTACTCTTAATGAGCTCAACTAACTTATCGACTGCTAAGGTAACCACATCTTGTGAAACCTTATCGATATCTTGAGTAAACCGCTCGCGTTCGGCGCTAATGATTAACGCTATTTCCGCGCGCTCTCTTGCCACCATTTTTTCTAGCGCTTCACGCTCTAAGCTCAATTGCTCAATACGCTGAGTGGTTCGTTGATCGATCTCTTGCACTAAAGGTTCAAGTTGAATCGACATTTGACGGGCAAGATCTTCCATATATTGAGGGTTATTCTCAACAAAGTCTTGGAATGACTCAGACGTTGCTTGCAAGCTCTGAAGCGTCTGAGTTAACTGTTCGCCACTAATAGAGCTATTTAATGCGATAAGTTGTGCTTTCCATGTCATCAGTTTTGGCGTTTGCTCAGACACTAAGCTGAGTCGGTCAGACACGTCGCCTAATGCTTCTGGCATAGTACCTAACGTCGAGACTGCTTCATCTTCACTGATCTGGTTTGCCTCAAGCCATGCTCGGTAAGCGGGTGTTCTAATAAAACTTAAGTCTTCAAATGGATGAGCACTGGCAAATTCACTGACAAACTTCTGGGTTTGAGAATAGCTAGCACCTTTAAGTAGCGACTTCGCAAGCTTATTGATGTCAGCCGCTAACTCTGTAGAAACGCGCTTTGCGTCATCATTAACAAATAGCTCCTGTCCGGCACCAGTATTAAAAAACTGATTCATCTGCTCAGTAAAGACCCAACTATCAATAAGCGCAGCCATTGGAGAGACTTGATAAGAAGAGCGTTGTAAGCCTTCTTCTGCATTGATTTTCCACAGCAATACGTAAGATTGATACAGCTTGTCTTGAGGGTCGTATTGTTCAGCTGTGGCATCCGCAGCTTGCTCTACTTGGGCAAAAAACTGTTGGGTATACTCACGCGTCATTAAACGCATATTGAGTTCTTGTTGTGTCAAAGGTGTTGTCTGGCTATCGATTTTCACTTCAAGTAGTGAACAGCCCGAAATTGGAAGGACGAAAGCCAACAGCCATAGAACAGGTAGGCGGCGAAGCAGCATATAACCTCACATGCAGAATTAAAAAAAGCCAAGCACTATACAATCCTTAAGTCAGGACGAAGTCAACTCTCTACTTTAGCATTCTCTTTTAGGAAAATTCTTGCTTCTTCAAGGGCATTGTCCAATCGTGCCTTGAGTTCATCAAGGAGATCAGGCACCGCAGTGATATCTTCTTTTATCGCGACTTCAACTTTACTTGCCGATTCTCTCAATTTTGAAGCACCCAGGTTGCCTCCCACCCCCTTCAAACTATGCGCTTTTCGCTGTGCTTCTTCTGGAGAGTCGGTAAGCAAGCTAGTGATCCGGTCTACATCTCCAGTGTGGTCTTCAATAAAGACTTCCAACAGCATACAGACAGACTCTACATCTTGATTCAACGAGTCCAACATCTTGGCAAAATCAATCTCTGGTTCCCCCAGACCAGCCTCGACCGGTGATTCAGCAACAGGTGCATAGGGCTGCTCATTGTTGCTTTCATCGTCTTCAGTATCTTGTGACTCACTGTTCGATAACTCTGCTGAGTTGGCAGAGACAGAGCCAGCCGCAACACTAATTAACCAAAGGTAGCCTGCCATAGTGAAAAAGCTGACGAAAATGCCAAGCCAAATATGTCGAGTCAGTAGCTGATTGAACTCATTTCGTTGCAGTGCTATTTGAGCATGGACATCATGAGTGATCAGTTTATCGACAATATATTGCCCTTGAGCATACCCTCCTAACACAGTAGAAATCTGCGCAAGTACTTGCTGTAAGTCTTGTTGTTGCTCAGAAGGTAATTTGGTCGATAGAAAATAGACTTGATCGAGCTCTCGATAGATTGCTGGGCTAGAACCGTTGTCGCTGTACATAGCATCTAAAACGTTGGCACTAAGACGTAGGTAGAGCTCTGATACCCCCTGCTGTCCCTTATAGTCATCTCGCATGACACGGATCTGTTCAACTAGATTTAGCAGGTCTAAGTTGTTATCGAGGTAAATTTGAGTTTGTTCAATGAAGCGGTCAGTCGTAAACAACAACTGATGTATATCAGGTAGGAACCAGCTTTTTTTATAATGGGTATCGATTTGTAAGCGCAAAGCGTAAATCAATTGGATGTTCAGAGCCTGAGTATCGGCCATGTGGGTTCGATAAGGAGAATCGAAGGTAAGGGTTTCGCGCAGCTCTTGAATTCCGCTGCCTAATTCGTAGATTTGCTCTTTGGTTTCACTGGTCGAACGGTAGCTACTCGCAAGTAAAGCGATACAAATCAACCATAGGCTAAGTAGCAACCAGCCAAATTTGAGAGCTCTGCCTTCCATTGTCCTGCCTGTATTCAATAAATCCCTGTAATACAAGCATATACACAATATTCAAGAAGTGCAGGACTAACTGCGAAAATGTTGCAGTTAGTCCGATTCTAGAGAGACTTACTTATTGCGAGTAAGCTGGTCTTTCAGGTTTGGCGGCGTACCTTTAATAGTCAGTGTATCTGTTTCTGGATCGTAGAAGATACGCTCACCAAGCAGCATGCTATCAAAGCTCACATTAAGACCACCACCAGCGCCAACGTATTTAGTCAGCTTGCGCACAGCGGTTCGGTCACCCGGAAAACTCTCTTCTAGCTCGTAGCCTTGCTCTTGAGTGTAATCTAAGAAGCTGGTGCCATCTTGCGCAGGAGGAAGCTCACCAGAAAGTTCACGTACTTGAACTTCATCACCCGATTTAATCTGCTCATTACAGTAGCTAGCCACTTGCTTTTTGTAGTTAAGCACTTCGTCTTTTTCTAATTTTGAATCAGCACAGAAGTCTTCTACCGCTTGCATCAGCACTTGGTTTTGCTGCTTAGTATCTAAGCCTACTTCAGCTTGTAAGAAGTCTAAGAAGAAATCAGCAACTTTACGCCCTACGCGTCCTTTGATGTATGCAAGGTAACGATTAGACTCTTTGTCTGTTTCAAAGCTTGTTAAATCGATTCGAGCAGCAATATCCATCTTGCTTAGATCAAGGTAATCAGTCGCACTGATATCCAGACCTTCTGTCACTTTCAAACTTTGGTTCGATGGAATGATCGCAACGAATAGGTAATCTGTAGCCAGTGACTGATACTCGGCGATAACAAGAATGCCTTCATCGGCAAATGGGTATTTTGCTAGCTCGTCTTTCAGGCGATTTGCACTAGATTGTGAGAAGTCATAGAAATTCTTATTTCCTTGACGTAAATCTTGCAACCAGTGTTGGAATTCACTGTCAGACTTGAAAGAACCAAAGCCCTTACCCGCTTTGGAATTGAATACACGGTGAAGCTCTGCCACCAGATTTTCAGTAGAAGCATCGTTGGTCAGAGACTCGGAACGGAAATTTACAACCAGTTCCTCTGAATCGTTTTTTTGCAGTTGATGCAAGATAACATTAGAAAGGTGTAGGCTCATGATGAAATTTATCGCTGCGTAGGTTTCAGTTGCGTGGCATTGTAGGTTATCATAAGCCGCTTTACTATCATCATTAGAGTCTTTATGCCGATTACATCTAAATACAGCGACGAACAAGTAGAACAAATCCTTACTGAAGTAGCCGCAGTACTTGAAAAACATTCAGCTGGTCCTGAACTTGCATTAATGATTGCTGGCAATATCGCAACCAATGTCTTAAATCATGACGTTGCCGCTTCACAACGTAAGGCAATTGCTGAAAAATTTGCAGAAGCGCTTGTATCTTCAATTGAAGACAAAAAACACTAAAAAATAATAACGGATAATAGAACAATTACATGGTCGATAACGTAAATACATACGGCGAACGCGTATCACGCTTAGTAGGTTGGGGACATTGGTTTTCCTTCTTCAACATTATAGCGGCGATGTTGATCGGAACCCGCTATATCACTCAGTCTCCGTGGCCAGAAACCCTTTTGGGACAATTCTATTTAGCCGCGTCTTGGGTTGGTCACTTTGGCTTCCTTGTATTTGCACTTTACCTACTGGTTCTATTCCCGCTCACCTTTGTCATACCGTCACGCAAGCTATTCCGTTTGGTGGCGGTCTGTTTTGCTACCGTTGGGCTGACCGTACTTCTGATTGATACTCAGGCGTACCAAACCATCAACTTGCACTTAACCCCAGTGGTCTGGGAAGTGCTGTTTAGTGATGAAAGCTCAAACATTAGCGCTGACTTACAGCACCTATTCATTGTGCTTCCTCTTATTTTCCTACTTCAGCTTGCGCTGTCTGAGTGGGTATGGAGAAAGCAACGTAAACTGTCGCATAAACACGTAGGTCGCCCAATTGCGGCTCTGTTCTTCGTCAGCTTTATTACCAGCCACTTAATTTATGTTTGGGCTGACGCGCACTTTTACAGCCCAATTACGGCACAAAAAGCGAATTTCCCACTCTCTTACCCAATGACCGCTAAGTCATTTATGGAAAGACACGGCCTGCTGGATCGTGATGAGTACCTAGAACGCTTAGAGCAAAGTAAAGGTGAAACTGACCTAGTGCAATACCCACTAGAACGTATTGAGTTTGACCGACGCTCTAATCCACTGAACATTCTTATTGTCAGCATCAACAACTTGCGCTCTGATGCACTGAATGCCGAGTCGATGCCAGCGACATATCAATTCGCGCAAAACAACCTCAGCTTTAATAATCACTTTAGTTCGAGCAACGACTCCTACGGTGTATTTGGCTTGTTCTATGGTTTACCAAGCAGCTACTCTTCTAGCATTCAAACTCAAGGTTCTCGTCCTATTCTTATCGACACCTTGAAAGAGAAAAAGTACCAATTTGGTCTATTTAGCGGTGACAACTTCGATGAACCGCTTTACGGCGAAACCGTCTTCCGCGGTATGAACTTTACTGGTATTGCCTTTAACGATCGCACATCTACAGATTCACAAGCGATTGACACTTGGGCTACTTGGGCCGCAGAGCAAGGCAAAAAACCTTGGTTTAGCTACATTGAGCTTACGACAGTAGACAACTTTAGCGCTTACCCTTCAACTAAGGGTCAAACGGCTGCTGAGAAGCTTAAAGAAGGTTACTTCGAATCTGTGGGTGAAGCCGATAACGAAGTCGCGCAACTCCTCACTAAAATCGAAGAGCTTGAGCTTTCTGAATCAACAGTAATTGTGATCACTTCAAATCACGCGACTGAATTCAATGAGAGTAAGACCAACAGCTGGGGTTCAAACACCAACTACAGCCGCTATCAGCTGCAAGTGCCGATGATTATTCATTGGCCAGGTACCGTAGCTGGCGAATATCAGCATCGCACTAGTCATTTGGATCTCTCTGTTACATTACTTCAAGATCTATTGGGTGTGTCTTCAAACCCTTCTGACTTTAGCAGTGGCCGAAACCTATTTGATGAAAGCAAACGCCGCTGGATTCTAGCAGGTGATGCTCGTGAGCTTGCGCTGATTACTACCAAGAATACGACTGTGATTGATAAATTTGGTAACTACAAGCTGTACGACCAAGACTATCACCGCTTAAAAGATCAAAACCCAACGCTTCCAGTATTGATGCAAGGGTTGACTGAGCTGCAACGATTCTACGTTAAGAGTAACTAATTCATATTATTACGACTGACAATTAATCGATAAAAAGAGAGCTAAGGCTCTCTTTTTTCTTTTTAACTCAGAGTCTTCCACTAGCAACAAAATAATTAATAATGAAAACGCCATCAAAGTATACAAATCAGATACCTGCTAGGGTGGCAGCATTATTGAAATAGTGGATTATTTAGTAAATGAAGCTCACTCAACTCAACGCTTTTAAAGCCGTCGTCGAATGCCAAACGGTTACTGCAGCCTCAGAGCGCCTTAGTCTAAGTCAACCTGCGGTCAGTCGCTTAATTTCAGGCTTAGAGCAACATATCGGGTTTCAGCTCTTTCAACGCAAAGGCAACCGTCTAGAACTGAGCTGCGAAGGAGAAGCTTTTTACCTTGAAGTCGCCAAGGTGTTTGATGCGGTATCTGGGCTTAGCCAGTCCGCCAATTCGATTCGCTCACGTCATTTTGGTAGCCTTAACATTGCCGCGATGCCACTGCTGTCAAATACCTTTTTGCCCCGTACCCTTGCCACATTCCTTAAACAGTCAGCCAAAATGAAGATAGGTTTTAAAACCTATCGCTCTGAAGAGGTGGTGCACCGTATTCAAAGCCAAACCACCGACATCGGTTTTGCTTTTGTCGATCAACATTTAGCGGGAGTCAAAGCACAAAAAGTTGAGTGTGAATGTGTCTGTTTGGTTCCTACCACTTCTCCTTTAGCACATCGAACAGTTATCGATCTTTATGATATTGCGGATCAAGTCTTGATCCGCCATGAACGTGATACTACTCAACGCCGGATAGATACACTGCTACGCCGCTACGATCTTACCACTATCGAGCAAATCGAAGTTTCCCTGGCCAGTAGTGCTGCCGTATTAGTCAGTGAAGGAGTTGGCATTGCGATCACAGATCCATTTACCGCTCACATGGAAGTTGAGCATGGTAAGGTTGTGATGCGTCCTCTGGTGTTTAGCTTACCGTTCGAATTTGACATTCTTTACCCTGCCCTTAAGCCAATCCATCGCCATGCTGAGCAATTTATCGAACACTTTATGCTCCTCGCTGACCAGATGGGCATCTTGCTCAAAATCGGTCCAATGCGCGATCTTAGTGAAACGATAAAAGCGTGAGCTCACATTTAGCCGCAGCACTACCCGTTGCGGCGCGCACGTAATAAAAACTTACATTTCAAATGGTTAACCAACAAAACTTGAGTGATCATTACCTTTTTGCATACTAGTCATCACCTTTGTCATTGGCGAGCTGACACCACTCTTCCTTAGTCTGGTTGGGTACTCAATCAAACAATAAGAAGGATAGAGATATGAAACCTCGTGTCTCAGTAATCGGCTCTGGCAATGCGGGCTTAACCGCGGCATACCACTTTACTTTGCATGGTGCAGATGTTTGTTTATATGGCGCTCCTGGCTTTGATCAAGCGCTCACCGATATCGAACAGTGTGGTGGTATTCGCGCTTTAGCCGAGTTTAATAACACCTCACTCAGCTACGCTGGATTTGAGGCCTGCGATAAGGTAAGTCGTGATTTGGCCGAGACCATCGCCTACAGTGATATCCTCATTCTACCTGTGCCCTCTTTTGCTCAAGAGCCTCTGTTTGTCAACATGCTACCGCATCTGCGTGATGGCCAAATCATCATGTTGATGCCGGGCAACTATGGCTCTTTGGTGCTCAACCGTATTAAGCAGGAAAAGGGCTATCAAGATCTGAAACTGACTTTCGTTGATGCGATTTCAATCCCTTGGGCAACCCGAATTATCGGCCCAGCAGAAATCGCCATATTAGGTATGAAAAAGTTTCTCCCTATTGCCGCTTTCCCTGCAACCGATGTTGATAAAGCAGTGGATGCATTACAGCCCGTTATGCCATTGCGGCTCACTCCGCTAAAAAATGTTATCGAAGCGGGATTAGAAAACATCAATTTTGGCGGTCACCCGCTGCTGACTACGCTCAATATGGGACTGTTAGAAAACTTTGATGGACAGTTTAACTACTACAAAGATTGCTGCTCGGTTTCTACTGCGAAAGCGGCCGCGGTGATGGAAACAGAACGTCTTTCGATTGGTGCTGCTTTTGGGCTTGAGCTTAAGCCTGAGTTAATCGCGATGAATGCGCTTTACGATATGGATTGTCAAAGTGTCTATGAGGTCAATCGAACTTCAGAAACCCACGGTAAGCTCAACAGCGCACCTAATTCAGCCAGCAATCGCTATATCACTGAGGATGCAGCCTATCTATTAGTGCCATGCTATGAGTTCGCTAAGCTGCTCAACATCGAGACACCTATCATCACCTCTTGCTTGCATATTGATAACGCCTACAACGATACCAACTACTTCGAACAAGGTAGAACATTAAAGTTAATGGGGTTAGACAACAAGTCTGCTCAAGAAATCATGGACTTCGTTAGCTAAGCGCCATGAGCCATCAGATGCGATTGAGCGTGCTGATGGCTCATAATACAAAAGGACTCCCCTATGACTAAAATTAAGTTTCCTTCGGCATACACCATCTTAATGCTACTCACCGTTGTTATGGCGATTCTAACTTGGACCATACCTGGCGGTCAGTACCAGATGGAAAACAACGAAACCCTCGGTCGCATGGTGCCTATGGTCGGCACTTACCACTCCATCGCTGCAAACCCGCAAGGTGTGGTCGATATTTTAATGGCGCCGATTCAAGGCTTCTATGACCCACTAAGCTACACCGCCCGCGCGGTCGACGTTGCCCTGTTTGTGTTAGTAATCGGCGGCTTTCTCGCCGTAGTAACCAACACTGGAGCCATTGACGCAGGCATCGCTGGTACGATGCAGCGCCTTGATGGACGCGAAAAGTGGATGATTCCGATCCTAATGGGCTTATTCGCACTAGGCGGCACTGTGTATGGCATGGCCGAAGAGACCATCCCCTTTTATGCCTTACTAATACCCGTGATGATTGCCGCAGGCTACGACAGCATCGTCGGCGTCGCCATCATCATGGTTGGCGCAGGAATCGGCTGTTTGGGTTCTACTATCAACCCATTCGCAACGGTTATTGCATCCAATGCTGCTGAAATAAACTTTATGGAAGGCTTTGCTCTACGCGCAACCATTCTGGTTTTAGGCTGGTTAGTGTGTGTGATTTATGTGATGCGCTACGCTGAAAAGGTAAAACAGAATCCCGAGCTGTCATTGGTCGCGCATCAACGCGAATCTAACCTCAACCACTTTTTACACAGCAAGCAGAAACAAACACCGGACTTTACTACCACACGTAAAGTCATCTTGGCCATTTTCGGTATCACCTTTGCCATTATGATGTGGGGGGTATCTATTGCTGGTTGGTGGATGGCAGAGCTTTCGGCACTGTTTATTGGCTCTAGTATTGTTGTTGGCTTAGTCGCACGTATGTCAGAAGCTGAGATAACTGAAAGTTTTGTCGATGGTGCTCGTGATCTGCTCGGAGTGGCGTTGATCATTGCAATTGCTCGCGGCTTAGTGGTGGTGATGGATAACGGCAATATAACTCACACCATTCTTAACTACGCCGAAGGGCTGTTGGTTGGCTTGCACCAAGTTGCCTTTATCAATGCGATTTACTGGATTGAAGCGGTAATGTGTTTAGTCGTGCCATCATCATCAGGCCTAGCGGTGTTATCAATGCCAATCTTGGCACCTTTAGCAGACTTTGCTGGTGTTAGCCGTGAGCTAGTAGTCACCGCCTACCAATCAGCATCTGGGCTACCTAACTTAGTTACCCCGACTTCAGGTGTCGTAATGGGTGGTTTAGCCATCGGGCGCGTTGCCTACCCAATCTGGCTTAAGTTTATCGGCCCTCTATTGGCCGTATTAACCACCATGGTGATGATTCTACTCAGCTTAGGTGTCGTCTTTAGTTAATAATGACACTCTATTCAGCGCTAAACTCGCTTAGAAGTCGTTGATTATGGTGTAAAAACACCCACTTAAACTGATTTTTATCACGAAGTGTATATAAATAAAGCAAAGAGTAATTTTAGGGGTTTACAAGGTTTGTGAACCTCTATATTATTCGCTTCAACAACGGAGAGATGGCTGAGTGGTTGAAAGCACCGGTCTTGAAAACCGGCATACGTTAATAGCGTATCTAGGGTTCAAATCCCTATCTCTCCGCCACTTTGTGACGAAAACGGGAACTGAGAAATCAGTTCCCGTTTTTGCATTTGCAATGATATAAAGCATAGCCATGTTACTTCCTTTGAAGCGCATCTTTTTTTCGCTTACGTCACCTTCTATCGAGTTTAGCGTGGCAAGCATCAATTGCTTTAGTGATGTATCATCAATTTCTTTAAGGTGCTGTTTAAGCTCTATTGCAAACTCTTCAACTCGACGGCTACCAAAGTTCTTGACTGGAAGAGTTAGTTTTCGTTGCACTTCCTGTAACTCAAGCTCAAACCTTTCTAAACCTATAGTGTAGTCATTTATTTGGTTGTTAATTTGTTTACTAGGTTCTAAGGTCCCTTGTGCAATTAAAGATATCAAACGATGTGATTTCTCTTTAGTCTGGCTAATGTTCTTGGTCAATTTGAGTTTTTCTGATACCAGTTCCTTAGCCGCAATGCTATGAACTTCACGCGCAAGCTTACAAATGGTTTTTAATCGTTCTTCCGTCAGTAATTGATTGCAGAACTTTTCCTTTACTATAGGTTCAATGATGTCTTTTCGGATTCTTTTTGAACTACATTTATCTGGAGATTGCCGGACTTGAAGGCTACATTGATAATATTTATATCTTCCGCTCTTTCCCGAGGTTACCACCATATGGTTTCCACATTGGGGACAAAGAAGAATACCGGTGAGGAGGCTGTTAGAGCGAAACTTTTTATTTTCTAAGGAGGTAAAATCTCTTTGCTTTAAACCCTCTTGAACCCTCATAAATAGTTCTTTAGATATAATTGGAGGTATAGAAACAGAAATTGGTTCTGAAGTGTTTTTACCAAAAATAAAATTTCCGTAGTAAGCAGGGTTGATTAATATCCTGTAAACTGAATTTCGATTCCATAGATTGCCTCTTCTTTTATCACCTCTTTGATTTAGTATTTTTGCGATATTTTTTACACCGATACCTAGACCTGATTCTCCGTGATCAGACATTTGGAAAATGTCTTCAGCTACAACGGATTCTTCATCTAGTAATTGTAATACTTTTCTATGTTTTGATGTATCGCCATTGACCTCAACTGATTTGTAGCCAAAAGGAATAGAACCTCCAGTAAAATACCCTTTGTTTGCCGTATCTCTTAATCTATGGCTCACGACTTTTGCGTTTTGTCGACTATACTGCTCGTTCATCAAGCCCAATATTGTTGACATCATATAATTGTCATCTTCTGCTTCGGGAAGACTTTCTGTAGTTGATATTAGCTTGATTCCAAGAGAGTTTAATTTTTCCAAAGAGGACAATTGTGAACGCAAATTTCTACTAAATCTTGATAGTGAGTATACGACGATTGCTTCTGTTTGAAAGACATCATTATCTAACTCATATAGCATCAATTCGAATTGCTTTCTTTTTCCATTAAAGGCACTTCTTCCATCATCAATATACCACTTTTCTATATTGTGACCATTATTCCTCGCCCATGACTCAATGTAATTTTTTTGTCCATCAATTGAATCACCTTTTTCTAACTGGCTATGGGATGAAACCCGTAGGTAAGCAATGCAATTCATATTTAACTCCCCTCTGTATAAATCATATTAATTAATATCAATTCGATTGTGTTTATATATTCAGGTTTAAATTGGGATAGAAAGTTAATTCTTATATAAACATTTTGTTGTTCGTTTTTCATATCTTAACCTTGTATTGAGTTATGTTTGGTTATAATTAAAGGTTAGGTTTTTAATTTTTGCAAACTCTTTGACGGATAGTTAGCCCAGTCATGAATTGGCGATAATGGTAATATAAAGACTAGTAAACTCTTAACGCCTTTTTAGCGCGATTTTTTTAATTGACAATATATATTTTAATCACTTGCTTACAGATTTAGTTGTCTTTATATTGCTATAAAATAAATATTTAAAATAATTGTTTCAAATCTTTGTTAGTGAGTTTTTATAGCTTTTCTGAGTGATTTTATTGATTAATATGATAAGAAAATATAATCACACTCATACTAAACGTGAGTGATTTCTAGTTTCCTTTTATTATGATGCGCGCTAGATGACCAAACCAGCATGTGATGACACATTTTGAGTAACGTACTTCATGGCGTGAATGCCACCGTCATTAAATTAGTCGATACAATAATGAGCGTTCTGCTGCTATCAACGCTCACTTACAGCCGGAAGCAGCCACATCATGTTCAATATTGATTTGAGTCATGTTTTGATAGTAAACGTCACTAATGCACTAAATTGAACTTGTTGCATATTAGTAAATCCATAATCATAGAATGACTATTTTGCATGAGGTACTAATTATGGAATTACAAACAAGATTAGTGTTTATCGATACAAACGCTTTTGAAAAGAAAAACTATCAATTTGGACAATATGCTCTTGGTCGTCTTCAAGAACTAATTGAGGACGAGAAAATCCACTTGCTCATTACTGATGTCACAAGGACAGAGATCGATTCTCATCTCAAACGCAAATCTGAAGAAGCTGCTTCAATGATAAAGAAGATGCAAAAAGATGCGATGTTCCTAAGAAACACTCCTGACCTTGATTGCCATGGCATTTTCACCAAAGTTACAAGTGATGATATATATGCTGTTATCAGTGAAAAATTTGATGATTTCGTTGAAAACGGTTATGTCGAAACAATTGATGTGAGTGCTGTTAATCCTCAAGTTGTATTTGATGCGTACTTCAACAACCTCCCTCCTTTTGGCAAAGAATCAAAAAAACATGAATTCCCGGATGCATTTGCACTACAGGCCATTAAACAAGTAAGTTTGGCTAGAGGACATTCAACGTACATCGTAAGCGATGATGGCGACATGAAATCATTTTGTGAGAATGAAGGTAACTTCATTCATCTTGAAAACATCGATGACCTTATTGACTTGATTGTTCGAAGTGACAAAGCTTACGAAGAACCAGCCAAATTTGCTGATGAAATATTTGAGCAGTTTCTAGAACACATCAAGGCGAATGCCCTGCAAGCTCTAGAAGATGGTGAGTTCAACTACGAAAATGCAGATCCTTTTGATGATATTATCAACTCCATAGAAATCGACTCAGTGAGTATTGAGAAGAAAAACCTACAGAGTGTTGATGCCGAGGGGGCAGAATACGAAGTAGAGTTTGAGGTGGTTGTTACGGCAGGTTACCAATACTCAGATTATGACCGCTCACCTTGGGATCACGAAGATAAGCAATATGTATTCGTCTTGAGTAATGAGTCAACCGTAAAACACAAAGAAACATACACTGCCCACTTAACACTTGCCTATACTGGTGGGTTAAAAGCTAACGCATGTATTGAAGAGTTTTACTTCCAAGATGCATATTTTGAGCTGACTGATGGTGACTCCGAAGTCATTAGCTTCAAAGAACTAGATATCAACGGTGAATGACCATGAAGCTATATGTTATAGGTAATGGCTTTGATGTTCACCATGGCTTGGACACAAGGTATACATCTTTTGGGCTTTATCTCAAAAATAACTACTGGGAAACTTATGAGCTATTGCTCGACTATTATGGGTTTGCAGACTTAAATCCAGATATTTCAGTAACAATGTCAGATCCTCTATGGTCTGAATTTGAAACGAGTATGTCACTGCTTGACAAGGATTCTGTCTTGGAAGCAAACATGGACGCAATGCCCAACTATTCTTCAGATGACTTTCGAGACAGAGACCGATACACGCTTCAAATTGAGATGGAGCGGATACTTGGACTTCTAACTACTGAATTGTATAAAGCGTTTAAAGAATTTATTTTGGCAGTACAGTTTCCTCAGTTTGATACTAGCCAAGCTTTGAGCATTGATAGAGACGCGGTCTACCTAACATTCAACTATACGGATACGCTTGCTCAATACTACGACGTGCCTGATGAAAACGTATTGTTCATTCACGAGAAAGCTGATGAGCATGTAGATGAGTTGATTCTTGGTCATGGTGTTGATCCTGAAAACTTCAAAGAGAAACCAGTTGAACCGCCAGTAGGATTAAGTGAAGAAGACTCAGATCTTTGGATGGAATATCAATCTGACCAATATGACTATTCTTACGAGCTTGGTAAAGATGCTATCAATGAATATTTCTCTGCAACGTTTAAGGGAACGGAACAGATAATTAAATACAACCAAGAATTTTTTGCAAATCTCGGTAATGTGGATCAAGTGTTCGTCTTAGGTCATTCATTAGCTGAAGTAGATCTACCATACTTCCAGAAGTTAGCTGAATCAGTTAAGCCTAATGCAAAATGGGTTGCCACTTACTACGCCCCTGACGATCAACAAAAGCACTATGACACGCTGGTTGGGCTAGGAATACACAATGTTTCGGTTGTAAGAATGGAACAAATATAAATAGACTGAAAGCAATCTGTCAGTTTCGTAACCTCAATGTGATTAGATCTGACAGGTTGTCCTAAATTATTTTTGCCTCAAAGCCTGTTAGGCTTCTACATACGTTTACAGATAATCAGCTAATTTTAGTAATGTGCGGTAGCCCGCAAGAGCTGTCGGTTCGTCTTGAGCTTTTTCCTATCAGGTCTCTACATTAGAGTTATAAATGTGTATCTTTGACATAGGAATATACGCAAAGGTGACGCCAATGGGTCGAGTTGGTTCTAAGATCAGGATGAGAATAATACGTAAGCAACTGCAAAAGTACTTACGTTCAAAAAAAGAGCCATTCAAGATAGGTGACTACTACAAAAAGTGTGAGTTTGACAAGCTGAAGTCTATTAAGAATATATATTATGCGAACATAGAAAAGACTTTTCTTAAAGATATAAGTATTGAGTTCAAGAAAGGCTTTGCTGTTGATAGTGAAATGCCAGATATACAAGGCATTAGCTTTGGTTTAGAGCAAACAGAGGTTTCTCCGTTTTTCCGACATAAGAGAAAAGGGGACACTTACCGAATATACAATAGAGTCATGAGGGAAAGCCAACGAGTAATAGAATTTGACACTTTCTCTTTTAACTACATTGAGTTGCCTATGTTCTTCAAAAAGTTACGAGTTCAACAACGTAGCAACCTTATAGAGAATATCGTTGGGGCTGTACAGGAAAAGTCAGAGAAGTTTAAGAAATACAAACACTTTAAGCATAACGGCTTGTGGATAGAGTATCCATATAATATCTCATTTCCCAAAGAGGGGTTGTTGGGCTATTTTATGCAGGACGAGATATACAATGCATTAATAGACAGCCCATTTGACTTTTTTGTTTTAGGGAATGCCGAATCAGTACTCTTTATAACCAAAGAAACATTGATAGAGGCGAAACCAGAAGTGAAGACTTGCGATACATTTTTACTTACGGATAGAGATGACTTCACTCAGGCTTACTTTAAAAGCAAAAAAGCTCAGCAGGTGATTATGCTTGGGAGCGCATTACCAGACTCTATCCCTGTTTCTAAAGATATTCTCATGGCGCATATTTATAAGATGGAGTTGCAGTTCCCTAAAGAAAAAGAGCGTCAAGTGCAAGCTTCATTATACTCTGATGACCTAAAGTTGGCTCTTGATGAATTAACCGTAGCAGATGGTATTTATAAGCTTACCTTTACTCAGGATGGATTATACGGAGTAGTGCAAACGGACTTTAAGAAGCAGTTTGAGTTTAGTTTCGGGAATATTCCGTTTGAGGCTGGTGAGCAAATCTCACTTCATGCAAGTCAGTATGATGACTCTGATAAACAGAAGCTGCTAACTGGGACAAAGCGACTTATCCTAGACTATGGAAACAGGATTGTAGTACTTACCACACCGTGTATTTCTCTATTTCACAATGCTAATGTAAGTATTCTGCAACAAAAAGGCACTGAGGATGCGTTTCCAGTAGCATGACTTTCAAGTGCTAAATAACGGAATAAAATGATCCTCTGCTAATGTAATTAAAAGTCTAACTCACTTTTTGGTCAATAGTGAGTTGTGGCAACAGTAGGGGGATTGTCAGAATTTAGTCGTTATTAACCAGCGGATGTGTAAGATCGAGTATGAGTTACAACAAATAATAAGCCGCCAAATATGGCGGCTTATTATTTATATATTCTTAATCGCATCTTCAATGAACTTACGCTCAAAGTCCGAAACATACAAGGAGCTGGGTTTAATCAGTCTCAGAGATGTAAGAGTTTCATCTAACCCTTTGCTTAGCGTGAGTTGTTTACGGATCTTCTTCGCGATAGGAAGTGGCAAACCGTATTCATCCAAGGCGATCAACTCAGGTACTTCATACAAGTTTTCAACTTGTGCAATGAACGAACTATAATCTCCCGCAGGCATATTAAAAACGCCAAAGATATGTTTCTGAACCTTATCTAGTGCAGAATAAAGTCTTGGAATCATGTAGTTAGCCCATCTTCGCTCAAAATCAAATGATGCTTCGATGGCTTTGTCCATAGTCTTTATGTTGGTATCATTTTGATAGACATCCAGAATGAAGTCTTTACCTGAACCTAAACGTTTGAGTCGATTCCACCAAAACGTCAGTTGTTTGCTTGAGCGAATGCCTCCTTTACCATTGGTTAGATACCTAAATAGTAATTCGTTACAGAAATCCACCTGTTCATATGTTGGCCTATTGTTCCAGCATAGAAATTTGTGATACGCCGAAACATGATCATAAATATCATTGGCTAAGGCAATTATGTGTGATGGAGGTACACCCTTTAACTCTTTAAAAATATCGAACGGTATTGATGTTTGGGTGTGCAGATATTCGAGCTTGTTCTTCAAGGCTTCATTTGTAATATCTTGCTCATCGAGTTGAACTGCCAACGACTCAGGAATGTTTTCTCCGATAGTGACAGCCGGAATATCAACAGATTCGTCGACTGGCGCTGGCGGCTCATCAAAGGTGTAAATGTGGCCAACAAAGTGTTCAAACATACGACCTGCACGTCCTTGAATATTCTTGAACGTGAAATACTCCATCGCCACTTCAGCAACCTTGCTCTCGTAAATCACTACATTCTTGGCGACAGTATTAACCCCCTCAATCAATGACGATGTACAAATAAGAAACTTCAGCTTCCCTTCGTTGAACAACCTTACATTCAACTGCCCGATTGAGCGCGTAATCTTTCCATGGTGAACTGATATCCCCCTACGGTATCCATCAACAACGTTCCAATCTTCATGATAATTATCTGCCACCCATTCGGCGACATCATCATTGCTGTCTATTACAGGAAGCTCATCGATGAGGTATTTTAGAATGGTGTTTGCCTGGCCAGGAGACTTTGCATAAATCAGCGTTGGTTCGTTCATTGTTCGAATGAGCTTCAAAAACGCTTGCTTGCGGTTTGGCTTCGCTTTTAAAGTCAGTAACTTCGAAGATACTGTATTAAAGTCTGTACGGAAGAACCTACAACGATACTTTTCACCTAACGCTGGTGGGATCTCGTTGATGTTTGGACCAAGCATATAAAGCTGCTTAGCAGTTTTAGCAATTGAGTAGAGTGCAATATTGAGTACAACCGCCCGTTCTTCATCACCCTCAGCGGCAGGGTCTAACTTGTAGAACTCATCGATAACAAATAGATCTACATTCTTGATATCATCACGTTCTACAGCGCGCTCCTGTGTTAGAACGAAGATATTCTTGTCAGCCTTTTCTTGACCAAAATGAGTGATGATTTTGTATGCGTTATGCTTTAGGCACTTCTTACGAAGCTCGTCAATCAAAGCAATCGTTGGGACAATGATTACAATATTATCGTATAGCTCCGTGGCGATGAGCTTGTCAATGATTAAGCTCTTACCAAAGCTAGTCGGCGCACTCAATACAACATTCTCACCAGACATTAATGCTCTATACACTTCCGCCTGCTCACGATGGAACACGATGTCGCTGTTTTCGGTTGGCTGATTGAATCGATAAGCAATTTTATCGTTAATATCAAGGTTGTCGAAATCAACGTAAGGAAATAGCCCCACAGAACGAGTAAGCTTGTCTAGGATCGGCTTGTATTGACCGAATAGTTCCCTTTTTTCCATAGCGAAGATTACGGCATCCCTTGCCAACTTTTCATCACTACCATTAACGATCTTTGAAACTTCTGATAAAACCGAAAATGGGTTTGTTCGAATGTTGTCATCTTCAAAGATTCTATCCATAGTTCTTATCTGGCTCATTAGAATAGCTCTTGCAATGCTTTTAGTTTGTTGTCAAAACTACTAACCAAAACAGACTTGTCTTGGAGAGGAAGAAGTATCAGGTGAATGTTTACATCGGGAATGTCTTTTCCAGTGAATTTGTCGTAAATATCCTGAATCTCAGCCTGTACTTGCGCTTTAAAGTCAGTAGTCGCCTTGGTGGCATCAGCGTAGAGCTTACTTTCATACGTTAGGAATACTGGGACATGAATCGAATCTATGATGTCATCAAGACTGTTAGCAGCGTCTAGCATAGGTTCGAGCTTACGTTTGTACTCGTTACCATCATTAATTTTATTTTCAATCCACATAAACTCAGATCGAAGATACTTTGCTTGGAAATGATCATGCAGTTCAGAAACTACATCTCTAATAGCCCCATCAATTCTTTTGTAAAACTTTACTTCACCAAGCCAAAGGTTAATCGAGTCATCGTCTGTCAGCGTGACATGTACGGAATCAAAGCCTTTTACAGTATCGTTAGCGTGTGTCTTGTAGTAGAACTTTGATATTAAGGGAACAGCATTGAAGTGTTCTAGCATGATCGAATAAAGAATCAACTCACCAATCTCGCCACGCTTTTCTGGTTTCTCTGAGGTATAGATTGATTGCGCCGCACGAGCCAAGTATGTACCTGCATTGCTTGCATTCACATTGGCAGCTTCTTCTGGAGGTAACACAAAGGACACTAAGTGATTTTTGATAAGATGCTTAATAAAGTCCTCACCTCTCCATGTTCCTTGCTCAAAGCCAACACAAAAAGCTCTCAATACTGGAGAGTTACTAGGCTGATGAACAGTCACCCTTAAAAACTTGCTTTTGTATGCCATCAACTAAGCTCCAAAGTATTTTCAATCTCACGCATAGGGTTATCACGATAGTAAACAATATGAATATAATCTACTTCATCTTACTAGGATTTAGAACATAATAATCTTCACTTTATGATTCAAAACAGTAAGTTATTGGAAAAGTAAACTGGTGATGTTTAAGATTGGTTTCGTAAGCTAATTTGATCCAATAATGGTGAATATTTAGTTGTATCTGTTTACAATTTTACAACTCGGAATTGGCTTTTTTGAAAAGCGCTAATACCAAGAATCTTTTTTCTATTCAGTTACTTCTGGCTCATGCTAAGCTCGAAAGCACGATTGAATACCTTGGTGTCGAGATTGAAGATGCGCTAAGGATTTCAGAGAGTTGTGAGACGTGAACAAATTTAGATTCTTATAACAAAGTAATGCTGTGGCTAAATTAAAACTATTACAATAGTGGCTTTCCGCTGTCACCTCATTGCTTATATCGTTCAAAACTACAAAAGGAAATACAGTGGACGCAAACGCCCTGACGGTGCTAGCCATATTAGTCGCAGGATATACACTACTCGCCGAAGAGAAGCGAATTGACTTGAAACTTAGGTTCTCATGGGCTGATAAATCCGTAGTTGGCTTTCTTGTCAGCGCTCTACTCTATACAATCTACCTACCTGTATTGAGTGCTATTGACTTAGCTTTGCCGTTCAAATGGCTATGGGGTTTTGATGAGAAGATAACTGCCTTTACTGCTATCGTTGCGATCTTACTTTACTTAGCTTTAAAGCTCGGTGGAAAATGTCTGCCTAAATCAAAAACTGCTGACTGGCAAAAAGCATCAAGTCATTTACTCAGAAATCAGAAGTTTGAACAATTGGCATTCTTATTAGATAAATATCATCATCAATTCTTACTAGCCTTTCATGATCGTTGGTTCGACCGAGTTCGATCTAGATTAATGGCACCTTATCGTCCTTCAATTCAGGATCTAATTGAGCTGGAATTAGGCAAAGAACCTGATGATAGTTCAATGAGTAGTCGTGTCAAAACAACTCTTATTAATCTGATGAAGCCTTTTGCGTTCACATTGTCGTATTGCTTGCCTGATCATAGAAAATACAGAGAAGATGTATCCGCGAGCATTTCTGCGATATTTAAGTCCCACCTTTTTGTTAGGCACTTAGCTCAAACACAACCATTGCTTTGTGCGAAATTTACAAAAGTTCGTTTTAGTGCTGATGACGAATTTACTACGTTGTTTTTAAAAGAACTGATTGCCAACACATCAAGCCCTCTCTACCGAGAGCTTCAAGATAACCAAAATTGCTCTTATACAGGTGAGTATTACATTGATGACTCTAACCCCCTGTTGAGCTTCTACTTCAAAGATATCGAAATTGCTTCTCAAGTTGGTGTCTGGAAACCCATTGGCGATTACACCAAAGAGTTTATCAAAAAACAAAAAGGCGAAGATAATTACTATAACAAGCCGTTCTCATACACCTATTACGAAGAAGAGAAATGGACATGTCCTATCTTCGTAAGTATTCACTTCTTCACCGTAATGACATCAAGAGCCATTCACATGGGGCACCAAGATCATATGTGGCTGATGTACATAGAAAGATATGTAGATGAAATGCTTAATAACTATATGCCTAGCCCAGATGTGGACAAAGAAAAAGAGTTCCCGACTCGTTTCGATTATCTCATTTATCAATCGTTAGATGCATTAAGAGACTGGGTTGGCGCAGCCACATATGACTCTGATGAAAATAGCAAGGTTCAACTGAATGCCAGCAGTGTACCTATAAAATGGGCGGCTTCTACGCTTGGTAGTACACTTTATACTTTAGTTAAGTCGAACAAGCTTACCGATAGTCAATATGCTTATTATCTTGAGATGATCGTTGAGTTAATGAATGAGTTGGATGCCTCCAGTAACAAAACACTTAGCAAACGTATTCTTGAGTATGCTACCAGAAAAAATGAACTATCTTCGCCGGATAGAGTGGTGATTGAAGATCTTATTCGGTACTACTCACAAGTTGATCATGTTCTAAAGTCCAAAGAATCAACTTTTGAAAAAGAGCTTTCAAATTTAAATGGCGCACCTATACGCTAACTAACTCTTATTCCAAACTTCCCTGATTTATATGTGGATGTTAGCAGGGATAAGCACTAAGCCGCTAATGTCCCATTGCATCCGGAAGTAAGCCTCCTGATGCGATGTTTTTTGTTTTCCCTCAAGAAAACTATCTGTAATTAGTCGCGGTAAGTTCAAACGGTTTGCCCCGATCATCAAGAATAGACAACAAATAAGTTCTTCCTTTTTCATCAAGGCTTTTTACTTTAGCCATAACAAGCGAGTGCTTTGAGACACCCTTATATTTCAAACGCTGCGTAGGCATGTAAAGCTTGAACAGCTTGCCGTCGTGGTCTACATCCAACACCGACAAAACCTTGTTTAATGGCTTTACGTGGTGAATTAGCATTGGGCTGAACTTTCCTTTGTCATACTTAACAGGTTTAATCTGTTCTGGGTCTGGTACAAACACTGTTCGCCAACTGTTATCTGTACATGGGTGTTTCTGCCATGGCTTACCAAGATCATCGAAGAACACTCGCCCACCGTATGGGCTTTGGTAAAAGAACACCACTTGCTTACATACAGGACACAAAGCGTTTGGGTTAACAAAGCTTTTGTGTCGAGGCTCGATGCTTGACGCCAAGGTATATGCAGTTTTTGATTCTGGCTTGGAACCAGAACTGAAGCTAAAACTTGTATTTCGACCTTGACCCCAACCACAAAAACACGGCTGCGTGTGGTTATGCGCATTACACATTTATATACCTTAAGCTGCTTTAGAAAAATGTTTGTGAGTAATTGAAGCATTCTGGCGTTGTGCAGCATGATCTTGATCATCAACGTAATTCACATTTTTACGCCAATTAAGTCGCCCGTTTATATCAGCTAAACCAAGTGAGAGCATTTCAATAATGAAACTCTTCTCACACCTTTACCCTCCTCAAGAAGTTCTTCGTAAACATCCATCGCTTGGCGAGTTGGTAGGGATTTCAACTGCACATCATTAACAGGAAGTTTTTCGATTGCTTTCTTAACACATGGCTTTTTAACCAATTTTTGAACCCATGGCAATTGATAACATCAAGTTAGGTTACTGGTTACGGCTGTGGCACGCGCACGATGCACTAAGGATTTCAGATAGTTTCGAGGCGGAAGTGAGGAAGCATCACGCAATGCCCTAAATGTGAAGGCTGTAGTGGTTCACTAAAATTGGTCACGTATTCAGAATAAATTATCTAGGGCGTTATTGTTCCGAAGCGAATACATTGATCAAAGTCAATAACCATCCTACTTTTCATTTCTCACCCACATACCGCACTAAACTATACATGGACGCTAGAGCTAAAACTCGAAAGGAGTGACCTTATGGAAACAGTAGTTGAATTAAAAATGACGCGAATAGAGTTAATCAGAAAACTAGAAAATATTCCTGAACAACCTTTTCTAGATGATGAAACTCTTTTGGGCTTGATAAATAAATTAAATTCATTTGAGACAGATGAACAGCTATTTGAGTTCTTAGCTATGGACTCAGCCAAAGGAATGACATGGAAAGATGCTGTTTATCAAGGGATAATCATTGGGATGCTTATAGCTGAACACTATCCGATGTAACAACAATTATTGTTGAAGACTATTGCCTCATAATATGGGGCAATTTCATTATTCTTTTTGGGTGTTATTTACCTAAACTAGAACAACTCCATCACGACATAAAACTTGCCCTCCAAGCCCGTGTTGAAATGAGTGATAGTCTAACTAAAGAGGTAATAACAAAGCACTCAAAGGCGTTACTAAAACCATAGACAATTTTCGAAAAGTCATGGCCAAAAAATGTCAAACTACTCTGCAACTCGCTTTTGTCCCAAACATCCACGCGACTCGTGCATCGTTGACGCATGATAGTGCAAAATAAAGCTCAACAGCGATTAATAGAAAAGAGGAGACGCTTCGGTCTCCTCTACATCATCTTCAAGGTTGGTTACCCTTTACGTACTTTCGCTACTAATGCCAGCAAATCTGCCGATATTTCGGCTGCGGTGCTTCCGTTGTACGGTATAAACTTAATATTGTCACCGTATTTTACGAGCACTTGTCCATCAGCCCCAATTACAATGCCTGCTAGCGCTTTTTGCTCGTCGACATCTCCCATTTCGATCAGCTCTTGACTGGTCACGTCCCATTCTGGCATACATTCACCTCATTCAGTTTTGACCACTGCGTGATTAGTTGATAAGTCCCTATTTGTTAACAACAGAAAAATGGATGCATCGACTTGAGTTACAACACCTGATTAGCAATCACATCTTTCAGAGTATCAAGCTTCGCCTAGATTAGCGTTGCTTATGTTGCCCAGTAATTCGAATTAATACATGATGTTATAATTCAAACTCCCAGTTCCCATATTCGTCCCATGTAGCCCGCCACATTTAGAAAGCTCGCACTCGTTGCGGGCTTTCGTCGTTTTAAGGGTTTGAAAGGGATTTATCCAAATCCCCCCTTGAATGCAAGCCCAGCACTCCGCCCACATTCAGTAAAAAGGCCGCTAATTGCTTAGCGGCCTTTTTCGTTTTCATACATAGCAAAGAGAATCGCTCAAAGGTGATTAATATGTTCAAACTGCCCTTGGACATAGCTGCCTAAGTGAGTAGAAAAATGCTGCGTCTCAATCAAATCAATCAGTTTGTTTTTCAGCTCAGCAGGGTAGATTCTCTTGTCTGCTAGCTGCGGGATTGGCACCCACTCTACCGCTTGAATATAGCCTTCATCATTTAGGCCTTTTAGGTTCTCAAGGTGCGGTGTGCCGAGAAAACTATTAATCAGATAGAAAAACTCTGCATGGTAACGTTCAGTGTGCGTTTCAAGGAATTCTCGCACACAAATCAGCTCTCCAGCTTGAACATCGATACCCGCTTCTTCTTTAAACTCTCGAACCACGCAGGCTCGTGAACTTTGATCGCCTGGTTCCATTCCACCACCGGGCGGCACCCAATATTCACCGCTAAAATCCTTTACGCGAAGTAGCAGCATTGCGCCATCTCTAATTAAGATGCCCGCGGCACGAATACGATGTTCCATGAATCTTCCTTCTAACGTCCATAGACTTTAAGCGCAGCACGAATCAGTTGCATGTGGATTGGGACGAGTGCTTCATGCTGACTCCGATAACCACCACCAACGACACATGCGATAGGCAGTTGCTTACGCTTCGCTAGCTCAAACATAAACTCGTCACGTTGATAGATCGCTTCACTTGATACACTTAAATAGCCTAGCTCATCATCCTTATGAATATCGACTCCTGCGTCATAAAGAATCAGATCAGGTTGATGAAGGTTGACCGCCATCTCAACAACAGAAGTAAATGTTTCTAGAAATTCATCATCACCCGTCTCTCTCGCTAATGGCACGTCAAGATCGGAGTGAGGCTTTCTCGCCGGAAAATTCTTATCACAATGGAACGATAAGGTCACGATGCTCGCGTCCTCTTCACATAATGTCGCTGTACCATCGCCATGGTGGACGTCACTATCAACGATCAAAACTTTATCTATGTTATCAAGTGTCAGAGCCCTCTTCGCAGCCAACACTAGATCATTAACTAAACAAAAACCGCTGCCAAAGTCATGGTGTGCATGGTGGTAACCACCGCTGAGATGAATCGCAATACCGTGCTCAATCGATTGGTTGACTGTTTCGCACGTACCACCAGCCGATGTAAGAGTTCTAGTGATGAGTGTTTCGCTCCATGGAAAGCCAATTCGTCTCATTTTAGGCGCAGGCAGTGTGCCGGAGAACAGTGAATCAATATAATCGTGGCAATGCACTTGGGTCACAGTTTGTCGGTCCAGCATAGACGGCACAACATGCATGAACTGCTCTCTCCACGCATCATTAGCATCTATTTCACTGTTTATCGCCTCATGGAGTAAGCGATATTTATTGATGGGGTAACGATGCCCTTCTGGAAGGGGTAACTCCGAATAGATCGAATGGTAAATCAACGGGATCATAATGCACTAGACCAAACTAAGATGGAGTTATGGTATCAGCTTGTATATTGATTTCAAAAATAGTTAAATGATATTAATTATCAATTTCATTTAACTATTGCTATGTCAAAAACTACGCTGTTCTTATTCTTCGGTGCTATCTCAGGCTCATTGGTCGCTATTGGCTTATTCTCTGCAATGCTATTTTGTTCATGGTGGCTGGTTGATTTTGTCGCGCTGACTTAGCAAACTAATCTAACTATTTATTTAAAAAGGAATTGGCGATGAAGACCGTTCTTATCACTGGCGCAAATCGCGGTATTGGTTTAAGTTTGGCTAAGCTCTATCTCGCACAAGGCTGGCGCGTTCATGCGACCTATCGTAATACTGATAGTTCGTCTGAGTTACTACAATTAGCGTCGGCAGAACAACTTGAAGGCCATCAGGTTGATATCACAGATTATCCGGCCATAACGTCTCTCGCTTCTCAACTCCCCGCCATCGACCTATTGATCAATAACGCCGGTTACTATGGCCCTAAAGGATACGGTTTTGGTAATACTGATGTAGAAGAGTGGCGAAAGGTCTTCGAGATTAATACCATTGCTCCGCTAAAACTCGTCGAAGCATTTGCATCAAACCTACGCCAAGGTTCACTTAAGAAGATTGCCTGTCTCTCATCTAAGGTTGGTAGCATGGCGGAAAACACATCGGGTGGTGGCTATATTTATCGCTCATCAAAAGCCGCTCTGAATTCCGTTGTGAAGAGCCTAAGTAACGATTTAACACCTGAAGGGTTTACCGTCTTGGCTCTACACCCAGGATGGGTACAAACACAGATGGGTGGACCAAATGCGCTGATTGATACCGAGACATCAGCGACAGGGCTTGCACAAGTTATCACCAGCGCGGAGCTTG
This sequence comes from Vibrio ouci, assembly GCF_004551525.1. Lineage (GTDB taxonomy): Bacteria > Pseudomonadota > Gammaproteobacteria > Enterobacterales > Vibrionaceae > Vibrio > Vibrio ouci. The sequence goes on along the minus strand of NZ_SATR01000012.1, from coordinate 11,903 downwards.
CCCACAGCGGAATGTTTATTAACTACGATGGCAGTGAAATCCCTTGGTAATTTAGATCTACGCTTATTAGATGCGTATTCGTTTATTTACCACCTCAATAGCTGTCATACTGCTCGTTGGTTGCGATAGCCACTCCCCTGCTACTCTGTTTACGACTTATTTAGACAGAGTAGCCAGTGTGCAAGACGCCCCCGTTTTAGAAGACTCCGAGCCAAACCAAACTCTACCGAGAAAACGTGACTTATCAGTGGATATTCCAGCCATTTCACTTGGGTTACTCGACAGCTATCAACTAAGGCAATGTGGTCTATTTCAACTCATCGCTGAACGTAACTCTGTATTAGGCAAGGTAGCGGATCAATTTAGCAACTACGATTACCAACATGCGCTTTTGCTTGGCCTAACTCAATGCATTGCCAGTCACGAGATTTCTGATGAGCTCAAACAAACCCTTCAGCAGATAGAACAGCAGAAACGGCTTCATTTACCCATGCACCAGTGGAACTTGCTCTATGCAAGCGATGCGATGCAATCTCAATTAAGTGGTACGGAGTGGTTGCAGGAGGGAATTGGCGCACAGGTTAAACAGGTCAAAAATGCACTCTCAAGCGTAGCAAACACCTTTGAAAATACAGAGTCGACAGCAGAACTCACCCGAGTGCAGGAAACATTAGAAAAGACCCCAATCGTTGGTAATCTTAACTATTCGCTTGTCCAAGCGACTTGGCATCTGGTAACCATTACTGAGCAGCTTTACCGATATGACAGCCGAATTATTTGTGGTCCACAGCGAGACACCACCAAATACCGATACCTCAATAATGTCTTTGAACAGCGCTACATTGGGACGATTCAGCCTTACCTCGCCTCACTCGATAGCTATTATCAGCAATTAAGCCACCTATTGCCGCTATTTGCTTCCAAGCCTGAGCTGCATGACTACGTCTATCCATTAGAGAGCAACCACCAAGCCTTTCGCGCCGCAATCAAACAGCATGTCGGTTACTGGCAACAACTATTCAAACGCTGTGGTAGAAAAATCGGTTAAGACTTCTTTGCCCTCGAACTGGTTGAAGTTTTCTTGCGATAACCGCCTTTCTTTTTCTTGAACGCTGGTCGCTCTACTTTTGGTAGGTGGCGTAACGACTCTGGAACATCGCCAGTTTTTACTTGCCTCATCAAATTATCGATTCGAGTTTGCAACGCTTGCATAAACGGCGCATACGCTTGATTGCGCTCTGCCATACCTTGTAGCTGGTGCTCCCAGTGAGCCGTCATATCTGGGTAAGTTGAATCAGACGGCAAGGCGTGAATTAGGCCTCGCCCTGCTGGTTTACTTAAAATAGATTTGCCTTGGCGCTGCAATAATTGGCGTTTAAATAAGGTATCCAAAATACCCGCTCTGGTCGCTTCTGTGCCTAAACCATCGGTTTCTTTTAAGATTTTTTTCAGCTCTTTATCTTCAACAAATCGGGCAATACCTGTCATAGCTTGTAACAGCGTTGCTTCGGTGAAATGTTTCGGCGGCTCCGTCTTACGATCTTTAATTTCCCCTTCACGACAGGTCAGCACCGTACCCTTGGTCAGTGGGGGAACTGCATCAACACTCGCATCATCGTCATCGACCTTGCCCATTAGCTCTTTCCAGCCTGCTGAGACAAGTTGTCGCCCTTTTGCGATGAAAGTGCCACCCGCAATATCAAACACTAACTTCGCTTCAGCATAGACGGCCGCAGGGTAGAACTGCATCAGGTATTGGCGCGCTATCTGCTGATAGATTTTCATCTCATTACCCGACAATCCATTCACCGAGGCTTTTTTCGGTGTCGGGATGATGGCGTGGTGAGCATCGACTTTGTTGTCGTTCCAAGCTTTCGATTTCAAACTTAAATCAGCGCCGTTCACAGCCTGACTTAGCTCATTGGCGTTATTAGCAATCGCCTCACAGACGCTGCCTGCTTGAGCAAAATGCTCTTTTGGCAAATAACGGCTATCGGAACGCGGGTAAGTGATCAGCTTGTGTTTTTCATACAGAGACTGACAAGTATCTAGCACTTGTTGTGCGCTCATACCAAAACGCTTAGCCGCATCAATTTGCAGTGCAGAGAGTGAGTAAGGCAGAGGTGCGGATTGCTTAGTTTGCTTTTGTTCTGACTCAACGACCGTCGCTGGCTGATTAGCGATGCGGTTAGCCACATTCTCGACCAGTTTGCGGTTGAGTACTCTGCCCTCTTCATCTTGATAGGGTTTACAAGCTTCGCTTGGCTTCCAACGAGCACGGATATCAAAAGCACTGTTACCATCTTGATAAGGGATTAGCGCATGCAAGGTAAAGTAGTCACGTGGGATAAAGTTTTCTATCTCTTCGTCACGTCTAACCACCAAGCCCAATACAGGTGTTTGCACACGACCAACCGAAAGCACTCCTTGGTAGCCTGCTTTTTGCCCCAGTAAGGTATAGGCACGCGACATGTTCATGCCATATAACCAGTCAGCACGAGAGCGAGCCAACGCCGAAACGGACAAAGGGATAAAGTCACGATTGCTGCGCATCTGATTAAGCGCACGTTTCACCGCAGGTAAGTTAAGGTCGCTAATCAACAGACGTTGAGTGGCTTCTTTCTTGGTTTTGCTGACTTTGCAGTAATCGAGAACTTCATCCACTAGCAGCTGCCCTTCTCTATCAGGGTCTCCGGCATGAATAATTTGATTGGATTCTTTGAGTAGCTTTCGTACTACCGTAAGCTGTTTACTCGCGGACTTGCGCGGTCTAAGTTGCCACTGCTGTGGGACAATCGGTAGGTCAGCGAGATTCCATTTTTTATAACGCTCGTCATACACATCAGGCTCTACTTGCTCTAACAAGTGACCAATACACCAAGTCACCACATCACCATTGCCGCAACGTATAAAACCTTGGTCGTTTTTCTTTGGTCCGGGTAATGCCGCAGCAATCGCGCGGCCTAGGCTAGGTTTCTCAGCAATAAATAGACGAGACATAAAGTAAAATCAGCTAGATACAATAAGGGCCACATTATCGAATGTGGCCCTTAGAAATCAAGAAAAACTGTAAATTTAAACAGTATCTTTAAATTTTGTGACGATTACTCTTCGTCAGAACCTGCACGCTCAGCAGCTTCTTTAATTAGTGGCTGAAGCTCACCCTTTTGGAACATTTCGATGATAATGTCACAACCGCCGATTAGTTCACCTTCAACCCAAAGTTGAGGGAATGTTGGCCACTGTGCGTAAGCTGGAAGCTCTGCACGAATATCTGGGTTTTGTAGGATATCTACATAAGCGAACTTCTCGCCACATGCCATAAGTGCTTGAGCAGCTTGAGAAGAGAAACCGCAGCTAGGTAGTTTTGGTGAACCTTTCATGTATAGAAGGATCGTGTTTTCTGCGATTTGCTGTTTGATTTTATCGATAGTTTCCATTGCTTCCTCTTTAATGGAGTTACTGCAAATATTCTGCATATTCTAAACCATTAGCACAGAATAAAAAGCATATAATATGTATGGTTATAATTTGTGTGCAATGGCAGCAACCGTCATCAAGAATTTGTTGTCTTTTCAGATAGAAATTTACCGTCAGCGCTTTTAATAAAGTAAAAACTTGATAAACTAGATGACAAGTCAGCAAATTGACCATGGTTGGCATTGCGCGAGCCATGAATAATAAATATCACTGGAAGCAATCGAAAGGGTCTTCCCCTTTCATATAAATGGAGAATCGAGCAATGGCATTTGAACTACCAGCTCTTCCTTACGCGAAAGACGCACTAGAACCACACATCTCGGCAGAAACTCTAGATTTCCACCACGGTAAGCACCACAACACTTACGTTGTTAAGCTAAACGGTCTTATCCCAGGTACTGAGTTTGAAGGTAAAACTCTAGAAGAGATCGTTAAGACTTCTACTGGCGGCGTATTCAACAACGCAGCTCAAATCTGGAACCACACTTTCTACTGGCACTGTCTAGCGCCAAAAGCTGGCGGTGAGCCAACAGGTGCAGTTGCAGACGCAATCAACGCTGCTTTCGGTTCTTTCGAAGAGTTCAAAGCGAAGTTCACTGATTCTGCAATCAACAACTTCGGTTCTTCTTGGACTTGGCTAGTTAAGAAAGCTGACGGTTCTCTAGAAATCGTTAACACTTCTAACGCAGCAACTCCTCTAACTGAAGAAGGCACTACTCCACTTCTAACAGTTGACCTGTGGGAACACGCTTACTACATCGACTTCCGTAACGTACGTCCAGACTACATGAACGCATTCTGGGCTCTAGTTAACTGGGACTTCGTTGCAGAGAACCTAGCTAAATAATCCTTCCCTATAGGATTTAAAATTTAGTCGTATAAAAAGCCAGCACTTAGCTGGCTTTTTTCATTTCTGCTGCTGATTTATCTAAAGTTTTCTGCCCATACGTCGCTATAAAAGCATCATACGAGGGGCAATATGCAAATCCATACTTTAGACAAAGCAGCCATTATTAACGAGCTTGGGTTCGGCACGGGGATTAACCACGCCGTTCATGAAGGTCGTCGTGCTGATTTTGCGCTAATTTTGTCTATGTTCTCAAATGATGTTCGCGACAATACTCCTGTCGAGAAAGTCGATGACATTGACACCACAGAACAAGCCCTTCGTAAACGATTCGAACTCCAATCCCCTCAGCCATTACGCTCAGATCAAAGCTCATACGATATATCGGCGCAGCAAGCCTGTTTGTTTCACAGCTCAGGCCTACCAAGTGCAAAGCTCAGCCATTATCTAACACCCGATGCGCTTACCTATCTGCCAGAAGACACTCATGGTCTTCCTGAAGAGGTTTACCACAACCTATCCGGCCACCAGCGTCGAGCGATGGGAGAAAAAGAGCCCAAAGAGTTGATGCCGATCGATTTATATAATCAGTTAATCAAAGCTCAACGCACTTTCCAGATCCAAACCCAGGCCTAATGATCGTTTAAGATCACACTTTAGCCGTCTCATTTTTCGGACTTTGTTAGCAAGGCTGCTCGATAATGTGAATAAGGCCAAAGATTCATAAGTTGTCATACAATCCGGCCAGTTATTTGACCTTATTCACAACTCAATAACAGTTAATCTACCATGCTATGTGGACAAGTTTTCACGCTGACATAGCTTATGGGGGTAAGCCAATGGATATTAAAAGTGCTGTAGTATTAGTGACATCCGCCGGTTCGCAGGTAGGAAGTACACTTGCTTACCACTTCGCTTCACTAGGGGCGACAGTCGTGTTGTGTGATAAAAGTAGTCCACAGTTGCAGCACACTTATCAACTATGTCGCGAGATCTCTGAACAAGTCTATCAGTTCAAAGTTTCGGATCATTCACTGCAATCGATTCAAGATTTATTTGAGTTTATGGATCAACGCTTAAAACGTTCCCCCGACGTATTGATCAATACACTGACCGCGCAAGCGATGCCGAATATTTTTGATCAACAAGCGAGTGATGTCTTCACGCAGCGTCTGTCTTTAATGGCCGCAACCATGTTTAGCTTCGGTCAGGCGACCGCAGAGAGAATGCGTAAAGAAAAGAAGAATGGCGTTATCGTCAATGTCATTTCTCATCCTGAATATCAGGACTTATCTGGATTTGATAACGCAACCTCCATGGTGGCAGGATTTACTCAAAGTTGGGCCAAAGAACTCACACCATTCAATATCCGTGTTGGCGGAGTGGTACCGACTTTAGAGCACGACAATACTCACTGGGCAGAGATTCAGGATGAACTCATTCGCAACACTGAGTACATAGTCTCCAATGACTATTTCAGCGGCCGAGTAATGGCAGCCTAAAGACCTTTCTAGCATCAGAGGGAGCGTAATACTTGCTCTGATGCCTCTTCAATCAGATCCAACACCAGTTCAAACCCTTTATCGCCACCGTAGTAGGGATCGGGTATCTCGTCGTAGCCTGAATCACCAAACTCCAAAAACAGTTTTAGCTTGTACTTGAGGTGTTGCGGGCACTGAGCCTCTAAGTCCGATAAGTTGTCTCTATCTGCAGCTAAAATTAGGTCAAATTCTTCAAAATCAGAGGAAACTACCTTTCTCGAACGAATACCTTTAAACGAGTAACCGCGCTTCTCACCAGCGGCTTTTGCACGCGAATCCGGTGGATTCCCCTGGTGATAACCAATCGTCCCTGCTGAGTCGACCACAACTGGAATATTCAGTTGTTCCGACTTAGCCCGTAAAATGGCTTCCCCTGTTGGAGAACGGCAGATATTCCCCATACAAACGACCAGTATCTTGTTCATTTTCATCCCTAAATAATATTTCCGACGAATCCATCATAACGAAAAACATTAGAACTAAAAGCGACAAAATCATCTCTTTTGAGGGGTAAGCGAGATCATTAGACACAAATCAAAGTAAGGGAGCATGATTAGTTATGCTCCCTTACTCCCTGATCAATGACGATTCAAACGACCGACCAATTCTACCGCTCGTAATTGAGCCAGTGCTTTATTCAGTTCTAGCTGTGCTTGCTCGAAACTCAAGCCTCCCTCTTGATGCTTACTGATATTTTCAAGCGCCATTTGTCGCGCAGCCTCTGCCCGTGCCTGATCGATATCTTCACCATGCAAAACCGTATCAGCTAACACGGTGACCACGTCAGGCTGTACTTCGACCATGCCACCCGAGATATATAAAATGCTCGGTTCTTTTTTAATGTCAGAGACAAAGCTGGCAATACCAGGTTTTATTTTGCTGATAAGCGGCGAGTGCTGCGGGCGAATACCTAACTCACCACTGGCACCCGATATCGCTAGCGCATGAGCGGGGCCTGAAAACAGGGTTCCCTCTGCACTGACAATTTGCAGCTCAAAGGTATTTTCATTAACGGCTATAGCCATATGACCTCCTAGCGCCTTATAGCGACTTCGCTTTTTCTAGCACTTCATCAATTGAACCACAGTACAAAAATGCTTGCTCAGGGATGTCATCATATTGACCTGCGAGTAACCCTTTAAAGCCCTTAATGGTCTCTGTTAATGGCACAAACACGCCTTTCTGCCCAGTAAACACTTCCGCGACGTGATAAGGCTGAGTCAGGAAACGTTCCACTTTACGTGCACGAGATACTAACTGCTTATCTTCTTCGGACAGCTCATCCATACCGAGAATAGCAATGATATCTTTCAGCTCTTTGTAACGTTGTAGCGTCATTTGAACATTTTGCGCCACATCGTAGTGCTCTTGACCAACAATCATTGGATCAAGTTGGCGTGACGTCGAATCCAATGGATCAATCGCCGGATAAAGACCGAGCGCGGCGATGTTACGCGACAATACAACTGTCGCATCTAAGTGAGCAAACGTGGTTGCCGGTGAAGGGTCAGTCAAGTCATCAGCTGGTACATATACCGCTTGGATGGAGGTAATAGAACCTGTCTTGGTTGAGGTAATACGCTCTTGAAGCACACCCATTTCTTCGGCAAGTGTTGGCTGATAACCAACCGCAGAAGGCATACGACCAAGCAATGCCGACACTTCTGTCCCAGCTAAGGTGTAGCGATAGATATTATCGATGAATAGCAACACGTCACGGCCTTCATCACGGAAACGCTCCGCCATGGTAAGCCCAGTCAGCGCGACACGTAGACGGTTACCCGGTGGCTCGTTCATTTGACCGTAAACCATCGCAACCTTATCGAGAACGCCCGCTTCTTTCATCTCATAATAGAAGTCGTTACCTTCACGTGTTCGCTCACCAACACCAGTGAAAACCGACAAACCTGAGTGAGCTTTTGCAATGTTATTGATTAGCTCCATCATGTTTACCGTCTTACCAACTCCAGCACCACCAAACAGACCAATTTTGCCGCCTTTTGCAAAAGGACAAACCAAATCAATCACTTTTACGCCGGTTTCGAGCAATTCAGAAGAGTTCGATTGTTCTTCATAGCTCGGTGCTGAGCGGTGAATACCATAATTCATTTTCTCGCCAATGGGACCACATTCATCAATCGGTTCACCCAGCACGTTCATGATACGACCTAAGGTTTCTTCACCAACAGGCACCGTAATTGGCTCACCTGTTGATTGAACACTTAAGCCGCGACGCAGACCGTCAGATGAGCCCATTACGATACAACGAACAATGCCGCCACCCAGTTGCTGTTGCACTTCAAGAACCAATGAAGAGAACTCTTGATCAACGACACGCAGCGCATCATAAACGCGTGGGCCCGTGTTATGTTCGAATTCAACGTCAACGACAGCGCCAATGATTTTTACAATTTTACCAATACTCATTCTATACCTCAGAATTCTTACTATACCGCTTGCGCGCCCGACACAATTTCGCTCAACTCTTGAGTGATAGCCGCTTGTCTTGCTTTGTTGTAAACCAACTGAAGATCATCAATAAGCTGCCAAGCATTGTCTGTTGCTGCTTTCATCGCCACCATTCGCGACGCCTGTTCACAAGCGATGTTTTCAACCGTACCTTGATAAACTTGAGATTCGATATAACGTTGAATCAGCTCATCTAAAATGACTCGCGGTTCTTGTTCGTATATGTAATCCCAACGAGACTTCTTCTTCGCCTCTTTGGCACTCTCATCGATTGGAAAAGGCAATAGCTGCTTAATCGATGGTGACTGAACAATGGTGTTTTCAAACTCATTGAATGCGATGTACAAGCGGTCAATTTGGCCTTGGTTATAATGCTCAAGCATTGCTTGCACAGTGCCGAGTAAATCTTCCACTTTAGGCTGATCGCCTAACCCCGATGCCTGAGCAACCACATTCGTTACTCGATGAAAGAAGTTAATCGCCTTTAAGCCAACCAAAGTCGCGTCAACCTCAACACCTTTATCGCGCCACTCTGTCATCTCAGAAAGCACACGCTTAAATAGGTTATTGTTTAAGCCACCACATAAACCCCGATCTGACGAGATAATGATGTAAGCGACTCGTTTGACCTCGCGTTCTTCTAAATACGGGTGACTGTATTCAAGCGTACCCGACGAAATATGGCCGATTACGCGCCGCATACTTTCTGCATAAGGACGGTTCTTCTGCATGTGTTCCTGAACCTTACGCATCTTACTGGCGGCTACCATTTGCATCGCACTAGTAATCTTCTGAGTACTATTAATACTGGCGATCTTAGTGCGAATTTCTTTTGTACTGGCCATGGTAAGCTCCGTTTTTAACTATTAGAGAATGACGCCACTACCAAGATTTGAGAGCAATAAACTCGTCAAGAAGCTTGGTAAGCTGAGCTTCAATCTGGTCGTTAAAATCACCGCTTGCATTGATCTCATCTAACAAATCAGAGAAGTTCATTTTCGCGTAAGCGATAAGGCCTTCTTCGAACGCGCCGACTTTCGCCAACTCAACAGCATCTAAATAACCGCGTTCTGCTGCGAAGATCACGGCTGATTGCTTGGCAACAGACATTGGTGCGTACTGCTTTTGCTTCATTAATTCAGTCACACGTTCACCGTGGTCAATTTGACGACGAGTAGCATCATCAAGATCCGATGAAAACTGAGCAAAAGCTGCCAGCTCACGGTATTGAGCAAGTGCGGTACGAATACCACCGGAGAGTTTTTTAATGATCTTGGTCTGCGCCGCGCCACCAACACGAGATACCGAAATACCTGGATCAACCGCAGGACGTAAGCCTGAGTTGAATAGCTGAGTCTGGAGGAAGATCTGACCATCAGTGATTGAAATAACGTTGGTCGGCACAAACGCTGATACATCACCAGCTTGAGTTTCGATGATAGGTAACGCAGTCAGTGACCCCGTTTTTCCTTTCACTTCACCATTAGTCAAGCGCTCCACGTACGCTTCGTTTACACGTGCAGCACGCTCTAGCAGACGTGAATGGAGGTAGAATACATCACCAGGAAAGGCTTCGCGGCCAGGTGGTCGTTTGAGCAGCAATGAGATTTGACGGTAAGCAACGGCTTGTTTAGACAGATCATCATAAACAATCAGTGCATCTTCACCACGGTCACGGAAGTATTCACCCATAGTGCAACCCGCGTACGGCGCAAGATATTGCAGTGCCGCTGATTCTGATGCGGATGCCACAACCACGATAGTGTTTTTCAATGCGTCATGTTCAGCAAGTTTACGAACAACGTTAGCAATGGTTGACGCTTTTTGGCCTATCGCGACATAAATCGATTTTACGCCCGAGTCTTTTTGGTTGATGATCGCATCAATCGCGAGTGCAGTTTTACCCGTTTGACGGTCACCAATAACCAGTTCACGCTGACCGCGACCGATTGGCACCATTGAATCGACAGCTTTGTAGCCGGTTTGGATTGGCGTATCAACGGATTTACGGTCGATGACACCTGGGGCAATGATTTCAACAGCGTGATATTGTTTTGCGTCGATTTGACCCAAACCATCAATGGGTTGGCCTAGGGTATTCACCACACGGCCAAGTAATTCAGGACCCACAGGCACTTCCAGAATACGGCCAGTGCCCATGACTGTCATTCCTTCACTCAGGTCGGCATAAGGGCCCATGACTACTGCCCCAACGGAATGACGCTCAAGGTTGAGTGCTAGAGCATAGCGATTATCAGGCAGCTCTATCATCTCGCCTTGCATGACGTCGACCAAACCGTTGATGGTGATAATGCCATCACAGATAGACACTATGGTGCCTTCATTACGCGCTTGCGTACTTACATTGAAGGTTTCAATGCGTTGTTTTATTAGGTCGCTAATTTCTGTTGAATTTAGTTGCATCTTAAATTCCTACTACACGTTCAAGCTGGTCGCGAGACGTTGGATTGAGCTCTGAAGCGAGCCATCAATAACCAACTCACCAGCTTTTACTACAATGCCACCGAGAAGATCGGCGTCGATCTCGTTCGATAATGTGATACGTCGTGCCAGCTTCTTCTCAAGGTACTTGGTCAGAGCTTCAAGTTGGTCTGACTCCAATGGCTCAGACGAATACACAATTGCATCGAGTCTCAAATCACTTTCATCTTTGAGCTCAGAGAAGGCCTCGGCGACGCTGCGCATGACAATAAGACGTTGGTTTTCAGCCATCACCCTGATCAAGTTCTGCATATGCTCATCGATAAACCCCTCACAAACAGAGAACAATAAATGAATAAAGTTATCCGCTTCGGCTTTACCGCCTTGGTCGAGCGCTTTTACTTGGTTGATTAAGGCTGGTTGCTCAATAACATCAGCAACCAATACCAACGCGGTTTTCCATTCTTCAAGCGACCCATTCTCTTTGGCAAAATCAAAGGCCGCTTTGGCATATGGGTAAGCAATGGTTTGAATATCCGACATTTTGCTCCCCTAAGGCGTTAGATATCTTTGATCATCTGATCAATAAGTTGACGGTTGGTATCCGTATCCAAATTCTTATTAATCAGCTTTTGAGCACTTTGAATTACCAGATCCGACATTTCCGCTTTAAGCTCTTGTCGCACACGATTACGCTCACTTTCGATCTCAAGTTCACCTTGAGCAATCACACGAGCTTTTTCGATTTCAGCTTCTTTAACAGACTCTTCAATTAACTGTGCTCGACGTTTTTGGCCCTGTTCAATCATCTTATTGACGTCTTTTTTTGCTTGTTCAATAAGTTGATCACAGTTAGCGCGAGCCAAGGCACGTTCCTTAGCCGCATCTTCTGTATGGCGTAACCCTTGTGCGATTTCTTTTTGACGCTCATCGAGCAGAACAACAAGTGGCGGCCAAACATACTTCATACAAAGCCAGGCTTTGTTTCCTTACTCGGTTTTAGTTAAAAACGCGCCTAAAATGACTAGTTGTTAGGCTATTACTACTGTTTTAGGCATACCTAACCCTGTCAGCTTATTTAACGCTTTTATCATGGCGTAAGTCTCACCAACCTGCGCATTGTA
>NZ_SATR01000103.1 GCF_004551525.1 Vibrio ouci | reverse complement strand
ATCAGCATCGAGGAAATCGTTGTTATAACAAGCAATTTAAGAGGGATTCACAACGCTTGGCGCTTTTGCTTCTACTTCAGTTTTAGTGTTTATGGCACAATTCTTTAGGTTTGGGTGGCGGCGTTGTTCACCCCTTAATTGGGCGTTAGCTGACTAGGAGATAAAATTTGAAGCAAATGGTTCAAGTCGAAATTCAAGAAGATGAATTGCTGAAGTTCGAGAAAATAAGTGGTATCTCGTACAAAATCAAAGGTAACTACTCTAAATTATTTTTGGCTGACCTAATGGCGTTTCATAGACTATTTGGTGTGGGCTCTGATGAAGTTCTTATGGTGCTCAATGATTATGAAAAAGGTCTGAATCGCGCTGGCATTAAGGCTCCAACACCTTTTAAGCATCCATTGCTAAAAGGGCTACATCATATTCATTTCGCATCTTCTTGCTACATCCGTCAAAATATTAAAATTGGCCTAGGGAAGAATGGTTTAACGAATATCATCAACAGTGTCTTAGAAGATGATACTAAATCTCCTCATCAACAAGCTGAAGAAATCGCCGAGCAAGTAGTGTCAGGAACTCTGGATAAACGAAAAGCAAGGAACAAAATGACAGGGGAATGGGTTGTTTATGCAAAGTACAACGACGAGCTCTACTATTTGTGCTTGGCTCGACATGATGATGGAGACCGGTTTATTCGCGATAGAATTGAGCAACATTGTGTTGAAGAATTCCCCTTTTTAAGCTCATTGTTAAGTAATGAGTGCGTCAGCTAACAATAAATTTAAGAGTGATTCACAACGCTTGGCGCCATCACTTCAAGTAAGTTTAGTGTTTATGGCACAATGGTTTAGCTAAGGTGGTAGCGTTGTTCACACCTTAATTTGGCGTTATATTTTTCGAGAGGTTGTGGTGAAATTTAATTACGATAAAGTTCTATCGTTAATTGTAGTGTTATCTTTTTATCTAATGATTGCGTCATCACCGGAGCCACTATGGCAAGAACTTGAGGGTAGTTTAATTTCCAAATTGTTCCTATTCGGCAATTATGGGACGTTGTTTACGCTTTCCTCTGGTGTTGTGGTTAGCTATATATTCTATTTGATTGTGGTGTATTACCCATCAAAGAAGCGCAAGTCGGAACTACGTGATCGAATGTGTAATCAACTGTCACTTTTTATGAGTTGGATTAAACCCATTGGTAGTGACTTGCCTCTATTTCTTAGTGTTGACGATTTTGATTCACTTCTAGAAGAACTAGTCCAAACCAAACAGTTAACGGATTTACAGCCTGCGATGATAAAACGTCTCGCCATAGACAACCTAGAGATATTTGCTGGTCTAATTCCAGTAGCTTCAGAAATTAGTGAGGAGCATTTGACCCATTGGTGTAATGCGACACAAATTCTTCGAGGTATTGCTAACACAAAGGATGATAGTCGCGATATCTATAGGTTTCTTGTGTATTTTTTGAAACATATTCAAAGGTTTAAGCAATCAAAAATATAACAAGCAATTTAAGAGGGATTCACAACGCTTGGCACTTTTGCTTCTACTTCAAATTTAGTGTTTATGGCACAATGCTTTAGGTTTGGGTGGAGGCGTTGTTCACCCCTTAATTGGGCGTTAGTCGCCAGAAAAAGCTAGCAATCAAAATCATGTTTCTTAGCTCAAAATTTGGCAGCTGTTTGTTTGGTATACAGATTCATCGTCGATGGTCAAAACTCAGTTTCTGCTGTTTTAAGCCCAAAGCTTGGCAAGTGTCCTAGCGATTGTTTTGTTCTTTGGTGCTGACAGAACAGGGCAATCGAGAGTCTGTTTTTGGTTGCAAATCTGCTCGGTGAGTTTATTGGTTTAAAAGCTCATTTACTTGCTGAAATGACGTTTTCTCTGGTGTTGTAAGTTCCACGTGGTTTCAGTGACTTTGTTGAAAGTCCGCACTGTGAGATTGGTTTTCCAAAAACGCTTGTTGGTGTTGTCAGTCTGTTTTCTACGACGTTTTATGTTCCAAGTGGTTTCATTGAGTAGCCGCTTTGAGACTACGCCTGACTTAAGTACATCAAAGTTCATAAAGTTTGTTGTTCGCAAAGTTTAGTTCGGCTTAAAATTGTCGCTCGGTGCCTCGCGACTAACAAACTGCTCAAGAGGGATTCGCAACGCGTGGCATTTTTACTATGCGTTGGTTTAAGTGATTAAGGTGGTATGCGGCGGCTTGGGTATTCCGTTGCTCACCCCTTAGCAGGGCGTTATACCGCCGTGTGAGGGCGGTATTAGAAACCTAGGCGCAGCACTTCTTGTATTTTTTGCCGCTACCGCAACTACAAGGGTCGTTTCTGTTTGGTTTCTTTTCAAATACCGTTGGTTTTGCCTTGTTCAGGATCGTATCTAGCTCGATCGTGTTTTCTTCTTGGCTTTCATCGACAGTGATGTTGGCGAAAATCGAATGCTCTTGAGTGATAGCTTCGACTTCTTGTTTACGTAGTTCTGTCGGAACAACGATATTGATCGGTGCTTCTTTTGTACCAGCTTTAACGTCGCGATTAACGTTGTAGCCTGACAGTACGTGATTTTGTCGAGTTTCGATTCGACCTTTAAAAAACAGCTTAGACATGCTGATACTCTTTACGTGGTATGTAAGAAAATGAGCAGGGATTATACGTATCGTATTAAAATGATAAAGCTCAAATTGGTTAAAACTTAGTATCGTAGAAAAGCGGTATAACAAGCAATTTAAGAGGGATTCACAACGCTTGGCATTTTTGCTTCTACTTCAAGTTTAGTGTTTATGGCACAATGCTTTAGGTTTGGGGGGAGGCGTTGTTCACCCCTTAATTGGGCGTTATGTTTACTTGTAATTCAAAGGCTTAAAGGTCTTAGGTTCTAGTTGTTTGTCCCTCTGGCAATTCGTCCTTAGTAGACTCAGCAAATCAGTATTGTCGGCCTAAGTTCTTGAACCACTCAGCCCGTAAAAAATGCCAATGTTCGTGGGTTGCTTCATTATCAGGTCGTGGCGGTTGGTTTCTTGTTTAACTGGCTTTAAGTCGTTTTTGGATTCTTAGCCAATTAGCATTTCGGCTTGGCAGTTGCCTCGGCAACTCAACATTGTTTTGCGCTTTGGTTGGAAAGAAAGGGCACTTGTTGAAAGTTAGTTGGGTTGCCTCATTGGGTAGGGAAGTGGAATTGCTCGTTTCTGGTTGGTCGCCTTTGGCGGGCAAGTTGGTTTCAGCCTTGTGCTTTGCTTCAGAAAACTAGTTGGAAATATCAGTTCTTTCTCAAGTAAATCATGTATTTGTGGTAAAACATAACAAACAATTCAACAGTGATTCGCAACGCTTGGCGTTCTCACTTTGGGTTGAGTTTAGTGTTTACGGCGCAGTGGTTTAGTTCAGTGTCTGCGCTGCTCACACGTTAATTGGGCGTTATGTTTACTTGTAATTCAAAGGCTTAAATGTCTTAGGCTCTAGTTCTTTGTCCCTTTGGCAATTCGTCCCTAGTAGACTCAGCAAATCAGTATTGTCGCTCTAAGTCCTTGGATCTCTCACACCGTAAAACATGCCAATGTT
>NZ_SATR01000102.1 GCF_004551525.1 Vibrio ouci | reverse complement strand
AACGTTGGCATGTTTTACAGGTTGATAGATTCAAGAACTTAGACCGACAATGCGGATTTGCTGAGTCTACTAGGAACGGATTGCCAGAGGGACAAAGAACTAGGACCTAAGACATTTAAGCCTTTGAAATACAAGTAAACATAACGCCCAATTAAGGGGTGAACAACGCCTCCCCCCAACCTAACGCATTGTGCCATAAACACTAAATTTGAAGTAGAAGCAAAAGTGCCAAGCGTTGTGAATCCCTCTTAAATTGCTTGTTATAACTACGCTTTCCTAATTGGTTGACATATAAACCACAAAAAACAAAGCGCAAACGTTAGCCCTGCTGCATTTAACTCGTTAAGTCCGAATTGATTGACGAAAAGGGAACTCCCCGAAGCTGCAACAAAAAAAGTAGCATAATAATAGACCTTGAACAGCTTTAACTCATGAGAACACTTTTTGCATTTTATTAGTTTGCCAGGGATGAATTTTAACTTATCCCTTACAGTCAAGGGCTCTGCGCAGTTTGGGCACTTGAACATATCCACTCCTAATTGGCATTGTGAAATCAATAGACTAAGGGCAACTAGTTGACTATACAAAACAGTAAGAATTTACTTCGAGTGAGTTCAAAAATGCCACGTAGTTATAACGCCGCATTAAGGTGTGAGCGGCGCTTGGCTATACTTGAGCGAAGCGAAACTGCCAAGCGTTGCGAATCACTCTTAAATGCTTTGTTATACCCGTATTAAGGTTTCTTCGGCGGAGTACCTCCAGGCTTAGTCTGATTCTTAGGAGGTTGGTACCCCGCTTGATCATTTCGAGGTGGACGATACCCTTCATTCACGGGGCGATAACCATCCATTCCAGTACCTTTGTTCCCATTACCCTGAGTCATATTTATTCCTTACGGTTTTTGTGGTGGTGTTCCAGTTGTTTTTTTTTGCCCGCCGGTTTTAGGTGGCTGGTATCCTTTTTTCTCAACTTTGGGAGGTTGATATCCCTCCATACTTGGTCGGTATCCATCATTCAGTGGAACCTGTTGATTCTGAGTCATCTGTTTGTTCTCCTGTGTCGTACTCGAAAAATTCTATAGTTTTTATTTTTGAGGAGCCTATTAGTATTCCTAACGTTCCTGCACGTGGACGAATAAAGGTATCTTCATTATCAATATGCCAGCATTCTTCCAAGTATATTTGTTCCGCAGCAGGATAACTGGATGCAAATGAATCACCAGCAAACTTCCCCCCGATCCGCTTACCATCAGTAAGCTCGACAATAACCCAGTACCACTTCCGTTGTTGAAAGACAAAATCCCACGGCTTTTGAATAGGGTGCGGCGCATTCTTTTGGAACACTTCTAGCTGACGTACTTTGCTAAACGCGAGTGCTAGCAAACAAGGCAAAACCAAAAGTACACCGAAAACTAGCAACCAAAGAAGCCAGAAATCTAGCTTTTCGATATGTTCACGAAGTTCGATTATAGGTATTCCAACTAACGCATAACAAACACAGCTATAAGCCAAAGAATCAATTACTTGTTTGGATGAGTCCAATTTATCATTAGGGTGCAAAAGACCATAGAATTTGATCGCAACAAAGCCCGGTATAATGAATGCGATAAATAGCAATAACTTATCGATTTCCCAAATGTCCAATATTATCTCCTAAGGGTATAACGCCGCATTAAGGTGTGAGCGACGCTTGGCTATACTTGAGCGAAGCGAAAATGCCAAGCGTTGCGAATCACTCTTAAATGCTTTGTTATATTTATTTTTCGACGTATCTATCCGTCTTTCTTACTGTTACTGGACGAAATGGATAACATTCAGATAGTAGAGCTTCAATTTCTTCGTTCTGTTCCCATTCACTGTCAACATAGCACCAATCTACATCACACCACTTTTCATGGTGATTGATGAAAATCACTCCAATACATTTTGTATTCTTTTGCTCGTACTTGTGAGCCAAAGTTAAGTTAGTTAGACGATTATGCTTAAACTCACGGTCTTCCCGTCTTGAGGGAATGAACACAAAGCCACAATCGAGTCTAGGGACACTAAATCTATATGGCAACGTATCCCGATTTTCATTTGCCAACTCAAAGCACAGGGTAAATCGCTCTTTGAATGCTTTAAGCTCACCCCTAGTCATTTTTGCAAGTTGAGTTAGAATAAAATAGTAGTCTGTTGTATTTTCATAATCTCGCATTCTGTCCGGGAATGTGTTGATAACACCTGTCATATCCCACGACTCTGTATCCAGAACATTCAATGTCGTTAAATTTAAGGCATACTCAATATTAGGAGTAACAATTTCATCTTTAACTAGGTACTGCCCAAGCAAGGCTTGCTCTGGTAATTCGTTGACAATCTTTGGAAAGTTCAAAATTAATTGCTCACGATATGATAGATACTCATTAAGCTCAGCAGGAGTAGCTAACGATTCAATAAGTCCAAAATAGTCATCTTTGCAGAACAAGTGAATAACACCAGCTGTTGAACTTTTATGAAATTTTTTCTGCAATACTTCCGTAGGAAGTAGCTTAGATGGCTTGTACATTACTACCTTATGAATATTCTTCACCTGATCTGTAGCGATGTTTATTTTATGCCCTCGATTATTCTCTAAATGAACTTCGTCGTAATCACCTATATACCTCAATGAATCACGGATTTGGCTACAAGCATTTTTAATAATCTTTTTTTCAAACCACTTGATTTCTTTCTCTGCCGTGGAGCTTTCTGGCTCAAAACGTTCTTTCAACTGATAGATGACATAAAGATCATCAATCATTAATACATTGTCCGCTAGCTCTACTTCTTGACCATCTTCACGCTTAAACAATGTGCTTGAATACGTAAATTCTTTGAAAAAGTAAAACTCATTCAGCTTCGACATTTCTTCTTCTAAGTTCATAACTTACCTATAAATATAACGCCGCATTAAGGTGTGAGTAGCGCTTGGCTATACTTGAGCGAAGCGAAACTGCCAAGCGTTACGAATCACTCTTAAATGCTTTGTTATGCGTAATTTTTGACGTACTTTGTCATTGCTGTTTCCGAGACTGACAAACCGTCGATTCTATATTGATCTTTGAACTCTCCAACAACATCGAACCCTGCTTTTAGGTAGAGGTTCTTCGCTGGGAAATTCTCTGATAGTACACAAAGATCAAGCCAGTCAATTTCGGCTTTTTCTTGGCAGAAATTTATAACCGCATCAATGAGTCGTTGACCAATACCTTGCTTCCTGCAAGAAACATCTACGCCCATACCAAGTAGAACTCGATGAGAACGGCTATCATCACCGTGGTGGCGAAGATCAATGTGACCTTTGATACTTCCAGAGGTGTCTTTTACAACCCAGAGCTTTCTCCAACCTAAATCGCCAAAGTGATGGGAAAATCCTTGGATAAACTTATCTTTTGTTGCTTCTGGAACTTCACTTTGCTCTCTGGACATTGGTTGAAAAAGAGGAACTTCTCCATTACCATTTTCAGACAGCTGATTTTCAAGATACACAAAGAATGAATCTAAATCCGATTTTTCCGCTTCTACTACTTCCATCTAATACTCCGTGGTCCATCGATTACGCATAACGCCC
>NZ_SATR01000101.1 GCF_004551525.1 Vibrio ouci | reverse complement strand
GTTCCGCCAAATCAACAAATTTAACTTGTCTATCCAACGATTGTAGTTCGTCAATACATAGCTTAGCGATTTGACGACTTCGACTATTTGGATCCAAGCTCGAACTTACTACCAAAATGTACATGTTATCTCCTGTCGAATGCTAACGCCAAATTAAGTAGTGAGCAACGCGACCACTTACCTAACCCATTGTGCCGTAAACACTTAAGCCGATTCAAACCAAAAATGCCAAGCGTTGCGAATCTGCTTAAATTTATTGTTATGGCGCAACTCTCAAAGATGGCCATCTAACTAACCACCTTTTCGAATTTACGCGATTTTCAAATGTTGCTTGTGACCTTTTGGGATTGTGCGTGACGCAGTAACCAAATAAAGATTCAAACCCAAACGCTGATACAACTTCATATTGATTCACGCTTATTTGACGAACTCCAACTGCTGTTTCTTTTTCAGGCCAGTAGCTCATTGCATCCACTGAACTTTGGTAAGGTTCATCACCATTACGTTCATGCATTTGAGCTTGATTTCGAACTTGCCAATTAAGCTCTGGCATACACTCTTTCAAGTATGCTTCATAACCAAGGTAGGCATCAGGGTTGGATTCATTAGGATCGAAGTAAATCACGTCAACGTCATTCAAAGGAGTCGTAGATTCAAACTCATGTAAGGAGTCCCAAACTAAATTTCGAACGAAACCCGCTGCTATATAGCACTGAGGCAGATTCAGCTGAGACACATGATTGAGTGCTTCAGTCCTTATTGGGTCGCGTTTTATTAATTCTACGATTTTGTCCATTTTCGCCCTGCGCCATAACGCCCTGTTAAGGGGTGAGCAACGCAATACCGATGCCGCCGCATACCACCTTAAACACTAAAACCAACGCATAGTGAAAATGCCACGCGTTGCGAATCCCTCTTGAACAGTTTGTTAAATTCGTTCTAACGTATACATGCCCAACTTTCTAATTTCATGGAGTAGAGGCTTTACAGACTCTCGACACTCAAAGTAAAGAGAACATGTATCGTCATAACCTTGTACGAAAACAGCCCGATATTCTGGAATTACGAGCTGCAAAGCATCAGCATCCGCAACTGAAAACCTAGATAAACGACGGACAAACAAAGAGCTGTTTCTTGGCTCCTTAAATATCAACCGACTAACAGATCTATATTTGTACTGGTAACACGAAACATCCTCCGCTAGAAGACGATGAAACAAATGCCAACGTAGGTCGATATCGGCTTGTTGGTCTAACGAACGATTAGTAAAATATTGCTCAAACTCTTCTCGTGTTAACCAATGATCGAACACAGTGATTGCAACACATTGCCAATCCTCAATGCTCTCGTTCGTTTTATTGTCTAGAACGGAATAAAGTGACTTGAGGCTACCCTGCACCCTTTTTGATACATTTCGAAATGCTCTCATAAACCCTCAAGAATTTAACGCCCGCTTAAGTGGTGAGCAACGCAATACGGTGCTTCCGCATACCACCTAAATCACTAAAATCAACGCATGATAAAAATGCCACGCGTTGCGAATCCGTCTTAAAGCGTTTGTTAAGTTTTTATTTCGTATGCAGCCAATTGGTTATCGAATGCTTTGCTAAACCAATCAGAAGCTCGTAATTTGGTAGTAATTTCTCAGTAAGTTCATAGCCATCATACGAATGATAATCTTGAAAAAAACGATGGAATGACGGACTAGGATCAGTGTGTGGTGGTTGTTCGCCACGATGGATGAAGCATGACCTATGAACATAAGCGTCAGATATAATTGAGCTAATCTCATCTGGGCTTAGATCTTCAGGGTACTTCTCAAACCAATTTTTTCTCGTAAGATGTTCAGAGCTATGCGTCGAGCCATAAGCTCTAATGGTATCTGCCACATCACTCATTGGATGTTCAATATAATTAGTCCACTTTTCAACAGGTGCAAACTTCTCAATAAATGACACAAACCTCTCGCGTAAATACTGGTTATTTCCTCTTGATTCCAAATATGATTCAAATAGTTCTTTGAACATAAGATCTTCTTTAGAGCGTAGTTTCCATTCAGCTTCTTTCGGGTGCTTATTTTTTACCTTGTTCCGTTTTATTGCGTGTTGAGCAACAGCTTCAATGGCTGAAACAACAAGTAAATACGCTAGCCCAAAATCATCCCTTTTAACCAATAAAGATAAATGAACTAACCTTATACTTTGCATTGCTATTCGGTACGTTTTTATGTCAACGCTAAGTAACTTTGACATTAGCTGTTCTAGCTGTTTGTGCATATCGTCCAACTTAGCATCTGATACTCTAGAGTGATTAGCGCCCGGCCCCGCAACCAACACAGGATGATTTAATGCTAATTCACTGTAATCCGAATCGGTTAGATGCTCTTGTCGGCATAAATAATCATCTCTTGTAGACTTACAAGGCTTTAACCAAGAGAATGAAGCAATTGCTGATAAAGCAATACCGAATAAATGGCTATTGTGTCCTCCAACATGCTCCGGGTTGCAAACTTTACTTATGAACGCAGAGTTAGCACCAGGAAGACTAACTTGTACTGAAGAAGCAACATGACACTCTTTAAATTGCCACGGAATCGAAATCTCAAAAGAGGTTAACAGAAAAGAATAGCTCGGTCCTTTCTCGAATGGAGTCCACCTTTCATCATCGGAGCGAAAGGCTCGAATACACTCATCAAACAATACATGATCAGCAGTTACTGCACGTGACATATTATTCTCCTAAAACTTAACGCCCTGTTAAGGTGTGAGCAACGCAATACCGAAGCTACCGCATACCACCTTAAACACTAAACGCAACGCATAGTAAAAATGCCACGCGTTGCGAATCACTCTTAAACAGTTTGTTAGGCGAATTTAAACCGCTGCTTGTTCTAGTTCATTTCTATAAGCTACTAGCAGCTTTCCAAGAATTGATAACATTTCGTTGAAACACTGTAATATTTCAATCCAACTTTCATCTGGAAAATTGTTATCTTCAGCACTTATGTGAAACTTAACCGAGCGAAGACCGTTTTCACCCAAAGAAGAGATGGAGTCAAACACTTGCCTTTCAGAAAAGTGCACATAACCTGATGTGTATTTATAAACATCTTTCACCCAAGGGTAATCTTGCGTCATTCTGTCAATTAGGTAACCATCTCTCAGCTTCTTGCCGTCTCTGCATTTAAAAGAGTTCAATGCCTTACCACCGATGACTTTAGTCGCCATATCTGAAGGCTCTTCTACATACGTGTAAGCAAGTAATCGACTAATTGTGTCCAATTCCATTCTCACGACTGCTCGTGAGCAAGTCATGTTTCTCGAAGCCACCAATGCTTGTAAACCACTAGCAAGACTCAATGAGCGCTTAATAGCCCCAATCATAATTAGGTCTAGAATATACATGGGCTGACCGTCACCGCCGATTGCTTGCATACCGATTCGAGGTAAATGCTCAATCCAACCCTTTAATTTGTCTAATTCGCTATCAATACACATTCTTATTTATCTCACCATAAACTTAAGATGACCAGATTCGCCTAACGCCAAATTAAGTAGTGAGCAACGCTACCACACACCTAACCCATTGTGCCGTAAACACTTAAGCCTATTCAAACCAAAAATGCCAAGCGTTGCGAATCTGCTTAAATTTATTGTTATGTGATTTTACTCAATGCAGTCTGACTGA
>NZ_SATR01000100.1 GCF_004551525.1 Vibrio ouci | reverse complement strand
CTACAAACCTAAGAACGACTGGACTATTTCTAGTTTTTCATTTGACTTCGAAATAGATGATCAACTCAAAGACTTTGCTAGGGCTAAAATTGTCGGCTTCATTCCAGACAGCTAACAATAAATTTAAGCAGATTCGCAACGCTTGGCACTTTTGGTTTAAATCAGCTTTAGTGTTTACGGTACAATTCTTTAGGTAAGTGGCAGCGTTGCTCACTACTTAATTTGGCGTTAGAGCGCACCGGTATTTTTGTGACCGTCTTTGAAACGCCATACTGCCGTTGTTTCATATTGTGTTCAATCATTTATCATTGGATTGAATTCATACTTAGGAAATCGTTAAATGGCAAGATGTACAGCACCAGTAAATGGTCACCGAACAGCAAGTGCTAGAGCTAACTGTCCAGCATGTAGTAGTCGTGGTAGCTACCGTTCATATTCCTCGTATCCATCGTCTTCATACTCTTCGTACGGCGGCAGTAGCAACAGCTCAAGTGGTTCAAGTTCAAGCCGTCCTAGACCTAGTTGGTCAAGTCCTGGTTCCTCCGTGGTTTATACTCCGGCTGAAATTAGAACTCTTACTCCAGTACGAAAAAATGTAGAGAGACGAGCTTCTAAACCTGATCTTCGTGATGTGTTCCTATGTCACGCTTGGGATGACCGAAAAGGAATTGCCAAGGAGTTACATGACTTACTCGAAGCTAAAGGTGTTTCAGTTTGGTTTAGCGAAAAAGACGTTTTGCTCGGCTCAAATTTAATGCGTGAAATCGATAAAGGTTTAGCTAAATCAAGAATTGGAATCGTCATGGTAACTCCATCATTTTTGAAGCGCATAGCCGGAGAGGGTGTCGCAGACAAAGAACTATCTGCTTTACTCTCTACAGATTTGCTCGTGCCAATTGTCCACGATACTACGTATGAAGATCTTCGCGATGTGAGTCCGTTACTTGGTTCTCGAAGTGGTTTAGATACAGCAGAAGATCCAATAGGTAATGTTGCTAGTAAACTTGCAGAGTTAGTAGCGCTCTAACAAAGCGTTTAAGACAGATTCCCAACGCATGGCATTTTTCATTCCATCGTTGGGTTTTGTGTTTACGGTGGTATGGTTGGGTTTTGTGGTAGCGTTGCTCACTACTTAACGCGGCGTTATATGCCCGAATGAGGAATACGGAAAAATGTCAGAAAAATATATGCTTAGAGCGTTGGAAGTATCTAGGAAAGCATTACCTGATTGTATTCCCAACCCGCCAGTTGGCTGTGTCTTAGTCAAAGATAACCTCGTCGTATCTGAAGGTTTTACGCAAGCCATTGGTGGAAACCACGCTGAAGTCGAAGCATTAAATGCGTACAAAGGTTCAACTGATGGTGTGACAGCTTATGTGACCTTAGAGCCTTGCTCTTTTGTTGGTCGAACTCCTGCTTGTGCAGATACGTTGGTGAAGTCGGGCATAAAGCATGTTGTTATCGCATTAGTTGACCCAGACGAGCGTAATAGTGGTAAAGGTATTTCTATTCTCAAACAAAATGGTATTGAAGTAGAAGTTGGCCTTTGTGAAGAGCAAGTTGCCTGTTTTCTAAAGCCATATTTAGGTAAGTCGTAAAGGCATATAACAATAAATTTAAGAGTGATTCACAACGCTCGGCGCTTTCACTTCAAGCTAGTTTAGTGTTTATGGCACAATGGTTTAGCTAAGGTGTTAGCGTTGTTCACACCTTAATTTGGCGTTATGTTTTAAGGAGGAAACTTGGAAACTGGTGTAACTATAAGCTTGGCTCAAATCCCGATCGTGAGAGGCGACTTATGTGGAAATATTGAAAACCACATTAAAATGATCGAGGAGTCATCTTCTTACAAAGCTGATGTTGTCGTTTTTCCGGAATTATCATTGACGGGCTATGAGTTAGATTTGGTTGCTGAACTAGCGTTTTCGCCTGAGCCGTCGAGTTTTAAAGAACTCTCTCAAGCGTCAGTTGAAAATGAGATTATAGTTATTGCAGGTTGTCCGCTAAAAGCTAACAATTCCTCAAAGCCAACAATAGGTGCGGTAGTTTGTTTTCCCGATGGCTCAGTCCAATTTTATTCAAAGCAATATCTGCATGAAGGCGAAGATGATTATTGTTCTTTTGGGGCGACGGATTACTTCTTTACTGTGAATGGGTATCAAATAGCATTGGCTATTTGTGCCGACTTTATAACGTCGGAACATTCTCTGCGGGCTAAAAAGCTCGGTGCAGATGCTTATGTTGTAAGTGCTCTAATTTCTGGTAATGGTTTTACCCCTGATTCTAAAATCCTATCCGAAATTGCTTTAGAGCAACGTGTTCCAGTACTTCTAAGCAACCATATCTCAGAAACAGGTGGCTGGAAAACTTGTGGTAAAAGCTCAGTTTGGGATTCATTTGGGAAGCTCATTATTAGCTCTAGCGAAAAAGACAGTGGTTTGGTTTTGTGTACTATTGCTGGCAATGAGATCGAGGCTACTAAAACATAACAATAAATTTAAGAGTGATTCACAACGCTCGGCGCTTTCACTTCAAGCTAGTTTAGTGTTTATGGCACAATGCTTTAGGTAAGGTGTTAGCGTTGTTCACACCTTAATTTGGCGTTATAACAACAAGGAGAGTTCCGTGAAAATAACGGTTTTAGATGACTACCAGGATGTGGTTAGAACGTTAGATTGTTTCGAATTACTATCACATCACGATGTGTCCATCTTGAACGAAACACTTCCTGAGTCGGAGTTGGTAGCTAAGCTAAAAGACACAGAGTGTCTTGTTTTAATCCGAGAACGTACAGTCATTACAGAGTCACTGCTTGCGCAGTTACCTAACCTTAAAGTTATCAGTCAAACAGGTAAAGTTAGCAACCATATTGATGCCCACCTATGCGAAAAGTATGGAGTAAAGGTGTTGGAGGGGCGTGGCTCTCCTGTTGCTCCTTCGGAATTAGCTTGGGCCCTGATTATGGCGGCAAGTCGCCATGTACCAACTTATTCAGCCAATCTACAAAACGATATGTGGCAAAACTCTGGTGTGCTCGGTTTAGGTCGTACTCTAAAGGGCTTGAAGCTTGGTATTTGGGGTTACGGAAAAATTGGACAACGAATCGCTCAATTTGCAAAAGCATTTGAAATGTCAGTGGTTGTTTGGGGTAGTGAGCAATCAAGGAATCTTGCGCGTGAACACGGCTTTGAAGCTGCCGCTTCAAAGGAAGCATTTTTCTCTGGTTCGGATATTGTGTCACTTCACTTACGTTTGAATGAAGTAACTAGAGCGTGCGTAACGGCTCAGGACTTGAGCTTAATGAAGCCCGACTCTTTATTTGTAAATATTAGTCGCTCAGAGCTTGTAGAAAACTCTGCGCTATACAACGAGCTGGTGGCGGTCCCAACTAAGCGAGCTGCCGTTGATGTATTTGACAATGAACCAGCATCGCTTGATAACGAGCCTTTATTGTCATTACCAAACGTAACGGCTACCCCACATTTAGGGTATGTAGAGCAAAACAGCTACGAGCTTTACTTCAAAATAGCATTCGAGAACATTTTAGCTTTCGAGCAGGGTAAGGTATAGACATCAGCATCGAGGAAATCGTTGTTATAACAAGCAATTTAAGAGGGATTCACAACGCTTGGCGCTTTTGCTTCTACTTCAGTTTTAGTGTTTATGGCACAATTCTTTAGGTTTGGGTGGCGGCGTTGTTCACCCCTTAATTGGGCGTTA
>NZ_SATR01000099.1 GCF_004551525.1 Vibrio ouci | reverse complement strand
TGGAAAGTAAGGACCATTGAACTTCATCCATTCATCATTTGAAATAACCAAAGAATGGAGAGGTTCCAGTTCGTCTTCCTTGGCTGGTCTAATATCTACTTTCATATCTTCCTCAATACTTCCCGATTCTTTGTAGCAAACTAACGCCAAATTAAGGTGTGAACAACGCTAMCACCTTACCTAAASCATTGTGMCATAAACACTAAACTKACTTGAAGTGAAAGCACCAAGCGTTGTGAATCACTCTTAAATTTATTGTTATGCAACTGCTCCATAGCGTCTTAAGAACTCTTCTTTGCGATGCGCTTGAATACAGAAAGAACTGAATTCGTTGAAGCGTTTTAGCTGCCATAGAATGCCCTTGCCAAAGTCAAGATACACTGGCTTCTTTGCATTTAGCCACACTTGTTTTGGTCGTTTCCACTCATAGAAAAAATGACCAACATGAGTATCTTTAATTAAGCTCTCTATTTTATCAGATGAATGTATTTCGATTAGTTCGTCTGGTTGGCATTCTGAAATATGGAAGTAGATAAAGTGTGTTTTATGATTAATATTTCGAACGCCAATGTCCACCATAGATACATGGTTCGGGTCTGGTAATGCAGCCCTTAACTTCATATTTTTAGCTAGGTTCCTACCATTTACAACCCAAATCATATCTCCGTAGAATTGCTCACGAGACTGTAATTCCTTATGCGACATCGGTGAGTTTTGGAACTCTAATACCATACCATTAGGTAATTTAACGTCTGCTATGTGTTTTTCACCGACCTCATCAAAGTTGACAATCTCTTGATAGTCATTTGCCCAATGGTTTTTCCAGTCTCTGTGCCACTGACTTTCATTATCCCACCAAGGGTCACATGAATCTTTGCGTGCATGAGCCCAATGCCAACGTACTTTAGTACCACACTTAGACAGCGTTGGCTTACCACAAAACTGGCATAAACCTTTTACCTTCGGGGACGGTTCCTGCCTAACTCCGTCAACTAACGAAAACTTCATTCTAGCCTCTTGTTGCATAACGCCAAATTAAGTAGTGAGCAACGCTACCACCCTACCTAAACCATTGTGCCGTAAACACTAAAGCTGATTCAAACCGAAAATGCTAAGCGTTGCGAATCTGCTTAAATTTATTGTTAGCAAACATGGATTCGAATACGAAGTGCACCTTAGATTTCAGACAAAATTTCTTTAATTCCTTTTTCCTCTAGCTCATCCCAAAACGCATTTCGATGTTTTTCCAATGAAGTCTCACAGCGTTTCAGGTTGTTAATAATCGTTCTTTTTCCTTCAGCTTCTACACGATGCAATAACTCAACACGCATTTCATGAGCTTGTAATTCCGTTAGTCCATTGTTCACACAAGTGTAGTGTTTAAACTTTGCATCACAATCAAGAATCGCTATACGCTGTTTAGAAGTTTCAGACTTACATTTCGCCCATGAGCGCATTTTGTTTTCTGTTAGATTTGGGAAGTCACTTGGTAAAATTACCGTATAATAAGAGTCATTTGCGAATGTGACAGCATGGAGGTTATAAGTTTTCATGTTTGATTTTCCTTAATCAAATTAAATAATCCAATTTTAACAGCTCGAGTCACAAGTTCATTCGTAAACTCAAGTGAGTTTGCTAACGCCCAATTAAGTTGTGAGCAACGCTGCCACCTTACCCGAACACTTCACCTTAATCACTAAACCAACTGAAACCAAAAGTGCCGAGCGTTGCGAATCAGCTTGAATTGCTTGTTAGGCAATTGCCCCAAAGTCTACGGATTCCTTCAACAAATTAGTTAAAGGTAAGAATAGCGGCTCAGGGAGCTTGTCGAGTTCAAACCATTGCCACTGCTTACATTTGTTCGGCTCAGTAACCTGTGGCTCTCCCGTCAGGCAAGAAGCTACAACAAACAATGTTACGTAGTGCTTACCTTCTTTTTCAAAAACATCGTTGGTGAAGGCTAATTTCTTAAATGAGTCTACTGTTAAACCTGTTTCTTCGAGAGTTTCTCTTTCCGCACATTCTTCGATACTTTCACCCAATTCAAGATGCCCACCAGGAGTCGCCCAAGTATTAGCCCCATGAGAACCAATGCGCTCTCCAAGCAAGATACGACCTTCACGCAGAATGACTGCAGCCACTCCTACTCTCACTTCCTTATTCACTATTTACTCCTTTGTGAACACTTGTTTGCCTAACGCCAAATTAAGGTGTGAACAACGCTAACACCTTAGCTAAACCATTGTGCCATAAACACTAAACTGGCTTGAAGTGAAAGCGCCGAGCGTTGTGAATCACTCTTAAATTTATTGTTAGCTTTCTTGGATTCAAGTACGAAGTGCGACACCTCTGAAAAATAAAACAGTGAGATGTGGTATTCATAAATTTTGCTCCCGCCAAGAAGTAAAACTATGAAATATACACACCTCACTGAGAAAGAAAGATATACGATTTCTATCTTAAGAAAGCAAGGACTGCGTACTGCTGGAATCGCTAGATTACTCAACCGTCACAAGTCTACGATCTATCGTGAGATAGAACGTAATAAGCGATATAACAAATACTTTGACAGATACTCGTACCAACCTGGCTATGCTCAGCAACGAGCTCGGAATAGGCTCGCTCGTTCAAGGCGAAACAAGCGCTATGGCGAAACCGACTTCAGGCTCGTTGCAGCACTGCTGCAACTGGACTGGAGCCCTGAACAGATAGTTGGATTTCTAAGGCGAATTGGTCAAAAAACGATGAGTCACGAACTGATTTACCAGTATGTTTGGAATAACAAAGCAGAAGGCGGGATGTTGTGGAAACACCTACGCCAGTCAACTAAGCAAAGGCGTAAAAGATATCGCTCTAACGACAGCAGAGGCCGCTTAGCCGCAAAGAAACATATATCTGAACGCCCAGCCGAAGCAGAGCTTCGTCTTGAGCCTGGACACTGGGAAATAGACACTGTCATTGGGCGAGGAACCAAACACTGCATTGTGACTTTAGTAGATAGAATGACCGGTTATACTTTGATAGGCCAATTAGACGACAGAACGACTAATTCATTGAACAATCGAGTGAAGAAGATCATTAAGCAGTCAGACTTACCGTTCAAAACGATTACTGCTGATAATGGTACTGAATTTCACCAATATGCTCAGTTAGAAAAACAAACTAAGTGTTTGTTTTTCTTTGCTAACCCGTACCACTCATGGGAGCGTGGAACCAATGAAAACACGAATGGTTTAATTAGACAGTACTTACCTAAAAAAGCCTCTATGTCACATGTGACACAGAGGCTCTGTAACCAAATAGCTGGAAAGCTAAACTCGCGCCCAAGGAAAAGACTTGGGTTCTTTACACCTCAGGAGTATATTCATGCGCATCTGTAAAAAGTGTCGCACTTCAAACTTGATACTAAGTTTCTGTCTACAGAGGAGCGCTATTGAAATTCTGTGCCGTGATTTTCTAGTGTTTGTTTGCCACATTTAAGACAAACAACGTATCTGTCGGTTAACTCCAATGATGCTCCTCCAGGTAAAGAAGCCGCTGCTCCACTGAAGAAACCATCCAGAAACGCTTTGAACTGTTCTTTTTTTGACTTTCCATATTTTGAGGGTTTCTGCTTGATTGCTTCTGTATGTTCAGTTTCTCTCTCGCACTTTTCACAAAACCTTATATTCATACTGCCTCCAATGAGATTAACGCATGGAAAACGACAATACTAAGAATACCAAAAGCACTAAGTAAGTTTGTATTCTTACTTAAGACATTCGACTTTGTGCCCAAAGTTGAAAAGATAGCTAACGCCC
>NZ_SATR01000098.1 GCF_004551525.1 Vibrio ouci | reverse complement strand
ATTTCACTTTGCTCTCTGGACATTGGCTGGAAAAGAGGAACTTCTCCATTACCATTTTCAGACAGCTGATTTTCTAGATACACAAAGAATGAATCTAAATCCGATTTTTCCGCTTCTACTACTTCCATCTAATTCTCGGTACTCCATCAATTACGCATAACGCCGCATTAAGGTGTGAGCAACGCTACCACACAACTAAACCATACCACCATAAACACGAAACCCAACGACTGGCACTGAAAATGCCAAGCGTTGGGAATCACTCTTAAATGCTTTGTTAAGTGCGTATTTATTTAATCGAAAAACGTAACCTTTTCAATCTCATACGATAGGTGGCTATCGCTACTGGATCTAGTGACTCTGCGAATCTACTATAGTTTTCTAGTTCATGAATTAAGTCCAGCAACTCGGCTAATACTGATGATTCAATCTCTAAATCTTCAGACAGCTTTCTAGCTCGCCTACGTGCATTAAACAGCGCAACAATCAGTGGTAGAGACATGATTAATGATGACGCTGATATTATAGTGCGATAAATCGAGCTTATTTCAAGCGTCATGTTTGAGAACAAAAGCAGTGCTGAGAACATCACAAAAGCATAAATACAACCTAATATAATGTACTGCCTCTGCTTATTAGACATAGAAAGCTCTTCTAGCTCTTTCAAGTGACCAGATACATTTTCAGCAAGTGAAATTAATTTTTCCAACTCACTCAAGGTTGAACTTGGCTTTTCGAAATATTCATCACTCATCAGAAACCTCAGCTAAGATACCAACGAAGTTTTGCATATAATTCGCTGGCTCATCAAAAGTTACCAATTGAGGAGAAATTTTAGTGTCTCCCCAAACATATGGTTTTGGCTTAGGACAAACAGGAACTACACGGCACTTAAGATTGTTAGAGCCAACACGCTTTAACAACCTATTCAGTTCTTCCACAAATGGACTATCTCCTTCTGGATAGTAGTACATTTTAGCTTGTTCTAATTTATCGAAGTACAAATCTGCTTTACTCACAGCGATGGTTAGCCATTTAGGACCTCTCCCAGCGGCACATGCTGTTGCAATCAGATTTGTAACTTTCTTAAATTCTTCTAATTCACGTTCAAGGTTGTAGTCTCTAATAGCCTCAAGAGTTACATAACCTCTATCTTTCAATTTTTGCTCAGAAACACTAGAGCGGATAGAAGTGAAACCAAAGTCGACGACATGAAGCACACCTTCAAGATTCTTATGGGTATTAAAGGCTTCGTCTAAAGCTGCTTCTCGAGCCAATATTTCCTGTCCCGGAACAACAGTGAATATCTTAGTCCACTCACCAACTGAAATCGCTTTTTTCTCGACAGCTGTAGATGTTCCTGGTTCTTTCCACTCCCGATCTTTTACTTCACCGTGGTGGCATAAGGTTAACACCGACTTACCAGATCCTGCCGCACCAGTTACAACAACATTTGTGTCGCCGCGCCCCGCATAGACCAACAGTCGTTTCCACCATTCATGGATCTGACTTTTATTTTGATAAATTGTAATTGGTGCTTTTACAGCAGTCGGTAGTAGATCTGTCCAGTCAGCCATTATTTTTTTTCCATTAATTCAAACTATTGTGATTTTATACTAATCATCCATCATACGCATGCACTAAAACCTTGATTGCGACACTGAAGCACTTAACGCCAAATTAAGGTGTGAACAACGCCGCCACCTTAGCTAAAGCATTGTGCCATAAACACTAAACTAGCTTGAAGTGAAAGCGCCAAGCGTTGTGAATCACTCTTAAATTTATTGTTAGGGCTGTGGCTGAAGGGACTGTTTTTCTTTGAAATAAAGGTACATTGGGAGCCCAAACGACACACCAACTGACAAAGTTCCCAACACTGCAAAATATCGATACTTCACTTTATGTTTTTGCCCGTCCACTAAAATAAAGCCTATCAGAGCAATCGCACCAACCAAGACATCAAGCCAGGCCATTATACTAATGGGGTTTGCCACCGCTTCACTGAACAAAAGACTAATATCTAAGCCATTAGCAACTAGCCAAGGAACCAACGCTCCATACGGTAGCAATATACCTAACAAAGTAAGAACTAGATAAAACCTTACCATTTCGCCATCCTTGCAAATTTTTTGTAGTAAGCCCTAACGCCCTGTTAAGGTGTGAGCAACGCAATACCGAAGCCTCCGCATACCACCTTAAACACAAAACGCAACGCATAGCAAAAATGCCAAGCGTTGCGAATCACTCTTAAACAGATTGTTATGTTATTTCCAGGTCACAGGAAGCCCGTGATTAACACATAAGTCACACAACCAATTTGATAAACTAGGCTGTTGTTTAAAATTTAGAGCATTTCCATCTTTGTCTTCCAACAAAATTTCATTGGAATCGTATGCCTTCACTGTAAGAGTCTCGGTATTTTTTCCAATAGTTATTGAAGCATTTGTTGCGTTTACACTCAGCAGATAAGTAACATCACCTTTTTCCGCTGATAGAGTTATTGGCTCTTGATTGTTTTCACATCCAGCCAATAATGCCAACCCAAACAAAACACTTATTACCTTTTTCATTTAATTTCCTCATTAACATAACGCTCTGTTAAGGTGTGAGCAACGCAATGCCGAAGTCACCGCATACCACCTTAAACACCTAAAGCAACGCATAGTAAAAATGCCACGCGTTGCGAATCACTCTTAAACAGTTTGTTATGCTTCTGCTTTTCACCGTTGGTATTGCTTGTTAGCTTTAATTCCATGAGGTGAAACCCACCCCTCGTTTAAATAAGAATGGTAATACTCTAGAAACTCATCTTGCTCTTCGAATGAATACATTCGGTTGTTAGTGTTATCGAGCAATTCAGTAGTTACTTCTATCACTCCACTTTCGCGATAAGTTACTTGATTTACGGTCCAAGAGAAGTAATCGCCTACAATGCGGTTGTTGAACTTAACAAACTCACCAACTCTTGGCACTACCGGAAGGTGAACATTTTTGACTAAATGAACCCAATTCTTTTTACTTGCCAGATAGATACTAAATTCTATTTCTATCAATACTTTATCCTGAGTCAATTAAGAAGCATAACGCCAAATTAAGGTGTGAACAACGCTAACACCTTACCTAAAGCATTGTGCCATAAACACTAAACTAGCTTAAAATGAAAGCGCCGAGCGTTGTGAATCACTCTTAAATTTATTGTTATGCCTGTGGTTGAGATGACCATGAATTATTAGGATGAACATTAACACCTAGTCCTTCAAGCCTATCTCGTTCTTGAGTAAGATCTGAAATCACTGATTTCAATACCTTAGTTGGTACTCGGTGTTTACTTAAAGTCCCATCAATAACATATAATTCTTTCGTTCCATTACAGAGCAAGTGCCCATTCGTGATAGTACCTACAACCGAAGCATTAGGAGGAATTTCACTAGGAATCTTTAATGAGCAGCAAGGAAAGAATAGTTTACCTTTGTCATCAATAGCCTCTAAGCCACTATAAAATGCAGTCTCACTACCGTGATTGGAAATAAAAATACGTCCACAAAGGTAGTTACCTACCCCGTCTTGATTTGGCTCAATACTACGGCACATCTGAATTTTTAGCTTCGGCTTACGTTGACGAAACTGAAACACATTGATAGCGATGCTTATTACGATCACTATTGTCGAAATTACTTCATATGTACTCATAATTTCCTCATAAGGCATAACGCCAAATTAAGTAGTGAGCAACGCTACCACTCACCTAAACCATTGTGCCGTAAACACTAAAACTGATTCAAACCGAAAGTGCCAAGCGTTGCGAATCTGCTTAAATTTATTGTTATGCTTGTTCCATCAGTACCCCCTCTGGCAGGATAGTTGTCACTGTTAAAATTTAACCAGTTTGGGCGGTAAGAATGAATTGTGTCTCGTATTCCAGCAGAAAGAAAAGAAGCCATATTGAAGAAGCTACTGCCTCCATATTCAATGTCAGTAAGCCAGTTGTCA
>NZ_SATR01000097.1 GCF_004551525.1 Vibrio ouci | reverse complement strand
GTATTACTCGCTGCAAAACAGCGAAAACCTGAACGATGGACTGGTGATATCAGGAACTGTAAGCCAGTTGGCGAAGTCCACCTAAATCCAGAAAGAGAAGCTGCTTAATAAGCGAGCAAATGATGGCAACTATCTTGAAAAACACCGCTTTCCATGGTTTGCATGGTCAGTAGTTGGTTACGTCTTGTAACTAAGTCACTCATAAGGCGTATGTTTTCACTTTTTAACTTGGTCAGTGTAGGCTGAACACGTTCGGCATAATGTGCTATGAGAGCGGCGTCTAAACGGTCGTTCTTAGCTCGTTGACCGATGGCTTCAGCAAACCTTTTAATGCGTAGCGGGTTGGCAACAACGTAAGGTAATTTGGCTCTATCGCAGGCGAGTATGAAGGGCATTTCTAATCGGCCTGTTGCTTCGATGACAACGCGTTGAGGTTTGTGTTTCTTAATGGTTTTAATGGCATCGTGGATGCCTTTTTCGGTGTTCGGGACGGTGAAGTAAATGTCGAGAGGGCGGATATAGATGTCTAATTGTGACTTACCCGTATCAACGCCGACATTAATGTTTTGAAGTGTGTTTGTATTCATAATAAGCTAACTCTTGCTTGCAAATGCGGGCTCGAGACCCAGAAGACTATTCGAGTGTGGTGCTTGGAGTTCTATCTGGCGTTCGTACTTGTTACCGGTCTCTCAATAGAGGAGCCATCGTTTAATCGAACTACCAGATAGAAGAACTTTAGTTGCAGCTAAAGTCTGGGTCTCACCTTACCCGATTGGAGTACTTATTATCCATACAAGGCGTTTAAGACGGATTCCCAACGCTCGGCATTTTCAGTTTGATTCAGCTTAAGTGATTACAGCACAATAGGTTAAGTGTGGTGGTCTGCGTTGTTCACCACTTAACGTGGCGTTAGTTGCCTTATCAATATCGTATGTCCAATTTACTGTACAAGTAGAGTCGGGAAGACTATACTTGTTCCATTAAATGTACATGTGGAGGTTCTTATGAGAATCGTATCTTTTACTGAAGCTCGAAATGGTCTTAAAGCTGTTTTGGACGGCGTAGTTAATGACGCTGATACAACAGTTATTACACGCCGTGATTCTGAAGATGCTGTGGTTATGTCTTTGGACTACTACAATAGCCTTATGGAGACAGTTCATTTACTACGCTCTCCTCAAAACGCTGAACACCTAAATCGTTCGATAGCACAGTACCGTGCTGGTAAAACAACAGCACGAGAGTTAATTGATGAGTAGTAGTCAACGTTTACTGTCGTGGACTGATGACGCTTGGGGTGACTACCTGTATTGGCAAACTCAAGACAAGAAAACACTCAAGCGCATCAATAAACTCATCAATGATGTTAAGCGCTCTCCATTTGAGGGTATAGGTAAACCAGAGCCGTTAAAAGAGAACTTATCCGGTTTTTGGTCTCGTCGTATTGATGACACTAATAGGCTTGTTTACGCAGTCGATGATCAAGCGATAACGATAATTTCGTGTCGTTACCACTACTAAATCAGGTTCAGCGATCTGGCATCTAACAATCAATTCAAGCAGATTCGCAACGCTCGGCATTTTTGGTTTGAATCGGTTTTAGTGTTTACGGCACAATGTTTTAGGTAAGTGGCAGCGTTGCTCACTACTTAATTGGGCGTTATGTGCCTAGGTCAGTCTGGGTTTATTGATACGGTATTTAGTATCAGTGTATTATTAGAGAAACTATGAGTAAGGCACACATTATGAGTAAGAAAGATTTTGATAGTTTCTTGTCAAGCCACGAAAAAAAACAACAAGAATCAACTATTGACTGGGATAAACAGAAAGATGAATGGCTAGATTATATCGAGTCGTTTTATAACCAAGTCGAAGCTTGGTTTGCTCCTTATGTTGAGGCTGGTCGAGTTAGCTATGGTTATTCTCCTAAAACTCTTGTAGAAGATCATATCGGTTCATATGAAGTGAAAAATATGAAAATCGATTTTGCGGGACAGAGTGTAGTGTTAGAGCCAGTGGGTACATTGCTCATTGGTACAAAAGGTCGAATAGATATGGAGGGGGCTCGAGGTCGCGTTCAGTTTATCTTAGCTGATAAAAATAGCTCAGGGGTCAATGTACGTGTTTCGATCAATAAACCAATACCTGAAGAGAAACCTAAGGAAATTGAATGGGTATGGAAGTTGGTTTTAAGGGACTCACGTAGAGTTAAATTTGAAGACTTCAATGAGTCCAATTTCTTCGACGCTTTGATGGAAATAATCTATGCCTAGTAAAGTTGCATTCTCCAATGATCATTCAAACCTTGAAGACATAGAAGAATACTACTTTGACAGTGAGCTAGCTTTACAACAATATTTTTTATCATCTGAAGTACCTGCTAAGTTTATTGGTTGCTCTTTGAGCATGCTTCAGGAGGAACTAAAAGATAGAACTGAAAGCTTGGATCGAATGTGTTCTCTGGAAATCTTAGCTACTCTAGAAGCTAGGTTTCGAGTGGACTATTTAGTTAGGTGTCAAAAGAAAAAACGTGATGTTTTTTCCAAGAAACTACGTGCCATCTATCGAAAAAAAGAGAATCAAGCCTCTTTAGTAGATGACATTATTTCTACTTGGCGTAGAGAGCACCCTGAACACAAGGCTCGTCTTGACAGTTTTCAAGGCGCTTTAGATTACAGAAACTGGTTAGCTCATGGTAGATATTGGCAACCTAAGAAAATGCCTCACCTCTCAAGGTATGATTACCTGTTTTTGTATAGCTTAGCTGATGACATTCTTGGGAATATAGAGCTTCTTGAGTCATAGGCACATAACAATCTGTTTAAGAGTGATTCGCAACGCTTATATGGACTCCCTATTGTTGTCAAAAAGGATTGTTAACGAAGGTTAGATGCGTGCTTATATACGGGCTCTAGTTGAGAAGCTATCTCGGGCCACTTTGATGTGCTCGCACCTTCATGACTTTATCTTGGCGGCGGTATTTTATACCTAAGCGTTGCACAGTCTCTTGAAGGTTGGTCTTACCTGTTCGTTATCACGGTCTTTTTGACTAACTCTGTTTAAGCCACAAGGAGTTGTGGCTGGTAATCCTCTCCGCTTTCTATCATCGCGAAGGCTGTTCTTACGGTCTTATTTGCCAATGCTATTGCAGCAACCTTTTTCCCACGTCTTACCGTTATTGCTTTAAGCCATTGCTCTTTTGATGTACGAGCTTCTCGCTTTTCTAATTTGCAAACGACTCCAATGGCTCCATTGTAGAGGGCGTTACGCAGAGTGTTGTTGCCACAGCGTTTAGCAATAGCCCCTATCTTTTGTTTGCCTCCACTACTATGTTGAACAGGGGTTAATCCTAGGCAGGCAGAAGCATGTCGTCCTTTTGAAAAATGGTCTTTTTGACTGAGGGCAATTTTCAATAAAGCCGCACAAATAGGGCCGACCCCCTCTAATGCTTGTAGGCGTTTGCACAATAGGTCTTGAGATGTAGTGACTTTCAGTTTTTGTGTAATGTTATCGATTTGGTGAATTAAATCGACGAATCGGTCATACATCATTGCCAGGGTTTCCCTGAATGTACAGGTGAGACTATTTTCAGCATCTTCGAGTATGAGGGGGATTTCGGTCCTAAGCGCAAAATCGCCTTTGTTGATAGGGAAGCCAAATTCAAGTAACAGCGCTCTTAATTGATTTGCGGAGCTGACTTTCTGTCGGACAAGCAATTCGCGAATATGAACAATAGATTGTTGGCACTGGTCTTCAATATTAAGTATTCGGCAAGCTTTCACGTTAGGCTGCATAGCGGCGATAGCGATGGCTAAAGCATCATTAGCATCCGTTTTTTGACCTTGCCGGAATGCAGAGACTCGTTTAGGTGCGATGGCTTTTACTTTATGACCTAGTTTAATAGCTAGTCGTCCCCAATGATGAGCGGTCGCGCAAGATTCCATAGCAATGAGCGATGCTTTTTCTTTGATAAGGAGCTCAGTAAGTTTTTTTCGAGAGACTTCTTTGTTGAAAATAATTCTTCCATGTCGATCCATCTTACAAACTTGGAAAACGTTTTTTGCTAAGTCGATAGCGAGCACCGTAGAATGAGTCATGTATGGGCTTCCTTGTAAAAGTGTCGTTACTTATTACGTTACTCCCGAGGGAGATAGGGAGTCCATACATCTTGGC
>NZ_SATR01000096.1 GCF_004551525.1 Vibrio ouci | reverse complement strand
TAACGCCCAATTAAGTTGTGAGCAACGCTGCCACATTACCTAAGCACTTCACCGTAATCACTAAACTAATTGAAACCGAAAGCGCCGAGCGTTGCGAATCAGCTTGAATTGTTTGTTATGTTTTACCACAAACTCATGATTTAATTGAGAAAGAACTGCTATTTCTGACTAATTTTCCGAACTAAACCACAAGGCAGGAATAAGCTTAGCCACCAAAGGCGGTCAACCTAAAACCAGTAATTCCACTTCCCTGCCCAATGAGGCAACCCGACTAAGCTTCAACAAACGCCCTATTTTTCCAACCAAAGCGCAAAACAATGTTGAATTGCCGAGGCAACTACCAAGCTGAAATGCTGCTTGGTTATGAACCTGAAAGCGACTTAAAGCCAGTTACACAAACAGCCAACCGTCACGACCTGACAATGAAGCAACCCGCGAACATTGGCATGTTTTACGGGCTGAGAGATTCAAGAACTTAGGCCGACAATGCGGATTTGCTGAGTCTACTAGGGACTGTTTGCCAGAGGGACAAAGAACTAGAGCCTAAGACATTTAAGCCTTTGAAATACAAGTAAACATAACGCCCAATTAAGGGGTGAACAACGCCTCCCCCCATACCTAAAGCATTGTGCTATAAACACTAAATTTGAAGTAGAAGCAAAAATGCCAAGCGTTGTGAATCCCTCTTAAATTGCTTGTTAGGCTAAACTTTACACTAACTCGCCATCAACATTGATACCAAGGTTTAAAGATAAATCTTTGAGAACATCTCTTAGGCTACTATAATGCTGACCAGAATCTATATGTGATGAAAGATCATTACCATTTTCATCCTCTAGGCCGATAACTTGAAACATTCCCGATGCACCAATGTCATTACACGTTTCATAATCAGGATGAACAGTTACCCAGATGCTTTCGTTTCTAGGAACACCTGACCATTCAATGTCTCCGTGTTCTTCCTCTATTTGCTCAATACAAATATTGATCAAGTTCTCAGATTCACTTTGACCAAACTCATCAAAAAGAACTTCTTGAAGTTCATAAGGACCACCCCAAATATAGAAATACCCTCCTTCCCTTGACTCGTAAGGTAGATTATTTTCCGGAGGTTCATAGTTGGCAAAGAACCAGCTTTTCATATTTTCCAGTTTCTCATCGAGAGAATAAGTGTTGCCAGTTAAAAGGTGCGCCTTATTCACTGGCTTTATATGCTCCAACCACTCTACTCTTTGAACAGTGCCTTCGGAAGCTTCTAACACTTCTAGTAAATGTGACAAAGGGGCTATGTGAAAAGATTTACCATCAGAAACCGTTCGGTATTCATCAATCAGTTCATATCGAGCCTGAAAAGGTTTTTTGTCTATATTGTATTGCCAGTCTGGTTTGCCATCGGAGGAAATGAACACCAAATCTTTTTTATGTTTTTTCCTAACTCCAAAATAGAGTGCCAAACAATTAGGTCGCCTTCAGCATTATTTGTTTTAGACCCATCCTTATAGCCAGGAGGAAGTTTATTTTCTGAACGGTATTTGAAGTCTGCCTCTAATTTGTCATCTGTAATAACGTGCTGATAGACAACATTGTTATTGAATATTTCCGAGTACGCAGCACTTACTGGATCATTTCGCTCAAAACCAGATATTGTATCTAGGACTGATTTGATTTTCTCTTTAATTTTCTTTTCGGTTTCGCCAATAGATTTCTGAAGTTCAACAACTTCTTGGTAATCATCTATGTCAGAAAGCAACGGATAACGTTTAAGATCTCTTTGAGAGTTCGCCATTCTGCTTACACTTACATATATTTCGCCTAATTTTGCGGCTCTATTCTTTGCAAACTCACGCGCTACGTGAGCAGGAACGAATAGTTGTTCTTCACTCACTAATTTTTCATATGCACCAACAATTCCCTTTAACCCCTGTTTATTCACATTAAATGGGAATAAAAGTGTATTAGTGTCAAGAACTATAATACCGTTTTTTAATGAGTCTTCTAATGATGAAGTCTCTTTAGTAAAGATGCTTACAGCATCTGGAAAAATTTTTCCTAATATGTTGATTTTACTCACAACCTTCCTTGAAAATTTATTACACTCGCCGAGATATCTTGTTTAGCCTAACGCCGCATTAAGGTGTGAGCGACGCTTGGCTATACTTGAGCGAAGCGAAACTGCCAAGCGTTGCGAATCACTCTTAAATGCTTGTTATGTGCATCTGTCTAGCATGAACTGCCAGTCTTGTTTGGAAACCCAAGATTCAAAAACTTTAACCCTGTGATATCCCTTCTTGGTTAACGATGTAATACGAATATATCGCCTACCTGTGATTGACTTCTGATACCTCAATGCAGCAGGTATCCTAAACAAATACACCTCATCAGCATCCGCCGTTAGATTGCTTTCACACCTCCGCTTAGTGGATATGTATTGAATTACAGAACCTACAAGCACAAAGGCATAAGTAATTGCACTTTGCTCTACGGAAAAAACAAAGTCCATTATAAATAAGACTGCCACACCACCAAAAGCGGATGATAAACTGAAAGAAAGTGCTCGGGAATGAGCGATAAACTCGATTTGACGCATCATAGAACCTCCTTCCTCCATTGTTCACTAAAAATAGAGAAGCTAAAGTAGGATTCAATAAGCGATGCGAGTTTTCTCACAGTAAATCATGCACATAACGCCAAATTAAGGTGTGAACAACGCTAACACCCTAGCTAAACCATTGTGCCATAAACACTAAACTGCCTTGAAGTGAAAGCGCCGAGCGTTGTGAATCACTCTTAAATTTATTGTTATATGCGTACTTGAATATGAAAATACGACGTCTTTAAGTGGCACTTACCTACCTTTCAGACGATTCCCTATGTATTTACGAAAACATAGCATTGATAGCAGATACAATAAGGCCCAATGCTGGTGCAAACAAACATAGAATGGCAACAACGAAGAGTACGATAATACGCTTCCAAGACTTTGCTGCTTCTTGGGCAAATTTGACTGTAAACCAAGAATCCGAAGCAACTAACATCGCGTCTTCTTGCTGCGAATTGCTATTTCGTTTCTCATAGAGTGACATAAGTTCTATTCCTTCTACTGACGGAAGCATATAACGCCAAATTAAGTAGTGAGCAACGCTGCCACCTACCTAACGCATTGTGCCGTAAACACTAAAGCTGATTCAAACCAAAAATGCCAAGCGTTGCGAATCTGCTTAAATTTATTGTTAGCATGAACTGATTGCTTATACTAAGCCTTCAATGTAGATTAGCACCCTATAGTCAGTTACAAAGGGTTGCTTCCTATTTCTCTCAAAATTTTAAGTGCGTTAGCACAAAGCTCAAGTTCAAGTGGTAGCAGATCCACCACTATGAAGCCTCTATCATGGCTGCTAGGGCTTTTACTTACTGCAACTCTGGCTTTATTCACTTTTCCAAATAACCCCGTTCCTCAATGGGTATTGATTTGTCTTGTTGCGATGGATTTTCTAGCATTTGTACTTTTTGCATTTGCGTACCTTTTCTTTATGGTTAAAGATCCCGATGCACTCAGATCTGAAAAATTCAACATTGAAAAGATGGCTATTCAGCAAGGTATGACAGGCGATAGTGATCACGGAGTACTTGAAGAAAAAATAGTACCTTCAACCAAGCACAAAGAAATAGCGGCCACTGACACCTCA
This sequence comes from Vibrio ouci, assembly GCF_004551525.1. GTDB lineage: Bacteria > Pseudomonadota > Gammaproteobacteria > Enterobacterales > Vibrionaceae > Vibrio > Vibrio ouci. The sequence continues at coordinate 498 of NZ_SATR01000096.1, read as the reverse complement.
TCTGGACAAGGTGGCAATTCATGAGAAGATTCATGGTAGCAGCGGAAAACTTGAGAGACCGCGACTTTATCAGTTACTTGGATAGTAATGACTTTGGATGGTGGCACTGGATTGACAATTTCTGGTTGATCACAATTGAGACTGATATTGAAATTTCAGCTGAAATACTACAAAACAAAGTAAATGAATTTTCTGACTCGCCTCGTAACATGGTAATTGAACTTCATGGCACACACTCATGGAGTGGTCATGGACCAAACAGCAGCAACGGCGGTCAAAACATGTTTGAATGGATGCATAATACGTTCGACAAAACTACTGAATAGCCACAAATTTGTGGCTATTTCATGCTAACGCCCAATTAACGTGTGAGCAGCGCAGACACTGAACTTGAATACTGCGCCGTAAACACTAAATTCAACCCGAATTGAGAGCGCCAAGCGTTGCGAATCACTGTTGAATTGTTTGTTATGTTTTACCACAAACATATGATTTACA
>NZ_SATR01000095.1 GCF_004551525.1 Vibrio ouci | reverse complement strand
ATTTCACTTTGCTCTCTGGACATTGGCTGGAAAAGAGGAACTTCTCCATTACCATTTTCAGACAGCTGATTTTCTAGATACACAAAGAATGAATCTAAATCCGATTTTTCCGCTTCTACTACTTCCATCTAATTCTCGGTACTCCATCGATTACGCATAACGAATGACATGGATTCCCCCTCCCGAGGATCTGCCACACTCATGTGGTCATTGCTTAAACCGGAGGTATCATGTCTGATTATTCTTATTTTGGCGGTATCGACTTAGCTAAAAATCACTTTAGTATTCATGTCGTTGACGTAAAAGGTAAAGTCGTTCTGCACAAGTCGGTTAGTCGCTCTAAATTGCTCACTACCATATCAAACCTTCCACATATGTGCATAGGCTTAGAAGCGTGCGGTGGAGCGCATTACTGGGCAAGAACTCTCAACAAACTTGGTCACGACACTCGCATCATGGCTGCCAAATATGTTGCTCCTTATCGGACCAGAGGAAAGAATGACCTCAATGATGCTGTCGCTATCTGCGAAGCCGTTCAACGTCCTTCGACTCGCTTCGTCCCTATAAAGTCGCCCGAGCAACAAGCCATACTGTCAATACACCGCATGCGAGAACACTGGGTTCGTGAGCGCACTGCCATCATGAATCCCATCCGTGCACTGCTATCCGAGTTTGGTCTTGTCATCCCTGTCGGGCGCTCATCTCTAATGAAGCAAGTTCCGCTCATGCTTGAAGACGCCAACAATGCACTGCCTCAATTTGCAAGAGCGGTGCTGCATGATGCTTATCTGCATCTCAACGCTCTCAATCAGCGTATCGCTGATACTGAGCAGGCATTCGAAGCCTTCACAAGGTGTGTGGTGAAGAATTGAAAACGCAGGGCCACTTTTTTGAATTCAATGTCAAAGCTTTATCTTTGCCTAAAGTCTTACACCGTCAGGGATGACGCCCCCTATTGAAAAGGGTTGGGGTGTAAAACAACCACACTACGATAAAATTTTTCCATACCAAGAGCAAGTCAGGGCCACTTTTATTCGAAAAGTCGCCCAGTCTAAAAGATAAATAAACAAAAAATTAGGAGGCGAGAGTAATCCAATCCGAACTATACAGAATTAACGACAACTTCACTTGTTGACCACTACAAGGTGATCTTATTGGCACGTCTGTGGGGCAGAACCTTCTCAGAGTAATCATTTAAATTAGAAAAACGTGGATAACTTTTAGTATCAGAAAGTCGCTTCGTGAAATGTTCTGTCTAGCAGGAGCAGATCACTAGATAACCTTTGTCATTGGAGCGCACCCTAACTTAAAGCCAGATGGATGCGTCCAAAACGTTTTTTCACCTGCTATAAAACCCAGGCTTTCATAGAACTTAATTGCATTTAGGGAAGAGGAAAGCTGTAAACTATGCAAACCAGACTCTTTCGCTATAGAAATCAACTCATGCGCAATTTTCTTTCCATAGCCTCTTCCAATAAAGCTTGGGTCAACAAATATAGATTCTAAAGAGCCGTTTTCAGTATCAACAAACCCAAACCCTACAATACACTCTTGGTCTTCGAGCACAATCGCACCTAGGTTCACTAATATCTCATCAAAGTCGATAGGCATTGGTGAATTAGCCCAAGAGATAACAGTGTTATCCGAATAATGCGATACACATGTCTTTAGGATTGCTTGTGTTCTTATTTCCCATACTCTACTCACATCGAGCTTATTGGCCTTACGTATTGATGTCATAGACTTCCTTATGCGATAAAGTTTACTAGCTAGAGTCTGAGGTATCCCCTCAAAATTGAGAGAAAAAGATAATAAACTCATATTATTGGGAACATTCATGACATTGAGTGATCAACATTTTTATCACCACAATAAATCTGTATATCACCGAGAAACGTCATGAATGTGAAATGTATAGTATCCAATTTTCTTAGTTCTGTCCTTGGCTCCATGCATAAAACGAGAGCAAGGGCATTTCGCGCGTGCGTTGAAAGCGTTCTCTCTGGAAGTGCTCTCTATGTTACTTCTATCGGTAGAGGGATCTCTACTCAAGCCTATGAAAAACATGCGATTAAAAGGGCTGACAGACTACTCTCTAATTCCAAACTGTATGATTCGAGATTACTTCTCTATAAGCGCATGACAATTTTACTGACCTCTCATCTAACACAGCCTATTGTTCATGTTGATTGGTCAGATTTAAATAAGAAAAAAACACTGTTTTTACTGAGAGCATCTTTATCACTACCACCCACCTAAACCATTGTGCCGTAAACACTGAAGCTGATTCAAAGCAAAAATGCCGAGCGTTACGAATCTGCTTAAATTTATTGTTATACGCCTATTTCAGTACACCCGATTGAACTGCGTCATTGAGCCTAGACTCGACTTCTTGCCACAACAAATTGCTACCTTTGGAAATACGTTTGCCATTAAAGGCAAAAACTTTATCTTTGGGTATATTGTGTTTTTTCCAGCCATGACCTTCACCATGGATGTTGTGAAGTAAAGGGGGAACTCGGTCGATTGCCTTAGCAAATCTGGCTTCGGGGCTTACACCTTCTTCAAACTCTTCCCAAAGATTAGAAAACTCTTCTCGACTTACTTCAGGCAAAAGCTGAAATAACTTCTGTATGCATGACCTTTCTAGTTGTTTGTTTTCTTCGGTTTCAGCAGAGTAAATAACCGTATCGCCAGCCTCAATTTCACCTAAGTCATGGATGAGTAGCATTTTCATGACACGAACAATATCAACTGGTTCATTAGCAAAATCTTTGAGTAAAAGAGCGCTCAGACAAACATGCCAACTATGTTCTGCTGAGTTCTCATATCTATCTAACCCTACAGGTTTAGTTTGTCTTTCTATCGATTTGAGTTTCTCGACCTCTACCATAAAGTCGATTATTCCCTTAATTTCTTCCATACTAAGTCCTTTTGATGTGCAATATTTGATTGGCGTATAACGCCCTGTTAAGGTGATGAGATGGTCTCCCCCTACCACTTCACATGTCCATCGACCATGCTTGGAGTGTTCAGATCCAAAAGTAAAAGGAGAAGACCATGACTCAGCATAAAATCATCGGCATCGACTTAGCAAAAAATATGTTCTTTATTTTTGAAATCAATCATAAAGGAAAGAACCTCAGTCGTAAAAAACTTCAACGAGGTAAACTACTTAACTACGTCGCAAATCAAACTCCGTGTATCATCGCGATGGAGGCTTGTTCTGGGGCGCATTACTGGGCTCGGGAATTCGAAAAGTTTGGACACCAAGTTCTTTTATACCCWCCTCAACATGTCAAAAATCAGCGACGCAAACAAAAGAACGACTATAACGACGCGGAAGCGATTGCTGAACTTGCACTCTATCAACGCGCCCACCCCGTTCCACACAAGTCCATCGAACAACAAGAYATTCAATCATTGATTCGAATGCGCAGACTATGTGTCACCGAAAGAACCCGTTTGATYAATCAAGTTCGAGGATTAATTGCTGAATACGGCATCATTATTCCCAAAGGAAAAGCGTCTTTTAGGCAAGCTATTCCCGAAATATTGGAAGASGTGGAAAACCAACTCTCGCCAATATTGCGTGAACTTCTATCACGTCAATATGAACGCTATTTATATATCGATGAACAGATCCAATGGTTTGAAGAGAAACTAAACCAAACCGTTAAACAATTTGATAATGCCAAACGACTGATGTCTATTCCTGGCTTTGGACCACTCACTAGCCAAGCTGTCGCCGTATGGCTCGGCTCTGGACAGCAATTTAAAACTGGGCGCGATGCTTCTGCTGCGATGGGACTCGTTCCAAAGCAAGACACGACGGGGGGCAATGTCATTCTTCTCGGTATTACCAAGCGGGGCAATACTTACATTCGCTCATTACTGGTTCATGGTGCTAGAGCTGCTTTAAGACGAGCCAAGTTCAAGTCCGACAAACTCAGTAAATGGATGCTTGAGTTGCAAGAGCGACGAGGTGCCAACCGCGCTGCGGTCGCACTCGCAAACAAACTCATGCGGATCGCTTGGGCTGTCATCGCCAAAAACGAAGAGTATCAACCTGTATAAAACACCATGCACCACCAACCCTTTGCAAAGTACGTAGTGAGATGAATAACAGGATAAATCCTACACGTTGAAAACCTTGTGCTCACGCTGGCTTTTAAAGTCGATAAGGTGATTAGGACTTCGTGTTCGACTGCCTCATCTTGGCCAAGGC
>NZ_SATR01000011.1 GCF_004551525.1 Vibrio ouci | reverse complement strand
TTATCCGCTGAATACTTGCACCCTCGAAGGAATAAACAACAAGATAAAATTAATCAAGCGGATGGGATATGGCTATAGAGATACCGATTACTTCTTCTTAAAGATAAAAGCGGCTTTCCCCGGAAAGCCACGATGAACCTTTTTTATTGCCAGCAATTGCTTGGCGTATGTTGTCCAATGTTGTTGAGCGTCAGTTCACTATAGGTATTGCTGGCACATTCATCCTTGGTTTGACTCCCCTTCGCCCTTGCCGTAATGGTATAGCTTGTTAACGCTGACGAGACTGAGAGTTCAAACTGCTCTTGGTCTAGGCTACAAAAGTTACACACGCCTCCAGGTAGAACCGCTTGCGCCGCGGAAACATAGCTACCGTGGTAATTCCTTTCGAGTTCTAGCTGTACCTTTGCTAAGTCACTCAATGCGGCTATTCGATGCGCTTTTAGAACATGCTGCTGATAGCTCGGGTAGGCAATACTTGCCAAGACAGCGATAATAGCCACGACTAAGATTAGTTCGATCAGTGTCATTCCCTTTACTTCTTTCTTGCGCAACTTACAGCTGTTTCTTCGAATCATTCCTAACGCTTCCCTTTGATTTCCCGACCATTTTTATTAGCTGATAGCATGGGTTCAAGAAGGAAAAATGCCTCACATGGCTTTACATAGGAAACTGGGAAATGTCTCGCGGGTTTACACTCCTTGAGTTAGTCATCACTTTAACAGTACTGGGCGTTTTGCTCGCAACCGCTGCTCCGAACTTTTCAGCTTTGGTTAGAGAGGCCCAAATCAGCCGCTTTGCTGGCGAGCTGCACAACTATTTGATTCAAGCTAAATCAGAGGCGGTGTGGAGAAACCAAAGTCTTTGGGCACATATCTCTTTGACGACGAACCCAAGCCGTGCCGGGGAGTGGAAGCTCATTTTGACCGACTCAGTGACTCCTAACTCAGGGAATCAACTGCTGATCTTAAGTGGCGACGCTTATCATCATATCGTTCTATTTTCAGGCTATACCTCTGACCAAATTAAGTTCGATGGTACGCGAGGAAAAGTCAAAGACGGTCATCTCAAGTTTTATATAGAGGGGCAAACAAGCAAGGTATTAAGGTTAAAGAGTGCTTACGCGGCAAGTCGAATCGTCATTTGTGGTGAGGGAGGGGCATGGTTTGGCTATCCGAGTTGTTAAGCGCTGCAAGCAAGCGGGAGGCTCATTAATTGAGCTGATGGTTTCTTGCTTGATTGGTGTTATGGCGATTGGCTTAGTTGGCACTATTTATCTTACAGGTCAGAAGCTGGCCATTGATAGGGTGAAAGTGCTGTTACTCACTCAGAACATATCGAGTGTGGTGCAGCAGATTAAAGAGGATGTTCAAAGAGCAGGCTTTGACGGAGTCGATTCCAGTTCGTTGCTTTTATCAGGTGCGCTAAGCAGTGTCCATCTACATCCAAGTTCGGACTTGCTCGGTTATACCTATCGTGTTGCTTCATCAGGCAGTCATGCGTTTCGCAGTGTGGTGTATAAAAGGGAAGTTGCTTTAACTTCTACGCAAGGCGATATGCTCAAGGTGTGTGAAAAGCATTCTCCGCTGCCATTGACTGTCTCAGCGGCAAGCTTATCTGGCAGCGGTGGCTATTGTTTTAATTTGTTCGACCCGAAGCAGATCTCTATCTCCCAATTTGAAGCTGAATCGACGCTTATATCAGGCACTAGCGCGTCTAGTCAGTGGCTCACTTTAGATGTCGCTGGGCATTTGGTGTTGGATCCGAGTATCGAGTATCAAACCCGTATTGAACTGATGCAGAGAAATTGGCAATGAGAGGCGTGCATCAGCGAGGGGTTGTGACCTTGATGGTTGTGTCGATACTGCTAGCTGCGGCATTGATGCTGTCATTGAGCTCTTACAAATCTGTTTTCTATCAAATCAAACGCGCGCAAAATGAACTCAAAGATCGTCAAGCTCACTGGCAAGTTGAGGGTGGAATAGAGTGTCTTTACGCCTATATATCCGCAGAGCCTTCGCAGCTTAATATGCTTTCTTCGGCGGCGAATATCCTACTCGATGATATTTGTAAAACGGATTTGAATCTAACTGAACTCTACAGTTATCCCATCGGTACTGATCGCTATGTGATTCGTGCTAAAAGTGACAGTCACGCGATTACCAAGCAGTTTTTATACGCCGCGAAAACCGGACTGGGTGCGATTCAAACCACGGCCGATCTTAGGATCAGAGGCAGTGCTGAGATTTCGCCCGATGTTCCGAGAAGCAAAAACTCAGCAGGAACGTATGACTGTATTGCGGTGCGGTATAAACACCAAGTGAGTTATCAAACGACCACCTCTTCGGATCAGCTCATAACTCGAGACCCCTCAGCGGGGGCTCCTTACAGCGTTTTTAACGGCGAGTGCGCTAATACACATAAAACTACTAACTCAGTCAGTAGTAATACCTCAGTCGATATCGGTTTGTTTAAACAAGACTACAAACAAGACACTGGCCTTGAGCCATTTAAAAATTACTTTGGTTTGGACAAAACGTTCAGCAACCTTGCAGAGGTGAAAAGTCATTATCAAGTGGTATCGCTAGCAACGGTTGTTGACGGTCACGATTGCGCTGACGTGATTCAAACTCACTCTAATGCGGGAGTGCAAAAACTATGGATCGAGGGGCACTGCATTATTGACTCGCCAGTCATTATTCATGGCGCTTACTCTCTTGTTGTGGAAAACGGCTTGTTCGCTGCGCATGGCTCGATGGTGTTTGAAGGTTCTATCTATCATATGGTGGATATGACATCAAGTGAGTTCTCCCTAGCTAATATCGCGAGTTATTGGAATGACGTCTCCTTCAAAGCGGCAATTCAAAGTTATTTAGGCCCAACAACCGTCTACTTTGATAACGGCGCTTTTAAGCCGAAAGGTGGGATGATGTTTGATGCAGAAGGCGCTGAAGTTGTACTAAACGGCTCATATAGCATTGACTACTCATCTGCAAATAGCTTGAGTAATCCACCTAAGGTACTGACATCGCTTGCCGGGAGTTGGAATGTTGAATAAACAAAATGGCTTCAGCTTATTGGAAATGCTGATCGCGTTTTTATTGATTGGAGTAGCTGCGCTGGGTCTTATAAAAATGCAGTCGTACGTAGAGCAGCGGGCAGACTTTGCTCTCAATAGTCACCAAGCACTTAATTTAGCTGAGCGTAAGTTGGAGTGGTTTCGAACTAGGGGAGCATCGTCTGTGGCTTCTGGTCGCTCTGTCGCAGAGTTCTCATCACTGACAAGTGGTAGCGATACAACCAGCTATGCTCCCTACGCGCTGCGCTGGTCGATATCGGTTCCTAGCATGTCTCTTTCGTCATCATTAAAAAGCATTTCGGTAACGGCAGAGTGGAGCGATCGAGTCGGCGTTACTCAGTCAGTGACGGTGAAATCGATGCTATCTAGTCATAGTGAATTTGATATGTAATTAGATGCATCTTTGTCTGAGTGATTAAGTATCTTTTAAAACGCCATGTTATATATTTAAAATTAGTTGGAATATTGTTTATTTATTGATGATAAATATGTGGATTATTTGTTGCACGTTGATGGCGTTTTTGCAAAATATGTCTCCAAATATGGAAAAAACTATAGAACATTGTGCTTTCTGTAAGCGGATTTAATAGAATGCTTAGTGAAAAATAGACCGACATAATAAATGCACAAAGGTCTACGGCAACAACATCACATATGGAGTTACCATGAGTAACCAAGCAATTAATAAGGCACCATCCGAAAAGCCGAGTGGGATGGATCGCTTCTTAAACTTTATTGAACGAGCAGGTAATAAAATTCCTGATCCTGCAATTTTGTTCTTCTGGGCATTGGTCATTACTTGGGCAGCATCTGCTCTACTTTCAAACATTTCGTTTGATCTTATTAACCCACGTTCGGGTGAAGCGCTTGCAATCAACAACCTTTTGACTGGCGAATCTCTAGCAAGCTTCCTTGCGAACATGGTGACCACATTCACAGGCTTTGCACCACTAGGTATCGTACTTGTTGCGATGTTAGGTGTTGGTGTTTCTGACTCTTCAGGCTTTATTACAACAGGCCTTAAGAAGATGCTTAACTTCACTCCAGCGAAGCTTCTGACTCCAATGCTAATTCTAGTGGCTATCGTGTCACACACAGCTGCTGATGCAGGCTACGTACTGGTTATCCCTCTAGGTGGTATCATCTTCCACGCTGCTGGCCGTCACCCTCTAGCGGGTATTGCTGCTGCGTTTGCGGGTGTATCGGGTGGTTTCTCTGCAAACTTTATCCCGTCAGGTATCGATCCTCTACTAGCGGGCTTCACTCAGACAGCGGCGCAAGTACTTGACCCTGAGTACGTGGTAAACCCACTAGCGAACATTTTCTTCACTGGCCTATCTTCAATCATCATCGTTGCTATCGGTTGGTATGTAACAGAGAAGATCATTGAACCACGCCTAGCGAACACACCAATTGATGAAGATGCAGAGAAAGCACCGGATCTAGGTTCTTTCACTGAGCTTGAGTCTAAAGCGTTCCGTTACGCAGGTTGGGCGATGATGGCAGGTATTGCGGTTCTTATTGCTGCAATCATTCCAGAGAACTCAGCATTGCGTTCTCCTGAAGGTGAAATCACAGCGTTCTCAGCACCGCTAATGAAGTCTATCGTTCCATTGATCTTCATTCTGTTCATCATTCCTGGTTACGTTTACGGCCGAGTGTCTGGCACGTTCAAGACAAGTAACGACATCATCAAAGCGATGGCGGATACTATGTCTACAATGGGCGCTTACATCGTAATGTCGTTCTTCTGTGCACAGTTCCTATCTGCATTCGCGCAGTCAAACATCGGTACCATGCTAGCGCTATATGGTGCAGAAGGTCTGAAAGCGATGAACCTACCAGGTGAAGCAACCATCATTGGTATGATTCTACTAACAGCTTCTGTAAACCTTCTAATCGGCTCTGCATCAGCGAAGTGGGCTCTAATTGGTCCAATCCTAGTTCCAATGTTAATGGCGGTTGGTATCTCTCCTGAGCTATCGCAAGCGGCTTACCGTGTTGGTGACTCAGTATCGAACATCATTTCTCCTCTAATGGTATTCTTCCCACTAGTGGTGGTTTACTGTCAGCGTTACGTGAAGTCGACAGGTATCGGTACTCTAGCGTCACTGATGATGCCATTCTCGATTGCAATGCTAATCGGTTGGTCAATCTTCCTAGTGGCTTACTGGATGCTAGGTATTCCTCTAGGTATCCAAGCACCTTACACATACACAATGTAAATACCGTCATATTTGGCGCTGTAGCGTTGTTAACTGCGCAAGTTCACCGGATCGCCGGCCGCCCTAATCACATAGAGCCTCTATGCTCATAGGGCTGAACTTGCTTGTTGCCTAGCTACAACACCAACTATTTAGGTATTAGGAATTTAAAAGCGCTGGTCGAAAGACTGGCGCTTTCTTTTTTTAGCAGGGAAGCTTAGCTTGCGTGAGTTGCTCTGCGTCCTGCTTTCACTTCCTCGTCCATACGGGTAGAATTTACTACCTCTAGTCGTTTACTCATATAACCGGAGTTTTCTTTGTCAGAATCTCAATTTACCCCTCAAGATGAACTGTTTATGCGCCGCGCGATGGAGCTGGCTGCACATGCTGAAACACAAGGTGAAGTGCCAGTCGGTGCTGTGTTAGTTAAGGATGGTGAAATCATTGCGGAAGGTTGGAATGAGTCAATTAGTCAGCATGACGCGACCGCCCATGCGGAAATGCAGACTATCCGCAAAGCGGGATTAGCACTAGAGAATTATCGATTGCTAGATACCACCCTTTACGTGACGTTAGAGCCTTGCCCTATGTGTGCAGGGGCGCTGTTACATAGCCGAGTAAAACGCATTGTATTTGGTGCGCCAGACTTAAAGGCTGGAGCTGCGGGTACGGTACTTAACTTGTTTGAACACCAAGCGGCGTATCACTACGCGGATGTTGAAAAAGGGCTATTAGAGGATGAATGCCGAGTTCAACTTCAAGCTTTCTTTAAACGTCGTCGTAAAGAGAAGAAGAAAGAACGTAAGGCAACACGTTTTACGCGTATGCATGAAGCAAAGAAAGTGCAGAAAAAAGAAGGGTAGGGATTTCAAGCAAACATCTTATCAGAAGATGTTTGCTCTCAGGATTATGCCTCAGTGATGAGCTGCATAAATGCGCGGTGACGTGCAATCACCTTTTTCTTGTTGTTGCTTAGCATGCGCTTACGGCGGTTTGCGGCAACAGTTTTATTAAGGCGTTTTGACTGCATTTTACGTCTAAGCATAAAACAACCTCCTATCATGGTTAAAAACAAATCACATGCGGAACAGTGCAAAGGTAATTGATATTCCGGCAATACGGGATTTATACCCTGCAATTGTTACTGTTTTAAGAAACTTCGCAAGTGATCTTGGACACGATATTATGTATGGGTTACATCAGAACAATTCAAGTGCGCAATCTTTGTTCAAAAACTGCGCACTTAGTCTAAATGAATCTATTGTTCTTCGTTGAGGGTAGGTTCTGCCGCTGATGCTTCTGATGTCGCTTGGGCACCAGAAACGGCCACATCGGCTACTTGAATCACTTTCAGATCGTCGATACTGACATCGTCATTGTCTGCAGTTTGTTGTTCAACATGACCGATAATGCTCTGGTAGTAACGACGAATGTTTTCAACGTAATTACGCGCTTCATCACCTCGAGCAAAGCCATAGCGGGTTTGGCTGTAGTATTTCTTCTGACGCAGTAGCGGTAGGCGATCTTTAACGTCAGACCACGCATCTGGGTTGCCGCCTTGTTTTTTCGTCAAACGACGGGCATCCATCATGTGACCATAACCGACGTTATAAGAGGCTAAAGCAAACCAAATCTTCTCATGCTCTTCAATTGAGTCAGGAATGCGCGACACCATTCTACGTAAGTACTCAACACCACCACGAACTGACTGCTCTGGATCGAGGCGATCGGTCACCCCAACACTTTTTGCTGTTGGTAGCGTCAGCATCATCATACCGCGAACCCCCGTTGGTGATTTCGCTGTCGGGTTCCAGTGGGATTCTTGATAGCCCAATGCAGCGACTAAGCGCCAGTCAAATTCATCGGAGTACTTTTTAAATAGTGGTGACCATTTAGGAAGTTTTGAGTCGAGCGCACGAATGAAGGCGCGCGTATCCACATAGTCAAAGCTGCCTACGTGACCAATATATTTTTCTTCCAGAGAGGCTAAGTGGCCTGATTGCTTAATGCTGCCAAAGAATTCAATTAGCAAGCCGTATAAGCTCTCATCTTGTGAACGGCTTAAGAACCAAGAAATAGGTTGGTCTTCAGTAAGTTCGAACGCTAACGCAACATCAGGGTAAATACGTTGAGACAGTGACAACTCAACGGAGTCAGCTAGGGTAAAACGCAGTTCACCTTTAGAGACTTTCTTGAGTAGATCATTTACATCAGCATTCGGATCAATGTGGTAAGAAAAGTCAGGGTGCTGCGCTTTAATCGCCGCTAGTGTTTGGTTGAAGTGCGAGTCACTAACGATACTTAACACATCGTTCCCCTCGTTTTCTTCGATGAGTTTCGCTTGTCTATCTAGTAACTGCTCTAGGTTACGTGGACGCCAACTGCCTTTCTTATAGATGACTTGTTGACTGACATAGTAGTAAGCCGGGCCCGGTCGAAATGTTTTTAAACGTTCGGGAGATTGGCTTAATCCAGCCGCGATGATATCGATCTCGCCTTTTTCTAGCGCAGGGTAGAGGCTAGAAATGCGATAGGCCGGTTTCATTTCAAGTTGTACGCCTAGCTCATTAGCAAATTCACGTGCTAATTCATAATCCAGACCGGCAGGGCCATCAGGGCCGATATAGTAAGAGAGTTGGTTGTTCAACGTCCCCACGCGCAATACGCCACGCTCTTTAATTAAATCGAGGTCACTCTTAGGTTCTGATTCGATTTGGCAGCCAGATAGCACCAATGCGCTGGCAAATAATAAACAGAGTGATTTTAGTTGGGTTAGGTAATGCTTCTTCATTCACGGCAATCTCATACATCCAGTAGGGCATTTATATCAAAGTGGTATAACAAGGCAAGACAATCACAGTAACTCTTAGTAATAGAGAACAATAAATAGCGTTTTCTGTCGAAATTCAAAATTGACGAAAAAAATGACGCAAACGGTTGCTTTTGGTGTTACATCACAAAAACAATTGCTATATAATGCGCTCGCAACGAAGAGGTGGAATCGGCATAGGTTTGAAAAACCTTCGGAATAGCTTCGAAGAAAACAGTGAAATGTATAGAACAATTAGATGCTCTAGAAGATTTTAACCCACTGAATTTATTCCAATATCACCTTAATCAATTGCATAAGAGACCTAAGTACATGAGAATTTTTCGTGGCTCCCCAGCTCTATCTGAATTTCGTGTTAACAAGCTTCTAGAGCTTTGTCGTGAACTAGGCCTACCTGTAACAGGTATTTACGCTGAGTTTGCACACTTTGCAGATCTAACGGCAGACCTAGATGCGTCTGAAGTTGAGAAACTAGAAAAACTACTGACTTACGGTCCGACACTTTCTTTTGACGAGAATGGTGAAAAGCACCAGCCAGAAGGTCTGCTTCTACTTGCGACTCCTCGTCCTGGTACTATCTCACCTTGGTCTTCTAAGTCTACCGACATCGCGAATAACTGTGGCCTAGCTAAAGTTGCTCGCCTAGAGCGCGGTACGGCTTACTACATCGAAACATCATCTGAACTTTCTGAGCTTCAACTGGTTGAGCTTAAAGCGATTCTGCATGACCGCATGATGGAAGTGATCTTCACTGACTTCGACTCAGCAGCGGCGCTTTTCCAAGTGGCAGAGCCTGCACCAGTAGCGGATGTTGATCTACTTGCTGGTGGTCGTGCTGCGCTTGAAAAAGCAAACGTTACCCTAGGTCTTGCACTTGCCGATGATGAAATCGAATATCTGTACGATAGCTTCGTAAACAAGCTCGATCGTAACCCAACCGATATTGAACTTATGATGTTTGCTCAGGCGAACTCAGAGCACTGTCGTCACAAGATCTTCAACGCAGACTGGACTATCGACGGCGTTAAGCAAGAGAAGTCGCTGTTCAAAATGATCAAGAACACTTTCGAAACCACACCAGAAAACGTGCTGTCTGCGTATAAAGATAACGCAGCGGTAATGGTGGGTTCTGAAGTTGGTCGTTTCTTCCCGAACCCAGAGACTCGCCAGTACGGTTACAACCAAGAGAAAGCGCACATACTAATGAAGGTGGAAACGCACAACCACCCAACGGCTATCTCTCCTTGGCCGGGCGCTTCGACAGGTTCTGGTGGTGAAATCCGTGACGAAGGCGCGACAGGTATTGGTGGTAAGCCAAAAGCAGGTCTCGTTGGTTTCACAACTTCAAACTTACGTATTCCTGGCTTTGAACAGCCATGGGAAACAGACTTCGGCAAGCCAGGCCGCATTGTTAACGCACTAGATATCATGCTAGAAGGCCCATTAGGTGGCGCGGCGTTTAACAACGAATTTGGTCGTCCAAACCTACTAGGTTACTTCCGTACTTACGAAGAGAAAGTAAACTCTCACGCGGGTGAAGAAGTTCGTGGTTACCACAAGCCAATCATGATTGCTGGTGGTATGGGTAACATCCGTGACGAGCACGTTCAGAAGAAAGAGATCCCAGTGGGTGCAAGCCTAATCGTGCTTGGTGGTCCAGCGATGAACATCGGCCTAGGTGGCGGCGCGGCATCTTCTATGGCATCTGGCCAATCAGCAGAAGATCTAGACTTTGCTTCAGTACAGCGTGAAAACCCAGAGATGGAGCGCCGTTGTCAGGAAGTTATCGACCGTTGTTGGCAGCTAGGCGATGCTAACCCAATCGCATTCATCCATGATGTTGGCGCGGGTGGTATCTCTAACGCACTTCCAGAGCTTGTGGACGATGGCGAGCGTGGTGGTATCTTCCAACTGCGTGACGTACCAAATGACGAACCAGGCATGAGCCCACTTGAGATCTGGTGTAACGAATCACAAGAACGCTACGTAATGGCAGTTGCGCCTGAGAACATGGCAGCATTCGATGCTATCTGTAAGCGTGAGCGTGCACCGTATGCTGTTGTTGGTGTTGCGACTGAAGAGCGTGAACTGAAACTTGAAGATTCACACTTCGACAACACGCCAATCGACATGCCAATGGACATCTTATTAGGTAAGACGCCTAAGATGCACCGTGATGCGAAAACGCTAAAAGCGAACAACCCTGCAATTAACCGTGACGGTATTGAGCTAAATGATGCGGTTGACCGCGTACTGCGTCTACCAACGGTTGCAGAGAAAACATTCCTTATCACCATCGGTGACCGCACGGTTACTGGCCTTGTTGCACGTGACCAAATGGTTGGTCCATGGCAAGTACCAGTAGCGAACTGCGCAGTGACAGCGGCAAGCTACGACACTTACCACGGTGAAGCAATGTCGATGGGTGAGCGTACACCAGTTGCTCTATTAGACTTCGGTGCATCAGCACGCCTTGCGGTGGGTGAGGCCATCACGAACATCGCAGCGACCAACATTGGCGATATCAAACACATTAAACTGTCGGCTAACTGGATGTCTCCAGCAGGTCACCCAGGTGAAGATGCCGGTCTTTATGAAGCGGTGAAAGCAGTCGGTGAAGAGCTATGTCCTGCGCTTGGTCTGACTATCCCTGTGGGTAAAGACTCAATGTCGATGAAGACTAAGTGGGAAGAGAACGGCGAGCAGAAAGAAGTCACGTCGCCACTTTCTCTAGTAATTACTGCGTTTGCTCGCGTTGAAGATGTTCGTAAGACAATCACGCCTCAACTTCGTACTGACAAAGGCGCTTCGAGCTTAGTACTGATTGACCTAGGTAACGGTCAGAACCGTCTAGGTGCTACAGCACTGGCGCAGGTTTACAAGCAGCTTGGTGATAAGCCAGCAGACGTAGACAACGCAGCGCAGCTAAAAGGTTTCTACGAAGGTGTTCAAGCTCTAGTAGCAAAAGACCAAGTTATCGCTTACCACGATAAAGGTGATGGCGGTCTATTGGTTACTCTTGCTGAGATGGCATTTGCCGGTCACTGTGGTGTTAAAGCTAACATCACAGAGCTAGGTGACGATGCACTGGCTGCGCTATTCAACGAAGAGCTAGGTGCCGTTCTACAGGTTAAGAACGATGACCTAGATGCGGTACTTTCTACGCTGGCAGCCAATGGTCTAGAAACGTGTTCACATGTAATCGGCTCAGTTGAAGCGTCTGATGAGTTAGTGATTAAGTCTGGTGAAACAGTAGTTCTAGAGCGCAACCGTACTGAACTGCGTACCATCTGGGCTGAAACAACGCATAAGATGCAATCACTGCGTGATAACACAGCATGTGCAGACCAAGAACATGAAGCGAAGAAAGACAACTCAGACCCAGGTCTGAACGTTAAGCTAAGCTTCGACGTAAACGAAGACATCGCGGCACCTTACATTGCCGGTTCTATGATAAACAAGGGTGCGAAGCCTAAGATGGCAATCCTGCGTGAACAGGGTGTTAACTCTCATGTTGAAATGGCAGCAGCATTTGACCGTGCAGGCTTTGAAGCAACAGATATTCACATGAGCGACATCCTAACGGGTCAAGCGGTACTAGAAGAGTACCAAGGCCTAGTAGCTTGTGGTGGTTTCTCTTACGGTGACGTACTAGGTGCGGGTGAAGGTTGGGCGAAGTCTATCTTGTTCAACGAAGATGCTCGTAACCAGTTTGAAGGCTTCTTTAAGCGTGAAGATACCTTCTCTCTAGGTGTGTGTAATGGCTGTCAGATGCTATCGAACCTGAAAAAGCTAATTCCGGGTGCAGACCTATGGCCACGTTTCGTACGTAACGAATCTGAGCGTTTTGAAGCTCGCTTCAGCCTAGTCGAAGTTCAGAAGTCCGATTCTGTATTCTTCAACGGCATGGAAGGTTCTCGTATGCCAATCGCAGTTTCTCACGGTGAAGGTCGTGTAGAAGTGCGTGATGCTGACCACCTAGCTGCGATTGAAGCGTCAGGTACAGTTGCAGTTCGTTACGTCGATAACCATGGTAACCCAACGCAGCAATACCCGAACAACCCGAACGGTTCACCAAACGCTATCACAGGTCTAACAACGACCGATGGCCGAGTAACTATCATGATGCCGCACCCTGAGCGTGTATTCCGCACAGTGGCGAACTCATGGTCCCCTGAAGGTTGGGGTGAGAACGGCGCTTGGATGCGTATGTTCCAAAACGCACGTAAGAATGTCGGTTAATTGAGAAGACGTTAGTTTTTGCCTAGCAGCATAGTTAAAGCGCAGATCGAAAGGTCTGCGCTTTTTATTTGATAAACATAAGTTAGTCCACCGTCATTCCATAGACCGAAGCATGAGGGAGTAGGGGATCTCAGTTAGTTTTCTACTTGCTTTGAGAGATCCCCAACTCGTTCGACCCTCACTCTTGAGGATGACGTCATTGACCGTGGTCATTCCATAGAGCGAAGCATGAGAGAGTAGGGAATCTCTGTGAGTTTTCTACTTGCTTTGAGAGATCCCCAACTCGTTCGTTCTTACTCTTGAGGATGACACTGTAAATAATTAGCGCCTCAACTAAAGAAACTATTGGTAAACGGCGCATTTTTGCGCTCTAATACCGCGCTTGCCAAGGGATGGCTATATCCCTCAATAATCCCTTAGGAAATGAATATGTCGAACAACAAAAAATTTGCCATTCGTGTTACAGAAAAACGTAACGGTTGGTGTGCAGAGATCACACGCCAAGTGACTTCACGTAAAACGTCAGTATCTAAGCGTGAAACAGGCTTTGAAACTGAAGCTCAAGCTCAAGAGTGGGCTGAAAAAGAGCTTGCGGGCTTTGTTCAGAATCAAGCAGTTCGTAACGAACGTAAAGGCGAAGCACGTAAGGTTCGCGTTGAACGTGAAGAGCGTCTAGCGCAAGAAGCTGCAGAAAAGAAAGCGCGCCGTATTGAAGAAGCGAAACTTGCTGCAGCAGCACAAGCTGAATTTGATGATGAAGACGATTTCTTCGACGAAGAATAATCGCGATTCATTGCAAATAAAAAACCGCCTAATAGGGCGGTTTTTTTGCATCTAGTATTTGGTGGGGGGGGGGTAACGAAACTGACCCGCATCTGGCAAAAAGTCAAAACCAGCAGTGGCGAGCTTTGCTTCTAAGGCGCTTTTATCGATATCGAAGTAAGCAACAAGTTTGTCCAAGTCACCGCCAAAATCATCACGTAGCTTCATGTTGACGATACTCATCAACATAATCGGATCCATGCTTTCAAAGTTCGCCAGATTCATTACTTATCCTCGAAGTCGGAAATAAGTAGGTTTGCAGCAGCAAAGGCGGCTTTATCACGCGCTTCTTTCGGTAGAGACTCATCCGCCGCAATATCATTCAACGCTCTTACTGCGCATGAAATTGCTTGTGGGACATACGCTTGGTCACCACTGCCGATTTGAGCGTACAGCTCACGAACCAGTTCACAACAGCCATATACTTGCATAGCTTCAACTCCAATAAATGATAACTGCTCTCAAATATACACACTCAGTTTAGTAAACTCAAAGCTTAAGCTTGTTCTAGCTCAAGCCTTGTCGAGTAGTGCTTGAGAATTATACAGAGAAATTAATTTTGCAGTTGTTGCTCTAGTTGATAGGTCACTTCTCCGTCTAAACGAAGCTGTTTTGCTAGCTCTTGTAAGTAGGCTTTTTCCATAAAGTTTTGTTCGTCGATAACAATGAGCGAGGCTAAGTAAACCTCTGATGCTTGTTGAGGTGAGCGGGCTAGTCTAGCGACTTCAGCAGGGTCGAGTGGTTTATTTAATTCCTCATGCACCAGTTGCTGTAGCGCGTTGTCTGCGACAGATTGTTCAAGCGTCGACTCAATGTGCGCCATCTCTTGCTGGTCCACATGGCCATCTGCTTTGGCTGCAGCAATCATCGCTTTTAGAATCAGTTCACTGTGGTAATCGTCTTGAGCATTGAAGCTTTCCGTTGTGCCAGTGGAGGTTTGCTTACTTTGATAGTCGTTATAGACCTTATAAGCCAGTGCACCAAGCACAGCTACACCGCCGACTTTGAGCGTGTTTTTACCTAGCTTCTTACCGAGTTTTTTGCTCTTCTTAGAGCCCATGAGTAGGCTCACTAAGCCACCTCCAACAGCGCCAGCCCCAAGGGACTTTAAGCTGCTAGAGCTCGAACTGTTTTTCATTTTAGCTTGCCCTTGTTGGACAATATCTGACTTGAGTGCTTGATTAAGTAGGCTTTTAAGATCCATAGATTACCTCCATCATTTTTTGACAGCTTAATGGGGTAAAGATGAATAGGGGATTAATAATGGCACAAAACAAAAAAGGCGAGCTGTGAGCTCGCCTTTTAAATCGTGCTAGTGAGAATGTTATTCTTCAGCGTAACCGTGCATACCAAGAAGGTCACCATCAAGGTAAGCTTCTTTTTCATCTTTCATCACTAAACGTTCTTCAACTAACCACTTAACCACCATAGGGTAGATTTTGTGCTCTTGAGTTTGAACGCGTTCAGTTAGAGTATCGACCGTATCTTCGTCGAAAATGGGCACTTTAGCCTGCAAAATAACAGGACCACCATCAAGCTGCTCAGTCACAAAGTGAACGCTAGTACCATGCTCCTCATCACCTGCGTGGATAGCACGTTGGTAAGTATTAAGACCTGGGTACTTAGGTAGCAGAGAAGGGTGAATATTGATCATGCGGCCCATGTAGTGGCGAACGAATTCACCACTTAGAATACGCATGTAACCAGCAAGTACGATGACGTCTGGCTTATATTCATCGATCTGCTTCATCAATTCATGGTCAAAAGCATCACGGGTATCGAAGGCTTTAGGGTCAAGGAAGTGTGCCGCAGCACCGGCTTTCTCAGCGCGCTCTAAAGCATAGACATTGGCTTTGTTGGAAAATACTGCAGTCACACGACCACCAGTAATGTCCTTGTCACATGCATCAATGATTGCCTGCAGGTTAGAACCGTTTCCCGACACTAAAACGACGATACTTTTCATGCTTATTTGATCTCTACTTGTTCTTCGCCAGCTGCAGCGTTTGCGATCTCACCGATAACCCAAGCGTTTTCGCCTTCAGCGTTTAATAGCGCAACCGCTGCGTCTGCTTGGTCTTTAGGTAGAGCCACAACAAGACCTACACCACAGTTAAATGTGCGGTACATTTCGTAAGTGGTTACGTTGCCTTTCTCTTGTAGCCATTTGAAGATGATTGGCCACTCCCAGCTGTTACCATCAACAACCGCTTTAGTGCCTTCAGGAAGTACGCGTGGGATGTTTTCCCAGAAACCACCACCTGTGATGTGAGAAATTGCGTGGATGTCGTGTTTCTCAATCATTTTCAGTGCTGATTTGATGTAAATCTTTGTTGGTTCTAGTAGGTGCTCACCGATAGTGCGACCTGCTAGTTCTTCGTTTTTGTCTGCGCCAGATACTTCAAGGATCTTACGGATCAGTGAGTAACCATTTGAGTGAGGACCGCTTGAACCTACTGCGATCAGTGCGTCACCAGCGGCTACTTTTGTGCCGTCGATTACGTCTTCTTTTTCTACAACACCCACACAGAAGCCTGCAACGTCGTAGTCTTCACCTTCGTACATACCCGGCATTTCAGCCGTTTCACCACCGATTAGCGCACAACCTGCTTGTACACAGCCGTCAGCAATACCAGAGACTACGTCTGCTGCAGTATCAACATCAAGTTTGCCTGTTGCGTAGTAATCTAGGAAGAATAGTGGCTCTGCGCCTTGAACAATAAGATCGTTCACACACATAGCAACGAGGTCAACACCGATGGTGTCGTGCTTTTTCATATCCAAAGCAAGACGAAGTTTCGTACCCACACCGTCAGTACCTGAAACCAATACTGGCTGCTTATATTTAGTTGGCAGTTCACATAATGCGCCAAAACCACCAATACCACCCATTACTTCTGGGCGACGTGTACGTTTTACAGCACCTTTAATACGGTCAACAAGCGCGTTGCCTGCATCGATATCAACGCCAGCGTCTTTGTAGCTAAGAGATGTGTTATCAGCACTCACAGGGAAGTCCTCGGTTTTTAAGTTGGATATGAAAACGGCGCTATTCTAACAGTGGATAAACCTATATAGCAAACGTTTGCGCAAGTTTTTTTATGCCATCATTAGGCAGAAATTGAGAACGAAATCGTTTATAATCTGGAGGTTTGATTAAATTTTACCTGAAATCCGGAGATGGAAATGAAAGTTGTTGAAGTGAAACACCCTCTAGTGAAGCATAAACTTGGTCTAATGCGAGAAGGTGATATCAGCACAAAGCGCTTCCGTGAGCTAGCGACAGAAGTAGGTAGCCTACTGACTTACGAAGCAACAGCAGACTTTGAAACAGAGAAAGTAACCATTGAAGGTTGGAACGGTCCAGTGGAAGTGGACCAAATCAAAGGTAAGAAAGTAACTGTAGTGCCTATCCTACGTGCAGGTCTAGGTATGATGGATGGTGTTCTTGAGCACATGCCAAGTGCACGTATCAGTGTTGTTGGTATCTACCGTGACGAAGAAACTCTTGAGCCAGTACCATACTTCAACAAGCTAGCGTCTAACATGGACGAGCGTATTGCGCTTGTTGTTGACCCAATGCTTGCAACGGGTGGTTCTATGATCGCTACTATCGACCTTCTAAAAGAGAAAGGTTGTAAAGCAATCAAGGTTCTTGTTCTTGTAGCTGCGCCAGAAGGTATCGAAGCACTAGAAAAAGCACACCCAGATGTTGAGCTTTACACTGCGGCTATCGATGAGAAGCTAAATGACAAAGGCTACATCGTTCCTGGTCTAGGCGATGCTGGTGATAAGATCTTCGGTACGCTATAAGCTGTCGATACTTAATGATTTTAAAAGGGAGCCGATTGGCTCCCTTTTTTACGCCCTGTCATTCCATAGAGCGACGAAGGAGAGAGTAGGGAATCTGTTTCGATTGGTCGCTCAATTTGAGAGATCCTCAACTCGTTCGTCCCTCACTCTCGAGGATGACCGGTAAAAATTAAAAGGGCTGACGTATTACGCCAGCCCTTTTGTAGTATCTTCTATTTCTTCAGACTTAATGTGCCGCCTGTTTTTGGCTTGCTTGGACGCTGACCGTTATCAGACGCTGGCTTATGGAAGGATTTACCTTTGCCACTCGGCTTGCCTTTAAACTCACCTTGCTTACCACCGTGGCGGCCTTTCTTTGAGTTAGGCGCATGGCGGAACTCATCAGCGTTGCGGCCTTTAAAGGTACGCTGCTTTTGGTTACGGCGTGCTGTTGACTCTTGGTTCTCTTCGCGGCTATCAAATAGCTTAGCATCGGTCGCGCGACGAATGCGCTTGCCTTTGCTATCCATCTTAGACGCTTCTTCAGTACCGCTTGAGTCTTCACACATAGCAAGAATCTCAGCTACTTCGCTATCACTTAGGTAACGCCATTGACCGTTAGGAATGCCATCTAGAGAGATGTTCATAATACGGACGCGACGAAGTTTAAAGACTTCGTAGCCTAGGGCTTCACACATACGACGAATTTGGCGGTTTAAACCTTGCGTCAATACGATGCGGAAAGAGTATTTAGTCTCTTTGGTTACGGTACAAGGAAGCGTTACTGTATCGAGGATATTGACTCCTGAAGACATCTTCTTGATGAAGTCATCGCTGATCGGTTTATCAACACGTACTACGTATTCTTTTTCGTGGTTGTTACCTGCGCGAAGGATCTTATTGACGATATCGCCATCGTTAGTCAGGAAAATAAGACCATCAGAGGGTTTGTCTAGACGACCAATCGGGAAAATACGTTTTTTGTGGCCAACGAAGTCAACGATATTGCCCGGAATATCACGTTCGGTGGTACAGGTAATGCCAGTTGGCTTATTTAGCGCGATATAAACAGGCTTGTCAGTGGCTGCAGAGATAGGCTTATCATCAACACGAACATCATCACCTAGTTGGACTTTGGTGCCCATTTCTGGCACTTGACCATTAATGGTGACACGACCTTGCTCGATAAGACGGTCAGCTTCGCGGCGTGAGCAAAACCCTGTTTCGCTAATAAATTTGTTTAGGCGTTTGGCGTTATCTTGTGACATGTTGTTCTCCTAACGTTTCACAACGGCGGTTAAAAGGTGTGCTGACCAGAGTAAAACATCAGCACATAGAGGGCGCGCATTCTAGCACTGTGCTAAGCGTTAACCCAGTCGTTTTTGATGGCGCTCGCGAGTTTCGATCTTTTTCTCGGCACTTTTTCGCAGTAAGACGTACACCGCCCCAGTGCCACCGTGAAAGCGCTGGGCACTGTGAACACATTGCACTTCTTTAATTTGCATTAGCCACTGGACCACGAAGCTTTTCATTAGTGCTGGTGGATTTGAGCGTTCGCCTTTGCCATGAACAATCACGACGGTGCGAATATCCATACGCATACATTGCTTTAAGAACTTAACTACTTCATCGCGCGCTTGTTCAAGTGTGCGTTTATGCAAATCTAATCTCGCTTGAATAGGGTACTTGGCAAGGCGCAGCTTTTTATAGACACCGTCTTGTACCCCATCGCGTTTGAACTCGATGATATCGTCAGGCTTAATCATCTCTGCGTGATCGATAGAGAGGTATTCAGGGTCATCTTCGGTAAGCCAGATCGCGGCTTCGCGTTTAGCAAGTTGAGAATCAGAGACCTGATGCTGCTTTTTATGCTCAGTAGTATCTTGTTGAAGAGGTTTTACGTCGCCCATCATTTGTTGAAAGAGGGCAAAATCATCGTCTTGAGACATAACGACATCTCAGAGTGGTAATCAATGTGACTATTATACCAATGATGAAGCTGAGGTGATCAGAAAAAATAAAAAACCGAAGCAGACAAGGTATCTACTTCGGTGCATAGCGAACGTCTATTCAATGAATAGGGCTAAGCGATTCTAGTGAGGAGATTTGTCGTTCATCACTTTGTAGACAAAGTAACCGCCGTAAAACAGCATAAGACCAAAGGCTGCAAAGATTACCATCATTGAAGATAGACCTACTGCATTACCAAATAGGAGATCAAGCCAAAAGTCCATAGTCACTTCCTCTAGTTATATGTGTGAAGACAGGGTTTAAGGTAATGCGTGGTTAAATATGCAACACTGATCTGGATCAAATGTTGTTATTAGGTTGCGTATTTGTTTTTGGTGGTGTGTTTGTGCTCACACTTTATACTCGGTCGGTGGTGTTTTATACAAATGAACTATTAATTTGAAAAAGTTAATGAAAATGGCTTGCGTTAAAATCCAGAATCCGTAATATACGCATCCGTTGACGGGGATTATTCCTCAGTTAAACATCTCGGTGAATAGCGCAGCTTGGTAGCGCATCTGGTTTGGGACCAGAGGGTCGGGGGTTCGAATCCCTCTTCACCGACCACTTTAAGAAAGCCTGCTTTATAGCAGGCTTTCGTCGTTTTTGAGCAGAGGAAATAGAATTAGAACCCAAGTGGGGTTCGTCTGATATTAGAATCTGGCTCTTCACCGACCATGTTTAGAAAAAGGCTCTGCAGAAATGCAGAGCCTTTTTTGCATCTTTGGTTTAGAGATTCGAACAAGCGTGGGTTCGTCTGATATTAGAATCTGGCTCTTCACTGCCCATATTTAGAAGAAGGGCTCTACAGAAATGTAGAGCCCTTTTTGTATCTTGAGATAAAAGATCTGTCATTCCATAGACTGACGAAGGAAGGAGTAGGGAATCTCTTGATATTGTGTGAGGACTATTGGAGATCCCCAACTCGCTCGTTCCTCACTCTTGAGGATGACGGCACGACCGATAGAAAAGTGTCCTCAGTACTCAAACTCACATAACGCTGGTTTGCTCTTCGACAGCTGAGTTACTTTAAAGCCACCCTCTTTAAGCAGTGCGAGAACATTGTTTTTTCCAACTAGGTGTAAGCTACCTACCACCATAAGGAAGGTCCCCTTTTTCTCTTTTGACCAACTTGGGTTAGCCAGCTGTTGGGCCCAGTCGAGATTTCGGTCAGTGAGGAAGGCAGTTTCAAACTCTTCCGACATTTCGGTTAGCTTGGCAAATTCGTTCAGTTTTTCAATATCCCCAGCCTTCCAAGTTTTAATCAAGCAGTGAGTCATTTCTTCGGAGTGATCAAACTCTTCAATCGCACTCAAAAGTAGCTCTTTCCCTGATTCTTTTTGGCCTGTTAAAAGGTCAATTTGAAACTGGAGAGGCTCTAGGCTGATGACAGGAATATCTTGAAAGGTTGCTTTATAGGTCAGGTGCGCATCAACCCCATAGGCGGCTTTATAGCCTAAATACTCTATCTGTTTCATCTGGACCGCGAGCGCTGTTGCCCAAGGCGGGGAGTTAAGCAATTGAGGGGCATTCAGCTCTAACAGATTGGCGATCCCTTTCAACTCGTCTTGTTGTTTTGCTGTTAGGACATCTTTGCTCAGCAATGTCACGGGTGGGTATGTGACGTCCTGACTCTTACGCACGTCCGTCTCAATGATCAAACCATCACTGGTCTGTAATGCGTCCATGATCTGTTTATTTAACGGGAACATGCTGTCATCACCGACATGCACAGAACCAAGAATGTAGTAATTCAACTTACCCTTTGTTGCTTGCCAAAACAGTGGCTCAGCAAGAGTGGTGGTCGAGTAGATTAAAGCAATAAACGGGATAAGTAGTTTGCGCATTAAGTATGAGTTGCCTTACTGAAAAATTGTTGAATCCAAAATTATCAACGTATTTTGACGAGAGAATTGTGAGTGTTAGATCACATTTCGGATTCTAGTTACTCGTTTCAGTTTATGACAACTGATCGGGAGATGTGATCACTATTCACGAATTGCATCCATTTGAGGCTGAAAGCTGTGATTTACTTCTCAGTAATCTCGTCAAAATAAGTCCGTCGAAATTAACGTTATCTGTAACTCTATGTTTATAAAGAATTTAAAGTTTTTAGGTTTTATAAAGTTTGAATCGGATCACTTTCGATGAGGATTAATTTTACGATAAAAAATAACTCAGGCTATTGTGATTGCATCTTGATTTTGACGCCAAACTTTTCAGGCTTCGCTCCACTTTTAAGGGTAAGTAAGATGTTTAAACAAACTTTCATCGCGACTTCAGTATTAGCAACGTTAGCGGGTTGCGCATCGTTCCAGTCTACTGAACAAAATGTCGTTAACTCACTTGCAGCAAACTTAGATGTTCAATATGAAGTACTCACTAACCACGGTGCTAACGATGGTCTTGCATGTCAGGACCTAGGCGCTGAGTGGGCCTCTTGTAACAAGGTCAACATGACACTCGTTAACCAAGGTGAAGCGGTTGACTCAAAAGATTGGGCTATCTACTTCCACAGCATTCGCCTGATTTTGGATGTTGATAACGAGCAGTTCAAAATCTCACGAGTAACGGGTGACCTACATAAATTAGAACCAACCGATAAGTTTGATGGTTTTGCGGCGGGTGAAGAAGTGACACTTCCTCTGGTTAGCGAATACTGGCAATTGTTTGAAACAGACTTCATGCCGGGTGCCTTCGTTGCTGCGCCGAACGCAGAGCCGAAGATGATTGCTTCGCTAAACACTGAAGACGTGGCTTCTTTCGTGACTGGCCTTGAAGGTGACAACCTAAAACGTACACCGGATGACAACAACGTATTTGCCAACGCTGTGTCTCGTTTCGAGAAGAATGAAGATTTAGCAAAACAAGACGTATCAACCACGCTGCTGCCAACACCAATGTTTGTTGAAGCGGGCAAAGGTACAGTAGACATCTCAGGTGGCATTGCACTACCTAAAGATGCGTTTGATACGACTCAATTTAGAGCAATCCAAGATCGTGCAGAAGTGGTAGGTGTGGATGTCCGTGGTGATGTTCCTGTAAGCATCACGGTTGTTCCTGCAGACTTCACCGGTGAATTAGCAAAATCTGGTGCTTATGAGATAAGCATCAAAGGCGACGGTATTGCGATTAAGGCGTTCGACCAAGCGGGTGCTTTCTACGCGGTACAATCTATCTTTGGCCTGGTAGATAGCCAAAATGCTGATTCTCTACCACTGCTGTCTATTAAAGATGCGCCTCGTTTTGATTACCGTGGCGTAATGGTGGATGTGGCGCGTAACTTCCACTCTAAAGACGCAATTCTTGCAACGCTTGACCAAATGGCGGCGTACAAGATGAACAAACTACACCTTCACTTAACGGATGATGAAGGCTGGCGTTTAGAAATTCCAGGTCTACCTGAGCTAACTGAAGTCGGTGCCAATCGTTGTTTCGATGTTGAAGAGAAAAGCTGTCTACTGCCTCAGCTAGGCTCAGGTCCAACATCAGACAACTTTGGTTCTGGCTACTTCAGCAGAGCTGACTACGTGGAAATCTTAACCTACGCGAAAGCACGTAACATCGAAGTGATTCCAGAAATCGATATGCCAGCGCACGCTCGCGCAGCAGTGGTATCAATGGAAGCGCGTTACGACCGTCTAATGGAACAAGGCAAAGAAGCTGAGGCGAACGAATACCGCCTGATGGATCCACAAGATGAATCAAATGTAACCACGGTTCAGTTCTACAACAAACAGAGCTTCATTAACCCATGTATGGAATCGTCAACTCGCTTTGTTGATAAAGTGATTTCTGAAGTGGCGGCAATGCATGCTGAGGCAGGTGCCCCGCTAACAACTTGGCACTTTGGTGGCGACGAAGCGAAGAACATCAAGCTAGGCGCTGGTTTCCAAGACGTTAACGCACAAGACAAAGTAAGTTGGAAAGGCACGATTGATCTGTCTAAGCAAGATAAGCCATTCGCGCAATCGCCAAAATGTCAGACGCTAATTACTGACGGTACAGTAAGTGACTTCGGTCACCTGCCAAGTCACTTTGCTGAGCAAGTATCTAAAATTGTGGCAGAGAAGGGCATTCCAAACTTCCAAGCTTGGCAAGACGGTCTGAAGTACAGTGAAGGTGAGAAAGCGTTCGCAACAGAAAATACTCGCGTTAACTTCTGGGACGTTCTTTACTGGGGCGGTACTTCATCAGTGTACGAATGGTCTAAGAAAGGTTACGACGTGATCGTTTCTAACCCAGACTACGTTTACATGGATATGCCATATGAAGCTGACCCACAAGAGCGTGGTTACTACTGGGCAACTCGTGCAACGGACACTCGCAAGATGTTTGGCTTTGCACCAGAGAACATGCCGCAAAACGCAGAAACGTCTCTAGACCGCGATGGCAACGGCTTTACCGGTAAAGGTGAGATTGAAGCGAAGCCTTTCTACGGCCTATCAGCACAGCTTTGGTCTGAGACAGTACGTAACGACGAGCAATACGAGTACATGGTATTCCCTCGCGTGCTTGCAGCCGCTGAGCGTGCATGGCACCGTGCTGATTGGGAGAATGACTACAAAGTGGGTGTAGAGTACTCACAAAACTCTAACCTAGTAGACAAAGCGGCACTAAACCAAGACTACAACCGTTTCGCTAACGTACTTGGTCAACGTGAACTGGCTAAGCTAGAGAAAGCGGGCATCGACTACCGCCTACCTGTACCAGGTGCGAAAGTAGAAGACGGCAAGCTAGCAATGAACGTTCAGTTCCCAGGTGTTGAGCTGCAATACTCTCTAGATGGTGAAAACTGGCTGACTTACGCTGACAGCGCACGTCCAGCAGTAGAAGGTGAAGTATTTATCCGTTCAGTGTCTGTGACTGGCGAGAAAGCGAGTCGAGTGACTAGCGTGAAATAATTCCCCCTCCCTGCCAATCTAAATCGAATGGAAAGGGAAAAACGCCCGGCCAGTGATGGTCGGGCGTTTTTATTTTTATAGCGAGTAGGCTGCTATTAAGCGATTTGAGTTTGTTGCTCTTCTACTTGCTCTGCGTTACTCATTGGGCTTTCTGCACCATGCATCCAGCGAACTAGTGTGTTTGAGAACAATAGCAAGATGACACCAGATACGGTTGCAGTCACAGCAATACCACTAAAGATAGCCATTGCACCTAGCTCACCAACGTGAGAGCCCACATAGCCAGCAACGTAGTTAGCAATTGCATTACAGCCAAACCAAGCGCCCATCATCAGTGATGCTAGACGTAGCGGAGCTAGTTTAGTTACCAGAGAAAGGCCAATTGGCGATAAGCAAAGCTCACCAAGAGTATGGAAGAAAAACGCACCGACTAACCATAGCATTGACGTTTTCACTGCCGTGTCGCCGCCTTGCTCCATCACAGCGCCGACCATACATAGGAAGCCAAGAGCGAGGAAGAACATCGCCATTGCAAATTTAACTGGAGAGTTCGGCTCACGTTTACCGAGCTTAACCCATAACACAGCCAATACAGGCGCTAGGGTGATAATGAAGAATGGGTTCAAAGATTGGAACCAAGCAGCTGGAACTTCAAATCCACCAATCATGCGGTCTGTGTACTGTTGGGTGTAGATATTCATCAGGCCGCCAGCTTGCTCGAAACCTGCCCAGAATACGATAGTGAACAAGCTCATCACTAGAATAACTTTGATACGGTCAAATTCTTCTTTAGTAAGCGGTTCTTTCTTAGATGACTTCTTGATGGCTAGATCACGCTTAGCTGCCGGTTCGCGGCCAATGTCACCCAACCAAGATTGAGCTAGGGTCATTTGCATTACCAAGCTTACTAACATACCTACACCGGCAGCAATAAAGCCTGCTTTCCAGCCAAATGAGTTAGTCACCGAACCAGACACAACACCTGCGAGTAGCGCACCAAGGTTAATACCCATGTAGAAAATGGTAAACGCACCGTCACGGCGGTTATCGCCCTCTTGATAAAGATCACCGACCATGGTCGAGATGTTTGGCTTAAATAGACCGTTACCCGAAATCAGCAGACCAAGACCTAGGTAGAAGGTATGTAATGAGCCGAGACCAAGAGCATCTGCTGGTAATGCGAGAGTGAACTGACCAGCGGCCATCAGAACACCACCAATTAAGATTGAGCGACGTTGGCCTAGGTAGTTATCGGCTAAGTAGCCGCCAATTAGGGGGGTGATGTAGACAAGTCCAGTATAGATGCCGTATAGGTCAAGAGCATCTTTAGTCGACCAGCCCAAGCCGCCATTCATGGTTGCGTCTGTTAAATAAAGCACTAGGATGGCGCGCATCGCGTAGTAAGAGAATCGCTCCCAAAGCTCGGTACCGAACAGTAGGAATAGGCCACGTGGATGGCCAAAAAATTGGTGATGTTGGTTTGTCATAAGTTTTATTAATCTTAGCTATTATCGTTTTTTATTGGCTCCTACATATACTCTTTGGGTGCCTATACTGCAATCGGCAATAATCGCCGATACTGTGAGACTAAAACTCTAACTTCATGATTAATAGGGGATTAATTGTTGCGTAGGTTGCATATTGTTCGTGCTACAAACTTAGTTTCCAAAATTGAGCTTGGTTTGCGAAATTGTTGTCAATATTGATGTGGTGGATTTGTTGTTGGTGGAGTAATAAAAAAGGCACCGCTTGGGTGCCTTTAGAATGGAAATGATCAGTGGTTAGTATGCGTCGTTGTGGACACTTTGTACTGCGCGACCTGATGGGTCTGCCATGTTCTTAAATGACTCATCCCATTCAATCGCTTTAGCTGATGAACATGCTACCGATGGACCACCTGGAACACACTCTGCCGCTGATGGTAGTGGGAACAACTCTTCAAAGATCTCACGGTATACGTAACCCTCTTTGGTTGTTGGTGTGTTGTATGGGAAACGGAATGCCGCGGTTTCCATTTGCTGGTCGGTAACTTTAGCTTCAGCTACCTCTTTTAGCGTGTCAATCCAGCTGTAACCAACACCGTCAGAGAACTGTTCTTTCTGGCGCCATGCGATTGCTTCCGGCAGGTAGTGTTCGAAACACTCACGTAGGATATGTTTCTCCATCTTACCGTTGCCACACATCTTGTCTTCAGGGTTTAGGCGCATTGCAACGTCGATAAACTCTTTATCTAGGAAAGGTACACGGCCTTCAACGCCCCATGCTGCTAGAGATTTGTTCGCGCGAGCACAGTCAAACATGTTCAGAGCAAGCAGTTTACGTACTGTCTCTTCGTGGAACTCTTTTGCGTTTGGCGCTTTGTGGAAGTATAGGTAACCGCCAAAGATCTCATCTGCGCCTTCGCCTGAAAGTACCATCTTGATACCCATCGCCTTGATCTTACGACCCATTAGGAACATAGGGGTCGATGCGCGAATCGTCGTTACATCGTACGTTTCAATGTGGTAGATAACGTCACGAATCGCATCTAGACCTTCTTGAATGGTGTAAGTCATTTCATGGTGAACAGTACCAATCTGGTCAGCGACTTCACGCGCCGCTTTTAAGTCTGGCGCACCTTCAAGGCCAACAGCAAATGAGTGAAGTTGTGGCCACCATGCTTCAGATTTTTCATCATCTTCAATACGCATTGCAGCAAAGCGCTTAGCAACCGCAGAAGTGATCGATGAATCTAGACCGCCTGAAAGTAGTACACCGTATGGAACGTCTGTCATTAGCTGACGTTTAACCGCAGCTTCTAGCGCTTCAGTCAGTTCTTCTTTGCTTGTCGAGTTACCTTGTACCGCAGCGTACTCGTTCCAGTCGCGGATGTAGTAACGCTGAGGTTCAGAATCTGTAGAGCGGTAGTAGCTGCCCGGTGCGAATTCGCTCACCGTTTTACATACAGGTACGAGCGCTTTCATTTCAGACGCCACGTAGTAGTTACCGTGCTCATCATGGCCTTGGTACAGTGGGATAATGCCGATATGGTCGCGGCCAACTAGGTATTGATCTTTTTCTTCATCGTAAAGAACAAATGCGAAGATACCGTTAAGCTCTTCAAGCAGATCTGCGCCCATATCTTGGTATAGCGCTAAGATGACTTCACAGTCAGAGTCTGTTTGGAAGTCGTATTTACCTTCGTAACGTGCACGGATCTCTTTGTGGTTGTAGATCTCACCATTCACTGCAAGGATGTGTTTTTTGTCTGGGCTATATAGTGGTTGAGCACCACTATTTAAACCAACAATCGCTAAACGCTCATGCGCAAGAATTGCTTTTTCTGAAGAATAAATACCAGACCAGTCTGGACCGCGATGACGCAGCTTTTTAGACATTTCTAGCGCAATTGGACGTAGCGCTTCTGCATCACTCTTGATGTCTAAAATACCAAAAATCGAACACATACAACTTCCCTTTAAATTCATATTAACTTTCTAACTTCAATTTGCCATTTTGATTAAAAAAATCAACCGTGTTTGATTAAAAAAATAATCATAACGACATATTGGTGAATAAAATCTAATTAAATTTGGTATTTGGTGTATGAAATCTAGGTTTTGTTGCTTATTTGAACAAGTAATGAAAAAGCCGCTCGAAATGAGCGGCTTAGTGAAGGGCGGTGGAAGCTAGTTTACTCGGTTAAATTCGGGTTGTAGCTGATCACATACATGGCGAGCAAAACCACTACCGGCCTCACTATAGATGTTGAAAGCGGCATCGACACCACCATCAATCAGTGCTTCAAGCTGATCAGGGTACTCTGCAATAGCGGCAATTTGTCCTTTAAAGTTTCGACGCTGAAGCTGTTCCAGTGCAATTTGATTACCTTGGTGGTGCGGCATTGCCAATAGAACCAACTTTACATTCGCGGTATCTAAAATACGCTCCCAAAAATCTGGGTCGGTTGCATCGCCGGAAATTACATTTCGTCCGTGCGCCTTGTGCTGATGAGCCGCGTCTTCACGAACCTCGATACCTAAGCTGATTTTACCGTAGCGATTTCTTAGCTCATCGTAAGCACCAGTACCGATACGTCCCATGCCTAGAATCAATACTTGCGCATGGCCTGGGTTAATAAGCTGGTCGCGAGTGTTGAGCTTTTCTGCTGCGTGTTCGCGTAACCATCGACCAGAACGTTGGTATAAAGCATGCCCATGGCGATTAATCGGCGCAGCGAGAACAAACGATATAGATACTGCAATGGCGAGTGCGACGAGAATGTCGCCACTCATCCAACCCATCTTAAAGGCTAATCCACCCACGATTAGACCAAACTCACTGAAGTTAAATAGGCTTAATGACGCAAGTAGCGAAGTACGCACACGGAACTTAAACGTATTGAGTACAAGGAAGTAGAGAATGCCTTTTAGAGGTAATAGCAATAGGAACAAAATCGCTAAAGCAAAACCCGATAACGTTGGGCTGGCTGAAAGGCCGATGTTAAGAAAGAAGCAAACTAGGAATAGCTCTTTCAAATTGAATAGCGACTTGGATAGCTCCGAGGCCTTTTTATGTGCGGCGAGCAGCATACCTAGAATCAGTGCACCTAGGTCTGGTTTCATACCGACAAGCTCAAATAAGCCAGCACCAGCGACTAGGGCAAAGAAAATCCCCAATAGTACTAGCATCTCACCGTGGCCAACCCAATCCAGCATTTTGAAAAAGAGTGGTCTTAGTAGCGGAAGAGCAAATAGGCCGATGGCGTACCACTCTGGGATTTTACCTGTTGAGGCGGTTAAGAACACAACGGCAAAGATGTCTTGCATAACCAAGATACCAATGGCAATGGCACCGTAAGTCGCGTTCATCTCACCTTTTTCCTGCAATGACTTCACCGCGAAAACGGTACTAGAGAAAGAGAGCGCAAAGCCGAGCAGAATGATTTGGTCAATAGACATCGCCGCTAGGGAGCTGACGCCTAAGAATTTGAAACAGAATAGGGCGAGGCTAAAAATGGCCGTTGATAACAGGTTATGAATGGTGGCACCAGCCCAGATCTCTTTCGAAAGTAGGGTCTTGATGTCTAATTTCAGGCCGATAGTGAACAGCAGTAATGTGACACCCAGATCGGCAAAAGTCACGATGGTATCGTCACTCTGGTAGCCCATTGCGTGTAAACCAAAACCGGCAAGCAAGAATCCGACTAAAGGGGGGAGGTTGCATTTGAGTGCAATAAAACCAGCTAAAAAAGCCGCTGAAATTAAGATGAGTTCCATATTTGTGTTATTTCGTCCTAAAAAAACGGGCTACATGTCGTAGCCCGTTATTCTAACTCAATTAGTTGCTTACTGGGGGAGAAGATTAATCTTCTAACAATTTTTGTAACAATACCCCGTTAAGCATCGCACGTTTAATCATCGCGAAAGCGCCAAGGGTAGGTTGCTTGTCGATTTTTGACGCGACAATTGGTAAATCACTGTGGAAAGTTGTTAAAGATTGATTTTCGACATTACGACGAATCGCAGGGAATACAATATCTTCACACTGGGTAATGTCGCCAGCGATAATGACTTTTTGCGGGTTAAACAAGTTAATGGTAATCGCGATCGCTTTACCTAGCTTGTTACCTACACGGACTAGGCTCTGTTTTGCCAGTTCATCACCAAGGTTGGCGTGCTCACATACGTCGGAAATGTTGATCGTCTCAAGCGTGGTTAGGCTAGATTCGTAGCCTTGCTTGATGAGCTTATTCACGCGCTCAACGATCGCAGGGTTTGCTGCCACGGTTTCCAAGCAACCGAAGTTACCACATTGGCATTGCTCGCCTAGCGGATCGATTTGAATATGGCCAATTTCACCGACGTTGCGGTTAAAGCCTAAGAAAACCTGACCATTAACGATAATACCTGCACCAGTACCGCGGTGGACACTGACTAAGATAGAGTCTTGGCAGTCTTGGCTCGCGCCAAAGTAATGTTCAGCTAACGCCATGCCACGCACATCGTTACCGACGAAACACTGCACGTGAAATGACTTATGGATGATTTCCGATAGTGCGAGGTTGTCGATTGGAATATTTGGCATGTATTCAACCACACCAGTTTCTGGGTTGACTAGGCCTGGAAGTGTCACACCAATGGCAATCAGTTGGTTGATAGAGCTTTGCTGAGTTTGGATAAACTGTTTGAGTTGCGTGAGTAAGCCTTCAATCAATTCATCTTGAGTGGTGTAGAAGAACTCACAATAATCAGAAGCGAGCTCTTTACCGCCTAGGTCATAAAGACTGAACTGCATGTAGTCACGACCTAGACGAATAGCTACCGAGTGGAATGGCTCTACCTCTGTCGTGAGAGATATTGCGCGGCGACCACCTGTAGATGCTTGTTGCGCGACCTCTTTAATTAGGCCGCGCTCTAAAAGTTGGCGGGTGATTTTTGTAACACTTGCGGGTGCCAGTTGGCTGACGTCGGCAACTTGGATCCTAGAAATAGGGCCTTGTTGGTCGATGAGTCTGTAAACTGCTGCACTATTTAGTTGTTTTACTAAATCTACGTTACCTATTTGTCCGCCATTCATTCTTAATTTTGCTCGTATTGTCCGTTAACAACCGTCGCTTGAACATTGAAGTCACGATCAAATACAGTGAGGTTTGCAACCATGCCTTTCTTCACTCGGCCTAGCTGCTCTTCAACACCGATTGCTTTTGCAGGGTACAAAGTAGCCATGCGTAGTGCTTCGTCCAGAGCGATTCCGACGTGCTCAACAGTGTTTTGAACTGCTTCGATCATTGTAAGTGCTGAGCCGCCTAGTGTGCCATTTTCATCAACACACTTACCATCACGGTAATATACTTTCTTACCAACAAAAATAAAGTAATCCATGTCAGCGCCTGCAGGAGCTGTGGCATCGGTCACTAATACTAATTTTTCGCCCTTAATTTTGTGAGCGATACGAATGTTTGCGTAGTCAACATGGAACCCGTCAGCAATGATGCCTGCGTATACGTCTGGCGTGTCGTAGATTGCGCCGACAACACCTGGCTCACGACCAACCATAGGCGTCATTGCATTGAATAGGTGAGTAGCGAAAGTGATACCTGCATCAAAGCCACGACGTGCTTCAGCGTATGTTGCATTGGTATGGCCGATTGACACTACGATGCCAGCTTGCTTAAGGCGTTCAATGTGTGCTGGTTCGTTGTGCTCAGGTGCTAGTGTAACTTTTGCGATAACGTCAGCGTTGTCACACATGAAGTCGATCATGCTGTCATCCGAAGGGCGGATGAAATCAACACTGTGGATGCCTTTTTTCGCAACGTTAAGGTATGGACCTTCTAGGTGTAGACCTAGCGACTGATTTTGGTACTTCGCGTGGTAGTCACGTGCAGCAGCTACCGCTTGACGCATATCTTCATCAGATGAAGTGATAAGCGTAGGTAGGAAGCTTGTACAGCCTGATTTTAGGTTAGCTTCGTGCATGATCTGCATGGTTTCTGCTGTGATTTCATCGTTCAGCATCACGCCACCACAACCGTTTAACTGTAAGTCAATGAAGCCCGGGCTAAGGTTAGCGCCATTTAGGTCACGAGTTTCAATGCCTTCAGGAAGCTCCGAAATTGGACATACAGCATCAATAAGGTTGTTGTTAATGATAACAGCATGTTCAACGAGGACGTCGCTGCCGGTAAAGATTTTACAGTTAGTTAGCGCATACATGGTTAGCTAATCCTTATAGGTTAGATTCTTAATACTTTTTAGCCGCCTAAATGAAGTAAGCTCGGTGAAAAGTTTTACTTTATTTGTAGCCTTCAATTAGGTCGCAAAATATCTTTAGCAAACGAAAAAATGAGTCGTCTAAAATCGATGTTAGCTTTGGCCGTTACTGAGCTGGTAAGAGATTAAGGTCGATACCGAAACCTCGCTTGATGCTAGAGATAGCAATACTCACAGCCTATTTCTATTGAATAAGAGTAACTCGATTTCACTCTAATGAATGCTATTTTTTTGGATTGTAAAATAAGTTTTATGATCTCGCTAGCAAAAACCTTGGATATTGCCAGTTTCTGGTGATTAGGATCACAAATGATGAGGTTTTAATTTGCGGAGCAAAATTAATATCATAAACTGAACAGGACTAAATTGAGCGGCTAAAAAAAGTAGCTCAACCAAAATACAAAATCCTATAGGGGGAACTTAAGGTGAATATTCTTGGATATGCGCAAAAGTTAGGTAAAGCTCTTATGCTTCCTATCGCAACGCTTCCAGTTGCGGCGCTCTTACTACGTTTAGGTCAAGGTGACCTTCTTGATATCCCATTCATGGCGCAAGCTGGTGGTGCTATCTTCGGTCAACTACCGCTTCTATTCGGTCTAGGTATCGCGATTGGTCTTTCTAAAGACGGTCAAGGTGCTGCTGGCCTAGCTGGTGCAGTTGCGTACTTCGTACTAACAGCAACAGCAACAACAATTAACGCTGACGTTAACATGTCATTCTTCGGTGGTATCATCGCTGGTATCATTGCTGGTCACTCTTATAACGCTTTCCATGCTACACGTCTTCCTGAGTGGTTGGCATTCTTCTCTGGCAAACGTCTAGTACCAATCATGGCTGGTCTATTCGCGCTAGTAGCAGGTGCTGTTTCTGGTGTTGTATGGCCAACTATCCAAGGCGGTCTTGACGCTCTAGCACACGCTGTTTCTACTTCAGGTGCTGTTGGTCAGTTCGTTTACGGTACTCTTAACCGTGCACTTATCCCTGTAGGTCTTCACCACGTTCTTAACTCTTACTTCTGGTTCGGTATGGGTACGTGTCAAGAAGTTCTAGTTACTGGCGCTCAAGCAGCTGGTCAAGCTCTTCCTGCTCTACAACAGCTTTGTGTAGACCCAGCTCTAGCTAAGACTCTTGTTGCTGGTCAATCGCACACATTCGAATTCGCTAACTCTGTAACTCCAGAAATCACTGCAACTGTTAAAGAAGTAACTGAAACAGTTAAGTCTGGTGACCTACACCGTTACTTCGGCGGCGACAAGTCTGCTGGCGTATTCATGAACGGCTTCTTCCCTGTAATGATGTTCGGTCTACCTGGTGCAGCTCTAGCAATGTACCTAGCAGCTCCAGCTGAGAAACGCAGCCAAGTTGGTGGTGCACTATTCTCAGTAGGTTTCTGTTCATTCCTAACAGGTATCACAGAGCCACTAGAATTCATGTTCGTATTCCTAGCTCCAGCTCTATACGCAATGCACGCTGTATTCACTGGTCTATCTCTAGTTGTTGCTAACATGTTTGGTACGCTACACGGCTTTGGTTTCTCTGCAGGTCTAATCGACTTCATCCTTAACTGGGGTCTAGCAACTAAGCCAGTAACGCTACTACTAATCGGTCTAGGCTTCGGTGCTCTATACTTCTTCACATTCTCGTTCGCAATCCGCGCATTCAACCTGAAATCTCCAGGTCGCGAAGATGACGACGAAGAAACTTCAGCTGCTCCAGCTGGTGAAGCGAAAAGCGGCGACCTAGCTCGTCAATACCTAAAAGCTCTAGGTGGTCACGACAACCTAACTTCAATCGACGCTTGTATCACTCGTCTACGTCTTACTCTAAAAGACCGCTCAGTAGCTGACGAAGTAGTACTTAAGAAGCTTGGTGCGAAGGGTGTTGTTAAACTAGGTGAGAACAACCTTCAAGTTATCCTTGGTCCTCTAGCTGAAATCGTTGCTGGCGAAATGAAAGCAATCGGTGCTAACGAAGACCTATCTGATGTAAAACTTCCTTAGTAACCACTGGTTAATAAGTAAGTGATAAAAGCCTCCTTCGGGAGGCTTTTTTGCGTTTGGCGCTTAAGGAGAGATGAACAATGCTAGCTTCTTAACCAGACAATGAAAAAAAAAGTGTTTTCAGTCGAGATATTGTTGTGTAATCCACCAGAATTGTGGATCATTAGACGTTATGTACTTGGCGGCTACTGATGCCGTCAAAGTAAAGAATTATCTGAACAATACTACAACAATTGAGGTGCTATAGATGAGTGAAGCTGAGGCTCGTCCATCGAATTTCATTCGCCAAATCATCGATAAAGATTTAGCGGATGGTACACACACAAGCGTGCATACTCGTTTCCCGCCAGAGCCGAACGGTTATCTGCATATCGGTCACGCTAAGTCAATTTGCTTGAACTTCGGTATTGCTCAGGACTACCAGGGTCAGTGTAATCTACGTTTTGATGACACTAACCCAGAAAAAGAAGACGTTGAATACGTTGAGTCAATTAAGAATGATGTGAGCTGGTTAGGCTTCGAGTGGAGTGGTGATGTATGTTACTCATCAAACTACTTCGACAAGCTATACGGCTACGCAGTGGAATTAATTAACAAAGGCTTAGCGTACGTTGAAGAGCTAAGTCCTGAGCAGATCCGCGAGTACCGTGGCACACTTACCCAACCAGGTAAGCCAAGCCCATACCGTGACCGTACGCCAGAAGAGAACCTAGCGCTATTTGAAAAAATGCGTGACGGTGGCTTTGAAGAAGGCAAAGCGTGTCTACGTGCGAAGATTGACCTAGCGTCTTCTTTCATCGTACTGCGCGATCCAGTTCTATACCGTGTCCGCTTTGCAGAGCATCACCAAACAGGTGATAAGTGGTGCATTTACCCAATGTATGACTTCACGCACTGTATTTCCGATGCGCTAGAGGGCATTACGCACTCTATTTGTACACTGGAGTTCCAAGACAACCGCCGTCTATATGACTGGGTTCTAGACAACATTACGATTGATTGTCAGCCTCGTCAGTACGAGTTCAGCCGTCTAAACCTTGAATACACGGTTATGTCTAAGCGTAAGCTAAACCAACTAGTGACTGAGAAATTGGTTGATGGTTGGGATGACCCTCGTATGCCAACGATCTCTGGCCTACGTCGTCGTGGTTTTACCTCTGCATCTATTCGTGAATTCTGTAAGCGTATTGGTGTGACTAAGCAAGACAACATGATTGAAATGGGCTCACTAGAGTCTTGTATTCGTGATGACTTGAATGAAAACGCACCACGTGCAATGGCGGTACTTGATCCAGTTAAGATCGTTATTGAAAACTTCGAAGAAGGTAAGGTTGAGTCACTAACAGTGGCAAACCACCCGAACAAACCAGAAATGGGTGAGCGTGAAGTTCCATTTACTCGTGAAGTGTGGATTGAGCGTGAAGACTTCCGTGAAGAAGCGAATAAGAAGTACAAGCGTCTAGTGCTAGGCAAAGAAGTTCGTCTACGCGGCGCTTACGTGATCAAAGCTGAACGTATTGAGAAAGATGCAGAAGGCAATATCACAACTATCTTCTGTAGCTACGATGCAGATACGCTAGGTAAGAACCCAGAAGATGGCCGTAAAGTAAAAGGTGTTATTCACTGGGTATCGGCGGATAAAGGCCTTCCAGCTGAAATTCGTCTATACGATCGTCTATTTACTGTGCCTAACCCAGCAGCAGCAGATAACTTTGCTGAGACAATTAACCCAGAGTCTCTGGTTAAGCTAAATGGTTTTGTTGAACCAAGCCTAGCGAATGCAGAAGCAGAAGCTGGTTTCCAGTTCGAGCGCATGGGTTACTTCTGCGCGGATGCGAAAGAGTCTAAAGCGGATGCTTTGGTCTTTAACCGCACAGTAGGGTTACGCGATACTTGGGCTAAAATCGAAGCTAAGTAAGCAACCGCTCTAAATAAAAAATGCCAGTCAAACGACTGGCATTTTTGTATCTACAGTAGATAAAAGAAAAGCGCTCATTGAGCTTGAGCGCTTTCTTAGATTACTTCTTCGGCTTGTGAGCGTCAGGGTTATCTTTACAGCTTCCATCGCCACACTTACCGTAGAGGTAAAGGCTGTGGTTAGTTAGCGTCACATTGTATTTTTCAGCGATTTCTTTTTGACGTTCTTCAATGACGTCATCAGAAAACTCGATTACTTCACCACAATCTAAACAAACAAGGTGGTCGTGGTGGTGCTGAGTCGATAATTCAAACACTGACTTACCGCCTTCAAAGTGGTGGCGAGTCACGATACCTGCATCATCAAATTGGTTTAATACGCGATACACTGTCGCTAGGCCGATTTCTTCACCTAGGTCGATCAGTTTTTTGTACAGTTCTTCAGCACTGATATGTTGGCAGTCAGGTTGCTGTAATACTTCTAAAATCTTCAGTCTTGGAAGGGTAACTTTAAGACCAGCATCCTTTAGCGCTTGGTTATTGTCTGACATATACTTTCCTGTTGATGAGCTGCAGTAATTAACAGAATCCAATATACCTATCATTATAGGGTACTACACAATAACAATAAACCACGAACTTCAAGGGGTTACTACTATTTTTTTATAAAGTGGCGTGATGTCACTGATATGTGACATCCGACCAGTTACAATTGGTTAACAGATTAAAGGAGCTTGTACTTAGGGACTGAGAATGAATAAGTCATTAGCCAAAATATATAAGCCTAATGTGGTGAAGTTTGCACTCAATAGTTGGCCGCCTTTTTGGGGAGCCGGAATTAAAATATTGTCGATCAGTGACGATTTCCGCGAGGTGAAGATGAGACTCAAGCTTCGCTGGTGGAACAAAAATGCCAATCGCACTCAGTATGGAGGCAGTATTTTTTCTCTCACCGATCCTGTCTATTCATTGATGTTGATGGGGATACTGGGTGAGGAATATTATGTGTGGGATAAAGAGGCGAGTATCAACTTTATCAAACCAGGTCAGAGCGACCTTTATGCTGACTTTTGTGTCAGTCAGGACCAACTGCAAGATATCCTCAATAAGACGGCTAACGGGGATAAGTGTTTTCCTGAATTTATCACCTACGTAAAGGATAAAAACGGCACTGTGGTGTCAGAAGTCCAGCGTAAACTCTATGTCCGTAAAAAGCCCAAATACCGAGAAGAGAACGAAGAGCAGCTTGCTTAGCGGCAATAGGGTTAAAACCAGATACAAAAAAACCTCCCATTGGGTAAGACGTTCTGAATTTGGGGATCTAAATTTGGGCTAGGTTTTGTTAAGACGCTATAATCAATGTGTTAACGGAGATTATGGCGTTTTTTATGGACAATAAATCTTTCTCAGAATTTAACGATACTGTCCCTCGAATATTTAATGGGATTCAAGTTAACTGCTGCAAGACTGCTTGGTGTGAAAATTTTGGGCTAACCCCTGAGGAAATAAGGGAATCCGAAGCATACATAAATGCTAATAAAAATACAAAAGAAAGAGGAATTAGAGAAAAGAACCCTTTCTATAACGTGACTTCAAGCTCAAAACGTGTGTATAACATTCAATGTAAAGGCTGTAAAAAACTAAACGAATCCTCCAACCGATATTTTCAGTATTCTCACGTAATCAAATCTAACTATGCCGTTTTTCAAGAACTTGAGCGTATATCCGCTTACTTGAAGCTTCCTGGTGAACAATGCCCCAATACAGAGTGCCCTTCCAACACTCAAGATGTACCAATTCAAATTAAAAAACGGGGATTCACGCGAACGAGAAGGCAGAGATTTCAATGTAAAGTCTGCAACACCTGTTTCACTGGTGTTCCTGCTCGCCATCTCAATCAACCTAGATCTGAAGTGAACAAAACACTCTTTAAGTATCTTCTATTGGGCACAAGTATTAGAGCTTTGGCTGAAGGAAGTGATGTCTCTCCACAAACGATTTATGACCGTATAGATTTTTTTCATGAGCAATGTATGAG
Organism: Vibrio ouci; assembly: GCF_004551525.1. Taxonomy (GTDB): domain Bacteria; phylum Pseudomonadota; class Gammaproteobacteria; order Enterobacterales; family Vibrionaceae; genus Vibrio; species Vibrio ouci. The sequence goes on along the minus strand of NZ_SATR01000011.1, from coordinate 89,243 downwards.
ATTTGTAGCGGAGCGAGAGCGAAAGTTATGTACTCAGAACATTGAACGTCTCTATCTATCCACCGATAGACAAGTACAAATTAGCAACTGGACTAACCGAGAAGAGCGCAAGAACTGCGAGTTTTATGGGATAGCAACATCAGATATAGATTCAAATTATGTTTTTGCTTTCAATTTCAACTACGACGCAAGCTTAGATAGCAATGAAGTGAATCAACATGCCGAGGAGATTGAGGACTACGCTAAACGCACATATCAACGTTTATATTCTAGAGTGTGGCTAGAACACGAATTTATTGAGGTCAGCAATCGAAAGTTAGACAAAGCGAGCATGACGGCAGGAGGCTCTTTAGAGAATGATATTGAGCTGCAACTACAGTTCGATGAAACCTTGAATAAAAGAGATTCATCAGAATACTTTGACAGCACAACGAAACTCCCCAGCAAAGGAATGGAAGTTCACAATGAGTACACGATGATGGCTCACTTTTTCTTATTAAAACGGCTATTTGCTAATGTAGAAAAAACACGATTCTACATGGATTTAGACAGTGGTATGAAAGCGGCATATATCGCTGCTTTTAAAAACGAAATCAGGTCAGGAAGCTCTGACGGATATCTTGTCAGTACAGACAAAGAGATCACTCGTGATGAGCGCGAGAAGATCATCGCACAAAATAAAAAAATGATAGAAATCCATACCTTAACAAAGTATGAACTACTTACAAACCAAGAGATAGATCAGGCAGTACAAGATATCACTCTACTTAACATGGCATCGCCTTTCATTACGCCACGAACAGGTGACAGATGGGTTTCGATTATAGATCCAAGAAGAGCTGAGCAAAGACTTAGAACCACACCTGTAACAAACCAAGAAAAATATGAATTAAATCATCAAGCTAAGCTTCTTAGAAAAGGGACTCTATTCCCCATAGACAGATTTTTTGCTCAAATTAGAAGACGGGTTGCAATGTTTGAACGACCTATTAGTTCTGGAGCAAATGGACGTCGAATATGGTATGCCAAACAACCGTACAATCCTGTTATGTATCAGAAAATTGCCGACATTCATCGTGTATATTACAACTACTGTAAACCATTCAGAAAGCACAAGAATGAAACGCCAGCCACTCGGCTTGGATTAGCTAAAGGAGTCGTTCCTCTAGAAAATATTATCTACTTCGATAAATATCGGAACAACAGATCCAATTTATAACTGAGACAAAGAATGAAGCTTAGTATTATGTTTTTATCCATCCTGCTCTCGATAAATGCTTTTGCTAGCGACGACAGATTTTGGAATCGACAGTTTTTTCAGAACATGCCTTATACAGAGTTAGTGACTGATGAAAACAGAGTTGCTGTAAAGCCCATCTTCCTTGAAATTGATGAAGCTCCAAAGGGTAAAGAGTGGAGTGACACAAGGAAAGTTGATGTCCTAATGTCAGTTTTAGCAACTTATCTATCCGATATAGCCTATGAGAATCAGGCTACATACCAGAGTACGTTAGTCCAGTTTCAATCAGGTAAGTTAAATTCAGCGTTATCAGCAATGTACTTAAATGATGAGCAACCAAATGTGGTACAGAAAGCGATAGCGCAAGAAATTACCAATCTCGAAGACGAACAACATGCGAAAGAACAGAAAGTTTACACAAGGAAGAAGTTTTTGGAGTGTGTGATACAAAATATGCGGGGTCAGCCAGCAAACATGCGCGATGTAGTCTCAACATATTGTAAATTGGAGCAAAATAAATCCTGAAATGAAAAAGCACCAATTAAAATTGGTGCTTTTTTAGGTTTCGTTCATGAAAGTTAGATCCTCATTTCATGAACGTCTTACCCATTGGGAGGTTTTTAAATTGGCTTGGAAGAAGGTATTAGTCTTCTAGCTCAGCTAAGCACATCTCTTCGTGGATTTGCTTACACCAGTTGTTAACGCGCTCTTCAGTTAGTTCTGGTTGACGATCTTCATCAATACACAGACCAACAAATAGGCTGTCGTCGCCTTCAACAAGACCTTTCGACGCTTCAAATTCGTAGCCGTCAGTTGAAGTGTGGCCAAGGATAGTGCCACCTTTCGCTTCAACGATGTCACGAACTGTGCCCATCGCATCACAGAAGTATTCTGCGTAATCTTCTTGGTCACCACAACCGAAGATAGCGACTAGCTTAGTTGAGAAATCGATCTGCTCAAGTTCTGGGAAGAAATCATCCCAGTCACATTGTGCTTCACCGTAGTACCACGTTGGGATACCTAGAAGCAGAAGATCGAAGTTGTCGATGTCTTCTTTGCTGCTTTTTGCGATGTCTTGAACGTGAACTAGTTGTTTACCTAGTTGCTTTTGAATCATCTTTGCAACAGCTTCAGTGTTACCTGTGTCGCTACCAAAGAAGATGCCTACACTTGCCATAGATTCGTTACCTTTACTATTTTCTGTTGTAGTGTCGACTCATTAGCCGAGACCACCACCTTCCCAACTGAGCTGAATAATGCCTTTAGCAATAAAACCAGCACAGCCAAGGAATAGGACTAACCATACAATGCGACGACCGAAAGGGGGGACATTACCCGCTTTTAAGACATCTTTTATCGCCATACCAATTAAGAAAAAGATAGACGCAAAAAGTAGATCGAGACCAATTGACTCGAGCATGTTCATGTAGTCGTAAAGCATGGGTTCCCTTTATGCCAAATTACTTGCGCGGAACTATACCACTGTTAACAGATAAAGTTAACGGCCAGAGCGTAACAGATCTCTCATTCTGTTTTAGGCAATGAATTTGCGAATTGCGCGCAGAACCTCAGCAGGCTTCTCTGCATGTAGCCAGTGACCGGTATTGGCGATCACATGCGCTTTAGCATTGCTAAATTGACTTTGAACGGCGGCTTGGTGCTCGGCGGTTAAATAATCAGAATCGCCACCTTTTAGAAACAACGTTGGAGTGTCAATTGGGGTGATTGGCTCCCAGCCTAAAATATCCCAATAGTTGTTCCAAAGGCTCGTCACGTTAAAGCGCCACGCTAGGTGTTCGCCATTGTTAAACAATGATTTGCCAAGAAACTGTCTTACTCCTTCAAGCTCAATATGCTGGGCAAGGATGTCGAGTGCTTGCTTTCTGTTTACTGGTTGCTGCGCTTCAACCGCTTTTAGGCCATCAAACACATTATCATGACGACTTTGGCTATATTTTACTGGCGCCATATCAAGCACCAATAGCTTGGCAATATTGCCTCTATCAATGTCGGCGAGTTTCATTGCTACTTTACCACCCATAGAGTGACCAACGACAATGTAGTTGGACAGCTCCAAGTGCTGCACTACATCAAGCACATCTTGAGCCATTAGCGCGTAGTTGTGCTCATCAGTATGTATAGATAAGCCATGGTTGCGGAGGTCGATGCTAACCACCTGATGATCTTGTCTTAGATCCCGTGCAAGTAGACCTAGGTTATCTAAGTTTCCAAACAATCCGTGGATCAGAACAATGGTGTGACCCTCACCTTCGACTTTGTAGTTGAGCAGATGTGACATTTTATTCTATTCGTTACAGGTAAACCGTAGAGTCTCTTTAAAGATCTCGCTATAATCCCCCAGAGTTTAAACATAGAGATTGTGAAAAGCGAATGAAAACAATTGAGGTTGATGAGGATCTATACCGTTACATCGCAAGTCAGACCCAGGACATCGGTGAAAGTGCTTCGGACATTCTGCGTCGTCTTTTAATGACAGATGCGAAAGATCCTGCTCCAGCAGCACAACAGCCGCAGGTTATGGCGCAACCAAAAGGTGTGGTGGTTAGTAAAGATGCAATTAAAGAAGAGTCTGTAGATAGTGTGAAAGAAATGCGCTCACTGCTTATTTCTGACGAATTTGCCGGCCTTAAAAAAGCGATCGATCGTTTTATGTTGGTTCTATCAACACTGCATCACATTAACCCGAGTGATTTCTCTGAAGCAACACAAGTAAAAGGTCGCAAGCGCGTTTACTTTGCTGATAATGAGCAGACACTTCTGGCTAACGGTAATACAACTAAGCCAAAGGCTATTCCGGGTTCACCATTCTGGGTGATTACCAATAACAACACTAGTCGAAAAAGGCAGATGGTTGACCAACTGATGGCGCGAATGAATTTCCCATCAGATCTGATTGAGAAGGTCACTAACTCAATTTAAATAATTCTGATTAGAACCTCATAATGCGCGGCTTAGATAACGTATTATGAGGTTTTTTTATTTCTCATTATTTTAAGAAAGGATGTCAAAATGGCTATGCACCCACGAGCGGGACAAAAAGCTCAACAGCAAGACCTGCATAATATTCCAGCCCTCGTCGCGAACTACTTCCTCCTTCAGCCTGACCCAAAAAATCCAGACCACAAAGTTGAATTCGGTACGTCTGGTCACCGCGGTACTGCTGATAAATCAACATTTAATGAACACCACATTTTGGCTATCGCTCAAGCGGTCGCTGAAGTTCGTGCTGAGAAGGGCACTACAGGTCCACTTTTTGTTGGTAAAGATACTCATGCGTTGTCTGAGCCAGCGTTCTCGACCGTTGTGGAAGTTCTCATTGCCAACGGTGTAGAAGTGATTGTTCAGCAAGACAATGGTTATACTCCGACTCCGGGTGTTTCACACGCTATTTTGACGCACAACCTTAAGCGCGATGACAAAGCGGATGGCATTGTTATCACACCATCGCACAACCCACCACAAGACGGCGGTATTAAATATAACCCGACACACGGTGGTCCTGCGGAAGGTGAACTCACTCAAGCGATTCAAGATCGCGCTAACGTACTCATCGCTGAAGGTCTTCAGGGCGTAAAACGCATGCCTCTTGATCAGGCGAAAGCATCAGAGTTATTCAAGCAGATTGATCTTGTAAAGCCATACATTGATGACCTAGTAAATGTTATCGATATGGAAGCGATCCAAAAAGCCAACCTTAAACTGGGTGTAGATCCACTCGGTGGTAGCGGTATCGATTATTGGCGTCAAATTGGTCAAGCGTACAACCTTGATCTTACGCTAGTGAGTGAAGCGATCGACCCATCGTTCCAGTTCATGTCACTGGATAAAGATGGTGTGGTTCGTATGGACTGTTCATCTCCTTACGCGATGGCAGGTTTGCTCGCACTAAAAGATGAATATGACCTAGCGTTTGGTAATGACCCAGATTACGACCGTCATGGTATCGTGACGCCAAAAGGTTTAATGAATCCTAACCACTTCTTAGCAGTATGTATTGATTATCTATACCGTCACCGCGAAGGTTGGGGTAAAGAAGTTGCTGTTGGTAAGACGCTGGTATCAAGTGCGCTGATTGACCGTGTTGTCGCGGACCTTGGTCGCGAACTTTGTGAAGTGCCAGTTGGCTTCAAATGGTTTGTTGATGGTCTTTATCAAGGTAAATTCGGCTTTGGTGGTGAAGAGTCTGCGGGCGCTTCATTCCTACGCAAAGACGGTACGCCTTGGTCAACTGACAAAGATGGCATCATCTTATGTCTGCTAGCCGCTGAAATTACTGCAGTAACCGGCAAGAACCCACAAGAGTACTACGAAGAGCTAGCGGCCAAACACGGCGCGTCTGAATACAACCGTATTCAAGCCGTGGCGAATGGTCCTCAAAAAGCAGTGTTATCTAAACTTTCTGCTGAAATGGTAACGGCAGAAACCTTAGCGGGTGATGCAATTACGGCTCGCCTGACTCATGCTCCAGGTAATGGTGCGGCGATTGGTGGTCTTAAAGTGACCACTGAAAATGGCTGGTTTGCTGCACGTCCATCGGGTACTGAAGATATCTACAAAATCTACTGTGAGAGCTTTAAAGGTGCCGAGCACTTAAAGCAGATCGAAGCAGAAGCGCAAGAGATCGTAAATCAGGTATTTGCTAACGCAGGCCTGTAATTTAGGCGATTAACGGTTGTATTAAGGGCTGACAAATTGTCAGCCCTTTTTTATTAGCCTTTGCGGCGAGCTTCACTGTTAGGATCACCCTTGTCATTCCATAGACCGAAGAATGAGGGAGTAGGGAATCTCATATAATTGCCGACATACTTAAAGAGATCCCCAACTCGCTCGTGCCTCACTCTTGAGGATGACGAAGCACGATTTGCCGGACTGCGTGTTAATTAGTTTGGCCAATTATCAGGTACGACAAACCAGAATTGACCTCCTTTGGTCTGGGCATGAACAAATCTGCCGTTGGGTTTGTCTATAGGGTTATTGAACTCTTCTAAACCGATAGCCCAAAGCGGTTTTTCGAGTTCATAGAGCGGCTCGCCAATCTGCTCCCACTGACTCTGGTAGCACCAATAGCCAGTGATTTGGCTGGAGTTTATCTTAAGTCCTAGGCACTCTTTTGGAATTGTCTCTGGCGAGAAAGGATTGATATAAAGACGCCCTTGGATTAATAGATGCTCAGAGAGATCAGAGTATTGAGGGTATTGCTCAAGGAATTCATTGGAAGTGCTCATTTTCAATTGATGAGAGAGCATCCTAGCGAGTTTTTTATCTAGCTGATCATGGGCATTAGGCCCGTACCAAACGCCTTGATGTAATAGATAGAATTTAATCGCGACTTCCCAGTGTTCATCCCTTTGCGACTCAAGATTTTGCAGTATCAGATCAATCGCCCCTAAGGTTTGCCCTGATGCATTATTAATTTGAATCTCTTCTTCGAGCAGCGAATACTTTTCACTATTGCTGATTAGCTCGGTGCACAGGTGCTGGTAGATGAAACCTAGTCGCGGGTTTCCCTGATAATCATCTTGCTTTAAAGGAGTGATAGTCAGCGCTGTGACATCGACAAACGGCGACGTCAGCTCAAATAGCGATGGAGTTTGATGTACCCAGTGATAAAAACGTTGTAAAGCGTTCATCCTTAAACCTATATATGCTCAAACGTCACTATTGTAGCTAGGTGCTGGTAAGGTTGCTATGGTTCGAATACACTTTGCTCACTAAGACAAAGCGTAATGTTAGCAATTAGATGGAAGCTGTCATGAACAACTTACAATTAGAAAAAATCCTCAACGAGAAGCTCTCTCCACAGCTAATCAAAGACTATGCACCCAACGGTTTGCAGGTTGAAGGTAAAGAGCAGATTAAAAAGGTCGTAACTGGCGTGACGGCTTCGCAGGCATTAATTGATAAAGCAGTTGAGCTCAATGCTGATGCGCTTTTAGTTCATCATGGCTATTTTTGGAAAGGTGAACCGGAGCCAATTCGCGGCATGAAAGGCAAGCGTATCCGCACACTGATTAAGAACGACGTTAACTTATTGGGTTACCACCTTCCGTTAGATATTCATCCTGAACTTGGCAACAACGCGGAACTGGCGCGCTTGTTAGAAATAGACGTTGAAGGCGGCCTTGAAGGTCACCCGCAATCTGTGGCGATGTATGGTCGACTTAAAACGCCGATGACAGGCGCTGAATTCGCTAGCAAGATTAACCAAGTTCTTATGCGTGAGCCTCTGCATATTACGCCAGATAACGCTGAGAAGATGATTGAAACGGCCGGTTGGTGTACTGGCGGCGGTCAAGATTATATCGAGCTAGCGGCGCAAAATGGCCTAGATGCTTTTATCTCTGGTGAGATCTCGGAGCGTACGACTTACTCAGCGCGTGAGCAAGATATCCATTACTTTGCAGCAGGCCATCACGCGACCGAGCGTTACGGAATTAAAGCGTTAGGTGAGTGGTTGGCGAAAGAACACGGTTTGGATGTCGAGTTTATCGATATTGATAATCCGGTTTAACGAACAGACGTTGTCCTACAGAGCATTTCGTTTTGTGAGAAGGTGTCGTCATTCCATAGAGTGACGCAGGAGCGAGTAGGGAATCTCTAAAGGATTTCTGCTTGCGGTGAGAGATCCCCAACTCACTCGTGCCTCGTTCTTTAGGATGACAACTAATCTAATAAAAAAGGGCTAATGTTCGCACATCAGCCCTTTAATTTTGCTAGTCAGCTATTATTCACGCTCATGTAGAGGAGAGAATTCACGCTGTACTTCACCAGTGTATAGCTGGCGAGGACGACCGATACGGTTTAGTGGATCGCTGTGCATCTCGTTCCAGTGTGCAATCCAACCGATAGTACGAGAGATTGCAAAGATAACGGTGAACATCGATACAGGAATGCCGATCGCTTTCAGAATGATACCTGAGTAGAAGTCTACGTTCGGGTATAGCTTCTTCGATACAAAGTATTCGTCTGATAGAGCAATACGCTCAAGTTCCATTGCCACATCCAGCAGTGGATCTTTGATATTAAGCTCTTTAAGCACTTCGTGACACGTTTCACGCATAACTGTAGCACGTGGGTCGTAGTTCTTGTAAACGCGGTGACCGAAGCCCATTAGGCGGAACGGGTCATCTTTATCCTTCGCACGTGCAACGTACTCAGGAATGTTTTCTACACTGCCGATCTCTTCAAGCATCTTCAGACAGGCTTCGTTTGCGCCGCCGTGAGCTGGACCCCATAGAGATGCGATACCTGCTGCGATACATGCGAATGGGTTAGCACCCGATGAACCAGATAGACGTACCGTAGACGTTGAAGCGTTTTGTTCGTGGTCTGCGTGCAGTGTAAAGATTTTATCCATTGCGCGAGCAACGACAGGGTTAACTTCGTACTCTTCACATGGGTTAGCGAACATCATGTGTAGGTAGTTCTCAGCGTAGCTTAGGTCATTACGTGGGTAAATGAACGGCTGGCCGATAGAGTACTTGTAACACATAGCCGCAAGTGTTGGCATTTTCGACAGTAGTCGGTATGCCGCGATTTCGCGGTGTTCGTCGTTGTTAATATCTAATGAATCGTGGTAGAACGCAGCAAGTGCACCAACCACACCACACATGACCGCCATTGGGTGAGCGTCACGACGGAAGCCGTGGAAGAAGCTCGCAATTTGCTCATGTACCATAGTGTGACGAGTAACAGTTGTCTTGAATTGCTCGTATTGTTCACGTGTTGGGGCTTCACCATAAAGAAGGATGTAACATACTTCTAAGTAATCAGCATTATTTGCTAGCTGATCAATTGGGTAACCGCGGTGCAAAAGAATCCCTTTGCCGCCGTCGATATAGGTGATTTGAGATTCACAAGATGCAGTGGCAAGAAAACCAGGGTCAAAAGTGAAAAATCCATTTGCTCCCAGTTTACGAACATCAATTACAGGTGTGCCAAGGGCACCTTCCATAATTGGCAGCTCGATAGGCGCTTGACCTTCAACATGAAGGGTAGCTTTCTTATCCGCCATAACAATCTCCTTTGTTTATTATTTTATCCGTCCAGGATGTTTGTGTGACATTTTTGTACGTGTCTTCGTTATCAAAGTCAATTTTTCTCCTCTGATGTGTGCACTTGTTGGGATTTTTTGAATGCAAAACGTTAAAAATCTGGGCTGTGTAGCAAAAATTGTTACATCAATTGTATTAGAATGTTGCCAGCCGTATAGTGGCGCAGTCAATTTTGGTGGAAACCTTATAAATTCAAGGCTTGAAACAAATGTGAGGTGAAGTTTCAATTCTTGTTGTTAACAAATTTTTCACAAAATACTCGGTCGTTTGATGGGGTTAGTTGTTAAATGAATGTTAACTTTTGCGGGTTTGCAACCAAAATTCGTTTATAACTATAAATGCTCAATGGAGCTGAGTGAGCAAGCCCGTGAAAGAAAGAAAGTCAAGACCTGTTAATTTAGATTTACAGACCATTCACTTTCCGATCACTGCAATCGCATCTATTCTACACCGTGTTTCCGGTGTGATTACGTTTGTCGCGGTCGGGATCCTACTTTGGTTACTATCCATTTCCTTATCCTCTCCTGTAGGTTACGCACAAGCAGTCGACATTGTTGATGGCTTCTTCGTGAAGTTTATCTTGTGGGGAATTCTAACGGCATTGGCCTACCACATTGCCGGTGGTATCCGTCACCTTCTGATGGACTTAGGTCATTTTGAAGAGCTGGAATCTGGTGCAATGAGCGCTAAGGTTGCATTCGCAGCGACAGCCGTCCTGTCACTACTAGCGGGGATCATGGTGTGGTAAAACATATTTCATCTTTTGGTCGTAATGGTGTACACGATTTCCTATTGATTCGTGCTACTGCGATCATCATGACACTTTATACTATCTATCTGGTTAGCTTCTGTGCTTTCACAGATATCTCTTACGTATCTTGGACTCAGTTCTTTGGTGGCACGTTCACTAAAGTGTTCACGATGTTAGCGTTGGTTTCAGTTCTAATCCATGCGTGGATTGGCTTGTGGCAGGTTCTTACTGACTACATTAAATGCGCTAAGCTTCGTGGCGGCCTACAGTTAGCGATTATTGCGGTACTGTTTAGTTACTTCTTCTCTGGTCTATTTATTTTGTGGGGTGCGTAAGTGTCTATTCCAGTTCGCGAATTTGATGCCGTAGTAATCGGCGCTGGTGGTGCAGGCATGCGTGCTGCGCTACAAATCTCTGAGCAAGGCCTATCATGTGCTTTGCTTTCTAAAGTATTTCCTACCCGTTCTCACACTGTATCAGCACAGGGTGGTATCACTGTTGCGTTAGGTAACGCGCATGAAGACCATTGGGAACAGCACATGTACGATACCGTTAAAGGTTCTGACTACATCGGCGACCAAGATGCTATCGAATACATGTGTAAGAATGGTCCTGAGTCAGTCATTGAACTTGAGAAAATGGGTCTACCTTTCTCACGTTTCGACAACGGTACTATCTACCAACGTCCATTTGGCGGTCAGTCAAAGAACTTTGGTGGTGAGCAGGCGGCGCGTACAGCAGCGGCTGCAGACCGTACTGGTCACGCACTTCTACACACGCTTTACCAACAAAACATCAAGCACAAAACAACCGTATTCTCTGAGTGGTATGCACTTGATCTTGTGAAGAACGAAGATGGTGTTGTTCTAGGTTGTACTGCGCTGTGTATGGAAACTGGCGAGGTTTGTTACTTCAAATCAAAAGCAACCATCCTAGCTACGGGTGGTGCTGGTCGTATCTACGCATCGACAACGAATGCTCACATCAACACCGGTGATGGTGTTGGTATGGCGCTACGTGCAGGCGTTCCAATGCAAGACATGGAAATGTGGCAGTTCCACCCAACGGGTATCGCTGGCGCAGGTGTTCTTGTAACAGAAGGCTGTCGTGGTGAAGGTGGTTACCTTCTTAACAAAGATGGCGAGCGCTTTATGGAGCGTTACGCACCTAACGCGAAAGACCTTGCTGGTCGTGACGTTGTTGCTCGTTCAATGATGATCGAAATCCGTGAAGGTCGTGGTTGCGATGGTCCTTGGGGTCCACACATTAAACTGAAACTGGATCACCTAGGTAAAGAGACTCTTGAGTCACGTCTACCTGGCGTTTGTGAATTGTCTCGTACATTCGCTCACGTTGATCCAGTTAAAGAGCCAATCCCAGTAATCCCAACCTGTCACTACATGATGGGTGGTGTACCGACTCAGGTTTCTGGTCAGGCAATCAAGCAAGATGAAAGCGGCGCTGATGTTGAAGTTCAAGGCCTATTCGCTTGTGGTGAAATTGCCTCTGTATCAGTACACGGCGCTAACCGTCTTGGTGGTAACTCACTACTAGACTTAGTGGTATTTGGCCGTGCAACAGGTCTGCACCTAGGTGAAACCCTAGCGAAGCAAGCTGAGGCTACACCTGCAACTGAAGCAGACATTGAGCGCTCTCTAGAGCGTTACAACCGTTGGGAAAACAGCACTGAAGGCGAAGATCCAGCACAGATTCGTAAAGACCTACAACAATGTATGCAAAACAACTTCTCGGTATTCCGTGAAGGTGATGCAATGGCTAAAGGTCTTGAAGAGCTTAAAGTTATCCGTGAGCGTCTGAAGAACGCACACCTTGCTGATAAATCAACAGAGTTCAACACTCAACGTATTGAGTGTCTAGAACTAGAAAACCTGATGGAAACAGCATACGCAACAGCTGTAGCGGCAAACTACCGTACAGAAAGTCGTGGTGCACATGCTCGTTTTGACTTCCCTGACCGTGATGATGCTCAGTGGCTATGTCACTCAGTCTACAACCCAGAAACGGAAGCAATGGCGAAGCGTGATGTAAACATGGAACCTATTCACCGTGATGCGTTCCCACCGAAAGCACGTACGTACTAAGGAAAGGAGGATAAGATTATGAAACTGAATTTCTCTTTGTACCGCTACAATCCGGATGTCGATCAAAAGCCTTACATGAAAGACTACACGCTTGAAGTGGAAGAAGGCTCTGACATGATGTTGCTTGATGCACTGATTCTGCTAAAAGAGCAAGATCCAAGCATCTCGTTCCGTCGCTCTTGCCGTGAAGGTGTATGTGGTTCAGACGGTCTGAACATGAATGGTAAAAATGGTCTAGCATGTATCACACCGCTCTCTGCATTAAAAGCAGATAAGATTGTGATTCGTCCATTACCAGGTTTGCCTGTTGTTCGAGATCTTATTGTTGACATGACACAGTTCTACGATAACTATTCGAAAGTTAAGCCTTTCTTGATTGATGACGGTGCTCTACCGCCATCACGTGAGAACCTGCAAACGCCTGATGAGCGTGCTCATCTTGATGGTCTGTACGAATGTATCATGTGTGCATGTTGTACAACTTCATGCCCATCTTTCTGGTGGAACCCAGATAAGTTTATTGGTCCTGCAGGTCTATTGGCTGCTTACCGTTGGTTAATTGATAGCCGAGATACGGCAACAGATGAACGTCTATCAAATCTTGATGATGCATTTAGCGTTTTCCGTTGCCATGGCATCATGAATTGTGTAAGTGTTTGTCCTAAGGGATTAAATCCGACGAAAGCGATTGGTCACATCAAGACGATGTTGGTTAACCGCTCTGTCTAATGAAACAAAAAATTGCCGGCCTAATTTGGGTCGGCTCTTAATAGCTCGGCGTAAGACCGAAGCAAACGTGAAAACTACTGGTTAAGGGAAAATATGCACAACGGCGTGATGAAGGCGTGGCTCGAGTCTTCACACTTGGCTGGCGCCAATGCAACGTATGTAGAGGACCTCTACGAACTGTATCTAAGTGATCCCGATCTGGTAAGTGAGGAGTGGAAACGCGTATTTGAAGGCTTGCCTAAGCCGACAGAAGAAGTGGTAGAACAACCACATTCGCGTGTCCGTGACTACTTCCGACGACTCGCTCAAGAAACAAAGCATTATAGTGTCCAGGTTAGTGATCCAGATGTCGACGCTAAACAAGTTAAAGTACTCCAATTAATCAATGCTTACCGATTCCGTGGACACGAAGCGGCACAGCTTGACCCTCTTGGTTTATGGCAACGTCCACCTGTGGCGGAGCTAGAACCCGCATTCCACAATCTTACCGAAGATGACCTAGAAGAAACCTTCAACGTTGGTTCTTTTGCCATTGGCCAAGAGACGATGCAGTTGAAAGATATCTACTCAGCTCTTAAGAAAACGTACTGTGGTTCTATTGGTGCAGAATACATGCACATGATAGACACAGAACAAAAACGTTGGATCCAGCAACGTTTAGAGTCAGTCATTGGTCAACCTTCTTTCTCTAATGATGAAAAGCACATGTTCCTAGACGAGCTGACAGCAGCTGAAGGTCTAGAACGCTACCTAGGTGCAAAATTCCCAGGTGCTAAGCGATTCTCACTAGAAGGTGGTGATGCTCTTATCCCAATGACGAAAGAATTGATTCGTCATGCGGGTGCAAGTGGCATGCGTGAAGTGGTTATTGGTATGGCTCACCGTGGTCGTCTAAACATGTTGGTAAACGTGTTAGGTAAGAAACCACAAGACCTATTTGATGAATTTGCTGGTAAGCATGACGAAACGTGGGGCACGGGTGATGTTAAGTATCACCAAGGTTTCTCTGCAGATTTCGCAACGCCAGGCGGTGATGTCCACCTAGCGCTAGCATTTAACCCATCTCACCTTGAGATCGTAAACCCAGTAGTTATTGGTTCGGTACGTGCACGTCAAGACCGCTTAGGCGATAAGACTGGCAGCACGGTTCTTCCTATTACTATTCACGGTGACTCTGCAATTGCAGGTCAAGGTGTGGTTGCTGAGACGTTTAACATGTCTCAGGCGCGCGGTTTCCAAGTTGGTGGTACGGTTCGAATTGTTGTGAATAACCAAGTTGGTTTCACTACCTCTAACCCTACCGATACGCGTTCAACCATGTACTGTACTGATATCGCTAAGATGGTGCAGGCGCCAATCTTCCACGTGAATGCGGATGACCCAGAAGCGGTTGCTTTTGTTACTCGTATCGCACTTGATTACCGTAATGAATTTAAACGCGATGTTGTGATCGATTTGGTTTGTTACCGCCGTCATGGTCACAACGAAGCCGATGAGCCGAACGCGACTCAACCGTTGATGTATCAGAAAATCAAGAAGCACCCAACACCACGTAAGCTATACGCTGACGTGCTGATGGAGAAAGACGTGCTTGGTATTGATACTGCGACGCAACTGGTCAACGAATATCGTGATGCTTTAGATCACGGTGAAGTTGTAGTTAAAGAGTGGCGTCCAATGGCTCTACACTCAGTTGACTGGTCTCCATACCTAGGTCATGACTGGGATGTTGAGTGGGACAATAAATTTGATACTGAGCGCTTAATTGAGCTTGGTCAGCGTCTATGTACTTACCCTGATAGCCACAAGCTACAAAGCCGAGTGAACAAGCTTTACAACGATCGTAAAGCGATGATCAGCGGCGAGAAAGCGGTTGACTGGGGTATGGCAGAAACGTTGGCGTATGCCACGCTTGTTGATGATGGTAAGCGTATTCGTATCTCTGGTCAGGATTCTGGTCGTGGTACTTTCTTCCACCGTCACTCAGTTCTACACAACCAGACCGATGCGAGTACGTTTGTTCCGCTAGCAAATATCCATGATAAACAAGGTCCGTTCCAAGTCTTTGACTCGGTGCTTTCTGAAGAAGCGGTATTGGCCTTTGAATATGGGTACGCAACTGCTGAGCCTAGCGGCTTGACCCTTTGGGAAGCGCAGTTTGGTGACTTTGCTAACGGTGCACAAGTTGTTATTGACCAATTTATCTCGTCAGGTGAACAAAAGTGGGCTCGTCTATGTGGCCTAACGATGTTGCTTCCTCACGGTTATGAAGGTCAAGGCCCTGAGCACTCATCAGCTCGCCTAGAGCGTTACCTACAACTTTGTGCAGAGCAAAACATGCAGGTTGTTGTGCCTTCAACTCCGGCGCAGGTTTACCACATGATTCGCCGCCAAGTTGTTCGCCCAATGCGTCGACCTCTCATTGTTATGTCACCGAAGTCGCTACTTCGTCATCCGTTATGTACTTCTACATTAGAAGACCTGTCGGAAGGGACATTCCAACCAGCGATTCCAGAGATCGACAACCTAGATGCAGCTAAGGTGAAACGTGTCGTCTTCTGTTCGGGTAAAGTTTACTTCGACTTGCTAGAGCAGCGTCGAAATAATGAACAAGACGATGTGGCTATTGTCCGTATTGAGCAGCTATACCCATTCCCACAGGATGAAGTGAAAGCGGCAATCGAACAATACATCAATGTTGAAGACTTCGTTTGGTGTCAAGAAGAGCCTCAAAACCAAGGTGCTTGGTACTGTAGCCAACACAACTTCCGTGCTGCAATCCCAGCGGGTGCTGATCTTAAATATGCTGGCCGCCCAGCATCAGCATCACCAGCTGTAGGTTATATGTCAGTACACTTGAAACAACAAAAAGCGCTGGTTGAAGACGCGCTTAACGTGAATACAAAAACTTCGGATTAAGAACTAGAAGTTAAAGGAAGAAACAGATATGACAATTGAAATTCTGGTTCCAGATTTACCTGAATCTGTTGCAGACGCTACAGTAGCAACTTGGCACAAACAACCGGGTGACGCAGTTGAGCGTGACGAAGTACTGGTTGATATCGAAACTGACAAAGTAGTTTTAGAAGTACCAGCTCCTGAAGCGGGTGTTCTAGAAGCAATTATTGAAGAAGAAGGTGCTACGGTACTTTCTAAACAGCTTATCGCTAAGCTTAAGCCAGGCGCAGTAGCGGGTGAGCCAACGACTGACACAACTGAAGCATCAGAAGCGTCACCTGATAAGCGTCACAAAGCGGCGCTTACAGAAGAGAACAACGATGCACTAAGCCCAGCAGTTCGTCGTCTACTTGCTGAGCACGGCCTAGAAGCTGGCCAAGTGAAAGGTACTGGTGTTGGCGGTCGTATTACTCGTGAAGACATCGATGCGCACCTAGCTAATGCGAAAGCAGCACCGAAAGCAGAAGCTCCAGCAGCAGTGGAAGCGCCAGCAGCGGCTCGTAGCCAGAAGCGTGTACCAATGACTCGCCTACGTAAGACTGTTGCAAACCGTCTTCTTGAAGCGAAGAACAACACGGCAATGCTAACGACGTTTAACGAAGTGAACATGAAGCCAATCATGGATCTTCGTAAGCAGTACAAAGACCAGTTCGAAGAGCGTCACGGTATCCGTTTAGGCTTTATGTCTTTCTACGTGAAAGCAGTAACTGAAGCTCTAAAACGTTACCCAGAAGTGAATGCATCGATTGACGGTGAAGACATTGTTTACCACAACTACTTCGACATCAGTATGGCGGTATCTACGCCACGTGGTCTAG
Organism: Vibrio ouci; assembly: GCF_004551525.1. GTDB lineage: Bacteria > Pseudomonadota > Gammaproteobacteria > Enterobacterales > Vibrionaceae > Vibrio > Vibrio ouci. The sequence continues at coordinate 72,570 of NZ_SATR01000011.1, read as the reverse complement.
TAACACCAGTACTGAAAGACTGTGACACACTAGGTTTTGCTGACGTAGAAAAGGGCATCAAAGAGCTAGCAATCAAAGGCCGTGACGGCAAGCTAACTGTTGATGAGCTAATGGGTGGTAACTTCACTATCACTAACGGTGGTGTATTTGGTTCACTGATGTCTACGCCAATCATCAACCCGCCACAATCAGCAATTCTTGGTATGCATAAGATCCAAGAGCGCCCGATGGCAGTAGATGGCAAGGTAGAAATCCTACCTATGATGTATCTAGCACTGTCTTACGACCACCGTCTAATCGATGGCCGTGAGTCAGTGGGTTTCCTAGTAACGATTAAAGAGCTACTAGAAGATCCAGCACGTCTGCTATTAGACGTTTAATATCGCTAAAACGTCTAGTTGCCGTGGGTAGCTAGACGTTCGATAGTTTCAAGGGCTAGACTTGCTCAACTGTCTGGCCTTCACTTGAGTCATTGTTTGTTGTTGAAATAGACAATGATTGATTTGAGAAGACCCTACAGACGTACGCAGCATAGCGACGTTATGGAAATAATAATCCCTCAAGGGAAAATAAACGGAATATCAAAATGAATTTGCATGAATACCAAGCCAAACAGCTGTTTGCAGAATTCGGTTTGCCTGTACCGGAAGGCTTCGCTTGTGATACACCACAAGAAGCTTTTGAAGCTGCAGGTCGCATTACAACTGAGAAGAAAGTTGTAAAGTGTCAGGTTCACGCGGGTGGACGTGGTAAAGCGGGTGGCGTTGAGCTACACGACACGAAAGATGGCGTTAAAGAGTTTGCCCAAAAGTGGCTAGGTAAAAACCTAGTAACGTACCAAACAGATGCAAACGGTCAGCCTGTAACAAAAATCCTAGTTGAAGAAGCGTCAAACATCGCAAATGAACTTTACCTAGGTGCTGTTGTAGACCGCGCTAGTCGTAAAATTGTATTCATGGCTTCTACAGAAGGCGGCGTGGATATCGAGAAAATCGCAGAAGAAACTCCAGAGTTGATTCATAAAGCGGCAATCGATCCATTAGTTGGCCCTCAAGCTTATCAAGGTCGCGAGCTAGCGTTTAAGCTAGGTCTTGCAGGTGACCAAATCAAACAATTCGTTAAGATCTTCATGGGTCTTGGCGAGATGTTCGCTCAGTACGACTTAGCTCTACTAGAGATCAACCCTCTTGTTATTACTGGCGAAGGCAACCTGCTTTGTCTAGACGGTAAGATCAACATCGACTCAAACGCACTTTACCGTCAGCCTAAGCTTCGTGAAATGCACGATCCTTCACAGGAAGATGAGCGTGAAGCACACGCAGCTCAGTGGGAACTGAACTACGTAGCACTTGATGGCAACGTTGGCTGTATGGTTAACGGTGCAGGCCTAGCAATGGGTACGATGGATATCGTTAACCTACATGGCGGCAAACCTGCTAACTTCCTAGACGTTGGTGGCGGCGCAACGAAAGAACGTGTTGCTGAAGCATTCAAGATCATCCTTTCTGATGACAATGTAAAAGCAGTTCTAGTAAACATCTTCGGTGGTATCGTTCGTTGTGACATGATCGCAGAAGGTATTATCGGTGCGGTTAAAGAAGTAGGCGTAACGGTTCCTGTTGTTGTTCGTCTAGAAGGTACTAACGCTGACCTAGGTCGCGAAGTTCTTGCTAATTCTGATGTTGATATCATTGCTGCTGAGTCGCTAACAGATGCTGCTCAGAAAGTTGTTGCTGCTGCGGAGGCTAAATAATGTCTGTACTAATTAACAAAGACACTAAAGTAATCTGTCAGGGCTTCACTGGTGGTCAAGGTACTTTCCACTCAGAGCAAGCTATCGCGTACGGTACGCAGATGGTTGGTGGTGTTTCTCCTGGTAAAGGTGGTCAAACTCACCTAGGCCAACCTGTATTCAACACAGTACGTGAAGCAGTAGAAGCGACGGGCGCAACAGCGACTGTTATCTACGTACCAGCACCGTTCTGTAAAGATGCAATCCTTGAAGCGATTGATGCAGGTGTCGAGCTTATCGTGACTATCACGGAAGGTATCCCAACAACAGATATGATCGACGTGAAAGTGAAGCTAGAAGAAACTGGCGTTCGCATGATCGGTCCTAACTGTCCAGGCGTTATCACTCCTGATGAGTGTAAGATTGGTATCATGCCAGGCCATATCCACAAGAAAGGTAAAGTGGGTATCGTTTCACGCTCAGGTACACTAACGTACGAAGCAGTTAAACAGACAACTGACGAAGGTTTCGGCCAGTCTACTTGTGTAGGTATCGGTGGTGACCCAATCCCTGGTTCGAACTTCATCGACATCCTGAAACTGTTCCAAGAAGACCCTGAAACAGAAGCAATCGTAATGATTGGTGAAATCGGTGGTACTGCGGAAGAAGAAGCAGCAGCATTCATCAAAGAGAACGTCACTAAGCCAGTGGTTTCTTACATTGCGGGTGTTACTGCTCCTCCGGGCAAGCGTATGGGTCACGCAGGTGCAATCATCTCTGGTGGTAAAGGCACGGCGGAAGACAAGTTTGCTGCACTAGAAGCGGCAGGCGTTAAGACTGTGAAGTCTCTAGCAGACATCGGTAAAGGTCTACGTGAAGTAACGGGTTGGTAATCTAACCACTTCAAATAAGAAAGGCTTGGCATTGTGCCAAGCCTTTTGTTTTTCTGCTCTCCAAATATTGGTCATTCCATAGAGCGACGAAGGAGAGAGTAGGGAACCTCTATTTCTCTAACTTTTCCTCAAGCGCAACCAATCTTGCCGTTAGGTCCATCACTTGCTTTTCTAGCTGTTCAATTCGATCTGCGTCAGCGACTTCTTTTTTCGCTGCGACTTCAACTTTAGGAACTCGGTTCGAGCTTTTCCAACTCTTCAAGGTTGTAATCAAAGCCGGCATAGGCACAGATGTACTCAAACGTGCTTTGACGAGTGCGACTGTCGGCTCTTTTCCTTCTGCGTGTAACTGTTCAAGGACATCTTTTAGCTCTTGGCTAACATCTTGAGTAAGCATAAAACCTCCATTGCGCTTATGTATTTAATCATACCCAGTCAGTCTGAAATTGGCGAATAGAAAATAGTGACAGAGTCTGTGCGAGATCTCTCACACATGTTGTGAGACAAACAGCGTTTTAAACACAAGATAAGTACCTTTAAATCTGTTAACTTGTTGATTTGTAGTCCAAATTCGTTTTGTTTCAATATTGTTGCGCATTTTTGATTTGCTACAGACATTGTCTCTATCGGCAATTCGGGTAAATTAGAACCTGTCGGAAGGATACCGACACGGAACAGGAAAGACCAAGGATTGGGAATCTTCAGGAAGAAGATTGGTTGACTAGGATAGTTAATCAAGCACGGAGCGAAAGGACATTGTAGGGAAACAGCCACTGACAGGATGTGAGTGACATGGACGACAATGGACACCTCTAGGAAGAGGCTAGGACAGTATCAGGAAGATACAAGGACACCACTTAAGGATAGAGTGATGTGCGCTAACTAGGATATGTTAGCTATCAGGATGATGAGGACACCGCTAGGAAGGCGACGGTTGGATAATACTGAAGGATTCAGTAGCTATTAAGGAAGATGCATGGAGCACCTTTTGTAGCCGGATTGCTGCGAGTAAGACTTATAACCCCGATACTGATGTATCGGGGTTTTTCTTAGATCCCACCTTTACTAATAACTCTAATAACAATGTGCTAAAAACAACCTAGATCAATAAAGGTTGCTATCAGTTGGTATAAATTTTCGGCTTTGTTTTATAAGACAAGAACTGCTGCTTACAAGGATGTGTCATGACTATTGTGACTCGCCGATCGTTATTAGTACCTTATAACGACTCTTTACAATCTGAGTTTCTTATTCTCAACTGCTGTGCGATTAATCGTGCACAGATGAATGGGGCGCACACGGTGTCGTCTGCTAAGAGACTATTTGAACAGGTACTGACAGACCCTAATATCTATGCCAGAGCGGTACTAGACAGCAATACTCGTGAATATATTGGTCACGTGTTTGTTTCCGATCTAGACGGCGAACCTGAGCTAGGGTATATCTTTGATAAAAATTACTGGGGAAGAGGAATCGCGAGCGAAGTGCTGCAGGCCTTTTTTCCAAAGGCATTGCGCGACTTAAACATCAGTAAAGTCATCGCGACAGCTAATGTAGGCCATGAGCCTTCAATTCGAATTCTAAATAAATTGGGTTTTGTACTCAATGCTCATAAAGCCGATACCTTCGGCCCCTATGATGAGTATCTATTTACATCCGATGCGGTGGTAGAGCCACCTTTGCTAGTCGGAAACCTTGCATAATAATCTCACCTTGGTAGCAGTCGTCACCCAGTGATGAAAATTCAAATTGATAGATAGAATGCCAACGCCAGACACCGTCTGGCGTTTTTAGTTTGTGGCGTTTGAGAGCGACGCTCACCAATTGAAGATCAAGCTCTTTGCACTTTCGTAATGCGATGCTTTTAGCAATTTCCGCCTGTCGTCTTTGCTGCCAAAACAGAAGACAGACAACGGCAAGGGCCAAAATAGCAAAGAGGTCATGAATCATAATTACGCCTTGGTTGCTTGTTGCAGTCGAATAAGCGCTTGTGCAAGCTCTTCAGAAGGGCTTGAGTGCAGCAAAGGCAGTAGAACCATTCTAAGTTCAGATAGCATAACAAGATCGGCAAACAGCTGATTAAACAGGGTTTGGTTGCCAGTTTGTGCTAAGCGTAATAGGAATTGCTGTGCTGTTTTAGCATCACTAAGCCAGTGCCAACTGCGACCTGCAATACCGATTAATACTTCTTGATGGCTTAAACGAGGGCTAGCCAGAATGGAATCAATAATAGGTTGAGCGATGGATATTTTGGCACCCGAAAGCGCACGTGTTAGCGCTGAAAGCAGGAACAAGTCTGGTTGTTCATTCTCAATCTGCTGCTTGGCCATTTCGGCAATTCGCTCAGCCAGTTTATCCGAAAGTTCGGTGTGCTCTAGTGCACCAAGCAAAGCATAAAGTGGCTCATTAGGCAGGTGTTGCAGTGCTTTACGTACATTCACCCCATTTTGTTCTTGGCCAAGACGCGCACAGATATCAGTGACACCTTGCAGGCCAACCGTGTGCCATTTATCCCACTCTAATCCACCAGAAAAGTAGTGTTGAGCGTGCTCATAATATTGGCTGCAAGGCAGGTCTAGCGAAGCTCGTACTTGGCTATGAAACACAGCCATTTTATCTTCAGCAGGCTTGAAGGTATAAGGGTTGTTAGATAGCTTCTCTTGTTGTTCTTCCGTCATATCTTGATTGATACGAGTACCCATCGCTTCAATCACGTACTTTAAGAAGTTACCAATGTCTGACTGCTTAAGTAAGCCGCGCTCATCGAGTTCAAACTTTAGAAACCAAATCCATGGCTGTTGCTCTTGGTTCCAATAAGCGATAGCTATATGGGCTTTACGCTGCATTGGGTAAGGGTATGGCAGTTGACCTTTCTCAGCATCAGCAAATGTTTTTGCGTCGATGGTTTTGATACGACGTCCAAGATCAAACACTTGATACTGGCAGTTACTGTCATTGAGCAATTGGGTAAGGGTATGAATCGTTTCCATTAGAGAATTGTCCTAACTTTCTTTCCTCTATAAATGGTACTCTTAGGCCAATTTTCAAGGTCCAATATAAAGTTTAATGACGAAAGAAAAACAATTAGTCGAGTTAGTCGACGCTTTAGAAGTTGAGATGCGAAAACAAGGACAGTGGCAACAACATTCTCCTAGTGTTGAAGCATTAAGCAGTCAGGAGCCTTTTGCTATTGATAGCCTCACTCCTCTTGAGTGGTTGCAATGGATATTTGTCGCGCGTATCCGTCTACTCGTGAAAGAAAGTCAGCCGTTACCAAAGGGGTTTGCGATGGCTGATTATTTTGAAGAGTGCTGGAAAGAAGAGCAGATGATGAAGCCACTGATCACTATTATCCAACAGATTGATAAGGTATGTCGCCATGCTTGAGATTGTTTTCCAAGATGAGTATTTCGTCGCCGTAAATAAGCCAGCGGGGATGCTGGTTCACCGCAGTTGGTTAGATAAGCACGAAACACAGTTTGTGATGCAAACTTTGCGTGACCAAATTGGCCAACATGTGTTCCCTCTTCACCGCCTTGATCGCCCGACATCGGGTGTGCTGATTTTCGCTTTATCTAGTGAAGTGGCTTCGCAGGTGATGCCGATGTTCGCCAACCACGAGATGGAAAAAACCTATCACGCTATCGTACGTGGTTGGATTGAAGAGTCTGGCCGCCTTGATTACGCATTGAAGGTTGAGTTGGATAAGATTGCCGATAAGCACGCCAGCCAAGAGAAAGAAGCACAAGAAGCCATTACAGACTATTGGCCGCTAGCGAAAGTGGAAGTTCCGCATTCTACGAGCAAGTTCCCAACCACCCGTTATTGCTTGATGGAAATGAAACCATTAACAGGGCGCAAGCATCAGCTAAGACGTCATATGGCTCACCTAAGGCATCCTATTGTCGGTGATACGACTCATGGTGACGGTAAGCACAATAAACTGTATCGAGAGGTCTATGACTCTCACAGACTGCTTCTGCATGCATCGAGCTTAGAGTTTGTTCACCCCTTCACCAATGAAAAGCTGCTGATTAAAGCGGGTATCGATGAAACCTGGCAAAAACTGTGTGCGGAGTTTGGTTGGACAGTGCCAGAATGAACGGTTAGAGACAAAAAAGCCCTCGAAGTGAGGGCTTTTTGTTGTCAAAACAGTAACGTTTACTTTTCTAGGTATTCGCGAATGGCGTTTTCGATGCCAGTTGCATCTAAGCCTAACTCTGCATGGAGTTCATCTTGGGTACCTTGATGAACAAACTCGTCAGGCAAGCCAAGGTTAAGCACCGGCTTGATGATTTTCTCTTTCATCATAAACTCAATCACACCTGCACCCGCACCGCCAGCAATCGCGTTTTCTTCTAGTGTTACTAGAACATCGTGCTCTGCGGCAAGTTGTTTGATCAGTGCTTCATCCAGTGGCTTAACAAAGCGCATGTCAGCAACTGTGGCATTTAAACTTTCTGCCGCTTCCAGTGCGTTACCAAGGAAAGTACCGAAGCTTAAAATCGCGACCTTTTCACCTTGACGAACTAGGCGGCCTTTGCCGATCTCAAGAGCGGTAAACTCTTGTTCAATCTCAGTGCCCATACCTGTGCCTCGCGGGTAGCGAACTGCACTTGGACCTGTATGTTTATGACCCGTGTAGAGCATTTGACGACATTCATTTTCGTCGCTCGGTGCCATGATCACCATGTTCGGAATACAACGCATAAAGCTTAGGTCAAACGCACCTTGGTGAGTCTGGCCATCGGCGCCAACCAAACCAGCACGGTCAATCGCAAACATCACAGGCAAGTCCATGATTGCTACATCGTGAATCAGCTGATCGTAACCGCGTTGTAAGAAGGTTGAGTAGATAGCAACGATCGGGTTGTCACCCGCAATTGCCATACCTGTCGCCAGCGTTACTGCGTGCTGCTCTGCAATGGCGACGTCAAAGTATTGTTCAGGGTACTCTTTAGAGAAACGAACCATACCAGAGCCTTCGCGCATTGCTGGCGTAATCGCCATTAGCTTAGGATCTTGCGCAGCCATATCACACAGGAAGTCACCGAAGATCTTAGAGAAGCTAGGCTTGCCGCCACTGCTCTTTGGTAAAGAGTTATGACTAGGGTCGAACTTAGGTACACCGTGGTAGCCGATTGGATCTTTTTCAGCAGGCTCATAGCCTTTGCCTTTCTTAGTCATGATGTGCAGGAACTGCGGGCCTTTTAGCTCACGCATGTTCTTCAGTGTTTTAACTAACTCATTGACATCATGGCCATCAACAGGACCAATGTAGTTAAAGCCTAGCTCTTCAAATAAGGTTCCTGGGATCACCATGCCTTTCAGGTGTTCTTCAGTACGACGAACCAGTTCTTTAATTGGTGGAACGCCAGACAGAACCTTTTTTCCGCCTTCACGAATCGAGGTATACAGGTTACCGGAAAGCACTTGCGCCAAATGGTTATTCAGTGCGCCAACGTTTTCTGAAATCGACATTTCGTTGTCGTTTAGAATAACCAGCATGTCAGGGTGAACGTCGCCAGCATGGTTCATTGCTTCGAATGCCATACCTGCGGTAATCGCCCCGTCACCGATAACGCTGACAACTTTACGGTTTTTGTCTTCTTTACCAGCACTGATCGCCATACCTAACGCGGCACTGATCGACGTTGAAGAGTGACCAACAGACAGTGTGTCGTATTCGCTCTCTTCGCGCCAAGGGAATGGGTGTAAGCCATCTTTCTGGCGAATCGTAGACAGTTTATCGCGGCGACCAGTTAAGATTTTGTGTGGGTACGCTTGATGGCCCACATCCCACACCAATTGATCAAAAGGCGTGTTGTAGACGTAATGAAGCGCGACGGTGAGTTCTACAGTACCTAAGCCAGAAGCTAAGTGGCCACTAGATTGGCTCACTGAATTTAATAAGTAGGTACGTAGCTCATCACATAGCGTCGGCAGCACTTCTTTAGGAAGACTGCGTAGCTCATCTGGCGTATCTGCTAGAGCAAGTGTTGGATATTTTGAAATATCAAGAGTCATATAAATGCGCGCTTATTGTGTTAGTTCTTGCGCTCGATGACATATCGGGCGAACTCTTCGAGTAACTCTGTATTGTATGGGATTGCTTCCAAAGCTTGAAGTGCTTCATTTAACAGAGTGTGAGCTTTGTTAATAGCTCCATCCAATCCAAGCAGGGCTGGATAAGTACTTTTGTTTAATTCTTGATCAGAACCTTGAGGCTTACCCAAAGTTTCTGTATCACTAATAATATCTAAAATGTCGTCTTGAACCTGAAACGCTAGGCCAACTGCATCGGCGTATTTGTCGAGCTGAGGCATTACCTCAAGCCCTTTTTCACCCGCAGCAAGAGCGCCAAGACGAATAGCAGACTTCATCAATGCACCGGTTTTGTTGCGGTGAATCTCTTCTAATTCTTCTAGCGACACTGAGCGATTTTCAGCTGCGAGGTCCAAGGCTTGGCCTAAGCACATACCATTGGCACCTGAAGCGTCGGCTAATACTTTTATCATCTTGATACGGTTAGCTTCAGCATTTGGATGTAAATCACCGTCTGCCAAAATAGTAAATGCTAACGTTTGCAGCGCGTCACCGGTGAGGATAGCCGTTGCTTCATCAAATTTGATGTGACAGGTTGTTTGACCACGACGAAGTTCATCGTCATCCATCGCAGGGAGATCATCATGGATCAGCGAGTAGGCGTGAATGCACTCAACCGCAGAAGCGGGAGTATCAAGGTCACTCTTATCACAGCCTAGCATTTGGCCAGTAATGTAGACCAAAAATGGTCGAGCGCGTTTGCCACCAAGCAGTAGACCGTAGCGCATGGCTTCAATTAACGGCTGATTTTGGTGTGGCAGTGCTTGCAGCCAAAGATTTAGCTGCTCATTGTTACGTTGTTGAAATGAGGTTAATGCCTCTTGCATAACAGACATATTTCTATCAATTACTCAGGCTGGCCGTCAAAGTCACTTAGTGGAGATTCGTCATCGTTTTGCAGCAAAATACTTACGCGTTGCTCGGCATCGCTAAGTTTAGTTTGGCCTGCACGAGCAAGCGTAATACCACGCTCAAATTTCTTAAGCGCATCTTCCAATGCTAAATCACCATTCTCAAGGTTTTCTACGATAACATCGAGCTCGTCGATCGTCGCCTCGAAGGTCATGTTTTCTGGTTTCTTGCTCGCCATAACTTTTCTACTTTGACAAAGATGCACGAAAGTTACCTTAGCCGATAATGATGGTCAAATTTAACCGAGTAAAATTGTCAGAAAAATCGAGCTTTGGCAGCCAATCAATCCGTTTGAATCTCATTGATAGCGGGATTTTTCTAGTGCAAGCGAAGTAAGCAACTGCATTTATGTGAATAGAGTATCAATAAAAAACTAAAGATCTGAACACGTTGCCGATATACTTTGTTAGAAGCTCAAAGATTGCATGAGGAGTGCTTTGTGGATTTAGCAACGCTGGTGGGACTATTAGGCGGCTTTGCTTTCGTTATCATGGCAATGATACTTGGCGGAAGCATTATGATGTTCATCGACGTCACGTCGATTTTGATCGTAGTGGGTGGCTCTACCTTTGTCGTTTTAATGAAGTTCACCATGGGCCAATTTTTTGGTGCGGCGAAGATTGCCGGTAAAGCTTTCATGTTCAAAGCCGATGAGCCAGAAGATCTGATCGCAAAAGTTGTTGAGATGGCGGACGCTGCTCGTAAAGGCGGTTTCCTAGCGCTAGAAGAGATGGAAATCACCAACGGCTTTATGCAAAAAGGCATCGACTTACTGGTTGATGGTCATGATGCCGACGTTGTTCGCGCTGCTCTGCAGAAAGACATTGTCCTTACCGATGAGCGCCATGATTTTGGTGGTAGTGTATTTAGAGCCTTTGGTGACGTTGCCCCTGCGATGGGGATGATCGGTACACTGGTTGGTCTGGTTGCGATGCTTTCTAACATGGATGACCCTAAAGCGATCGGTCCTGCGATGGCGGTAGCACTCTTAACCACTCTGTACGGTGCGATCTTATCAAACATGGTGTTTTTCCCAATTGCTGACAAGCTGTCTCTACGTCGTGAGCAAGAGAAGCTGAACCGTCGTCTAGTGATGGATGGCGTATTGGCGATTCAAGATGGTCAGAACCCTCGTGTCATCGACAGTTACCTTAAGAATTACCTCAACGAAGGTAAGCGTGCTCTTGACGTAGATAACGAGTAAGGTCAAAGGTATGGAAGAAGAACAACCCAAATGTCCGCCGCCCGGTCTACCGTTGTGGATGGGGACCTTTGCCGACTTAATGTCGCTGCTGATGTGTTTCTTCGTACTTCTACTCTCGTTCTCTGAAATGGATGTACTGAAATTTAAACAGATCGCGGGCTCGATGAAGTTTGCTTTTGGTGTTCAAAACCGATTGGAAGTCAAAGATATTCCAAAAGGCACCAGTATTATTGCTCAAGAGTTCCGCCCAGGACGTCCTGAGCCAACACCGATTGACGTCATAATGCAGCAGACGATTGATATTACCCAGCAAACTCTCGAGTTCCATGAAGGGGAGTCCGATAGAGCCGGTGGTACTCAGCGTGACCAAGGCAAGTTGACTGGCGGTCAGTCTCCGGATACCTCGACACAGAACAACCAAAACTCCGAGTCTGATAACGAACAACAGCAATCTGCGGAAATGTCTCAAGAACTTGAAACGCTCATGGAGAGCATTAAGAAAGCCCTTGAGCGTGAGATTGAACAAGGCGCGATTGAAGTTGAGAACCTTGGCCAGCAGATTGATATTCGTATCCGAGAGAAGGGGGCATTTCCTGAAGGTTCAGCCTTCTTACAGCCCAAGTTTAGACCGCTAGTGAGGCAGATTGCTGATTTAGTGAAAGATGTTCCGGGACGTATTCGTGTCTCTGGTCATACTGACAACCAGCGTATTGATTCTGAGTTGTATCGTTCTAATTGGGACTTATCTGCTCAACGCGCCGTATCGGTAGCGCAAGAGATGGAAAAAGTCCGCGGCTTTAATCATGAGCGACTGCGTGTTAGAGGTATGGCGGACACTGAGCCGCTTGGACCGAATGATACTGAAGCGCAACGTTCGCGAAACCGCCGAGTTGAAATCAGTATCATGCAGGGTGAAGCGTTGTTAAGCGATGAAATCCCAGTGAATCAGTAAAAGAAAAAAGACGAGCAAAAGGCTCGTCTTTTTTATGGCCATTCATTCATGTATAATCTTGCGCCCTTAGAGTCCAACTCTTATTTCGAGTGAGCGGTGAGTGCTTAGCAGCCCTGCTTATTCTGCGAATTTATTAAACTTGTTGTGAAGTGAATTATGAAATTTATCGTCAAGCCCCATCCAGAAATTTTTGTAAAAAGTGAGTCGGTGCGTAAGCGCTTCACAAAGATTCTTGAGTGCAATATTCGCAACATTATTAAGAGCCGTTCAGAGTCTGTAGCGGTATTTAACCGTCGTGACCATATCGAAGTAACGTCTGAATCGGATCAGTACCGTGCAGAAGTGATCGAAGTACTGACGCGAACTCCAGGTATCCACCACGTACTTGAAGTTCAGCAATCAGACTTCACCGACCTGCATGACATCTTTGAGCAAGTGCTAGAGCTAAATCGTCCAAACCTTGAAGGTAAGACGTTTGTTGTTCGTGCTAAGCGTCGTGGTAAGCATGACTTTACCTCTATTGAACTTGAGCGTTACGTTGGTGGCGGCCTTAACCAAGCGATTGAAAGTGCAAGCGTTAAGCTGAAGAACCCAGACGTGACGGTAAAAGTTGAAGTCGCGAACGAGAAGCTAAACCAAGTTATCGCGCGTTACAAAGGTCTAGGTGGTTTCCCGCTTGGCACACAAGAAGATGTACTAAGTCTGATTTCTGGCGGTTTCGATTCAGGCGTATCAAGCTACCTGCACATCAAGCGCGGCTCTAAAGTACATTACTGTTTCTTTAACTTAGGTGGCCCAGCGCACGAGATCGGTGTTAAACAGGTTTCTCACTACCTATGGAACAAATACGGTTCTTCAGCAAAAGTTCGTTTTATCTCGGTTGATTTCGAACCGGTAGTGGCGGAAATTCTAGAGAAAGTCGATGACGGCCAAATGGGCGTAATCTTGAAGCGTATGTTTATGCGTGCCGCAGGCATGGTGGCTGCGAAGTTCAAGATTGAAGCTTTGGTTACTGGTGAGGCTCTAGGTCAGGTATCTAGCCAAACACTGACTAACCTTCGTCACATTGATAACGTAACAGATACGCTGATTCTTCGTCCGTTAATCAACTGGGACAAAGAAGATATCATCAACCTAGCGCGTGATATCGGCACTGAAGACTTTGCTAAGACAATGCCTGAGTACTGTGGCGTCATTTCTAAGAAGCCAACAGTGAAAGCGGTTAAAGGCAAGCTAGAAGCTGAAGAAGACAAGTTCGACTTCGATATTCTAGAGCAAGTGGTTCGTGATGCTCGTGTGATGGACATCCGTGATATCGCTAAAGAAACTGAACAAGCTGCACCTGAAGTTGAGCAAGTTCAAGCGGTGGAAGAGCATGCGATCGTGCTTGATATCCGTAGCCCGGAAGAAGAAGACGATAACCCGTTAGAGATTGAAGGTGTGGAAGTAAAACACATTCCATTCTTCAAACTAGGTACTCAGTTTGGTGATTTAGACCAGTCTAAAACTTACCTGCTGTACTGTGACCGTGGTGTCATGAGCCGACTACAAGCTCTATACCTACAAGAGCAAGGCTTTAACAATGTTAAGGTTTACCGTCCTTAAATAGCCAATTAATTAGCCAAAGCCACTCATCATTGAGTGGCTTTTTCGTATTAGGGCTATTGAATTACCACACCTTCGGTGTAGCCATGGTTGGTTTCATCGTCATAAATACGGTTCTGCTCGCCGTACTTGTCGAGAATTTTGTAAGCTGCACTATTAATTGAGTTGCCAATGGTTTGGCAAGATTCAGGATCCCAAGCAAAGATAAGTTGTTCAATGTCTTGAGCTGCTTGAACGCCAAAACCGTGGTGGTTTCGCTCATGTGCCATTAGCTTATCGTAGTAAGCATTGAACTTAGTTTGTGTATCTATATTGGCAGCCGCTCGCAATGTTAGCTTGGGCATCACGTAGTGTGTCGTCACTTTTACTTCGCCTTTGGCAATAGAACAAATGCCTTCGCTTTTGGCGTATTCGTACTTCCAAGCAACATTGTAGTCAGTTCTTCCGTGCATTGGCACGGTGTTGTCTTGACTTAGCGCATAAGCGATATCGTCGGGCGTGTCGGGGTCAATAAGATAGTAATGAAGATTTTCTATTTCAGAATATGTTATCTCTGGCCCGACTCGATTTTCTTGAGGCTCAGCAGGAACCTCCGGGGTGATAGGTGGTTCTGGCTCTAGCTCGGGTTCAGGCAAGGGCTCGGGCGGTGGCGTAACTTGCCCGAGCAATTTCCAAGGCGTTTGCCACTCTAGTTGGGCTGGCGCGCCGGGTATATCGCCAGTACCTGCCCACCATTTTGCTTGGTAGATGTTACCTAGGTACTCAACTTGGCTTCCTTGCTGATAAGATTGGGTTTCATTATAAATTGGCGCAGCCTGAACACTAACACTCAGTAAACTAAGGGCTAGGGCTGCAATTTTAGTGATGTCCATAGTCTCTCCATTTTAGCAAACTTGTGCAGGATGTAGACTATTGGGCAGCGAAGCACACGGCTATAGAAAAGTGATCAGTTCGCGGGGTTCTTTTATCTCCTTATGTGCAATTCTAGACCTAGTTGTTTAGGCTATGAGCGCTCTATTCGGTGGCGTATTTTCGGTTGATTTCGATCGCGACATCTATGTTATCTAGCAGGGTGTCGACGATCTTGGCATCTAAATGGCTGCCTTTAGAACGTTTAAGTTCCTCGATGACCTCTTCGACAGGCCATGCTGGCTTATAACAGCGCTCGTGGGTCAAAGCATCAAACACATCTGCCACCGCAATGATGCGGGCTTCAATGCTGATCTCATCATCTTTTAGACCTAGTGGGTAACCGGTACCATCGACTTTCTCATGGTGCTGATGAGCTATGGTGGCTGCGGTTTGTAATATCTTACGTTTAGAGCCGGCCAAAATATTGTGACCGATGGCGGCATGGTTTTTCATTGTCTCCCATTCGTCGGCGTCAAGCTTACCTGGTTTAAGCAGGACAGAATCAGGGATGGCGATTTTACCAATGTCGTGCATTGGTGCGGCTTGGCGCAATAGCTGAGCTTTCTCTTCGGAGTAACCAAGCAATAAACACAGTTCGTAGCTTAGCTCAGACATGCGTCTTACATGGTTACCTGCTTCTTGTGAGCGCGATTCAACCACATCGCCTAATCGATATATTAGCTCTCCTTGGGTATCGATGATCTCTTGGCTCAAAGATAGATTTTCGAACGCTAAACTTACGCTGTAGGAAAAAATGGTCAGTAATTGGCTTTCTAGATCGGTGATTTTCCGCGCCCCTTTCAAGTAGAGCAAACTGACTGCACCTGAGCTGGTGGCGAAGTAGCCGACAAAGATATCACCGTCGATAATGCTCTCTTTTTTCTCAATGGCTTTATCTAAATAGTCGCGTACCACGGGGTCGATATTGCCTTCTTGGTTGTGACCGATTTGAGCCAATACTTGGTAGCCACTCTCTGGTTGCTGAATCGTGGTTAGCCCGCGAACGCTGACCAACATGCTTTGATCGTTCATGCGCAGTAGCGACAGTACTTGCTGCAAGATTCCGTTCGAGAAGGTGTTTAAGGTATGTTGTTGAAAGATCACCGCTGTTGACTGAATGACCCGCTCTAAGCCAAGACGATAGTTGGTTTCAAGCTGCTTAGCATGGTCGATTTGGATAATATCGCGGTAGGATCTCAGTGCAGAAAGCACTGCGGTAAACAGCTTTTGGCTGGTCAGTTCGGTTTTTTCTTTGTAGTCATTGATATCGTAATCAGCAACAACGCTTTGCTCAGGAGCTTGGCCAGGTTGGCCAGTACGTAAAATAATGCGAGTTTTATGATTACCAAGATCTTGTCGTATCCAGCGAGCCACTTCAAGGCCAGCATCATCTGACTCCATCACCACGTCTAAGAAGACTAGCGCGATGTCATCATGAGTAGAAAGCTTCTCTTTGGCTTCCACACCTGAATAGGCATGAATAAACTCTAATGGGCGATCATCAAGGGTAAAGCGACGCAGAACAAGCTTAGTGACTTGGTGGATATCGGCATCGTCATCAACGAGGAGTACTTTCCAAGGAGGGAGGCTTGGCGCATCCATTTCTCGTAATAATTTTAATGGCATAACTGCCTCCCATCGGTTGTCTCAATTCTGTCCGTATATTTTGTGTTCATAACTAGGGTATAGGCAAAGTTGTGATTATTTACAAGCTTCTCAATAGCTGGCTCTTTGCTACCACTTTTGGCATTTGAATCTGATATTCTAGGCCTTCTCCAGGCGCGGTTTTTATTTCAATCTTGCCTTGCAGTTTGCGGGTGACTAAATTGTGAATCAGGTGAGTACCTAACCCACTTCCACCTTGATTCCTCTTGGTGGTAAAGAAAGGATCAAATAGTCGTTTTGCTTCTTCCTCCTCAAGCCCTCTTCCATCATCTTTATAGTGAATCAAGAAGGATTCTTCTTGTTCTTCAATGCGTATTTTTATCTGACCTTTCTGCTCTGGCACAAAAGCATGTATCAAGCTATTCATGATTAAATTGGTGAAGATTTGCGAAAGGGTTCCGGCATATGAGAAGCATTGAATGCCTTCCGGACACTCGACCTCGACTTGGTGCGGCACTTTTTTAAGCTGCGGTCTTAATGAAAGCATGATCTCATCGATGTAATGTTTTAGTTCAAAATCACGTAACTCATCAGAAGATTGGTCTACGGCAATTTGCTTAAAACTACGAATCAGTTCAGAGGCTCTTTCATTGTTTTTGTGGATGATCAGTGCTGATTCGTCACACAGCTCTAAAAACTCTAGCAGGTGCTTCTCATCTAATTGCTCACTCGCATAAGCTTTCTTCAACAGGTTGACTTCTTCGCTCAGGTTGGACGAGGCGGTGACACAAATACCTATTGGGGTATTAATCTCATGCGCGACACCGGCGACCAGCATACCTAGCGACGCTTGTTTTTCTTTTTCTACTAACTGACTTTGCGTTTGTTTTAGCTGTGACATTGCCTCTTGCAGCTCGTTGGTGCGCTGCTCTACTTGGACTTCGAGCTGAGAGTTGTACTCTTCAACCAGTTTCTCTTTTTCTTTGGCGTAGTTGAGCTGTTGTCTTAATTGCATCGGGCTGATTTTTAATTGCGAGAGCAGGTGACTGTAGGTTTGCTCCAGCGCTTGCATTTCGTGTGGGGTAAATAGCCCTGAATCTTGAATAAGAATATGTGCCATTGCTGAACCAGTGGCACCACTGAGGTAACGCTCAGCCGATTTTTCCAAGTTGGCCAACTCCATTGTGGTGAGGTATTCACTATCACCTAAATTGGCCTCGTTGATACTTTGTTGCAGTTTCTGCTGCGCTTCTTCATCAGGAAAGTAATGCTGAAATAAGTGTTGGAGGATGGCCTTTTTAGGCCCGATGGCGATATCGCGTGGTAGCTCTAAGCCTGAGAGGTCATCTTCCGATTGAGTCTGGGTCATGTTGTCAATAAATTCAGCGTTGTAGCGGCTCTCAGCCTCGCTCTCTTTAAACATTAAGCTGCCTAACACCACGCCAGAAAAGTTTGCCAACATCGACCAAAAAGCGCCATGGCTCACTCGATTCATGGTTGAGCCGAACAGATGTTCGGGATGGAGCCATTCGATTCCCCAAGGGCCAGCCACAAGTAGGCTGTCATCTATCCAGCCACTTTTCATCAAAGAAGGGATAAACAGGCAATAGGCCCAGATGATAAAACCAGCAGATAAGCCGATGATGGCACCGCGTGTATTGACGTTACTCCAGTAAAGCCCGGTTAGCACAAGAGGGAGCAGTTGCAGGACGGCGCAAAACGAAATCATCCCCATGTTAACCAGCAGGTAGGACTCACTGAGGAACAGGTAGAAGCTTTGCCCAGCGATAAGGACTAAAACCACAGCGAACCAGCGTATTTGCAACAGAAATCGGCCGAACTTTCTACCTGGGAAAAACTTACGCAGTAGCGGTAGGGCGAGATGGTTACTAAACATGGTCGACAGAGTCATCCCAGAAATCATCAACATGGCCATCGCGGCAGAAAAGCCACCAATAAAGACCAGTAGGGTTAGTGCAAACTGCTGCTGAGACATTGGCAATGCCAACATATAAGTATCAGGAGGTGTAGAGCCTAACAGTAAGATACCAGCGGCAGAAATAGGCATGACAAACATGGTCATTAAGAACAAGTAAATGGGCACTTTCCACTGAGCTTGCTTGATGTACTGAATCTTGGGGTTTTCTATTACCATCACGTGAAACTGCCTAGGGAGGAGAAAGAAGGCAGAGCCCGCCAAAATTAAGTAGCTTACCCAGGTTATAAAGTTGGGTGTTTGAGCCATCTGTCTGGCAGCGTTTGGATGCTCACGCTGTAGTTGTTCGAAGATCTGGCTCGGTGAATCAAACAGGAAAAAGCAAACAAAAATACCCACCGCCAGCATGGCGACGAGCTTGACGACACCTTCTACCGCGAGAGCCATCATCATGCCTGGGTGACGTTCTGTCGGATCTATGTGCCGCACACCGAAAATAATCGTAAACAATACGACGCCAAGCCAAATAACCCAAGTAATAGCATTACCAGAAACACTCTGATCCATAATGACAGAGACGGTGTTATTGATGGATTTTAGCTGTAGGGCAAGATAGGGAATGATACCAACCATAGCCACAATCGAGGTTAACCCTGCAAGGTAGAGGCTGCGATTGAAACGGGCTGAAAGGAAATCGGCAATACTGTTGACGTGATAGGTCTGTTTGACCAATAAAATGCGGCGTATTAATGGCCAAAGGATCAGCATTAACAGTGTTGGTCCCAAGTAAATGGTATAGACAATAATCCCGCTGCGTGATGCTAAGCCTACGCTACCGTAAAACGTCCAACTGGTGCAATAAACGGCAATCGATAAGATGTAGACCATTGCACTCGAAGACCAGCGCTTGGCTCTTGGGCTCGATGACTCAGCCCAATTTGCAATCGCATAAAGAGTACCAATGTACCCAATGAGTACCGACACAAGCATGGTGGTACTTAGCATGACGAATTACCTAGCTAGCCCAAATAAAATTAGGATTAGAACCACCCAGATACAGAGGATGGAAATCGTAATGGAGGTGATGGTAAATGGCGAGGTGAGTATCACAGGCCATGTGATTAGCGTCAGTGCAAGAACCAATAGCAATAGTCGCAGTGCTAACTGGTTTTGAATGGGTTGCATTCGGGACCCCTTCTACGAGTACGTTAGTACAATCATAGAACATGGTAAAAAAGTTGATAAATGCAGTTGGGCAATTACTGCTTAAGCGTTAGGAGGTAGGGTAAAAGCGAGAGATAAAAAAACACCGCCATATAGGCGGTGCTAAAAAATTTGACAGACAGGTCAAAATAAATACAGGAAGTATATGTTTCGTTTCACGGAGAAACAAAACTGGTAGAAACCTACCGAACTCGAAATACGAGTTTGCAAACACAACATCGCAACAAGAAGTCAATTGATTCAAAAGGGAATCAAGCCGTTCTGACTCCTCGCTGCGGTGTGAAATATAGAATTTCTCTGGTCGTCAGGCAACGGACATTTTATAATGTTTCAGATAAAAAAAACTAATCTATTTACGGAAGGCTATTATGTCCAGAAGATTGCCTCCTTTGAACTCTTTAAAAGTGTTTGAAGCTGCCGCCCGACATTTGAGTTTTACGCGTGCTGCAGAGGAGCTGTTTGTTACCCAAGCAGCCGTCAGTCACCAGATCAAAGCACTAGAAGAATTCCTTGGCTTAAAACTATTTCGTCGTCGAAATCGCTCACTTCTGCTTACTGAAGAGGGGCAGAGTTATTTTCTCGATATCAAAGATATTTTTACTTCACTAGCAGAAGCGACTGATAAAGTCCTAGAACGCAGTGAAAAAGGTGCGTTAACAATCAGTTTGCCGCCAAGCTTTGCTATTCAATGGCTTGTACCTCGCTTAGCGGATTTTAACCAACAAGAACCGGATATCGATGTTCGTATTAAAGCGGTTGATATGGATGAAGGCTCATTAACTGATGATGTCGATGTCGCCATCTACTATGGCCGCGGTAATTGGCCCGGTTTACGTGCCGATAAGCTTTATCAAGAGTTCTTGATCCCGCTTTGTTCACCTTCATTACTTTTAGGTAACAAACCATTAGAAACTCTAAGTGATTTGAAACAGCATACGTTACTGCATGACACCTCTCGTAAAGACTGGAAACAGTTTGCCAAGTTGAATGGCATCGAAGGAGTGAACGTGAATCACGGTCCGATCTTCAGTCACTCGACCATGGTTCTGCAAGCGGCAGCGCATGGGCAAGGGGTTGCACTTGGAAATAACGTTCTGGCTCAACCTGAGCTCGAAGCGGGTCGACTGATCGCACCATTTGATGAAGTGCTGCTTTCGAAGAATGCGTTTTACGTGGTTTGCCATGATAAACAGGCCGATATGGGGCGTATTGCGACCTTCCGTGATTGGATGCTAGCCAAAGCGCAAAGTGAGCAAGAGGAGCTGCTGGATGAGTAATTACCTGATAGACGGTGAAAAGGGCAATCCTCTCTTTATTTTTGCGCATGGCGCAGGGGCGGGGATGGACCATGCCTTTATGGAGTCCGTGGCGAAAGGGTTGGCGAAGAGAGGCATTCAAGTGGTGCGCTTTAATTTCCCTTATATGGTCAAACGCGCTGAAGATGGTAAGAAGCGTCCGCCAGATAGAGCGCCTAAATTACTTGAAGCCTATCAAGCAGTGATCGCAGAGTTTGCTGATAATGGACCGATTGTTATTGGCGGTAAATCAATGGGTGGACGTATGTCGAGCTTACTTGCAGAAGAAGCGAACGTGGCGGGTGTTGCTTGTCTTGGTTTTCCATTCCATCCGCCGGGCAAACCAGAAAAGTTCAAAGGCGAGCACTTAGCGACATTGGAAAAGCCGACCCTTATCCTGCAAGGGGAGCGTGATACCTTCGGTAAAAAAGAAGAGTTTGCTGAATTCGAGCTTTCCTCCTCGGTTCAGGTGAGCTTTATTCCTGATGGTGATCATAGCTTTAAACCGCGTAAGAGCTCTGGACATACCGAGTTGGGCAATATTCAACTCGCGGTAAAACATCTGGCTGAGTTTATTTTTGAGGTGTACGGTGAAAAGTAAACATCTGCTGGCTGCCGGTGGGCTTCTCAGCGGAGTCGGGGTGGCCTTAGGTGCCTTTGCTGCGCATGGTTTGAAGAAGTCATTATCGCCTTACTTACTCGATGTATTCCAAACGGGCGTGCAGTACCAATTTATTCACGCGATAGCGATTTTGCTCTGCGCTGTCCTGCTACAGCTAAAATTGCCTACTAAGTCACAAAAATATTTCGCCCTAGCCGCAATTTGCTTTATCATCGGCATCTTTTGTTTTAGCGGCAGTCTTTACGCACTCGCATTAACGGGCATTAAATGGTTCGGACCGATTACCCCATTTGGTGGTATGACGTTTATGCTTGGCTGGGGCTTGTTCGTCTATGCAGCGCTACAGATTACAGAGGTGAAACAGTGAAACAATTAATGCTCTACTGCCGCAGTGGCTTTGAGAAAGAGTGTGCCGGTGAAATTCAAGATCGTGCGACTCAGCTAGAAGTGTTCGGTTTCCCTCGTGTGAAAAAGAACAGCGGTTACGTAATTTTTGAATGTTACCAAGATGGTGATGCGCAAAAGTTAGTGAAAGAGCTTGATTTCAAATCGCTTATTTTCGCTCGTCAAATTTTCGCTGTAGCGGCTGAAATTCAAGAACTGCCACGTGAAGACCGTATCTCGCCAATTCTTCATGACTTGAGCTTTGTAGAAACCATGCCTCGCTGTGGTGATATTCGTATCGAAACGCCAGATACCAATGAAGCCAAAGAGCTATTGAAGTTCTGCCGTAAGTTTACGGTTCCAATGCGCCAAGCACTGCGTGGTAAAGGCATCCTTTTCCCGAAAGATAGCCCGAAGAAACCAGTACTGCATGTTTGCTTTGTTGGTCCGACGCACTGTTTCATTGGTTACTCGCTGCCAGACAACAACTCGCAGTTCTTTATGGGTATCCCACGTCTTAAGTTCCCAGCAGATGCGCCAAGTCGTTCGACACTAAAACTTGAAGAAGCTTTCCATGTATTTATTCCACGTGATGAGTGGGATGAGCGTTTAGCTGCAGGTATGTGGGGCGTTGATTTAGGTGCGTGTCCAGGTGGTTGGACTTACCAACTTGTTAAGCGTTCGATGTTCGTTCACTCAGTGGATAACGGCATGATGGCAGATAGCTTGATGGATACAGGTCAGGTGAAACACCACCAAGAAGATGGCTTTAAGTTTGAGCCAGCACGTAAGAACGTGACTTGGTTAGTGTGTGACATGATTGAGAAGCCATCTCGCGTAGCGCAGTTAATGGGTGAGTGGATCATCAGTGGTTGGGCAAAAGAAGCAATTTTCAACCTTAAGCTGCCAATGAAAGGCCGCTATGATGAGGTTCTTGAAGATATTGAAAACTTGAAGCTGTTCCTGATTGAAAATAAGGTCAAGTTTAAGCTGCAAGCGAAACACCTATACCATGACCGTGAAGAGATCACGGTGCATGTTCAGTGTTTATCAAACATCTCACCGCACTAAGAAATAACTGAGCGGGTTTCGCCCTTCGAGCGGCGGACGCGGTATTGCTCAAATAGACTCCGTCATTCCCTAGACTGACGGAGGAGGGAGTAGGGAACCTCTAAAGGTTTTCGACTTGCTTTGAGAGATCCTCAACTCATTCGTTCCTCATTCTCGAGGATGACTTAAATAAAAAGAAAAGGGTTGGCATTAGTGCCAACCCTTTTGTTTATCTGATTACTCATTTGGCCCATTAAAGCGCAAATCTTGCAGATTAAACCCGAGCTCAATATCCGTTTTAAGCGCCGCGATCAGTTTGCACTTACGCGCTGATTCGATGTGTTCATCGAGTTTTTTGCGATACTTGGCTGGTAGCTCTTCACTGGCAAAGGCTTGTTCAATATCGGCAAATTGGGTCAGGATCTCTTTGGCCGCTTTTGGTCCGACTCCCGGTACTCCCGGCACTTGGCTTGAGCTAATCCCCGTTAACCCCCAGTAGTCCGAAAGCTGTTTTGGCTTAACCCCGAACTCTTTCTCGATGAAGGGTTCATCTAACCAGCGGTGCTGGAAGTAGTCTCGGATCTGCAGGGTAGGTGACAGCAACTGACAGTACCCTTTATCAGTCGAGATAATCGTGACCTTCTCATTATGGCTCGCCACTTTCATCGCCAGCGTTGCTACGAGATCGTCGGCTTCATCGCCGTCAGACAGCAGTGAGTCTATGCCCAGTTTCCACCAAGCATCTTGGATAGCTTCCAAGCCATTCATTAATGGTTCTGGCATTGGTTTACGATTCTGTTTGTACTCTGGCCAGATTTCCGCACGCCAACCACGCTCTTGAAGGTGGTGATCAAACACCGCAATGATATGGGTCGGTTGAGACTCAGATAAGATTCGATTCAGAGTACGAGAGGTGGTCGTAATGGTTCTTGCTATATCGGTGGGATCTGGCTGGGCAGAGTGAACTCGGCGAATAAGGTTTAACGCATCGATGATAACAAGATGAATAGACATACAAATCAAAAAAAATAAGGGCATGAAGCCCTTATTGTATCGGATGGTGTTGAGATTACCAGTCAGTCACTAGCTGATGGTCTTGATTTGGTAACAAGGCTCGTAAGCCGTGCCGCCTGGCAGCTTCATGCGATCTTGCTCAACAAAGTCTTTCAGTAGTTTGTCCATCTTCTTCATCAGATCAACGTCGCCATCGAGAATAAATGGACCGTGGCGTTCGATTTCACGAATACCCTCTGCTTTAACGTTACCAGCTACAATGCCAGAGAAGGCTTGGCGTAGCGCTGCTGCGAGGTTTTCAGGGCGTTGGTTTAGATGTAAGTCTAAGCTCGCCATGTTGTCATGGGTTGGGTCAAACGGCAGTTGGAACTCAGGTTCAATTTTCAGTGACCAGTTGAAGCTGTAGGCATCACCGGTGTCTTTACGGTGTTGGCGTACATCAGCCATGCTTTGCTTCATGATTTGCGCCACTTTAGCTGGGTCATCAACCACAATCTGATAATGCTTCTGAGCCGCTTCGCCTAAGGTGTCACCAATAAAACGGTCGATA
This sequence comes from Vibrio ouci, assembly GCF_004551525.1. Taxonomy (GTDB): domain Bacteria; phylum Pseudomonadota; class Gammaproteobacteria; order Enterobacterales; family Vibrionaceae; genus Vibrio; species Vibrio ouci. The sequence goes on along the minus strand of NZ_SATR01000011.1, from coordinate 48,575 downwards.
GAGCGGAAGTATTGCTCGCTCTCTTTAGGACCGGTTAGCACGATTGGTAGAGGTTGATCGGCATTATCAGGGTGCATCATGATGCCAAGGATATAAAGCAGCTCTTCTGCGGTACCAGCACCACCTGGGAAGATAACAATACCATGGCCCATACGAACAAACGCTTCAAGACGTTTTTCGATATCTGGCATGATGACCAGCTCATTGACGATAGGGTTTGGTGGCTCAGCGGCAATGATTGAGGGCTCAGTCAGGCCAAGGTAACGCTGCTCGTAGTAACGCTGTTTAGCGTGACCAATCGCGGTGCCTTTCATTGGGCCTTCCATTGCGCCAGGACCACAGCCAGTACAGATGTTCATTTCACGTAGGCCAAGCTCGTTTCCGACTTCACGCGTGTATTGATACTCGATAGCGTTGATTGAGTGACCACCCCAACAGACCACAAGGTTAGGCTCGATACCCGGAGTAAGCGCGCCAGCATTACGCAAAATACCAAACACAAGGTTGGTGATATGCGAGGCGTTAGTGAGGTTGAGACGTTGGTTATCCGCAAGGTGCATGTTGACATAGACAATGTCGCGCAGCACAGAAAACAGGTGTTCCTGAATCCCTTTGATTATTTCACCATCAACAAATGCGTGTTCTGGGGCGTTGCTTAATTCAAGCTTAATCCCACGTTCGCGGCGTACTACGTTGACGTCGAAAGATTTGTATTTGTCCAACAGCTCTTTGGAGTTGTCGGTATGACTACCTGAATTGAGAACCGCGAGCGTACAGTTGCGGTATAGCTGGTATAGATCACTAGCAGCGGTCTTCTTAAGGCGCTCAACTTCAAGTTGAGAGAGTAGGTCCATACTACCTGCTGGACTAATATGCGTGATCATAGTGACCTCCTTGACTAGCAACTCACAAGTCGTGAGTAAAGTGTCGTTGTTATTATTGTCCTTATACGTCGCAGTTTTATCTGAGTTTTCGCGACGGGTTTCTTAAGCTTAGCAGGTTTTTGCTGATAGTGAAGCTAACTAACTGATATATAAAGATGAGTCACAAAATGAGGCGGAGGGAATTAGAGTTCTGGCCTGTGATGGTGAGTCAGTTTAGCGCCATACAAGTTGGTTTTTACCGAGAGATTTGGCTTCATTGAGGCATAAATTGAGGCGTTCGAGGATCTCTTCCGGCGTGTCTGAGTCTTTAAACGCGGTACTGGCTGCTGAAAGCGTAATCATCAAATTGCGGTCGCGGAACTTAAATGGCAGTTTCGACACTTGGCTCTGGATGGTCTGGATCAAGCTAAATGCGTCGCTATCGCTGACTTCTGGAAGTAGGAGAATAAACTCTTCGCCAGAGAAACGTGCAACAGTATCAGTATCTTGCAGTTCTTTTTTGATCGTGCGAGCAATGATTTTCAGTGCTTTATCACCCGCGCTGTAGCCGAAGCTATCATTGATCGCTTTAAAGCCATCAATATCAAGAATGACCACACGTAGCGTATGTTGCGCGCGAATCCAGCGGCGGTATTCCAGTTCAAGTCGATCGCCAAAAGCGGCGCGGTTGTACACTTTGGTCAATGGATCGAGAAGCATGCGCTGGGCTTGGTCTTCTAAACGGCGGCGGTAATCTTGGGTCACTTCAAACAGTGCTTCCAGTTGATTCTTGCCGTAATCCATTCTTTCTAATAGTGCTTGCTCGCGTTGCTCTGCATGTTTCAAACGCTCGGTCAGTGAATTGAGCTGTTCAAGCAGTGGATTGACTTGTGTCTTTAATCCTGCCAAGTCTTCTGCATTGGCGACTTTGGTTTGGGTGACGCTGATTAAATCTCCCAGCTCTGAACTCATCTCTTGGCGGGTATCAAAATAGCTGTGAGATTGCTGAACGTTTTGCGCAGAGCTCTTTAGTGAAGAGGCGAGGGATGCATTCACCTGCTCTAGGAATTGTTCTGACGTTTTGCGCTCGTAGTGGGTGCCTTCAATGACCAACTTTAATGTTTGCAGAGTGAGCTCAAGCAGCGTGTGGCTACTGACTCCCATTAGCAATTTAGCACGAATATCTGCCAGTAGGTCGCCTGATTCACCTTCAAAATCAAGTTCAGTAATCAGGTGCTGTAGTTCTTCTGATAGGCGCAACTGCAGTTCACGATCGGCGCTATTAGAAACTTGGTTGATGCTGTAATCAGGGTTAGAAGTTATGATCTTTACAGAGCGCTCATAAAGGCTTAGCAGTCGCAGTGCTTGCTCTGATTTAGGATGAGACAGTCCGTTGGAGTAGCTGAGTAAATCGCGCAGATCGCGTTTAATCTTAGCGGGTAGGCCCGTTAAGCGTAGCAGCGTTTCTCCGCTGTTTTTGATCTGCGTATCTAGGTGTTCACTCTGCGTGTCCATAGCCAAGCCTTGTTGTTTTAGCAAACGCTCTAATACCGCGAGTTTCGGGATAAGAGTACTGACGTCTTGCTGTTGTTCGATAGCTTGAGTGAGTTCCATTAGACCCGCTTGAAGGCGCGGGTTCTCACTTTTATAGGCGTTACTTAGCGACGCGATGATGCGCTGAAGTACCTTCTGTTCTCTTTTAAATTTGAACGAAGTGTCCCTTTGTGTCAATCGAACTTGTTCCAATTGAGATTTCAGGTTGTGCAGCTGTGACTGAAGATCTTGTTCGAGAACGCCCATGAAATATAAACTTAAAGATATAATCTACTTCTATTTATTAATCTGTAGATAATATCAAATAAATCACGGGCGTCACGAGTTACTACGTTTGTTTGATGAGCTTTTATTCATCTTTTAATAGTTTTTTGATGCTGTCCTCATTCTTGAACGAAGAGTGTACTTTTATTAACCCTTGGTTTATCGAATGCTTGCAGGCCTTGCGAATATTACCAGTTGCTAAACTTGCTGCTGGAGCGTTGTCGATCGCTTTTAAGTAGACCCACTGGCTGCAGTGTTCCTTCATACTCAGCGTACGCGCGGTACTGGTAGACATCAGTAGCACATCAATTAGTTCCTTATCATTAACAGCGGTGTAAGCCCTAGGTAGGAACGGATAATCAGCCATACCAATACGAATGATGCGATTTAAAATACGCTCTGGCTCGAACTCCATGATCCACTGCTGAATTTTTTCAAATAGCTGTTCTGGGTCGGTATTACGTTCGCTATTGGGCTCGATATAAAGCAAGTTGGCGTCTGAAAAGTGATAAATACGTGCAGGATGCTCAACGCGTTGTTGCAGGAATTCGCCAAAAGCTCGCTCCAATTTGAGACCTTCTTGGTAACCATGTTGCAGATACATATTACGTAGGAAAGGCACGTCAATCATTACAAAGCGCAGTCGGTCATTGAGCGGCTCATGGATTAACTCACCCACATGCCACTTTTCAAATTTATGGCTACTCTCTTCCAAAGAAGCAGGCAACTTAGCATTGAGCATACGCAGATTCTTCAGCCCAGAGCGAGAGTGGGTATAGAGATCTTCGTTTAGCGTATCAAGCTCGTCTTTTTGCACATTGATGACGTGACCACGGCGCAACAAGAACATGAACAGCAGTGCTGAAAGTACAAACAGCGTTAAGGTAATCTTTTGGAACTTACGATATTCCGCGTGGGTTTGTTCAAGCTCTTCTTTTTGACCGCTTAAGTGCAAGCTTTGCTCGACAAAGTCTTTCTGTTGGCGGAAAGCATCTTCACTGATCATGTCCAGCTCTTGCTGCTCGATGGTGGCTAACGAGTTGTAGAACAGGAGGTATTCAAGCGCCAGCTTATATTGGCCACTTTGTTCATAGCCCAAGTAAAGCAATTGATAGGCGGCTTTTTGAGTACTAATGTCCTGCTCTTTTTGCGCAATTTCTAGCGCTTTCTGTGCGTTTTCTAAGACTTTATCCGACTCACGCTTATGTCGAGCTAGCCCTGCCTCAAGTAAGTACGCATAGGCCTCTAAGCGAGGGATGCTAGCATATTCTAGTAGCTCTTCTGCTCGGTTTAGATATTGCTCGGCTAAGGTGTAGTCAACCAGTTGCAAGTAAGTAGCAGCCAAAGAGATACGGATTTCAATCACGCTCTCAATGTTGTTTTGCATGCGCTCATGATCCATGGCATTGAAGTAGTGGACCAGCGCGAGGTTGTATTTGTTTTGGTGGTAATAGATATCGCCCATGCGCTTTAAGATTGGCGCAAGCATAGGCGAGCTCTGGTAGTTGTCGTAAAAGTCTGCGGCTTGAGAAAAGTGGTTGTTGGCTTTATCTAATACGCGACGTTCGTAAAATAGCTGACCCAAAATGCGGTTTACTTGAGCCAACTGCAGGGCAGAGTCTGTTTCAATCGCTTTCCAGTAACTGATCAACAGCTCTGATAAGGCGCGGTTGTATTTTTTGTTCTGCAGTAAATGCTTACCGACCGTGGTGTGATACTCAATTAGAGTGTGGGTAGACTTCGCGTTATCAACGTAAGGTTTCGCTTCGAGATAGAGCTTATTTGCCACATCGACTTCACCTTCCGCAGAGGCAATATCCGCTTTTAACATGGTCATTTTGTATCTCAGACCACGGGCGACAAGCTGAGTATTATTAATTTGTGAGTAGCTCTGCTCAAGTTTTTCGATTTTCTTACGCGCCGCAATCGCATCTTTATCAATGCTCCAAGCTAGGCGAGTTTCCAGCAAGTCGATGTCGATTTGTAGGTATGGCAGTTTGTAGTTGGTGGCAATTTCTTTGGCTTCAGCTAAATGCCTTAACGCGCTTTCTTGACTACCAAGATTAAACTCAGCACGTGCTAGAATGCGCAAGGCATCAATGGTGCCACCTGGGGTGCGTGTTCGGCTATCGGTTTCATCGCGAGAGATAGCCGACGGGCTTTTTTCAGTTTTGTCAGAAAGCGTACGCTGAGCTAGGTAGTTTGCTGCTAGCTTCTTTGCTTGCTTTGGCACCACTTCTACTAAGCTATTCGCCTCGTTCAGTACTGCTGATGAGTAGATTGTACTGGCCAATAATGGTGATGACACAATCAGCAACAGTATGCCGATAATGCGTTCCCAGCGTACGTTTAACATCCTGAATTAATCCCTATTGACGCGTCATGCGTTGGTTGTGGTTTGGTTGAGTGTGAACGTTAGAGCGGTATGGGTTAATGTCTAAACCACCGCGACGAGTATAGCGTGCATAGACGGTTAATTCGCTCGGCTGACAAAATTCCATAATGTCAGTAAAGATGCGCTCAACACATTGCTCGTGGAACTCGTTGTGCTCACGGAAAGAGACAAGATAGCGAAGTAGCGCTTCTCGGTCGATCTGTTTACCCGTGTAGCTGATCTCAACGCTGCCCCAGTCTGGCTGGTTGGTGATCAGACAGTTTGATTTAAGCAAGTGACTGTGGAGACTTTCTTTAACGTCGTCACCTGTTGCTGCACCTTTTAACAAAGTACGGTCAAAGTCATAGCTAGTGATCTCGATATCTTGCTCATCAATGCACTCTCCGTCCATGGTGACAATCACAGAGTCTGTGTAATCAACCACAGAGCGAACCGTCACACTCACTTCTTCACCGGCGCAATGAGACAAATCTTTGATTAGCGTTTTTTCAACATCATCCCAATTAGAGAAACGCGTCTGATTAAAACTGTTGAGGTAGAGCTTGAATGACTTCGACTCGATAAGGTTTGCGCTGGTGGCAGGAATAGACACTTCACCGACCGCAACTTGAGGCAAACCTTTATCATTAAGCCATGACAGCTCGTACAGCGTCCAAATATCGCAACCTTGGAACGGTAGAGTATCGCCGAGATTAAGGTCATCACGGTTCAAACTACGAGGTACAGGTTGGAGTAGGCTTGGGTCATATTGGTTCGCGTATTCAGTCTTTTGACCCAAGGTTAGGCCAGCAAGCTCTTTCGCATCAGAATATTTGCTCATACTTTTGTTCATTTTCTATTAGAATGACGAGAATTTTACGCAATCCCGCTGTTAAAAGCGAATATTCATGTTGGAGAATCTAATGGCTGATAATGCCTTGCAAGCGTTGCTCTCATTCAGTGAAAAATACCGTCAGGCGCACCTTGATGCTTCGGGTCATTTACCAAAAAGCGAAGAGTTGGTTGACCTAGTGTCACCTTGTGTCGAAAGTAAAACTGAGCAGGCGGTCGAGTGGCAAGCTTGTCAGCGCGATGAACCAGCTGATTTTACCAATGTAGAAAATGGTATTGAGCTTACCCTGCATGACGACATTAAGACCTTCTATGGCTCTCAATACAGCGCCGATATGGAGGCAACGTGGCAGGGCAATGAGTTAACGCTACTGCAAGTGTGGAGCGATGAAGACTTTGTCCGCTTACAAGAAAATATTCTTGGCCATCTTGTTACTCAGCGCCGCTTAAAGCTTAAACCAACGGTCTTTATTGCTGCGACCGACGCAGAGTTAGATGTGATTTCTATCTGTAATATCACGGGTAACGTTATCTTGGAGCGTTTAGGTACCGACAAGCGGGATGTACTAGCGCAGGATATCGCGGAGTTCTTAGCAAACCTTGAAGCTGTGGTGCTGTAATCATGTATGTTGTAGAGCTTCAGTTTGAGTGTTTTGATAACACTACCGTATCGGCCGTTGATAAAGCGATTAATGGCTTGATGGATGCGCTTAGATACAACGGTCAAGTGCTTGGCCGTGAATTTCCAATCGTGATGGGCGATGGTGAGTTTTTTGTTCGTGTGGTTTGCCCGGAGCAAGATAGCTTACACCCTAAATACCATTCTGATTTCGTTAAAGTGTGTCTTAATCGCTTATCAGAGGCGAGTCTATTAGCGCCAAAGATGCGCATGTTAGGCCGAGATCTAAACTCTGAAGAAGCCGCTGAAGATGAGCCGCCAAGCTGGCAAGTGTTGTACACAACGTATGTCCATACGTGCTCTCCTTTGCGTTCCGGTGAAACCTTACTGCCAATCCCACTTTACCGAAATGGTGCCACGCTAAACGGCGATCATAAGGCTGTCGTCAAATGGCAGACCGAGTGGCAGGCTTGTGACGAGATCCAAATGGCGGGAGGCTGCCGCGCGGAACATGCGGCGCTGCATGAGATCTGTGATGCCGACAGTGTGCTATTCAAGCGCGGTTGGGACTTGCGTGGTCGTATTGAATACATCACTAAAATTCCGACCTACTACTACCAGTATCGTGTCGGTGGCAAGAGTCTTGAAGATGAAAAAGCACGCAAATGCCCGAAATGTGGCGGTGAGTGGTTGCTAGATGAGCCACTGCACGACATCTTCTACTTCAAGTGCGATGACTGCAGAATTGTATCGAATATGTCTTGGGATCATATTAAGTAGTGATGTCAGATGCGACGCAATAAAAAAAGACGCCCTATGGAGCGTCTTTTTTTGATTCTTCAGACTCGTCGTTATGGTCATCTGAGTCACTTTGCGGTTTTTTCTCGCCTTGGCCAAACTTCATATTGGCGGTGTACTTAAGCGCCGCAATATTACCGATCACAACGCTCAATACGATAACAATGATAACCCAGGGGTTAGTTAGTAAATCCATCTCGCTACCTATTGATGTATGTTGCTAATAAACTGATTGTAGATCGTTTCCAGTTGGCCTAACACCACTTGTTTACCCAAAATGGGAGCAGACGCGAGTTGCTCAGCAAGAAGGGTAGGTGTTAGCTGTTGTAAGCACTGCTCGGTAGTGGCTCTATGGCTAATATGCCAAGGCTCAGGAGCGACACCGCCTTTATCTTGTGCATAGGGAAAGAAGAAGCCATGTTGCTCAATATTTTCCTTCAGCCACACATAGAAAGTTTGCTGGTGGCCCGTCAGGTATTCCCAAGGCTCTAGCTGAAGCTGAGTATCTTTGGGCAGACTGTCACGATCGAAGATATCGAAATCGGTTCCCCAATGATGACGACTACCACCTGGCAGAGCCGACCAACGTAAAATCGCCATCACCTTCTGCTGCTCCGTTAAGCTGTCAGCGTTCAGTGGTTGGCTGTCACTATCTAAAATGGCCGTTTTGCCTGCCATTTTATTATTCCAAATCGTCATCTGACGCTCGAAGTCGCGAAAGCCGCTGGCGATATTGAGGTTAAATCCCGCCCGAGTCGCTGACTGTTTCAGTGCGAGTATATCTTGGCTCACTTTAGCGTGAACCAAGAAGGCTTTTTGTCCGACAACAGTTTCAACTAAGTGAGTTTGCGTCTGACCAGTCAGTTGTTCGGGCGTCATCATTAGGCTAACAAGTTCTCTAGTGTTTTCTGATACATGTCGGTTAGCTTCTCTAGATCGTCAACCTTCACGCATTCGTTCACTTTATGAATAGTGGCGTTAACAGGACCAAGCTCTACAACCTGACCACCCATACGGGCAATGAAGCGGCCATCCGATGTACCACCTGTTGTCAGCAATGCTGGCTTCGTCTGGTTCACCGCATCAACGGCATCGACGACAGCATCCAGCAGTGCGCCTGTATCGGTTAGGAACGGGTCGCCGTTGAATGTCCACTTCAAGTCGTAATCTAGGTCATGTTTATCTAGCGTTTCAGTCACACGCGAGACAATGGCATCGTTATTTAACTCAGTGCTAAAGCGCAGGTTGAATTGAACGTTGAATTCGCCAGGAATCACGTTCGATGCACCCGTACCAGCATGAACGTTTGGAATTTGGAAACTTGTTGGTGGGAAGTAAGCATTACCTTGGTCCCACTCCGTCGTCGCCAGTTCATGAATCGCCATTAAAGATTGGTGAACTGGGTTTCTTGCTAAATGCGGGTAGGCAACGTGCCCTTGAATCCCTTTAACGGTTAAATCACCGGTAATGGAGCCACGGCGGCCGTTTTTAACCACATCGCCAACAATCTCAGTACTTGAAGGTTCGCCGACAATACACATGTCGATGTTTTCACCGCGCGCCATTAGTGCTTCTACCACGCGAACTGTACCATTGATGAAAGGGCCTTCTTCATCTGATGTGATTAAGAAACCAATCGAGCCTTTATGATTTGGGTTGTCGGCAATGAACTGCTCAACGGCAACAATCATACTGGCTAGCGAGCCTTTCATATCCGCTGCGCCGCGACCGTGTAAGAAACCATCTTTAATCGTTGGCTCAAAAGGAGGGGTATCCCATAGCTCTAGTTTACCGGCTGGCACAACATCCGTATGACCAGCGAAAGCAAACAGTGGCGCTTCACTGCCACGGCGAGCCCAGAAGTTCGTCGTATCTTCAAACACCATTACTTCAATTTCAAAACCAAGCGCCTTTAAACGCTCAATCATTACATCTTGGCAGCCTGCATCTTCTGGTGTGACTGATTGGCGGCTAATTAAATCTTTTGCGAGAGCCAGAGTTGGGCTGTCTGTCATCCTTGAAATCCTTTCAAAAAAATTATGAGAATATTGCTGTGTACTGGTCAGCTTTAAAGCCTAAGTGGTAGCTATCACCAGTGACAAGAATAGGGCGCTTAATCATCGCAGGTTGCTCGACAAGAAGCTCAATTGCATTGGCTTCATTTAGCGAGTCTTTTTGCTCTTGGGTCAGCTGACGGTAAGTTGTACCGCGCTTGTTGAGGACATTTTCCCAGCCTAGTTGCTGACAAAAAGTTTCAATCATTGCTTTATCAACACCTTGCTTGCGGTAGTCGTGAAAGCTGTACTCGACACCTTCTGCTTCTAACCATTTCTTGGCTTTTTTTATTGTGTCGCAGTTAGGAATGCCATACATAGTGATTGTCATTGTTAAACCTTTGGAAGTGACTTTTTTGTTATTCAAGCATCCTATCAGGAAGTGAATAGAGAGACAAAAGTGTGATGGATATATTTCATTGGGCAAAAAAAATGTGTTTCAAACAATGACGATCGTAGAGTTTTTGATCAAACTCAACACATGGCTAAGCAAAACAGAAATAATGACCCTAGAAACTTATAGGAGGTATCAATGGAGTTGAGTCCTGTTTTTGCGAGGCGCTTGTATCTTGCATTATTGGTTGAAAACTTAGAGCGCCCAAATGTCCCGAAACTCATCGAGCAAACAGGCTGGCCACGTCGAACAATTCAAGACGTTATTAAAGCGCTACCTGGTATCGGCATAGAGCTGATGTTTGTACAAGATGGTCGACGTCACAACGATGGCTATTACCAACTATCAGATTGGGGACCATTTGATAGTCAATGGGTCACTGAGCGAGAATCTGATATAGCAGCAAGCTTAGGCTTTAAAGCCTGATAAATAAAAACCTAGTGTATTGCACTAGGTTTTTTTGGTTTTGTAGCGCGGCTAAGGGCAGGTATAGGCGTTACCCATGACGGTAAATGAGGTGGCAAAATCTTGCGGGTTGGTCATGTACACAGTGTTGCCACCAAGTTCGCTCGCTTGATTCTTCATATCGTTTAGTGCCCCACGGATTAGCACATCGTTAGGGAAAAAGAGGTAACTATACCAATGTCCCTCACTGCCTGTGACTTCACCAAGCCATTGGCAATCTTCGGCATTAAACTGAGAATCTAACCTTAGATGCACTGGCTGAGCGCTTGGCTCTAGGGTGTTCATTGGCGTAGTGCAACCGCTGACGAGTAGCAGCGCCGAACAAAGTAGACTAATTCTGGCTAACATAAACAATAAATCCTATCCAACTTATCGCTAATAGTGCCCAAGGTAATAAGGCACTTTTTTTGCCCGTTTCTTGTGCGTTAACTTCTTCCGTTATGGTGTCTTGATTTGATTGCAGAGACTGTTGCTTTGATTTCTGAGCTTTCTTTTTCGCTTTATCCGCTTGTCTAGAGCGTTCTTTTTGCTGCTTTTTGTATTGGGCGATACCTTTCTCAATACCTTGAGCAACCAATTTAGTTTGCTCTTTGGTTTGTCCTGGCTTTTGAGTCGCTTTAGCTATTTTCATCGCTTCTGTTTGCGTTTCTTGTGAGGGAACGACTTTGTTTTTCATAGTTATAGGTCTTGCGAGATCAAAGATAGTTTTATCCTATCACGATATAATTCCAACATACTGTACAAAATCATGAGTCTTTGAATGAAACGTATTTTGCTCGCCAGTTTTGCCTTGTCTGTTCCTTTGTACTTTTGGTTACAAGGGGAGCAACCTCAGCCGAAAGTGGACGATACGTTAGCTCAAACTCATTCTGAGTGGATGGACTCAATCCAGCAGCAACTAAAGCAAGATCCTAACCAAGCAGAGCTGTGGTTTCAGTTGGGCCATGGCTACTTAAACAATCAAGAATTCTCTTCAGCACTAACTTGTTTTGATTATGCGGCGCGTCTAAGTGATACGCCTTCTGCCAGTCAATTGGCTGCCAAAGCGACGGCGCTCTATTACGTCAAAAAGCAAAGAATGACCGATGAAGTGCGCGCTTTACTTGATCAATCCTTAGCCCTTGAGCCGAAAAACTTAACCGCATTAGCGCTCATTGCCAGTGATCATTTTATTAGTTTTCGCTATCAAGAAGCAGTCGATGCGTGGACGCGCATGCTGGACTCAAACAGCCCAGAGCTGGATAGAGAATCGGTGATTCGCTCTTTAAACCAAGCCAAACAGATGATGTCTAATAAGTCTTAGTAGGTGGCATTAAAGTGTGAGTGCGCGCGATAACTTATAGGCAAGCATAAAAAACCGGCGAAGTTCGCCGGTTTTTAGTTTTATGGGTTGGAATTAGTATTCAGCTTCGCGCTTTTCTGCTGCCTCATTCCAGTCTGGAACAACGGTCTTCAAGAAGTTTTGCTTGTCAGCGTTCATCTTATCCATATCCATACCTAGCGCTTTTTGAGCCGCTGCTTTGGTTGAAATGTCTGGCAGCTCTACTGGCTCGGTAATGCCTTTCTTAGCAAGTAGTCGAACAATCTTAGTTCGAGCATCCGCTGCGCGGTCAACCGCCGTGCCTAGTACTTCTAATGCCACTTCAGGAGCGTGCATATGCACACCGTGTGAGGCAATTGCGTAGTCCCAGCGCCATTGAGCATGACGAATATCTTGCAGGATATCTTTCATCTCAGCTTCTGTTGCACCTGCATCCCAAGCTGCCCCAGCTTCAAAGTGCGCCGCGACAATTTGTTTCTCAGCGGTTAGCTTCATATTCAGCACTTGCGCTTTACGAGTCGACACGATTTCGCGCATTTGCTCTTTAGACTGGGTGTGACAGTTAGCACAGGTGTCTTCGAAGCGGTCGAATGGGTTACCCACTTTGTGATCGGTATAAACCGTGCCGTCTTCTTTGGTCACTTTTGGCATATGACAATCAACACAAGCGACTTTGTTTTTGCCGTGAATACCATCGCGCCAAGTTTCGTAACCAGGGTGCTGAGCTTTTAGCATCGGCGCTTTGGATACTTTGTGTGTCCAGTCTTTAAAGCCAAGTGCATCGTAGTACTCTTCCATATCATCAACGGTTGTGCCTCTGTCCCAAGGGAACTTAACCGCGTTTTTCTCCGATTTAACGAAGTAGTATTCGACGTGACACTGGCCACATACCGAAGCTTGTTGATCGAGACGAGACTGCTGCTCAAAAGGTTTATCAATAGCTTCGAATGCGCGCTCAACATAAGGCTTAGCTAATGCAAGTGCTGGTTCGCCATTTTTGAATCCTTCACTACGGGTATCGTGACAGTCAGCACAACCGATAGGGTTAACCACTTGATCACCAAGACGCGCCCATTTACCTTCGAAATAGCCATCTTCACCACGTTCATCAATGATTCTACCTACGTCAGGGCTCTTACAGCTCCAACATGCCATCGGCATTGGACCTGAGGTTTCATCTTGTGGTGCGCCAGTACGTAGCGTTTGTCTTACATCATCGACCGCGTAAAAGTGGCCGCGTGCTTTGTTGTAGTCTTTTGCGAAGCCGTAACCCGCCCATAGAATCACCATGTTTGGATCTTCTGCTAGCGCATCTTCGATATGTTCACTTTCTGAGGTGGCTTTCCAAGAGTGGTATTGATCTGGGTGCTGCTGTTCGTACGCGTCGTTACGCGGATCAATTAAGCCTTTGTCTTCGGATGCAGCAAAGCTAGTGACACTCATTAATGAGCTGGCCACGATCGCTAATGCTGCAGCGGATTTTGGTATCCAATGCAATTTATTCACAGTGCTATCTCCGTATTCTGTTTTTATAAGCAGCGTTGTGAACTGGCTATATTCCAAACTAAGAACTGGAGAAACTGATACATATTGTAATAAAAGGAAATAAATTAAATAACTTGTTAATAAGTAATCATTGTTTGAGATCAATTTTACCTAGTGATCCAGTTCAAATTGGACTTCTTATACCCCTAAAGGGCTACTCCTGGTTTGCGCGAGGATTTAATGAAACTTATTATCATCAATGACTTAGTGATATTAACCGCTAATTTATTAAGGTGATAGAGATCGAATTTTGAGCAGTTATAACTACCCCTAAAGAGTAGTGAGAGTAATATATAGTTAAATAGCGTTGTGGCTTTTCCAAAATAAGAATTGATCTCATTTGATATGTTTTTTGATGTATCAAGGGGCTTTAATTTTTAACCGTATATCAACTTATTGATTATTCAATAAAAGGTACGGGAATAAGGAAAGGATAATATGGGCAATATAAAGTTGGCCATAGTCATAATGCTAAAGTCTATTCTAGCATTTTGCCTCTATGGTTATTCTCTTCATGCCGTTGCCGACACTTCAACTGTGCAGTCTGAAGAAAAGTCAGCCCGCCATGAGGTTACGCTTATCCGTGACAAGGATTACAAATGTATCCAATGTCATAAGGATTCAAAACAAACCCTCCAAGAGTCTCACGGTGAAGACGCGCACAAAATTCTTGGCCGCGAAGTTAACTGTACCGAGTGTCACAATAATATCGGCCCAGATCACCGTGAAGGTGCGCCAGTTGTGACCAAATACTCCAGTGCTCAGTCTCAGCCAGGGACCGAGAAAGTCTTTCTTGATCCGGAAGCTATCTTAAAGGCCAATAGTCAATGTACTGACTGTCACCAGCCTAAGTATCTGCGTGATGATAGCTGGACGCACGATGTGCATGCCAAGAACTTAACCTGTTCAAATTGTCATGACGTCCACGCAAGAAAATCCAAGGTGTTAGGTCTTGAGCGTAAAGAACGCATCAAGTTATGTGTCGATTGTCACTCTGATTTTAATCAGCTGAATAAGGAGAAGTAGTATGAGTTGTTCTAGACGAAACTTCTTAGCTGGCTCGGGCGCGCTTATCTTTGCCACTGGCGTTGCGGGTACTGCAGTGCTGAGCAGCCGAAAATCTTTGGCTAATGTAGAGCAAGGCGGCAATAAACTCTACGGCATGATCCACGATGAAACCGCTTGTATCGGTTGTACTGCGTGTACAGAGGCATGTCGTGAAGTGAACAAGGTGCCAGAGGGTGTCTCTCGCCTTGAGATTATTCGCAGTGAGCCACAAGGTGAGTTCCCAGATGTTGATTACCGTTTTACGCGCAAATCTTGTCAGCACTGTGAAAACCCACCTTGTGTTTACGTATGTCCAACCGGGGCGGCGTACAAAGATGAGAAAACCGGCATTATTGATGTGCACAAAGAAAAATGTGTTGGCTGCGGCTACTGTTTAGCGGCGTGTCCATATCAAGTGCGTTTCTTCAATCCAGAAGATCACTCAGCCGATAAGTGTAACTTCTGTCGCGACACCAATCTTGCGCAAGGCAAATTGCCTGCGTGTGTTGAATCTTGTCCAACTAAGGCACTGATCTTTGGCGATCTCAACGATCCGAGCAGTGAAATTAATCAGGTGCTTAATAGTGAAGCGGTCTACCGAGATAAAGTGCACTTAGGGACTAAGCCTAAGCTGTACAAAGTGCCTCATCAGAAAGGGGAGATATCATAATGAATGGTTTTGAAAGTGCATTCCACTTTGACTCTCTGGTGTGGGACTGGATTATCGCTATCTATCTGTTTTTAGCGGGTATGTCGGCAGGTGCGGTGATGATCTCGCTCTACCTGAAACGAAAAGTGATTGAAGGTGATCCAGCTAATAATGGCATCATGAAAGCGATGGCATGGCTGGCACCGTTTGGCATCATTTCGGGTTTAACAATTCTTATCTTCCACTTAACCAAACCGTTATCGTTTTGGAAGATTATGATTTTCTACAACCCGAGCTCAGTGATGTCGATGGGTGTTATCTTGTTCCAGGTCTACATGATTGTATTGTTTATCTGGATTGGGATTATATTCCGTCATCAAATCATCCGTTTCTGTGAAGGTAAACTGCCAACTAAGTTGCTCGATCTGGTTGATGGAATCTTGATTAAGTCCGGTAAGGCCACCAACGGCATTGAACTGTTTTTGGGTTTCCTTGCGATTGTTTTAGCTGCATACACGGGCTTCCTACTTTCAGCATTGAAAACTTACCCAATGCTGAATAATCCAGTGCTGCCGATTTTGTTCCTATTCTCTAGTCTTTCATCCGGTGCCGCAGCGTGTTTAATGTTCGGCATATTGGTGTTTAAAGAGTCAGCGACAAGTCCAAGTGTTTCTTGGGTACACGGCTTTGAGCGCCCAGTTGTGATGTTTGAATTGTTTGTCCTTGTGACCTTCTTTACCGGTTTGATTTTTAGTGGCGGACAGAACGAAGTTGCTGCTTGGAATGCGATTGGTGGCGGATTCTGGTCAAATTGGTTCTGGTTTGGTGTGGTACTGATCGGCATGTTACTGCCGTTGACGCTCAATGCTGTGACGCCTAAAGAGACGCGTCATAATGGCGGCTATATCTTCATTGTTACCACGTTAAGCTTGGTGGGTGTGCTGATGCTACGTACCTTTATCTTGTACGCTGGACAAATGACGGTAGTGTAATCATGGTAGGAGAGTTTGGTCATTTTGCGTTAATTTGGATTGCGGTATCGAGCTCACTAAGCTCGGCTTGGTTCGGGTGGCAAAAATGGCGCGGCGATGATTCAACACTCTCCCTATCATTAGTTGCTAGGCTCAACGGTGTAATGGCACTGTTGAGCCTTATTGTTCTTGGCTACTTATTTATAGCCGATCAATTTCAATTTCATTATGTCGCCTCTCACTCTAACTCTGCATTGCCGGTGTTCTACAAAATGGCAGCAGTATGGGGTGGTCATGAAGGCTCAATGTTGTTTTGGGTCTTTACTCTCGCGCTATGGTCAGCGTGCATTAGCTTTATTCCCAATACCAGTAAGCGTTACTTAAATGACGTGTTGTGGATCATGACACTGTTTGTTGCCGCGTTTAGTTGGTTTACCTTACTTGCCTCTAATCCTTTTGTTTATTCAGAATTTTGGCTAGAGCAAGGTCGAGATTTAAACCCAATGTTGCAAGACATCGGGCTAATCTTTCATCCGCCATTGCTATACCTTGGCTATATTGGCTTTTCGACGGTATTGGCATTTGCTTTGGCAGCTTTGATGCAACCTGAATACATGACTCAATGGGTCAAACTGGCCACGCCTTGGGTTATTTCCGCATGGGTATTTTTAACCTTAGGGATTTTGGTTGGCTCTTGGTGGGCCTATAACGAATTGGGCTGGGGTGGCTGGTGGTTCTGGGATCCTGTCGAGAACGCCTCTTTGCTACCTTGGTTAACCGGCACTGCGTTGCTGCATGCGATGCTAGCGGCCAAGAAACATCAGCAACAAAGTCGTAGTGCGCTAATCCTCGCTTTGGTCACGTTTAGCCTAAGTATTCTCGGCACATTCATTGTCCGCTCAGGGGTTCTGACATCAGTACATGCTTTTGCGGTTGACCCGAGTAAAGGCGTGGCGCTGCTATTGATCTTGGCCGTCACCTTAATTGCTTCGTTTAGTTTACTGTTCGAGCGTAGCGACGCCATTAACAGTCAGCCGATTCAAGCATTAAACGGGCGCAGTTACTTATCTTCAATGGCGGTTGGTCTGCTTGCTGTCGCCACCTTTACTGTCTTTTTAGGCACTTTCTACCCGATGGTTTATGAGCTGCTCGGGGTTGGTTCTATCTCGGTCGGCGCGCCTTATTTCAACACCTTGTTCTTACCATTGACTCTGTTGGCTCTGCTTGGAATGGGGCTAGTGCCACTGTTGAAATGGCACCGCGGCGCTTATTATTCCCCAGCTAAGATAGTGATACTGTTTTTGTTTGCGCTTTTGGTGGGCACTTTGCTGTATTGGCTACAAGTGGATCAGCTATCTATTGTGGTGACACTGGTGTGGGGACTTGCTGTTTGGGTACTGCTCAGCCATAGCTTGCTAGCCATCAAACAATCGAAACTCTCATTTATGATCCTTGCTCATGTCGGTCTTGCGATAAGCTGCGTTGGCGCAGTGATGAACAGTGAGCACTCGTTTGAAGTGAACCATAAAATGTCCGCAGGAAGCCGCGCTCAATTTGGTGACTGGCAGGTCGACTATCTGGATACCGAGTGGGCTATCGGTCCCAATTACACGGCGGAAAGGGCGTTGATTCGTTTTTCCCAACAGGGGCGAGAGTTTGTGTTGATGCCAGAGCGCCGTCATTACCCGGTTCGTGTGATGAATATGAGTGAGCCTGCTATTCGACCTTTTTGGCATGGCGATTACTACATAACGCTTGGCAGTAAAGTGGACGTCGATTCCTACGCGGTGAAAATTCAGTATAAAGCCTATATAGGGTGGATCTGGGGCGGAGCTCTAGTGGCAATGCTGGGCGGTGTGATACCTTTGCTTTCATCGCGGAGAAAAGGAGTCGTTCATGGCGTTATCAAGCACGCGTAAGATCAGTATATTCATCGTTGTTCTGCTTGGCTTTATCGGGTTTTTGGTTGCGGGGCTTAACTCTCAACAATTTGGTCCTCAATCAACGCCTGTTGTGCGCGCTTTTCCTGCGATGACTGTTGAATTGCTTGACGCAAACAGCGAGGTGCAAACTAGCCAGTTGTTCAAAAGTGACTACCAGCTCGTCAATGTTTGGGCGTCTTGGTGTGGGGTATGTAAACAAGAACATGCCTATCTGAATCAACTCGAACAATCAGGTATACCGATAGTGGGGTTAAATTATCGTGACCAACGTTCTGGCGCGCTTAATTACCTTGGCCATTTAGGTAACCCGTATCGTGATGTTATTTTTGATCCAAAAGGTCGCTTGGCGCTTGATTTGGGAGTGGTTGGCACACCAGAAACGTATCTAGTGAATAAACAAGGTGACATCATTTACAAGCATCTTGGCGTACTGAACGAGCGAGTATGGAACAAGTACTTTGCTCAATACTTTCAACTAGGAGAGAGCTAAGCTTATGGCTGTGAGTAAGCAAGCACTGTCAGTGATGCTGATGATTTTGGCGCTATTCTGCCAAGCGGCGTTTGCCTCGCAAGAACTGTTTGCCCCAGCGACGTCGGAACAAAACTCTCAGGTGGAACTGTTTGAGTTTGATTCTCCTCAGTTGCAAAAAACGGCAATCGAGTTAGCGAAATCCTTACGTTGCCCCCAGTGTCAAAATCAAAACTTGGTCGAGTCGAACTCGCCGATTGCCAAAGATTTACGCCTAATCGTGTTTGAGAAAATCAATCAAGGCCAGAGTGAACAACAAGTGATTGATTTTATGACTGCTCGCTATGGCGAATTCGTGTTGTACAAACCCTCCTTTAGCGCATCTAACGCCTTATTATGGCTAGCGCCTATCTTGTTACTCGTCGCATTTATTGGATTGTCGATTCGACGCATCAAAGGCTAACCCTTACTTCCTTTGCTCTAACAATTTACTGATAGAAAATTGTGCCAATTGGTATAGAGTAATAGTTAATTTCAAATCAGTAGTTACCGATCAGTGCGTTACGCAATAGAACAATATGATAAGCATGGCTTTTTGAAAGCCCCGAAGCTGCTTTGGTTTAGCTGGTTATTCTTAGCTAAAGCTTGGATAGTTTTTGTAGTTGCAGGAGCAAGCCGAGAGAGTGGCAGTAAGATTCTTTCGATTGTCTATCCAGACCATACCATGCTCTATTTAGGCCTTGCGATGGGGGTTCCTAGCATAGCTTTGATGTGGCTTGTTAACCTCCGCAGTCCAGAGCGCCACTGGGTGAACAGAATTGTTGCTTGGGGACGCAGTATTACACTCGTGACAGCTACCCTGCAGTTATCCCAGACCATGTATCATGTTTATTTGGTACACGGCGCATTCAGTTGGACGAATGGAGCGGTGATGCTACTGCTGCTATGGTTAATTATTTATGTCGCGAGAAGCCGCAGTGTCAGAGACAGTTTTCATAACCCTCCAATGCACTGATCGAAGCAAGCGATGATCGCTATCAATACTTTGAAATCAAATCGAAATACACTGAGCAAAAAAATTAAGTGAGGAACTCATAATGTCATACCCTCAAAGCGCAATTCTTCCTGAAGCAGGACCATTTGCACAATACACTTTGTTGAAAGTAAACCAAGATGCTCAAGGCGTGTTAGCTCAGCTGCAAGCACTACCTGCACTGGTTGAAGAACTTAATGCTCAACAGCCTGGTGCAGAGCTGACACTGTCAATTGCATTTACTAAAGCCTTTTGGAGCAAGTTTGATGTAGCTGTTCCTAGTGAGTTGATTGACTTCCCACAATTAGGTGAAGGTGAAACAGTTGCACCTAGCTCAGATGTCGATGTTTTGATTCACTGCCACTCTAATCGTCATGATTTGCACTTCTACTTGCTGCGCAAGTTCTTTGCTCAGGTGGCAGAAAATGTTTCAGTGGTTGATGAAACTTACGGTTACCGCTACCTAGATTCTCGTGATATGACCGATTTCGTTGACGGTACAGAGAACCCGAAAGATGCTCAACGTGAAGAAGTCGCGATTGTTCCACAAGGCGAGTTTGCTGGTGGTAGCTACGTCATGGTGCAGCGCTTTATTCACAATCTGCCATCATGGAATCGTTTGAATGTATCAGCGCAAGAGAAAGTAATTGGCCGTACTAAGCCTGACTCTATTGAACTAGACGATGTACCTGCAGCGTCACACGTTGGACGTGTTGATATTAAAGAAGAAGGCAAGGGCCTTAAGATTGTTCGCCATAGCTTGCCATACGGTAGTGTGTCAGGTGAGCATGGTCTGCTGTTCATCGCTTACTGTAATACACTGCATAACTTCAAAGCGATGCTAGAAAGTATGTACGGTGTAACAGATGGCAAAACTGACCAACTGCTGCGCTTTACGACCGCTGTGACAGGGGCTTACTTCTTTGCTCCTTCGGCACAGATGCTACAGAGCTTAAACGTTAAGTAGTACAACACTGAATTTTAAAATAAAAACCGAAGCCAAGTGCTTCGGTTTTTTTATGCAAATTCCCTTAAAGAATAATCCATTTGGCCGATACAAAGAGTAACTGAAAGAAGGATATCGCTTAATCATGGCCATCACTGTTAATACCAATGTCTCTGCAATGACGGCGCAGCGTCACCTGACGAATGCGGCGGACTTGCTCAACCAGTCGTTAGAAAGGCTGGCGTCGGGCAATCGTATTAATAGTGCTAAAGATGATGCTGCTGGTTTGCAAATATCCAATCGCCTTGAATCTCAAATGCGCGGGCTAGATGTCGCAATGCGTAATGCCAACGATGGTATTTCAATCATGCAAACCGCAGAAGGGGCGATGAATGAAACGACCAACTTACTTCAGCGTATGCGAGATCTGTCGTTGCAATCCGCTAATGGCTCAAATAGTCGTGCTGAGCGAGATGCGTTACAAGAAGAAATGGGCGCTTTAAATGATGAATTGAATAGAATCGCAGAAACCACCTCTTTTGGTGGTCGAAAATTGCTCAATGGTTCATTTTCATCGTCTTCTTTTCAGATTGGTGCAAGTTCAGGTGAAGCGGTACAAGTGTCACTGAAAAACATGCGTTCTGACAGTTTGGATATGGGCGGATTTAGCTATATTGCCGCAGGTAAAGCGGACAGTTCATGGCAGGTATCTCAGGGTAGCCAAGATCTCACCATGCAATACACCAATGCTCAAGGTCAGCAAGAAACCGTCAATATAAGCGCGAAATCTGGCGACGATATTGAAGAACTGGCGACCTATATCAATGGTCAAACTGACAAAGTCTCTGCTTCTGTGAATGAAGAAGGGCAACTGCAAATCTTTATGGCAGGTAAGGAAACGGCGGGAACGATTTCGTTTTCTGGTGGCTTAGCGAATGAGCTCAATATGAACCTAGCTGGTTATGAAGCGGTTGATAATATTGATATTTCTGAAGTCGGGGGCGCGCAAAGGGCTGTTTCAGTCCTCGATACAGCACTCAATTATGTCGATAGCCACCGAGCTGAACTCGGCGCAATGCAAAATCGCTTTAATCACGCCATCAATAATTTGAGCAATGTGAACGAAAACTTGTCAGCGTCTAACAGCCGGATTAAAGATACCGACTACGCGAAAGAAACCACCCAAATGGTTAAGCAGCAAATATTGCAGCAAGTGAGTACATCTATCTTGGCCCAGGCTAAGCAACAACCAAATTTAGCGATAACGCTGCTCGGTTAATTTAAGGCAAGAGAGCATTATCGACAACCGAAGCGAAAGCTTTAGCAAAAAAATGGCTTTATTAACGTTTAATCACGCTTTTCTCACCAATAGAACTTTTTTCGAAAAAAACTTAAAAAAAACCTCAAGGTTTTGGAAATAGCGCCGTTAATAAATGTAACTTTTGAGAGAACTACTTTGGTTTTCCGAGACGTCGGAAACCGGAAACATCGGAAAATCAAACGGAGAAATCACCATGGCAGTGAATGTAAACACCAACGTATCAGCAATGACAGCACAGCGTTACCTAAATAGCGCGAACAATGCTCAACAAACTTCAATGGAGCGTTTGTCATCTGGTTCTAAGATCAACAGCGCTAAAGACGATGCAGCGGGTCTTCAAATCTCTAACCGCTTAAACGTACAAAGCCGTGGTCTAGACGTGGCTGTACGTAACGCGAACGACGGTATCTCTATCGCGCAGACTGCTGAAGGTGCGATGAATGAGACAACAAACATCCTGCAACGTATGCGTGACCTATCGCTACAGTCTGCTAACGGTTCAAACTCTAAATCTGAGCGTGTTGCTATCCAAGAAGAAGTAACAGCACTTAATGACGAACTAAACCGTATCGCTGAAACAACATCTTTCGGTGGTAACAAGCTACTTAACGGTACGTTCGGCACTAAATCAATGCAGATCGGTGCAGACAACGGTGAAGCAGTAATGCTTTCACTAAACAACATGCGCTCTGATGACTCTAAGATGGGTGGCCAAAGCTTCCAAGCGGCGACTGCTAAAGATTCAAGCTGGACGGTTGCTGCAGGTGCAAATGACCTAACAGTTAACCTAACTGACACTGACGGTGTTGCTCAAACTATCACTATCAACGCTAAAGAAGGCGACGATATTGAAGAACTAGCGACATACATCAACGGTCAAACTGACATGGTTAAAGCGTCAGTAAACGAAGATGGTCAACTACAAGTATTCGCTGGTGCGGATAAAGTAGACGGCGCAGTATCATTCTCTGGTGGTCTTGCTGGTGAGCTTTCAATGGGCGCAGCAACAAACGTAACGGTTGATACAATTGACGTAACATCGGTTGGTGGCGCGCAAGAATCTGTTGGTATCATCGATGCTGCACTGAAAAACGTAGATAGCCACCGTGCTGAACTGGGTGCATTCCAGAACCGTTTCAACCACGCTATCAACAACTTAGATAACATCAACGAAAACGTTAATGCATCTAAGAGCCGTATCAAAGACACTGACTTCGCGAAAGAAACAACTGCACTAACTAAGTCGCAAATTCTTTCTCAAGCTTCAAGCTCTATCCTTGCTCAAGCGAAGCAGGCGCCAAACTCGGCACTAAGCCTACTAGGCTAATCAAGCCCAAATTATAAAAATCCAGCTTCGGCTGGATTTTTTTTGCCTCTCGCAAATAGATGATCTCCATCACATTTCATATGCTCGCCGATAAAAAAGCAAAAAAAAATTATTTTTTTCCTAAAGGTATTTTTTAGTTCGCCGTTAAAGGATTGAGAGAAATGAGATGTGCCAAAGTGAGGTGAGAGACACTGCGGCACATCGCCCTAATGCCGAAGGAGATCAAATATGGCAATTAATGTAAACACGAACGTGTCTGCAATGACCGCACAGCGTTACCTAAATGGTGCCGCTGACGGGATGCAGAAATCGATGGAGCGCTTATCTTCAGGTTATAAAATCAACAGTGCACGAGATGACGCTGCTGGTTTGCAAATTTCCAACCGCTTAAACTCACAAAGCCGTGGCTTAGACATGGCTGTAAAAAATGCCAATGATGGTATCTCAATTGCTCAAACCGCTGAAGGTGCGATGAATGAGACCACCAACATACTTCAACGTATGCGTGATTTGGCACTTCAATCTTCAAACGGCTCTAACTCTCGTGGCGAGCGTATCGCGATTCAAGAAGAAGTAACGGCGCTTAACGACGAGCTAAACCGTATCGCAGAAACTACCTCTTTTGGTGGTAATAAACTGCTAAACGGCACATTTGGCGACAAGTCTTTCCAAATTGGAGCAAGTTCTGGTGAAGCTGTACAGCTAGGCATCGGCAACATGCGTTCTGATACTATGGATATGGGTGGTAAAGCATATATTGCAACTGCTGCTAAAGACGCTGATTGGGCTGTTGCGGCAGGAGCGACCGACCTTACACTGGGCTATACTGATGTACATGGTGAAGCTAAAAACATCACCATAAATGCTAAAGTTGGCGACGATGTCGAGCAGCTTGCAACGTACATTAATGGTCAAAGTGAAGATGTGAAAGCATCTGTTGGTGAAGAGGGTAAACTACAGCTATTTGCAGCATCTAATAAAGTTGCTACAGACGTCACTATTGGTGGTGGACTAGGTGGTGAAATTGGTTTTGGTGCTGCAGAAGATCGTACTGTTGCTGATGTAGATGTAACGACAGTTGCAGGCTCTCAGCTAGCGGTATCTGTGATCGACGGCGCATTGAAAACTGTAGATAGCCAACGTGCTGAACTGGGTGCATTCCAAAACCGTTTTGGTCACGCGATCAGCAACTTAGACAACATCAACGAGAATGTGAATGCATCTCGTAGTCGAATTGTTGATACAGACTATGCGAAGGAAACCACTGCGATGACGAAATCTCAGATCCTTCAACAAGCGAGTACCTCTATTCTGGCTCAGGCGAAGCAGTCTCCGTCGGCAGCTCTTAGCTTACTTGGTTAACCGATGGGTTCGATAGGAGCTTATTGGCACAACATTATGTTGTGACCTGCTAAGGTGGAAGGGAGATCGTTATGGAAATACCATCCTACACATCGAACGTCCAGCCTTATGGCTCAGAAAGTGGCACTAAAATTGCCTCCAAGTATGATGGTGTACAGCAAGTTTCCTCGAAAAAGGAGCAAGTTTCTACCGCGGAGATAAGTGAAAAAGCGACTCAGAATGTTGAAAAGGCAATCGAAGCTTCAAAAGAGCGGGAAAAGCTGAATCGAGCAGAACGAGAGCGAATTGTGGAAGAGATGAATAATTTTATTTCCTCCATCAATAAAGGCTTATCATTTCGTGTGGATGAAGAATCCGGTAGAGATGTTGTAACGATATATGAAGCGGATACTGGTGATATTATTCGTCAGATTCCGGATGAGGAAATGTTGGAGATCTTACGTCGACTGAGAGAGCAGACGGCCCGTTATTCATCAGGGCTTTTCAACCAGGCGGTGTAATCATACTTGAGGTGAGTGAATGAGTTTTGGCCCAATAGGCATGAATTCTGGCATGGATATCAATTCTATGGTCAGCAAAATTGTAGATGCGGAGCGCGTACCTAAGCAGCAACGTATCAACAATGAGCAGACCAAGATTGATTCTAGTATCAGTGCCTATGGTCGACTCAGAGAGTCGCTGGATACGATGAAAAACTTGATGGCGAGCTTTCGTCAGGAGAAAGCTTTCGCCGCAAGAACAGTGGAATCGACTGATGAAGCTGTTGTATCCGCAACCGCAACCACTGAAGCTATCGCTGGTCGCTATGCGATTGATGTGTTGCAGCTTGCCCAAAGCCACAAAATTGCATCTGATGTACTTCCTGAAGATGCGAAATTTGGCCCGGGTAAGCTGCAGGTTTCATTGGGGGACAAAAAGTTCTCCATTGACGTGCAACAAAATTCCAACTTGATTGATATCGTCCGCGGTATCAATGGCAGTAAATCCAACCCCGGTGTTCGAGCCGCTGTAATTAATGATACGGCAGGGCCTCGTTTAATCGTCGCCGCGAATAAATCTGGTCAAGATAACGACATTTCGATGACGGTTGACGCTCAGCCAGGTGATGCCCTTAAACAGCTCGAATACAAAACACTAGAACAACGAGTAAAAGATTTAGAGCGTGCGCGTGCCGCAGCTCAAGATTTGCTTTCACCGCTCAATGCCGCTGAACAACTGATTGCCGACAAAATTGCGCAAAGAAACATCGATGCGGCAAAAATTGTAGACCAAGAAATTGCCGATGCCTCTAAACAAGCGGCAATAAGTGCCGATCCCAATGCGGCGAAAGAGGCAACTCCGGGCAATGAAATGTCCAGTGGTGCCACCTCGGCAGCCGCTCAAGCAGGCATTGAAGCGAATAAATACCTAAAACCTGAAGATCGTATTCCTGGCTGGTCGCCGACAGCGTCCGGTACCTTATTAGATTCATACTGGGAACCAGAACCTCAGCTTGACGCAAAAGCCAAAGAAAAAATGGGTGATGTTCCAGGCTGGTCAAACAGTGCTTCAGGTACACTTACCGATTCCTATGTCACACCTAAAGAGGCACAAGCCAAACTGGATTTTGAAAAAGCACGTATTGAACAAGGTTTTGTGGATCAAAGAGCTTCCTTGAAGCTACGTGTTGCATCCGGTGAGTTAACGCCTGAACAGGCGAAAGAGCTAGAACGAGCAAACCTACCAAAAGATGAGCGAGAATATCTAGATCGCATTGATAAAGCTCAAGCTGATTTAAATGCCGCGCAGCAATCCTTTGATACCTACCGAGGTATGACAGAAGTTCAGTCTGCGCAAGACGCAAAAGTGATGCTCGATGGTGTCGCTCAGCTATCCAGTGATAACAACATTATTGAAGATGCGATCGATGGCGTAGACTTAACCTTAAAAGGACGTACTGAGCGAGGCAAGCCTGCGTCAGAAATCGATATTGAATACGATCGACAAGGTGTGCGAGACGATATTGAACAATTCGTCGCAGCCTACAATCAGTTTTATCAAGTCTCTAAGGAGTTGGGTGGCGTTGACCCAACAACCGGTATGGCAGGTCCCTTATCAGGGGATAGCATAGTGCGGAGTGCTGACTCAAGGCTAAAGGCGGTATTCTCTTCTCGGGTTGAACCAGCACCTGAAGATCTTAAAACCTTGACCGAATTTGGTATTACTACCACTCGTCAGGGTAACCTTGAGATCAACTACGAGATGTTAGATCGCCAACTCAACAACAACTTTAATAAACTCGAAGACTTTTTTGGCGGTAATCAGGGCTTTGCCAAAAAAGTAGAAGATGCGATTCAAGGGCTAACGGGTGTCACAGGTTCGATTCGAAGTCGTGAACGCAGCTTAGTTGAGCGCAATTATCGTATGCAGGATGATCAAGCGGCACTGGATCGCCGTATGGAAAATTTAGAGAAGCGTACACACGCCAAGTTTTCGGCGATGCAAGACGCAACGAGTAAAATGCAGTCTCAATTAGCGGGTATGATGAATGCCCTTGGATAGTGACTTTGCTGCAAATATTGCCCTTTTGAGAGATCTGGATCACAAAATTCATGAAACTCTTGCAGTTGTGGAAATCAATGCTGAAGAAATCGTTCAGCTAGTCGATACAAGGGAACAGATTTTGCATAAGTTACTGGAAGCGATACAAGCTCGTCCAGAACTCAAGCACGAACAACAGTGGCAAGAGGCGGTGAAGACCACTCAAACTGTTGTAGAATTGATGCAGAGCAAGACCGACGAACTAGCTATGGCGTTAAAAAAATATCGTCACGGCAAGCGTTCTGTTCAGCAGTATCAAAAGTTTTTATAGATTAAGAGGGTTATCATGCGTGGTTCATTACAGGCTTACAAGAAGGTATCAGTTGATAGCCAACTAAGTGCAGCCTCCCCACATAAGATCGTCCAAATGCTGATGGCAGGTGCTATTGAGCGATTAATTCAGGGTAAAGCAGCGATGCAAGCTGGTAATATCCCGATGAAGGGTGAGCGCCTTGGTAAAGCGTTAGACATTATTATTAGTCTACGTAGCTGTCTTTCAATGGATGATGGTGGTGATATTGCTCAAAATCTAGACCAGTTATATGAGTTTATGATTACTCAGATTACTGAAGCGAATCACCAAAACAATCCGCAACCAATTGACGATGTTATCGACATTATTCGCGAAATTAAGTCAGCTTGGGATCAAATTCCAAACGAATATCACAACCTGACGGCGAATGATGTAGGTTTATAAAACCATCAACAAGCGTTTTGATTGTTTACGCCAAATGTAAGCTTTTTCGTAAAACTAACGAAAAGCTGATTTTGGCTTAACATCACACCAGTTAATTGCTTGGTTGCCTTTATTTTTTTTTAAAATAGAATAGAAAGCCACATATAGCCTAGTGGCTTTTTTTGTTGCTGAAATTTATATATTGTCTAGCGGTTTAACTGAACTATAGTTATTCGTAACGTTAGCAACTTTATCCAGCCACACCGTTTTAAAAAGAAAAGGCAAATAATCTCACCTATGCAGGGTTTAGCAAAGCTACTTGTGATTGAGGACGATGCTCAAGCGCGTATCAATCTTAGTAATATTTTAGAATTTGTTGGGGAACAATGTGAGGCGATCAGCTCTGATCAACTTGATGATCTCGATTGGTCACAAGTGTGGGCTGGCTGTATTTTGGGTTCTCTGAGCAGCGATAGGCTGCCGACCAAGCTGAGTGAAAAGTTATCCCAAGCTAATCATATTCCGCTTCTTATTGCCGGAAAGCATTCTTATCCAGTCGAAGAACTGACAAACTATGTCGGTGAGCTGGAGTACCCGTTAAATTACCCTCAGCTCAGTGAAGCGCTGCGTCACTGTAAAGACTTTCTGGGTCGCAAAGGGGTAAACGTTCCTTCTTCTTCTCGTAAAAACACCTTGTTCCGTAGTTTGGTTGGCCAAAGTATGGGCATTAAAGAGGTGCGCCACCTAATTGAACAGGTTTCAGGTACCGAAGCGAACGTATTAATTTTGGGTGAGTCTGGCACGGGTAAAGAAGTTGTTGCTCGTAATATCCACTACCATTCAGCCCGTCGCAATGGACCATTTGTTCCTATCAACTGTGGTGCTATTCCACCAGACTTGTTGGAAAGTGAACTGTTCGGTCACGAAAAAGGTGCGTTCACTGGCGCGATTACTGCCCGTAAAGGTCGATTTGAGCTGGCTGAAGGCGGCACACTGTTTCTTGATGAAATTGGCGATATGCCAATGCCGATGCAAGTTAAGCTGCTGCGTGTCCTTCAAGAGCGATGCTTTGAACGCGTCGGAGGCAATACCACAATACGTGTTAATGTTCGTGTCATTGCGGCGACTCACCGTAATCTAGAAAGCATGATCGATGATGAATCATTCCGTGAAGACTTGTACTACCGTCTGAATGTGTTCCCAATCGAGATGCCTGCGCTACGTGATCGTATCGAAGATATTCCGTTACTGCTGCAAGAGCTAATGACTCGAATGGAAGCGGAAGGTGCACAGCCAATCTGCTTTACGCCTCGTTCAATTAACTCGTTAACCGAGCATGATTGGCCAGGTAACGTACGCGAGTTGGCGAACTTGGTAGAACGCATGATCATTCTGTATCCAAACAGTTTGGTCGATGTAAATCATCTACCAACCAAGTACCGATACAGTGATATCCCTGAGTTTCAGCCAGAGTACAACAATGTTGAGTCGGTTGAAGAGCAGGAACGTGATGCGCTACAAGATATATTTTCTGAAGACTTCAGCCTTGAATCGACGGATTTGTTCCAAGACCACGACAATGCTCCACAAAGCTTACCGCCAGAAGGCGTTAACTTGAAAGAGATGCTGGCTGAGCTGGAA
Source organism: Vibrio ouci (assembly GCF_004551525.1). Classification (GTDB taxonomy): domain Bacteria; phylum Pseudomonadota; class Gammaproteobacteria; order Enterobacterales; family Vibrionaceae; genus Vibrio; species Vibrio ouci. The sequence goes on along the minus strand of NZ_SATR01000011.1, from coordinate 19,507 downwards.
GTGAATATGATCAATCAAGCATTGGAAGCGCAAGGTGGTGTGGTTGCAAGAGCAGCAGACATGCTAGGGATGCGTCGTACTACCTTGGTTGAGAAAATGAGAAAGTACAACTTACAGCGCTAAACTGAATCAAATCTTGACTGTCAAATTTCCGACTTAATGCTAAGTTGTTGAAGATATTACAAAATAGCCTGGCGTGCTTATTGCATGTCAGGCTATTGTAGTTTTTAAGGTAGAAAAACGTCATGCATTCAACATCACAGGCTGATAACCCAATGCCGCTAGGTACTTTAGAACAACAAGTCGAACGTTATCAGCAAGTGCTCGATGTTATGCCCGCTGGTGTCATTCTGCTTGATACGCAAGGCGTGGTTCAAGAGGCAAACCCAGAAGCACAGCGCTTATTGGAAATCCCGTTAGTGGGCGAAAAGTGGTTTGAAGTGATTCAACAAGCCTTTGCGCCTCGTGAAGATGATGGTCACGAAATATCATTGAGAAATGGCCGTAAAGTCCGTTTAGCCATTTCAGCGTCAACCACGGGTCAGTTGATATTGATTACTGATTTGACGGAAACGCGTTTGCTGCAGTCACGCATCAGTGACTTACAGCGCCTTTCTTCATTAGGAAGAATGGTAGCATCGCTCGCGCACCAGGTTCGAACGCCTCTGTCGAGCGCCATGTTGTATGCATCGAATTTAGCGGCGCCTAATCTACCGCCGGCGACCAAAGATCGCTTCCAAAGCAAGCTGATGGATCGTCTGCATGATTTGGAGAAGCAAGTGAACGACATGCTGTTGTTCGCCAAAGGTGGTGATAACAAAGTCGTTAAGCCGTTCACGATCTCTGACTTGGTGGCTGAGTATTCACCGATGGTAGAAACCGGTCTCAAGAACAATAACATCGACTACTTTTTAGAAGTTGAAGAAGAGCAGACAATGCTACTCGGTAACGCCAATGCAATCGCTTCAGCGTTAAGCAATTTAGTAATGAATGCAATCCAAATTGCTGGCAAAGAATCACAAGTCGATGTGTTCTTTAGACCAGTAAATGGTGAGCTCAAAATTTCGGTTCAAGACAGTGGTCCAGGTGTGCCGAAAGAGCTGCAAAACAAGATTATGGAACCTTTCTTCACGACACGCTCTCAAGGAACTGGACTTGGCTTGGCTGTGGTGCAAATGGTCTGCCGAGCGCATGACGGAAGATTGGAACTTATTTCAGAAGAGGGTGATGGCGCATGCTTTACCATGTGTATTCCACTGGAACGCGCCCCTCATACTGACCAAGAAGCTATGACTGGAGAATGATGATGGCTCAAAGTAAGGTATTAATCGTAGAAGATGATGAAGGTCTACGCGAGGCATTGGTTGATACTCTCGCTCTAGCTGGTTATGAATGGCTTGAAGCGGACAGCGCGGAAGATGCCTTGGTCAAACTGAAATCAAATAACGTTGATATTGTGGTTTCTGACGTGCAGATGGCTGGAATGGGCGGTCTTGCGTTGCTAAGAAACATCAAACAGCATTGGCCAAACCTTCCTGTGCTGCTAATGACAGCCTATGCCAATATCGAAGACGCTGTGTCTGCGATGAAAGATGGTGCCATTGATTATATGGCTAAGCCGTTTGCTCCAGAAGTGTTATTGAACATGGTCAGCCGCTACGCCCCAGTTAAGTCAGACGACAATGGCGACGCGGTGGTAGCAGATGAGAAAAGTATTAAGCTTCTTGCTCTGGCAGATAAGGTAGCTAAAACCGATGCCAGCGTGATGGTGCTTGGGCCAAGTGGTTCAGGTAAAGAGGTGATGTCTCGTTACATCCATAATGCCTCTAATCGCAAAGATGGCCCATTTGTCGCGATTAACTGTGCGGCAATTCCTGACAATATGCTCGAAGCGACCCTATTCGGTTATGAAAAAGGGGCGTTTACTGGTGCGGTTCAAGCGTGTCCGGGCAAATTCGAGCAGGCGCAAGGCGGTACTATTTTGCTGGATGAAATCAGTGAAATGGATCTCAGCCTTCAAGCTAAATTACTGCGTGTGTTACAAGAGCGTGAAGTGGAGCGTTTGGGCAGCCGTAAAAGCATTAAGCTTGATGTTCGTGTGCTGGCGACCAGTAACCGCGACCTCAAGCAATACGTCCAAGAAGGCAACTTCCGCGAAGACTTGTACTACCGCCTGAATGTATTCCCAATTGCATGGCCTGCGCTGTGTGAACGTCAAGGCGATATCGCGCCACTGGCTAAGCACTTGGTTGAGCGAAACTGTCAAAAACTGGGTATGCCAGTTCCAAACGTATCAGAACAAGCGATTGCAAAACTGCTCGCTTACCCATGGCCAGGCAATGTGCGTGAATTGGATAACGTCGTACAACGCGCGTTGATCCTGAGTGAAAATGGCAACATTGGCTCAGAACACATTTTACTCGAAGGCCTAGATTGGCAAGATGCGTCAAGCTTACAAGTCGCAGTCGAAAATGGCGATGTGATTGTGCCTGACGTTAAGCCCGTTGCAGAGATGGGCAAAAATCTAACCTCTGGCGCTGGGCTAGGTGGTGAGTTACGTGACCAAGAATACGCCATCATTCTTGAAACACTTGAAGAGTGTAGTGGGCGTAGAAAGGAAATGGCTGAAAAATTAGGCATTAGTCCACGAACTTTGCGCTACAAGTTAGCAAAAATGCGCGATGCTGGGATTGATATTCCTAACTAACGTGTTATTTTTCCACACTCTTAATGACGTGGCATGAGGATTGCAGCGTCATTAATCTAGCACTTATTTAAGTCAAAGAGTTGACTACTGAGGTTTTGATGAGAATTGACGGATTTCAAAGCGAAATGCAAGCCATGATGTTTGAAGCGGGTGGGACTAAACCGGCTGCAACAGGTCAAACGGTTGGTGCTGATTTTGGTCAGTTACTCAATAACGCAATCAATAACGTCAACAGCCTTTCTAAAGCATCAAGCAATATGCAAATGCGTTTTGATCGTGGCGATGCTGACGTCTCTCTTTCCGACGTGATGATCGCTAGAAACAAATCTAGCGTCGCTTTTGAAGCAACAATTCAAGTACGTAATAAGCTAGTCGAGTCGTACAAAGAATTGATGAACATGCCAGTTTAAGTTTAGGTAAAGTCTGTGGCAGAACAAAATCAATCAACGGATCTGACAGTTTCTGATAGTGGCCCGGATAGCACTATGCTATCGACTACTGATTTGGATACAGATATACAAAATCCAGATCTGGATGAAAAAAGCAGTTCAAAGTTCGACATGGCTGTCGGAGATCTCGATCTATTACGCCAAGTCGTACTCGTCCTTTCTATTTCGATCTGTGTTGCCCTAATTGTCATGTTGTTCTTCTGGGTGAAAGAGCCTGAAATGCGCCCACTTGGCGTGTACGAAACAGAAGAGCTTATCCCTGTCCTTGATTACTTAGATCAGCAAAAATTGGATTACAAACTCGAAGGCAATACCATTTTGGTGCCGGCGAGTGATTTCAACACCCTCAAGCTCGATATGGTTCGTGCTGGCCTGAACAACGAAAAGCAGGCTGGTGATGACATTCTGCTGCAAGACATGGGCTTTGGCGTTTCTCAGCGCTTAGAGCAAGAGCGTCTTAAACTGAGCCGCGAGCGTCAGCTATCTAAAGCCATCGAAGAAATGAAGCAAGTGCGTAAAGCACGCGTTCTTCTGGCGCTACCGAAACAAAGTGTGTTTGTTCGTCATAACCAAGAGGCTTCTGCTTCGGTTTTCTTGACGCTAAAAACAGGCACCAACTTAAAGCAAGAAGAAGTCGATTCAGTGGTCGACATGGTGTCGAGTGCGGTTCCGGGAATGAAACCTAACCGTATTACCGTCACTGATCAGCATGGTCGTCTATTAAGCTCAGGTACGCAAGATGCGGCTTCTTCAGCTCGTCGTAAAGAACATGAACTTGAGCGCAAGCAAGAACAAGCGCTGCGTGAAAAAATTGACTCAGTCCTGATCCCAATTCTGGGCTTTGGTAACTACACCGCACAGGTGGATATCCAACTGGACTTTAGTGCGGTTGAGCAGACTCGTAAGAGTTTTGACCCGAATACTCCTTCGACACGAAGTGAATACACCCTTGAAGATTACAACAACGGCAGTGTGGTTGCCGGTGTACCGGGTGCGCTAAGTAACCAACCTCCAGCCGATGCGTCAATCCCACAAGATGTCGCGCAAATGAAGGATGGCTCGCTCCTTGGTCAAGGTTCTGTACACAAAGAAGCAACGCGTAACTTCGAGCTAGATACCACCATCAGTCATGAGCGCCGTCAAACTGGCGTAGTTAACCGCCAGACAGTGGCCGTTGCGGTTAAGAATCGCGCCAGTGTAAACCCTGATACCGGTGAAACGACTTACCAGCCACTTTCAGATGCTGAGCTAAACTCAATTAAGCAGCTATTGATTGGTACGGTTGGCTTTAGTGAAGCGCGTGGCGATTTACTCAACGTTCTAAGTATGCAGTTTGCGGTTCCTGAAACGGAAGTGATGGCTGATGTGCCTATTTGGGAGCATCCAAACTTCAATGATTGGATCCGTTGGTTTGCGAGTGCGTTAGTCATTATTGTTGTCGTGCTAGTTCTAGTTCGACCAGCAATGAAGAAACTACTCAACCCTGCTTCTGACGAAGATGATGACCAACTATACGGCCCAGATGGCCTACCAATTGGGGCGGATGGTGAAACCAGCTTAATTGGTGGCGATTTGGATGGCGGTGAGTTATTTGAGTTTGGATCAAGTATCGACTTACCTAACTTACATAAAGATGAAGATGTGCTGAAAGCGGTACGAGCTCTTGTAGCGAACGAACCAGAGCTAGCGGCGCAAGTAGTTAAGAATTGGATGCAGGATGCCTAACGAAATAGTTCCACAGGAAGGGGGCGGTGAGGAAGCAGAAAACACCGTGGATATAGCAAGTATTCCGGGCGAAGAGCGCGCGGCGATCCTTCTACTCAGTCTTAATGAGGAAGACGCAGCGGGCATTATTCGCCATCTAGAACCAAAACAAGTTCAACGAGTTGGTAGCGCCATGGCGCGTGCTGCTGATTTAAGCCAAGACAAAGTCGGTGCAGTTCACCGTGCTTTCTTGGAAGACATTCAGAAATACACCAACATTGGTATGGGCAGCGAAGACTTTATGCGTAACGCTCTGGTTGCCGCTCTGGGTGAAGATAAAGCCAACAACCTTGTTGACCAAATTCTACTGGGTACAGGTTCTAAAGGCCTAGACTCGTTGAAGTGGATGGACCCTCGTCAGGTGGCGAGCATCATTATCAACGAACACCCTCAGATTCAGACTATTGTTCTTTCCTATTTGGAGCCGGATCAATCTGCGGAAATCCTGTCTCAGTTTGCTGAGCGTGACCGCTTAGACTTGATGATGCGAATCGCTAACCTTGAAGAAGTTCAGCCATCTGCACTGGCAGAGCTGAATGAAATCATGGAGAAACAGTTCGCTGGTCAAGCAGGTGCACAAGCAGCCAAGATTGGCGGCCTGAAGGCAGCGGCAGAGATCATGAACTACATGGACAACAACGTCGAGGGCGTGCTGATGGAGCAAATCCGCGACCAAGACGAAGATATGGCGACGCAAATCCAAGATCTTATGTTCGTGTTCGAGAACCTTATCGAGGTCGACGACCAAGGTATTCAGAAATTGCTGCGTGACGTTCCTCAAGATGCACTACAACGTGCACTTAAAGGTGCGGATGACTCTCTACGTGAGAAGATCTTCAAGAACATGTCTAAACGTGCTGCTGAGATGATGCGCGACGATCTGGAAGCAATGCCTCCAATTAAAGTATCTGATGTGGAAGCGGCGCAGAAAGAAGTTCTGGCAATTGCACGACGTATGGCTGACTCCGGCGAGTTAATGCTAGGCGGCGGCGCTGACGAATTCTTATAACTGCAATAAAGTGAGATAAAGGTATCTATGTCTGGGGAACGAAAGCGTGGTTTTTTACGTTTAGATAGTGACGAAATGGTTGAAAAGCCAGAGCGTTGGGGTATGCCTGATTATACAGCGCAGACCCACAAAAAAGCGCGCGACACTGCGATGAACTATGACCCTAGCTGGATGCCAATTTCTGAGCCAGTCAAAGAAGAAGCACCGACGGAGCTGACCGAAGAAGAGATCGAACTGATTAAGCAGCAGGCTTATCAGGAAGGTTTACACCAAGGGCAAGAAGCGGGCTTTAAGCAAGGTTACGAAAAAGGTAAAGAGCAAGGACTTGAAGAAGGTCATCAAGAGGGCGTTGAGTCCGGAAAAATTGAAGGCGTTGCAGCTGGGCAAGAGTTTATCCAGCAACAAGTCCAAACCTTTATCGGTCTTGCTAACCAGTTTGCACAGCCTCTTGAGCTGATGAATGCTCAAGTGGAAAAGCAACTGGTGGATATGGTGCTTGCATTGGTGAAAGAAGTGGTTCACGTTGAAGTGCAAACCAACCCTCAAGTTATCTTAGATACGATTAAACAATCGGTTGAATCATTGCCGATTTCTGGTCACGCTATCACCCTAAAACTGCACCCTGATGATGTTGAAATCATTCGCTCATCATACGGACGAGAAGAGTTAGAGTTCAGAAACTGGACCTTACACTCAGAGCCAGCACTTAACCGCGGAGACGTACAAATTGAAGCGGGTGAGTCGAGTGTTAACTACCGTATGGAAGAGCGCATTCGCAGCGTTATTCAAAGCTTTTGTGGAGTGAATCGCCACCAAGGTGGTGACTGATGCTCGCGCTCGCTGATCGTCTTTCCCAATACAAATCTCAAGGGCTGACTTGTCGACCAGTTGCTTCTGGCAAATTGGTACGCGTGGTTGGCCTTACTCTCGAAGCGACAGGCTGTAGAGCGCCAATTGGTAGCTTGTGCAAAGTCGAAACTATGCAGGGCGAAATGGAAGCGGAAGTGGTCGGTTTTTCGGGAGAAAGCCTATTTCTTATGCCGAGTGAACAAATCACAGGCATCTTACCCGGCGCTAAAGTGACACCAATGACGGGTGAAGTTGGTTTACCTGTCGGAATGGAGCTGCTTGGTCGAGTGATTGATGGTGTCGGTAACCCGCTTGATGGCCTCGGCCCAATCTATACCGAAAAACGCGCCTCTTTTAACGCCGACCCAATTAACCCGTTAGCGAGAAAGCCAATTTCTGAACCACTTGATGTCGGCATCAAAGCGATCAATGGCTTGCTGACTGTTGGTAAAGGCCAGCGTATCGGTCTATTCGCCGGCTCTGGTGTTGGTAAATCGGTCACATTGGGCATGATGACCCGAGGTACCACAGCGCAAGTTGTCGTCGTTGGTCTGATAGGTGAGCGTGGCCGAGAAGTAAAAGAATTTATCGAAGAGATTCTAGGTGTCGATGGACGTCAGCGTTCTGTCGTTGTTGCCGCTCCTGCCGACTCTTCACCGTTGATGCGATTAAAAGGCTGTCAAACCGCTCTGACGATTGCTGAGTACTTTCGCGATCAAGGCTTAGACGTACTATTGCTGATGGACTCGCTGACGCGTTTTGCTCAAGCTCAACGTGAAATAGCCTTGTCTGTTGGTGAGCCGCCGGCAACCAAAGGTTATCCACCATCGGTATTTGCTAAGTTACCTGCTTTGGTTGAACGAGCAGGTAACGGTAGCCCTGATCAGGGCTCGATTACCGCCTTCTTCACGGTACTGACCGAAGGTGATGATCTTCAAGACCCGATAGCGGATGCGTCGCGTGCGATTCTTGATGGCCACGTGGTGCTCTCTCGTGAAATGGCCGACGCTGGTCATTATCCTGCGATTGATGTCGAAAAGTCGGTCAGTCGTGTAATGCCGCAGATCACCACAGAAGAACACGTGTTGATGTCGAAAGCGGTTCGCCAAGTGCTGTCGATTTGCCGTAAGAACCAAGATCTCGTGTCGATTGGTGCCTACAAACCCGGAACTGATCCGGCGATTGATGGCGCGTTTACTATCAAACCTAAACTTGATGCTTACTTGCAGCAGACGATGAAAGAAACGGTGCCGTATGACATGTGCGTCAACATGTTAAGCCGCCTATTGCACGGGGAGTAATCGCTGATGGAAAACGCATTAGAGTTTTTGTTAGAACAGGTTAAGGAACGTGAAAACCAAGCTGTGATGGCGCTAAATCAAGCTCGTGTTGAACTTGATGGTTACTACCAACAGCTCGAACAGATCGAGAAGTATCGCCTAGATTACTGTCAGCAGCTTGTTGATCGTGGTCAGCAGGGGTTAAGTGCGAGTCAGTATTCACACCTCAATCGCTTTTTAACGACGTTAGATGAGACGCTGGCGAAACAGAAACAAGCAGAAGCTCACTTCAAGAGTCAAGTTGAAGGCTGTGAGCAAAACTGGTTGGAAAGTCGCAAGCAGCGCCGTTCATATGAATGGTTGATTGAGAAAAAACAGACCGAGAAACAACGACTAGAGCAGCAGCGAGAGCAAAAGCAAATGGATGAGTTCTCGACACTTCAATTCTCACGACGTCTATCTAATTAACTCTGCCAGTGATTCTTAACCCGCATCTTAACTTGGCTCACTTTTTGCAGTGCAATAACTAGTTTGTATGCAATCAATATCGGCATTTTTGCTCTTGAGGTTATCCCCTTAAGCGACAGTGAGTGAGTCATTCTATGAATATCAATCTATCATCGGTATCAGAAAGCCCAAAAGCGGCCAAGAGTGTTGCCTCTGGAGAAGAGGGCGCGTCAGAAGCATCTGAATCAGGAGGCTTCTTTTCCAAACTCGCTGCTTTGATAAAAGGCGAAGGGAAAGCTGAAGGCGATACAGAAAGTGTAAAATCTGTACAAAATGAAGGTGATAGCGAAGTTTCAGCTGAAGGTGAAGTCAGTGAAACGAAAGTCGCCAAGACAGAATCACAAAGTACCGATGAGTTACTCGCTGCCGATGATGATTCTGCTCAGCAAGCTTCAACCAAGAGTGAAGGTGAGTCTGAGGTAACGGTAGCGACGCAGAAAACAGCCGAGCAAGAGCCGAAAGCAGCGCCTGCCGAATCTGCCAGTAAGATTGTCTCGGAAAATGATCAAGTATTGCAGCGACTCAATGAATCAAACAATGCCTTAAAGCCAAAAGACGGCAAAGAGTTGCCTCAAGAAAATCCACAAGCGACAGTTGAAGGCGCATCAGGTGAAAGTGCCAAGCCAGCCGCTAAAGTGGTTGCAGCGGAAGAGGTTGATGTAAAAGATCTGAAAACCGCAGAAAAAGTGCAAGTGGACACTGAGCGTCAGCCTGTTGTGGCCGAAAAAGCACAGAGTGCCACTCAAACAGTGGTTAATGCTGATGGTGAAGAAGTTGCAGTACCTGCTGCCGTTGCTCCTTTCATTCAGCAGCAAGCGCCGAAGGCCGAGCAGTTTAAAGAGTCTGAATCTCAAGCGCCGTTGCCTAGTTCAGCAGCGGCAGCAGTAGCGGTGAGCCAAGCGGATGCAGAAGTTGCAACTGAGGCAGGGCAAGTCAAAGTTAAAGCTGATGCAGAGCAGTCGGTGAAGAATATAGAGGCGGATACGCTGAAACCTGAAAATGCCGCAGTTACTCAGGTATCGGTATCACCTGAAGACGTCGCTGAACCAGTGGTTGCTGCTGGTGTGACGGCGGCGGTTGCGGCAAGTGCGACTCAAACAGCTAAAGCGCCAGTGCAAACAAAAGCGAGCCTTGATGACTCAACTAAGCTTAGTCAAACTCAATCGGCATCCATTTCTACAATCGATGGTGAAGTGGACCCAACTATGGCATCAGCTGCCCCAGTTGCCGCTGCAGCAGCGATTCCTTGGGCGACATCCTCTGACGTACCTGTGAGTGATGAAGTGACACTGAAACATGATGTTGCTCCTAAAGCTCAGCAAGCCGCCGTAGCGCAGTCAGTTCAGCAAGCTCTTAGTCAGCAGCAGGCACAAGCTGCACAGGTGGCATTGCAATCACAATCGGTACAACACGCTGCCGCAACAATGCCAGCTGACTTAGCCGCGATGCAAATGCAGCAGTTAGCGGCGGCACCAAACGTTGCCATCAGCCAAGATCAAGCACTACTTAAAGCGGCAATGGGGGCGAAAGCTGCCGGTACTATTGGCCAGTTAGCCAAAAACGGTGAAGGCCAGCAAGCTAGCCAAGAAAGTGGCTTCGCTCAGCAGTTATCTCAGGCTGCAGGTGCACAAGGCACGCAATCATTAGGTCAAGCTCGAGCGGAACAAATCGCAGCTCAAGCGCCGCTGCAGCTTAGTCGTGAGATGGCAAGCGAACAGGTTGCCGAGCGTGTTCAGATGATGATGTCGAAGAACCTTAAAAACATCGATATCCGTTTGGATCCACCAGAGTTAGGCCGAATGCAGATTCGCATGAATATGAATGGCGATGCGGCAACGGTCCACTTTACCGTCGCAAATCAGCAAGCTCGTGACGTAATTGAGCAGTCGATGCCAAGATTACGCGAAATGCTGGCGCAGCAAGGTGTACAATTGAATGATAGTTCTGTTCAGCAACAGGCAGGGCAGCAACAAAGAGGTTACGCTAACGCCGGACAGGGACAAAATGGTCAAGGTAACAGCAATCAGGGTGTTTCTGGTGAAGAAAACCTTGAAGCAGACATCAATCTTGATTTGAATGTCGCTGCAAAGCGTGATGGAATTAGCTATTACGCTTAAACTGTAAAAAACAAATAAATAGAGAACGTTAAGTTATGGCCGTCGAAGAAATCGAACCAGAAGCGCCGAAAGGGAAGAGCAAGTTACTGATCATCATTATTGCCGTTGTTGTCTTGTTAGTTGGCGGTGGTGGTGCTGCCTTTTTCTTGATGGGCTCTGATGACGCTGCCGAAACACAACAAGCAGCGCAGCAAGAAGTGGTTACTCCGACCGATCCGGTAGCCTATGTTAATATTGCTCAACCGTTTTTGTTTAATGTCACTGGCGATAAGAAAGATCGCTTGGTGCAGATCAAAGTACAGCTCATGGTTCGTGGTACGGAAAATGAAAACCTTGCCCGTTACCATTCTCCATTGATTGAAAGTTCGCTGCTTAGTACGTTCGCTTCAGCGACGGTTGATCAGCTAAGAACTGTCAATGGGCGCGTTGAATTGCGCGATAAAGCGACCGACGATATTAAAGCAAGCTTAAATCGTGCGGTAGGTCAGCCTGTTATTGAACGTGTACTGTTTACCGATTTTGTAATGCAATAGGTGCTAAGTGACCGATTTATTAAGCCAAGATGAAATTGATGCACTCTTACATGGTGTCGACGATGTCGATGAGGTGGAAGAGGATGTAACTCCCACCGACGCCAGTGCCGTCGAGTTTGATTTTTCATCGCAAGATCGAATTGTCCGTGGTCGAATGCCGACCTTGGAGCTTATTAACGAGCGCTTTGCCCGCCATATGCGGATCAGCCTATTTAATATGCTGCGTAAAACAGCAGAAGTGTCGATCAACGGCGTACAAATGATGAAGTTTGGTGAATACCAAAATACCTTGTACGTTCCAACTAGTTTGAACATGGTACGTTTTCGTCCTTTGAAAGGTACTGCGTTGATCACCATGGAAGCGCGACTGGTCTTCATTTTGGTAGAAAACTTCTTTGGTGGTGATGGTCGATTCCATGCGCGTATCGAAGGGCGTGAATTTACCCCGACTGAGCGCCGAATTGTTCAGCTACTACTGAAGATCGTTTTCGAAGACTACAAAGAAGCTTGGTCTCCGGTAATGGGGGTTGAGTTTGAGTATCTAGACTCTGAAGTTAACCCAAGCATGGCTAACATCGTCAGCCCTACCGAAGTGATTGTTGTCAGTTCATTCCACATTGAAGTGGACGGAGGCGGCGGTGACTTCCATGTGGTGATGCCATATTCAATGGTTGAACCGATTCGAGAACTGCTCGATGCCGGTGTTCAGTCAGATAAGATGGAAACCGACGTTCGTTGGAGTACGGCTCTTCGTGAAGAGATCATGGATGTACCGGTGAACTTCCGCGTACAGTTGCTAGAGCAAGATATCTCGCTGCGTGACTTAATGGAGCTGCAGCCAGGTGACATTATCCCAATCACCATGCCAGAGCACGCCACCATGTTTGTTGAAGAACTGCCAACGTTTAGAACCAAGATGGGGCGTTCTGGTGAGATGCTCGCGGTACAAGTTTCAGAAAAAATTAAACGCCCTGATGTGGTGAAAACCGATATCGCCTTCCTCGGTAAGGATGTTATTTCCGAGCTAGAAGAAGACGATAGCGAAATTGAAGATTAAAGAGAATAACAGGTAACAGGTATGGAACCGAGTGACGACCAAAAGCTGGCGGACGAATGGGCTGCCGCATTAGGTGAAGATCCAAGTGCACCAAGTATTGATGTCGATGAAGTGATGAATGCTCAGCTTGATGAGCTAGAAGATACCTCGTCTCCAATTTCAGAAGATGAGCGCCGTAAGCTCGATACCATTCTAGATATTCCGGTCACTATTTCGATGGAAGTCGGCCGTTCGCAAATCAGTATTCGTAACTTATTGCAACTGAACCAAGGTTCCGTCGTTGAGCTAGAGCGCTTAGCGGGTGAGTCTCTCGATGTATTGGTTAACGGTACCTTGATTGCACACGGGGAAGTGGTTGTCGTCAACGATAAGTTTGGTATTCGTCTCACAGACGTAATCAGTCAAACAGAGCGTATTAAAAAGCTTCGATAAAGTAAGGTACAGTATGACGTTTAAAGTTAAGGAGTACTTACTTTTTCCTCTAGCTTTGATATCACCTTCCGTAATGGCTGCCGCTCCAGGCACTCAATTAGACTGGGCGACCACTTTTGGGTCGCTCTTGTTCGTTATTGCCTTCATTTTATTTTTGGCTTGGCTGCTTAATAGAATGCGTGTGCCTGCAATGGTTAATCAAAAGGGATTAAGTGTTGTAAGGCAAATAGCATTGGGCAACCGTGAGCGAATCATGATTGTACAGGCCGGAGAAGAACAATTTTTGGTTGGAGTGACAGCTCAATCCATCCAATTGATCTCAAAACTGGATAAACCTTTATCTCAGGAGGAGATGGCTGCAAGTCCGTTTGCCAATCAATTGACTCAGCTATTAAGAAAGAATGATAAAAACCAATAAGATAGTGTCACTTTGCCTGACGCTTTTTATCCTGATGTTCTCCGCGTTCTCTTTTGCACAAGAAGAGCTAGCGACACCAGTACCTGACAATGCTGCGCCGGGTAGCTCTGTCACTGTGTCAGCAATGGAGCGTGAGCAAGGCGCGGCAAAAACCATCTCGACCAGTAGCTTAGTGGGTGGCGGAGGTGGCGGTGTACCTGCATTCACCATGACGACCAACCCAGATGGCAGTGAAGATTATTCAGTAAACCTGCAAATCTTGGCACTGATGACCATGCTGGGCTTCTTGCCTGCGATGGTTATCTTGATGACGTCCTTTACTCGTATTGTGGTGGTCATGTCGATTCTTCGTCAGGCGATGGGTCTACAGCAAACACCATCCAATCAGGTGATTATCGGTATCGCAATCTTCTTGACCTTCTTTATCATGTCTCCGGTGTTAAACAAGATTAATGATGATGCGATTCAGCCATACATTAATGAGCAGATTTCCGCGCGCCAAGCGTTTGACCTCGCGCAGATCCCAATGAAAGATTTCATGCTCAAGCAGACGCGAGTCAAAGATTTAGAAACCTTCGTCAATATTTCAGGCTCGACAGCGACAGCGCCTGAAGATGTATCCATGGCTGTGTTGATTCCTGCTTTCATCACTTCAGAACTCAAAACCGCCTTCCAGATTGGCTTTATGTTGTTCTTGCCTTTCTTAGTTATCGACTTGGTGGTGGCATCGGTATTGATGGCGATGGGTATGATGATGCTTTCACCAATGATTGTATCGCTACCGTTTAAACTGATGCTGTTTGTGCTGGTGGATGGCTGGAACTTGATACTGTCGACATTGGCCGGCAGTTTCGCCTTGTGACGGGAGAGAATCTATGACTCCTGAAATGTTTGTTGAGTTGTTTCGTGATGCACTATGGATGGTTCTCATCATGGTGTGCGCAATCATTATTCCCAGCTTACTTATCGGTTTAGTGGTGGCGATCTTCCAAGCGGCGACCTCAATCAACGAACAAACGTTGAGTTTCTTGCCACGTCTAATAGTGACATTACTTGCTCTGATGCTATTTGCTCACTGGATGACACAAATCTTGATGGAGTTTTTCTTTAGCATGATTGAGCGCCTGCCTCAGGTCCTTTACTAGGGTTCGTTATGGAATATCCGGCGACGCTAATACTAGACTGGATAGCCAATTATTTTTGGCCTTATACCCGTATTGCGGCAATGCTGATGGTGATGTCGGTAACAGGGGCTCGTTTTGTCTCTACTCGTGTTCGTCTCTATTTGGGCTTGGCGATCACCTTTGCTGTGATGCCCGCTATCCCAGCGGTCCCTGATACGATTGAATTGCTCTCTTTTGCTGGGTTTATGACCTTGCTTGAGCAAATTATTATCGGTGTCGCGATGGGCACTGTGACTCAATTTATGATCCAAACCTTTGTTATCTTGGGTCAAATTCTAGGTATGCAGTCGAGCTTAGGTTTCGCCTCAATGGTTGACCCGGCGAACGGGCAGAATACGCCCTTGCTTGGTCAGCTATTTATGTTCCTCTCAACGCTGTTCTTTTTGACGACCGATGGTCACTTGAAAATGATCATGCTGGTAGTAATGAGCTTTAAATCGCTGCCAATTGGTACAGGTTCACTCACGACGGTTGATTTTAGAGAGCTAGCGTTGTGGCTAGGCATCATGTTTAAAGTTGCGTTGAGTATGTCACTGTCAGGCATTATCGCGCTGCTGACTATCAACCTTTCCTTTGGTGTTATGACTCGTGCGGCGCCGCAGCTAAACATTTTCTCACTGGGTTTCGCGTTTGCCTTGATGGTTGGTCTATTGATCTGTTGGTACCTTGTCGCCGGTTTATACAATCACTATGAACTATTCTGGGTACAGGGCGAACAGCAAATTTGCCAATTTATTAGGCTAGATTGTTAGGAGGCTGAATGGCAGAGTCAGACGGTCAAGAACGCACAGAAGACGCCACGCCCAGACGCTTGCAACAGGCTCGAGAAAAAGGGCAGGTTGCAAGGTCAAAAGAGTTAGCGTCGGTTTCTGTACTGGTAGTAGGCTCAATCGCACTGATGTGGTTCGGTGAGAGTCTCGCGCGCGCGTTATTTACCGTAATGGGACGGCTATTCTCCCTATCTCGTGAAGAAATATTCGATCATGTGAAGCTGTTTGATATCGTCGTTGGCTCCATGGGCAGTTTGATCCTTCCTTTGTTGCTGATTCTTGTCACGCTGTTCGTTGCCGCAGTGGTAGGCGCAGCAGGGGTTGGTGGTGTCAGTTTTTCTGTAGAAGCGGCGATGCCGAAAGCCTCTAAGATGAACCCACTCAGTGGCCTAAAACGTATGGTAGGGATGCAGAGTTGGGTTGAGCTAATCAAATCAATTTTGAAAGTGGCTCTGGTCTCTGGCATGGCCTTTTATCTGATAAGTGCGGCGCGAGAAGATTTGTTTCAACTCAGTATGGATGTCTATCCGCAGAACATCTTCCATGCGCTGGATATTTTGCTCAACTTCATTCTGTTGATCAGCTGTACGCTGTTGATTGTGGCTGCGATTGATATCCCTTTCCAAATTTGGCAACACGCAGACCAATTAAAAATGACCAAACAAGAGGTCAAAGACGAATACAAAGAAACGGAAGGTAAGCCGGAAGTGAAAGGCCGTATTCGTATGCTTCAGCGTGAAGCTGCTCAGCGCCGAATGATGGCAGAAGTGCCGCAAGCCGATGTTATCGTTACCAACCCGGAGCACTTCTCTGTCGCACTGCGCTATAAGCAAGATACTGATAAAGCGCCGATTGTGGTGGCCAAAGGTACTGACCATATGGCGCTGAAAATTAGGGAAGTTGCTCGCGAACATGATATTTACGTCATCCCCGCGCCACCTTTGGCTCGTGCTTTGTATCACTCAACCGAGCTTGAGCAAGAGATCCCCGATGGCCTATTTACTGCTGTGGCGCAAATTCTGGCGTATGTGTTCCAGCTTAAGCAATACCGTAAGAAAGGCGGTCAGCGTCCGAACTTGAAGACGTCTGAGTTGCCAATTCCTCCTGATCTAAGGAAGTAGGAATACTTCTAGTATTCCATAGAACGCCAAAGGAGTGAGTTGGGAATCTATAAAGGTTTTTGACTTGTTGTAAGAGATCCCCAATTCGTTCGTACCTCACTCTTGAGGATGACGAGGCTTTGATAGTTGTCATTCCATAGAACGACGAAGGAGCGGGCTGGGATTCTTTAAGGTTTTTGACTTACTGTAAGAGATCCCCAACTCGTTCGTACCTCACTCTTGAGGATGACGAGGCTTTTGATAGCTGTCATTCCATAGAACGACGAAGGAGTGAGTAGGGAATCTCTTGACGATGATCCGGTTACTTTTCTGGAATTGAGAGCAACACCAATAAGGCACCATCACCACCAAACTCAAGCGGCGCTTGGTGGAAAGCCATCACATCAGGGTGCTGAGCCAACCAAAGCGGGGCCTTCTGCTTAAGGATGTGTTTACCAATCCCGTGCTGAACACAAGCACAAGAAATTTCATTCTTAATACAGTAAGCGATCATCGAGCCTAATTCTCGTTTAGCCTCTTGCTGGGTCATGCCGTGCATATCTAAGAACACATCCGGAACATAGACGCCACGACGCAGGCGCTTCACCTCATAAGTTGAGACATCATCACGCGCATAACGAGTCGGACCTTCCTCATTGAGAAGAGGTACGAACTCATCAGAGAAATAAAACTCCGTATCGCTTGCTTCACGGGCAGTACGGGTAATTTCTTTTTGCTTACTGTTTTTTTTTGGTTGCTGGACTATGGTATCCTGTGACAACTTTTTTACGCCTTGTACTGCATCCCTAAAAAGGGCGAAGTCATCATCCATATCGGTGTCTTTTTTGCTCATGGGACTAAATTTAATATGTATAAATGCAATTAGCAGTATTGTAGCGCTTTTCGGAGGCAATTTTGGATAAGATTTTTGTAGAAGAAGCAGTATCAGAACTTCACTCGCTTCAAGATATGATTCGTTGGACGGTAAGCCGTTTCAATGCCGCGAACCTTTTTTATGGTCACGGTACTGATAATGCTTGGGATGAAGCGGTTCAGCTGATCCTGCCGACACTATACCTACCAATCGATGTGCCTCCACATGTACTGAATTCACGCCTAACTACGAGCGAGCGTATGCGTATCGTTGAGCGTGTTGTGAAGCGTATTAATGAGCGCACTCCAACAGCATACCTAACCAACAAAGCTTGGTTCTGTGGCCTTGAGTTCTTTGTTGATGAACGTGTTCTTGTGCCTCGCTCGCCAATTGGTGAATTGATTCAAGCAGAATTCCAACCTTGGTTAGTGGAAGAGCCAACACGCATCATGGACCTATGTACGGGCAGTGGCTGTATTGCGATTGCTTGTGCGCACGCTTTCCCTGACGCTGAAGTTGACGCGATTGATATTTCAACCGACGCACTGCAAGTCGCTGAGCAAAACGTTCAAGACCATGGCATGGAACAACAAGTTTTCCCTATCCGTTCTGACCTGTTCCGTGATCTGCCAAAAGAGAAGTACAACATCATCGTGTCTAACCCGCCATACGTGGACGAAGAAGACATGAACAGCCTACCAGACGAGTTCACGCACGAACCTGAGCTAGGTTTAGCGGCAGGTACAGATGGCCTGAAACTGGTTCGCCGTATTCTGGCAAATGCACCCGATTACTTAACTGACAGCGGTATCCTTATCTGTGAAGTGGGTAACTCTATGGTTCACATGATGGAACAATACCCGCACATTCCATTCACTTGGATTGAGTTCGAAAACGGTGGTCACGGCGTATTTATGCTGACTCGTGAGCAAATGCTGGAACACGCGGCAGAGTTTTCTATCTACAAAGACTAATTACGAAGCTCTCGTAGAGTAAATAAAACGCCAAGCCTTGATTTAGCGATAAATCGGCTTGGCGTTTTTTATGCGGGTCAAAAAGCAAAATAGTTGGTGATTAGGGGTTTACATCAAACCGCAATAAGGCGACTATGAATTTACGAACAATTAAAGTGTAAAGCGAAATGTACACATGAAATGGTGTGCTTAAGCGATAAAAGTTTGAGGAAGTAATGGCAGGAAACAGTATCGGACAACATTTCCGAGTGACGACATTCGGGGAAAGTCATGGTATCGCACTAGGATGTATTATCGACGGATGTCCTCCGGGTCTTGAAATCACAGAAGCGGATATTCAAATTGACCTAGATCGCCGTCGCCCAGGCACCTCTCGTTATACCACCGCTCGCCGTGAACCAGATGAAGTGAAAATTCTTTCTGGTATTTTTGAAGGTAAAACCACAGGTACTTCAATCGGCCTATTGATCGAAAACACCGATCAACGTTCAAAAGATTATTCTGAAATCAAAGATAAATTCCGTCCGGGTCATGCTGATTACACTTATCACCAGAAATATGGTGTGCGTGATTATCGCGGCGGCGGTCGTTCTTCAGCGCGTGAAACGGCAATGCGTGTTGCGGCAGGCTCTGTGGCTAAGAAATACCTTAAGCAAGAGTTTGGTGTTGAGATTCGTGCCTACTTATCTCAAATGGGTGATGTTGCGATTGATAAAGTGGATTGGGATGAGATCGAAAACAACCCATTCTTCTGCCCTGATGTCGATAAAGTCGATGCGTTGGACCAATTGATTCGTGACCTTAAAAAGCAAGGCGACTCAATCGGTGCGAAGCTGCAAGTGGTTGCGACTAACGTACCTGTTGGTTTAGGTGAGCCTGTATTTGATCGTCTTGACGCTGATATCGCCCATGCACTAATGAGCATCAATGCGGTGAAAGGAGTTGAGATTGGCGATGGTTTTGATGTGGTGAGCCAAAAAGGCAGCCAACATCGTGACGAGCTAACGCCAGATGGTTTTGCAAGTAACCACGCTGGTGGCATCTTAGGCGGTATTTCTACTGGCCAAGATATCGTAGCGAACATTGCCCTTAAGCCAACGTCGAGTATTACGGTTCCGGGTGAAACGATTACCCGTGACGGTGAGTCGACTCAGCTGATTACTAAAGGTCGTCACGACCCATGTGTAGGCATTCGAGCGGTGCCAATCGCAGAAGCAATGCTGGCGATTGTTGTACTTGACCATTTGCTACGTCATCGTGGTCAAAACCATGGTGTGACGACTGAAACGCCAAAGATTTAATCGAATCCACAATGAAAAGCCCCGACCATGTGTCGTAATGCCATTCGGATAAGCGCTAACGCTTATACCTAAACGGATATTTGGCCGGAACAAAGAGGACTGAACGTGGAAACGTTCGGTCCTTTCTTTTGTCTGGTAAAATGAAATGGCTGACGCTTTCTCGCATTTGCTTGAGCTTGATT